>NZ_FRAZ01000001.1:0-644821 GCF_900142485.1 Fibrobacter sp. UWB12 | reverse complement strand
ATGCAAGCATCGACACAGAAGGCTCTTTTTGGAAAGCAGTTAACTACGGATATTTTGAAGATAATTTCAGTGGATTTGCAAGAGGCGGTTTCCGCCTTGTCCGCAACATCGGCAACAACGCCAAATGGGAAGAATGCGGTTTTTAGAACTTGACTTTATAAATCTGCGGCCAGAGCTTGCCTGTAATCCAAAAATCTTTGCCATCGTAGGCAATGCCGTTCAGAACATCTACGCCAGGGTACCGGTCACGAATCTCCCCCGCTTTTTTCGAGAAGTCAATATAGCGCAACACCTTCCCGCTCGGGAGTTCGATTTCGGCAATCAAGTCAGTCTGCCAAATATTCGCATACAAAGTATTCCCAACAATTTCAAGTTCGTTCAAAAGTTTGATTGAATAGCGACCATCGCGGACACCTATAATTCCCGTCAACGAAAAGCTGCCCGGTGCAATTTGCAAAAGTTCATCAGTGCCGTTACTCATCAAAAGCTGGTCGCGCCAAAGCGTAAGGCCCCAGCCTTCCGTCGGAATACGGAACTCGCCCTTCTTTTTAAACGGCTTACGGGAATAAATAAAAGCCTTGTGAGATTTCCAGGTCAGATAATAGATTTCATCACCCACAACAACAGAACCTTCGCCAAAATATCGTTCTTGAATGCGCGCGGAATCAAGAATTTTTCCATCTAACGTGCGACGGTACAAGCCCGATTTTCCATACAGTCCAGTCGTTTCAATCAAATCATCACCATCAAAGGAAAGCCCTTGCGTAAAGTGCGATGTCTCATGCGGAACAGAATCAAGAATTGCCGGCACCACCCGCGGAGCCTCGGCGTGCACCGACGAGAGTGTAAAGACTAGAGACAAAAGGATAAAAGCAAAAAACGAGCGTCCAGAAAATTTCATGTTTGAAAAATACTAAATTTGGGCGCATGGGTGATATTAGAACTCCTGCCAAAGTGAAAATTATCGTGGGCATTCTCGCGAAAGATGCCGAAGCCGTGAATGCGGTTCGCGGTGTTCTCAAGGCAAAATTCGGCGAAGAAGACCTGAACTTGGAACCGTTTCCGTTCACGTTCACCAACTACTACAAAGAAGAAATTGGCGAAGCTCCTGTGCGAGCGTTCTTCAGCTACGAACAGCTCGTGGATCGCGAAACGATTGTCGACATCAAGCTTTGGACAAACGATATTGAACTCGAAATTGCAAAGGAAAACGGGACTCCGGGGCTGCGCCCTGTGAATCTCGATCCGGGCTACATGACTCTCGGCCAGTTCTTTTTGGCAACGACCAAGGACCAACGCCAGCGCGTTTATATGCAGCGCGGGATTTTCGTAGAGCCAACGCTATATTTCCAAGATGGACATTTCCATGCTTTTGACTGGACGTATCGCGACTACCAGAGCGAAAATTACATCAAGTATCTCGAAGAAGTGCGCAAGCGACTCGCCTACCAAATGACGACGGGAAAACCGTATAGTCAAAGAAACAAGAAATAAATTATGAAAGCTGGTATTTTTACAATTCTCCTCCTCTGCTGTTCCAACATTTTCATGACGTTCGCTTGGTACGGCAACCTCAAGCTCAAAGAAATGCACATCAGCACCGACTGGCCGCTGATTCTCGTGATTCTCGCCTCTTGGGGCCTAGCCTTCCTTGAATACTGCTTTATGATTCCTGCAAACAGCATCGGCAGCCGCATCAACGGCGGGCCATTCAGCCTGATGCAATTGAAAATTATCCAAGAAGCGATTTCGCTCACGGTATTCACGACGATTGCTGTAACAGTTTTCCATACAGAAACACTCCAGTGGAACCACATTGTCGCGTTTTTGCTAATCATCGCTGCAGTTTTCTTCGCTTTCTTGAAATAGCGATATTTTTTAACAACATTAAAACGCCGCTGCGCTTGGCAACGGCGTTTTTATTTTATACAAATTTATCTAGTTTAATTAGAATTGCAGATTTTATCGGCTCCAGAAATATCTGCGACACTGTACGGTTCAGTCCATTCACTCCAATCGGTAGCACCTTTACCCTTACCATTAATATTGTCTTTCCAAACCAAGCGGAATTGCACATAATAGCCGCAAAGCTTTCTAACATAACTTTCTAGGCAATAAGCAAAATTTTTCTCAGACCCAGAATTGTCATAACAATATTCATAGTATGTTGTCTTTCTAGCAGCATCCTGGAAGTCTTCCATAGCATCGAAGCGCTTCGAAATAGAGGGTTCCTGATATGGGAATGTTTCAGTCCAATAGCAGCTATCGCATGCATCAACCGTTTGCTTACCCTTACAATCTTCTTTGTAATTGTTGTATTTTTCGTAAGAAGTAAACCAACGGGCTTCGTAATAGACGGTATCCGTGTATTCCGATTCAACAATATATTTGCTAACGTTGTTCATAATCGTATAAGTTCCAACGGCCCTAACAATCGTTGAATCATCTGTTTCGGGATCGTCATCTCTATCGATACCTGTTATATAAGTCATCGTAATCCTAGGCGATGGAGCAGGAATTTCAGGAGACATGTATTTACGATATTCAATATCAGGTGTCAACTGGACTGCTTCGGTAAAGGCCGAAGTATCACCGCTATTGACGACTGCCAAACGATAATAGGTTTCAATCTTATCGCGGCCTTCGATGTAATAGTGGCGAACGTTGCCTTCAATCGGCGACTTGAGACCAGTCCACTTGAAATCCTTGAGTTTAGAAGTCTGGATAATAAACTTCCTATTCGGGTCATCCTTAGTTTCGCTGTATTTCCAGCTGAGTTCCCAAACGCTTGGTGCAATACGAGTTATTGAGACATCAGTCGGCATATCCGATTGAACCACGGTTGTCGAATCTACGTTTGTGTAACCATCGGCTTTAATTTGGACGCGATTACTTTCTTTGGAAATTCCGCAACCATCATACGCAATAACGCGATAATACTTGCCTGCCTTTTTCGCACCCTTTAACTTGTAAATGGTAACATCGGCGTTAGTCGTACCTTCGCCTTCCCAATCCGGAGATTTAGCCTCCAAATCAAGAGACTGGATTTCAAAACCGGATTCGCCACGAGAATCATTACGAACATAATCCCAAGAAAGAGTCCAAGAGGAATCAGTGTCCTTGGTTACGGCGAAATTCGTCGGTGCAGAAAGAGATTCCTTGAGCATGCTGCAACTAATGGTTCCTGCAGCAGAAGAACTAGACCTCTTTGTGGAGTTAGAAGAAGTAGTCGTGGGAATATCATCATATTCGTCGTCATCCGGCGAGGCCGAATTAGAGCAAGCATCCATAGCGAACAGGAACGCTGCAGCGGCCGTAAACTTCCAAATACTGTTTATTTTCATAAAAGCTCCCTTTTAGAAAAATATGTTTTACATTCTAATATATTTTAATTGCGTAAAAAAAGATTACAAAAAACAATTTTTTCCCATAATATGGCAAAAAACGTGCAAAAACGCACCTTTAGATGCGTTTTTTATGAAAATTGCTGAAAAGGTTACCGGTTGATGCGAAGGGTGCGGTTCGACGAACGCACAAGATACATACCGCGTGTAACGGAATTTAAGCGAATTTCGTGACCATAGCCCTGCTTGACAACAACTCCATTCATGTCGAACAGAGACCACGGAGCATCGTTCGCCAACTGAACCACTGCGTTGGACCGGTCATAGGTCATTCCAGGCATCGAACTGAGAGCTCTAGATCCTTCGCGAATTGCGACAGAGCCCGTATCCGCTTCGCTAAACTTGATGTTTCCCACGAGAGTTTCGCCACCAAGACCGTCCGCGGTCAGATAAAAATCTTGAACGCCTTCGAGCTTGGGCATGTTGGAACACTTTACTTCAACCCACTTGGATTCGCCTGCGGTGGGCAATTCGCATTTAGAAATCACATCGCCTTTTTTGCTTTCTTTACGGAGGTTCAGCACGCCACCTGCGCTATTTTTCACTTGCACACTCACGCCCGCGCCCACGATGGAATCCGTAATCACGTTTTCGAAGATTGCATAGCCGCCATCTTTAATCGCAAGTTCATCCTTGTCCGTAAGACGCACGCGTATGCCGTTATCAAAGCCGTTTGCCGGAATCGTATCGCGGATGATACGCAAGAAATCGAGACGGTCAAGTTCGGCGTAATGTTTGCCCTTCGTAATTTCGATAAAGTTCGAACCGCGTTTGAGCTTTGTCGGAATGTACACAACGGACTTTTCGGGGAATTCACTCCAGGCACCCGTTAGCGGCAACTGCACTTCTTGCGTTTTGCCGTTGATATCTACAAAATGCGAGCTGCCGTTTGCACCGTCTTCGGTCCAGTTGTTGTCGTAACGGTAACGAATAAGGTAATCACCCGCCTGCGGGATAATCATCGGCAAACGAATTTTGCTGTCATCGTAGTTGATGTAGGCGCAGAATTCCCCGTTCGAAGCCTTGGAACTGCTTGAAATATCGACATGCGTGAGAATGCCGTGTTCCGCTTCGGCGCTCAGGTAACGGCCAAGGAAAGGCTGTCCCATTTCGGGCCAGTTGTCTTCAGTAAATACGAGATCGCGCACTTGGATGTAAGAATTACCACCGTCATTTTTGTCGTAATAGTGGTTCACAAAACGCAAACGATTCACGTCTTCAAAAGCTTCGCCGCCAGCGGGTCCGTAATAACGACCATAACGATTGAGGAGAATCGTTCCTCCCCCATCAAGCAAAGCCTTGCCACTGCGGTCTACATAGCCGCCGTCAATACGATTGGAGCGTCCGACGGTCGTCTTGTAAGAATTGTTTTCGAGGTCAGCACCTTTTTTGCAGCAGTTGTCCCAAGCGGTAAAGAGGAAATATTTTCCGTTGTGTTCAATAAGGCTTGCGCCTTCAACACCTGCGCCACCGCGATTCGCGATGTTCTTCATCTTGGCACCAGACTTTACCTTGCCCGTCGTTTCGTCAAGTTCCAGAATGTGAATGCCCGTGCCCCACGAACCAAACGCCATCCAAACTTTTCCGTCAAGATCTTTCAGCACCGCCGCGTCGATTGCATTGTACGAATCGCTTTTGACAGTATGAATGACTTCGCCTTGGTCTGTCCAGCCGTAACCGGGCTTTGTCGGGTCAATTTCCTTACTCGACATAAAGCCCATACCCGACGAGCGGATACCCATTTCGGAACCGCAATAGTACATGCGATATTCGCCACCGACGTAATGAATATCCGGCGCCCAAATATCAATCATGTTCGGAGCGTATTTATAAAGCCATTTCGAGAATTCGGGCATGGCGGGGTCGCCATTTTTCCAGTTCAGAGCGTCTTCGGAAAACTGCATGAGCATGTGGTTGTCCGTTGTCGCAAGCACATAACCATCTTCGTAGCGGATAATGTCTGGATCATGGCCCGCCCAACGGTGCTCCTTCGCGTACCAATCAGCGGCAAACGCGGCCTCAAACGAGAGGCCTGCAAAGAGGAATGCAGCGGTGCAAATTTTAGAACAACGAATCATAAGACTCCTTTAACCACACACCAGCATTCACTATTTAATCTATATTCCGAAAGGATTTTTCGGTACAATTTAATTGCAAAAAATCACTTCACTTTTACAACGTATCGGCCTTTGGGAAGGTTATTAAATTCGATATCAGTACCGTAAGTTTTTTTATGGGAGACAATTTGCCCCATCGGATTCAAGAGGTACGCCTGATGCGAGCCAGCGTTGTCGAAGTGTACGCGATAACCGTTAGGGATTTTGGCAACTGAATAGTTCATTGCCGGACGGACAGCCGGGAGCGCCACGGAGGTTTCACTCGAACTGCTCACAATCATTTCGCTGGAGCTAGATTCCGCAACAGCACTGCTAGAACTTGATTCCGGCAAGGGGGCACTCTTGAAGAGAATGTTTCCGACAATCGCTTCGCCAGAGACGCCCGAAGCGGTCAAATAAAAGTCCTTGATGCCCGTTTTGCTTTTGAGCGTTCCGCAGTTTGCCTCAGACCAGCCATTTGCGGCTGCCTTAGCCATTGAAAGGTCACATTCGGCAAGGACGATTCCGTTCTTTGCACCATCACGAATGGCGAGCTTGCCTGCGGTTGCATTTTTCACTTGGATAGAAACTTCGTCACTCTTGATGGAATCGGCAACAACGTTTTCGAAAATGGCGTAGCCGCCGTCCTTGATAGCAAATTCATCCTTGTCCGTGAGGCGCACGCGGATGCCGTTGTCAAAGCCGTTTGCAGGAATCGTATCGCGAATCACGCGCAAGAAGTCGATGCGGTCGAGTTCCGAGAAAAATCCGTTCGGTTGCGGTTCAATTTCGATGAAGTTGCCGCCGCGTTTGAGCGTTGCAGGAATCATCACAATAGACTTTTCCGGGAACGTGCCCCAGGAACCTGTCGGCGGGAGCGTCACGGTTTGAGACTTGCCATTGACAGTGACTTTGTGCGTAGCATCGCCTTCGCCGCCATTCGCATAGCGGTAACGCAATAAGTACTCGCCCGCTTGCATGATGTTCATCGGCAAACGAATCTTAGAGCCAGCCGTGTTGATGTAAGCAAGGTATTCGCCGTTCGAGGCCGTATTGCTACGGGTAATGGCAAGGTCGCCCGAAACAGCACGTGTCAAGACACCATGTTCGACTTCAGCACTCAAATAACGTCCGAGGAAGGGCTGTCCCATCTCAGCCCAGTTATCCTCGGTAAACACAACATCACGAATGTGGATGTGGTTGAACTTGTCACCGTTAAGATCATAATAGTGATGCACAAAACGTACGCGGTTCAAGTCTTGGAAAGCTTCGCCGCCGCCCGGACCGACATAACGTCCGTAACGTTCCATAAGGATTGTGCCACCGCCATTAGCCATATCGTAACCTGCACGGTCTTTATACGGACCGGTTACTTTATCAGCACGGCCATAAGCAGTTTTGTAAGTCGTCTTTTCAATATCGTTGCCCTGCTGGCAGCAGATATCCCATGCGGTAAACAAGAAATACTGGCCGCCATGTTCAATCAAGCTCGGACCTTCTTCGGCACCGTTACTTGCCTTACTCGTGCGGCGTGCAATATTATAGACGGTCTTATCGTCACTCGCCTGATAGCCCGTCTTTGCGTCCAACTTAATCAACTGAATTCCAAGACCGAACGAGCCAAAAGCCATCCAATAATTGCCTTCGGTATCACGAACGACATCGGCATCAATCGAATTGTACTTGTCCGATGCCACCGTATGGAAAACGTGGCCATGATCCGTCCAGCCGTAGCCCGTTGTGCCAGGCATAATCGACTTTGTGGACTGATAGCCAATCGCAGATGTGCGCTTGCCAAAAACAGAGACGCAGTAATACACGCGGTATTCGCCGTTCATGTAATAAATGTCAGGCGCCCAAATGCCTTCGGTTGTAGGCGCATACGTGTAAGCCCATTGCGGGATTTTGCTCACCGTTGACTTGTGGTTTTGCCATGTGTAAGCATCTTCGGATGTCCACAGTTGCAAATTATTGTTTGTGCTCATGAGGGCGTAACCGTCTTCAAAGCGCACCATGCTCGGGTCATGACCCGGCTGCAAGTTGTCCTTGGCGTACCAATCGGCAGCCGATACAGCAGAGACGCCAAAAGCGCCAATCGTTGCGAGAGTCGCGCTCTTCACGAGATTCGCAAAATTCAAAACCTTCATTTCCATACTCCTTAAAAATTCACTGGATCCTTCGACTCCACTACGTTTCGCTCAGGATGACACAGTAGCATTACCTTACCATAACCATTGCGGTGGTGTGGGCGGTGCGGACAAAGTACATTCCCGAACGAGCGGAATGCACTTGGATTTCACGGCCATAACCACGACGCACAACAACACCATTCACATCAAGCAAAGCCCAAGACGTTTCAGCGCCCAAACGAATTACGCGAGCACTCGCATCGTAGTGAACCTGTTGCAAAGCCGACACATTCAAAGTACCGCATGCAAGCCCAGTCGTCCCACCATTGCCTGAATCCGTCGGCGGTTCAACTTTCGGCAGTTCCGCCTTCGCAAATTGCACCTTCTGATTGTCCGTTCCCGTACGAACCCACGTGATGACCGGCATCCCGACTTCCTTCGAAATGTTCAGCACATCGCCGAGGTAATCGCTATCGTAATCCGCAAACAAGAAGTACCCCTTCTTTGCCGATGCATTTTCAATGCGAATTTCACAAGATGTTTCAGAAGTTGTCACCGTATCCAACAACGTCTTGGGTGGGCAATAGTAACGGCCCGTTGCAAAATTCTTGAGCGTGTAATAACGTGCCGAATCGCCATGAGAAAGCACCCAAAGCTGCGCTTCGTTCTTTTCGTCTGCGGTTTGCTGCACCACAACGCCATCGTTATCTTCGAGAGCCAAATTGCTGTGCGAAACCGTCAAGCGGTAACCGCCCTCTTCGAGAAGCGCGTTGTTGACCGGATCCACGCCATCCGTATGCTTAATTTTCTGGATTAAGCCATCACGGTCGTAATAGAGGTAGTCGATATTCACGGAACGGCGGTACGTCCAGCCACCCGGAGAATTCGCACCGTGATACATGAAATACCAGTGTCCGAGATACTTGAAAATTGCCTGATGGTTCGTCTCAGAATTGTCCATTTTATCGTTGATAACGCCTTTTTGCGTCCACGGTCCGTTCAAGCTCGGAGCCATGGAATAATTCGTCGTCGAGGGGTAACCCGAAGCATAGCTGAAGTAATAATTGCCACGGAAATAGTGCATCCACGGAGCTTCGAAAAAGTCCTTGATCTTGATATCTTCAGGCGTGCTTGCAAGCTCGATCATATTTTCTTTGAGCTTCACGCGGCGGCCCGCATTCCACGAGCCCCAATACATCCAAATATCGTCGCCATCGTAGAAAATCGCGGGGTCAATGTTCAATTTCACATCGTTCGGCGTATTGTCGGTGATAAGCGCCTGCCCGATGGCGTCTTTCCACGGTCCGGACGGATGGTCCGCGACAGCAACGCCAATCGCAAAGCCTTCACTTCCATTTTCCTTGATGGTCCCGTGATGGACGGCCACATACCAGTAAAACTTGCCATTTCGGTATTCGCAGTGGCCCGCAAAAGCGCTCGCATTTGCCCACTTGAACGTTTTTACGCTCAGAACCGCCCCGTAATCGTGATAATGTTCCATATCATCGGTCACGAGTACATGCCAGTCGTTCATGATGAAGGCTTTATTGTTATTGCCCTGCGGCCCCTGTTCGTCGTGACCCGCAAAGATAAAGAGCGAGTCGTTATGTACGAGGGCAGCCGCATCCGCAGAATAAAAGTCCGTCGTCAACGGATTTGCGGCAAAAGCCGATTGCGCCCCAAAAGCGCCAAATAGGCAAAAGAGGCCAAAAAAGGCACATTCCAACGTCGTAAAAAATCCAGAACTCCTAGTTCCCATAAACATCTCCGGATCCACACCAACAACTTTCTTAAATATATATTGAAAATTATAAAAAGTCCACATATTTATTTATGACATCGAGTATTTTTAGAGAAAAATTCATAAATAGCCCACATTTTCACGAATTAAATGTCAACAGTTTAGATTAAGCGGCAGGAATCGCCACCCCCAACAGAATCACTTCTGTTCAAAGTCGAAGGAGGCTAACACAACGTTCTCGTTTTTGTAAAAGGGAGATTCCCGATTAAATCGGGAATGACATTTTAAATCGGAAACAACAACCCGTGTCGAATGACTAAAGACCAACGACTATCGACGAATAATTGACCAACAACAGACAAAGCGTATCATTAAGATTGCATATGATTCAGCTGTAAAAAAATTTCATTTATTTGAAAATTATTTATGGGAAACAAGCATAAAAGTAAATATATTTTACGTTGGGTAGATTTGATTAGGAGAGTGGATTATGAAAAGATCTTTGTTGGTCGCACTTTGCGCAACGTCAGTCATTTACGCAGGTTCATTCGAAACCTGGGATGCAGCCAAAATTTATGAAGAATTCCTTCCAGAGTTTCAGATCCATACAGGTCTTGGCAATGGACTCGAAACAGAAGGCTACTGGTATTCTTACAACGATAACAACAACTTGGGAACATCTAAAATCGCTTGGCCAGCACAGATAGATGCATACGACAACATCAATCAATCTTTAGATCCCGTCATCGAGGAATGCAAAGGCCTTGCTGGCACAGCGATTCTAAGCAAAGAATCTTATGAACACGATCCGTATGTCGGTGTGGGCTTCAATGTTGTCGGCGAAACCTCAGAAACAAACCCAGCGCCAGATATTGGTGATGCATCAGCCTGGGGCGGGCTCTGCGTGACCTACATGTCAGACACAGATATAGCCTTGGAACTCGGTCTTGGCGAAACCGTTGATTCAACAATTAACTACGCGAATCCAGCGGTAACGCTCCCTGCCGCAAAAGCTCCAAACATTCTATCGCCCAACGGAAAATACGGAAACAAAGTCGTCGTCAACTGGTCCGACTTTAAACAGCCTTCATGGTACGATGGAGCCATTAAAATCGACGGCGAGACGGCAGCAAAACAGCTTGCCGCCGTACACTTTAAAATTCAGGCGGAACCAGGCGAATACAATTTCAACATCTGTGCCATCGGCCCGAAAGACGGAACATGCCCGGAAAAATGCGGAAAGTCAACAGCGACATCCGCAAAACAGTTTATCACATGGAACGGAGCCGATGAATATGCTAACGACCAAGTTCAAACAGGACTTGGCAACGAAACAGAAACGAGCGGATTCTGGTTCTCCTACGGAGACGATGGTGATGGAGGTGCGTCAGCAGTCCGTTGGGACGTCTATACAGATCCTGAACCACCACATGTACTCGAACCCATCGTCTTGGAGTGCAAAGGAATATGCGGAACAGCCCAACTCAGAAAAGGCATTTTAACCTACACACCTTTCATAGGTTTAGGCTTCAGTGTTGTCGGACAAATTTCATATGAAGATTTTTCCTATGCCACAGGCGACGCCTCTTCTTGGGGTGGACTCTGCGTAACCTACACTTCCGATGCAGACATACAACTTGAACTCGGCCTTGGCAAAGCTACCGATTCCACAATCAATTACGCAAATCCGGCTGTCAATCTCCCCGCATCCAAGACAAGCAACAGAATGGTTTTCAGTTGGTCAGACTTTAAGCAACCTTCGTCATACGACGGGGCCGTCAAAATCGAAGGTAAAGCCGCAGCAAAGCAACTCGCCATGGTCAAATTCAAGATACAGGCAGAGGACGGCGATTACCATTTTAACATTTGCGCGGTCGGTCCGAAAGACGGGACATGCCCGGAACAATGCGGAACGCCAAGTGCAGGGATTCAAATTGCTCGTGGAACATCCGCAGTCAAAGCAATTTTGAACGGGCGCACGCTTGGATTCACGGGAATCAAGTCCACTGCAACAGCTGAAGTGATGAATTCTCTTGGGCAAGTCGTGATGAAGGGCGCCATTAACAACGCCACGAATAACGCCACAACGATTAGCCTTGCATCGCTTAAAGCGGGAATTTATATGGTGCGTGTGAGCGGGAAAAACGTGAATTTTGCAAAGAAAATAGTACTGAGGTAAAGATATACGAGATACTGACCCCGGAACAGAGTCCGGGGTGACTCAGGAGGCTACGATGAAAAAATTTTTATTGACAGCACTTTGCGCAGCAACATCAACTTTTGCAGGGCCGTTCGAAACATGGAACGGAGCTGATGAAGATGTTTACGACCAAGTTCAAACAGGACTCAACACCGAATGGGGCGGATTTTGGTTCACCTACGGAGACGATGGCGATGGCGGAGCATCCATGGTTCATTGGGATATGCCCCTCAACCCAGAATACCCATATACACTAGACCCCATCATCTATGAATGCAAAGGAATATGCGGGACAGCCATGCTCAACAAATGGAATTTAACCTACACTCCATTTGTGGGTTTAGCATTCAGTGTCGTCGGAAAACTTTCAGAAAAAGATCGGACACTAGTCACAGGCGATGCCTCTTCTTGGGGCGGACTCTGCGTGACCTATACATCGGATACAGACATATCTCTGGAACTCGGCCTTGGCGAAGTTACCGATTCCACAATCAATTACGCAAATCCAGCCGTTCCATTGCCCGCCTCCAAAACCAGCAATAGAATGGTTTTCAGTTGGTCCGACTTTAAGCAACCTTCGTCATACGACGGGGCCGTCAAAATCGAAGGTGAAGCCGCAGCAAAGCAACTCGCCATGGTCAAATTCAAGATACAGGCAGAGGATGGCGATTACCGTTTTAACATTTGCGCGGTCGGCCCGAAAGACGGGACATGCCCGGAACAATGCGGAACGCCAAGTGCAGGGATTCAAATTGCTCGTGGGACATCCGCAGTCAAAGCAATTTTGAACGGTCGCATGCTTGGATTCACGGGAATCAAGTCCACAGCCACCGTCGAAGTTTTGAATTCTCTTGGGCAAGTCGTGATGAAGGGCGTTATTAACGGCGCTATGGATAACGCCGCAACGATTAGCCTTGCATCACTTAACGCGGGAATTTATATGGTGCGTGTGAGCGGGAAAAACGTGAATTTTGCAAAGAAGATTATATTGAGGTAATTTGGAGGTCGATGGTGAAAAAGATTACGATAGCAGCACTTTGCGCAGCATCGGCAACTTTTGCAGGGCCGTTCGAAACATGGAACGGAGCCGACGGAGTCCCCGCAGTAGAAACCGGACTAGGCAACGAAACCAATACTTACGGATTATGGTACGATTTTAATGATTCCTTCAATGGCGGTGAATCAAAAATCGTTTATCCAGTTCAACCATGTCACGAATATTATTCATGCGAACCTCATTTTATGGATGCAGTTATTGCGGATTGCGAAGGAGTATGCGGAACAGCCACTCTCTTTAGAGGTACATCGACCCAAAAACCGTTCTCCGGTATGGGATTCAACATCGTCGGAGAAGCATCCTCCACCGACAAAACATTAGTCGCAGGCGACGCATCCGCTTGGGACGGACTCTGCGTGACCTACACATCGGATACAGACATATCCTTAGAACTCGGTCTTGGCGATACCATCGATTCAACGATGAATTATGCAAACCCAGCAGTAAACCTTCCTGCATCAAAAACCGACAAGAAAATTGTAGTGTCGTGGTCCGACTTTAAGCAACCTTCATGGTACGACGGATCAGTCAAATTTGACGGTGAAACAGCAGCAAAGCAACTTGTCGGAATTCATTTTAAGATTCAGGCGGAACCAGGTGATTACGAATTCAGAATTTGCGCCGTCGGGCCAAAAGACGGAACCTGCCCAGAAAAATGCGGAATCCCCACACCACCGGACGATATCAAGGTCGCTCGCAGGGTTTCCGCAATCAATGCAATTCTGAACGGACGCACGCTTGGATTCACGGGAATCAAGTCCACAGCCACCGTCGAAGTTTTGAATTCTCTTGGGCAAGTCGTACTGAAAGGCGCCATTGATAATGCTGCAGCAACGCTTAACCTCACCGCGCTTAACGCAGGAATTTATATGGTGCGTGTGAGCGGAACAAACGTCAATATAGCAAAGAAGATTGTGCTAAGGTAACGCAATACGAGATGGCGATTCCGGCTCGGAGGCCGACATAACTAATGCGAAAAAGTCCACGGGTTTACTACCCGCGGGCTGTTTTGTTAAGAACGAAATTTTTGACAAAGCATCAAAATCTTCTATATAGCACACAACGTATCATATAAATACTTTATATCACATATGACACGTATCTTAAGAATACATTTCATAATAAATTCATACTTTTTCATTTTATCTGACATTTCCTCAAAACATTTATACAAAACGAGTATATCTTATTTATAGTTCCATTTTGGGACTAGGGAGGAAACATCATGAGACACACAATCACGCTGGCAACAGCTATTTTCGCTGCATCTGCAGCATACGCCGGAGCATTTCAAACATGGAACGGCGAAGATGGAATATCACAGGTCAATACCGGACTTGACAACGGTTCCGAAACTTCAGGTTATTGGTTCAGCTATGCCGATGACGGAGACGGAGGTGAATCGAAAGTCACATGGCCTGTAGATACAAGAACCGAAACCGGGACATCACTAGACTCAGTAATTACGCACTGCAAAGGAGTCTGTGGCGTCGCATCGCTATCTAAGGGCTCTTTAAAATACAATCCCTTTGTAGGCATTGGCTTTAACATTGTCGGAGAAGGTATTGACGGAGACCCTGAAGCCGGAGACGCTACGGATTGGGGCGGAATCTGCATCACATACACATCAGACATTGCAGCCGATCTCGAACTTGGTCTCGGAGCATTCGATGCGACTATCGAATACGCAAACCCGATATTCAAACTTAATAAAGCAACCACAACCCCCGTAACCCAAGCCATACCTTGGTCTAAATTCACACAACCCACTTGGTATAGCGGCACAACAAAAATTTCCGGTCCAGACGCAGCTAAGCAACTGGTTGCAGTCAAATTCAAGATTCAAGCCGTTAATGGAGACTACAACTTCAACATTAAACAAATTGGGCCATACACAGGCTGTGGTCTTGAAGGAAGCAATGCCATCAAGACAATTCGCAATGTATCATCAGCCAAGGCAACTCTTGCGGGCCGCACACTTAACTTTACGGGAATCAAATCCAAAGCGACAGTCAATATCATAAATACCCAAGGTCAAACTGTCGTCAAGGGAACAATTGATATCACAACAGCTTCGCTCGATCTAGCTTCACTCGATGCAGGAGTCTACATGGTTCACGTCAACGGGAAAAACGTCAATTTCGCAAAGAAGATTATATTGAAGTAAAACAATACATGATAGCAGCCCCATAATAGCGTCTGGGGTAAAAGAAAACGCCCACGGGTTTCCCCGTGGGCTGTTTTCGTTAAAACAGTTGGATTACCGAACAGTCACCCGTGAACGAAAAGCGACCGGTATCAACCGGTCGTGTTCGTGACCTTTGGCCACTTAGCGCTTTAGCGCTTACGTGGACATGGCCACCTTTAGGTGGTAGCGAGGCGAAGACGGAGTCCCCGCCTTGCACAAGAGCCGAGCGGTCTCATTAGGTGTGAGCGAGAAACGCCTGGCATTAGCCAGGCGTTTTCGCGAGAGTGAGCGTCACTCACATATTTCTATTTGATTCTGACGCGAACGGTTAGGTGTGTGCGTCGACCCATTCAGCGTTCTTCTTGCAAGCTTCGACAGACTTGTCGAAAGCAGCCTTTTCTTCGGCGCTCATCTTGACTTCGAGAATCTTTTCGACACCGTTTGCACCAACGACAACCGGCACGCCGCAGTAGAGACCGCTTACGCCGTATTCGCCATTGAGCTTAGCAGCGCAGGAGAACACGCTCTTCTTGTCGAGGAGGTAAGCTTCAGCCATGTGGATTGCAGAGGTAGCCGGGCTGTAGAAAGCAGAACCGCGACCGAGGAGGTTCACGATTTCGCCACCTGCACCAGCGGTACGCTTTGCAAGTTCAGCAAACTTTTCCTTGCTCATGAGCTGAGAAACCGGGATACCGCCGACAGAGACGCATTCCATGATGGAGACCATCGTGTCGCCGTGGCCACCCATAACGAGAGCCTTGACGTCTTCGACGGAAACGCCGAGTTCATCAGCGACGAAGCAAGCGAGACGAGCGGAGTCGAGCACGCCAGCCATACCGATGACCTTGTTGGCCGGGAGGCCAGACTGCTTCTGCATGTTGTAGACCATGGCGTCGAGCGGGTTCGTAATAACGATCACGAATGCATCCGGAGCGTTTTCCTTGATGGCTTCTGCAACAGTCTTGATAACGCCGCAGTTCTTGTCGAGGAGGTCGTCACGGCTCATGCCCGGCATACGCGGGAAACCTGCGGTAACGATAACAACATCAGCACCCTTAATAGCGGAGTAATCAGTAGAACCCTGAAGATCAACGGACGAATTGATGACGGAGCGGCCTTCCATAATGTCGAGAGCCTTACCCTTCGGCATGCCCTGAGTCATCGGGATGTCGATAAGGACGACGTCGCCGAGGTTCTTCTGTGCAAGCACGAGAGCCATTGTACCACCAATTTGACCAGCACCAACAAGTGCAATCTTCTTTCTAGCCATGATTAACCTTCCTTTTAAGGTATTTAAAATTTTACGTACCAAATATAGCAAAAGAAATGTAAAACCGGCAATATGAACCAATGTTACATATTATTTATTTGTCTTCCAGTGAGTAGAAAAAAGACCCAATCCGACCGTTCCGGACAGTTTTTCGGCAAGAACCGTCAATTTTTCGGAAAGAACTATTCTAGCAATTCCATTTCTTATCACAACACGGCATGGTGGTTACAAATAAATTAAACGCAAGATTGCTAATTCGACTCATAAAACGTCCGTAACGATTACTTTTTCCAATAGCTAATAACTACGAACTAGCAACTTTTCTATCTTTGCACGCACTATGAGTATTGCAATTCCTCAACTGCCTAAAGGCACACGTGATTTTTACCCGGAAGCTGAACGCATCCAGAACTATATTTTTGACACATGGCGCAAGGTCGCCGAAAGTTTCGCCTACGAAGAATATGAAGGCCCGATGTTTGAACATCTGGAACTTTACACCGGAAAATCCGGCGAAGAAATCGTAAGCCAGCTCTATAACTTTAAGGACAAGGGCGACCGCGAAATTGCACTCCGCCCCGAAATGACGCCGACGCTCGCCCGCCTCGTGATCCAGAAGGCCCGCGAACTCAAGAAGCCGTTCAAGTGGTTCTCCATGCCGCGCCTGTTCCGTTACGAAAAGGCTCAGAAGGGTCGCCTCCGCGAATTCTTCCAGCTGAACATGGACATCATCGGTACCGAAAGCATCTACGCCGAAGCAGACTTGCTCGCTTCTATCGCTACAATGCTCCGCAAATTCGGTCTCAAGGACAGCGACTTTGCGATTGGCGTTTCGAGCCGCAAGCTCCTCGCCACTTACCTCGAAGAAATTGGCGCCCCGAACCCGGCACTCGTTTACCCGGTTCTTGACCGTCGCTTGAAAATCGGTCCGGAAGCTTTTGCCAAGGCTCTTACCGAAGCAGGACTTTCCGAAGCTCAGATTAAGCAACTCGACGATTTCATGAGTTGTAAGTCTATCGAAGAAGTGCGCACCGCCGTGAAGAGCGAAAACGCAACCGCCGCCCTCAAGGAAATCGAAGACCTCTTTGCAACGCTTGCCGCCGCAGGCTTTAGCGAATGCGTGAACCTCGACCTCTCCATTGTGCGCGGTCTCGCCTATTACACGGGCATCGTATTTGAAGTGTTCGACAAAGGCAAATCCATGCGCGCTATCGCAGGCGGTGGACGTTACGACAGCCTCACCGAAAAGCTCGGTGGCGACCGCATTCCGGGCGTTGGCTTTGGCATGGGCGACGTTGTGCTTGCCGACCTCCTCCGCGAACGCGGACTTTTGCCGAGCCCGAAGCAGCATGTGGACTTCTACATCGCAAGCTTCACGAACGACATGAAGAAGATTTTCGAAACGGCCCAGGTGTTCCGCGCAAACGGAAACTCTGTCTCTCACCCGCTTGCAACAATGAAAATGGGTAAGCAGTTGGAACAGGCTAACTACCAAGGTGCATCGATTGTCGTTTATGTCGATGGTGACAAGGCCGCGGCCGGTCAGTTCGAATTCAAGGACCTCCGCGATGGCACGATGCACGTGGGCGATGTCGCCGCGATTGTTGAACAGCTGAAAGCTTAACTATGACACCAGTAAAAGTATTACTCACCATCCTTTCTTTGTTCCTCACCCTTGGGGTAATGGCGCTCGCCTACCCCGAGGACGGAATCCACATTGGCGACACGACGCTTCGCTATCCGAAGCTTTCACAAGTTTTCGAGAAGGCCGAAACAACAACGGACTCCGCCGGAAACGAAGTCAAGGTCGAGCAAGTCGATCCGGAAGAAGCTATCCGCCAGATGATGGAAGAAACAAAGGCTAAGCAGTTTGCTGCATTCTCGGATTCCCTCAAATATTACGAGGACTTCTTCAGGGAAGGTCGCACACGCTTTGAATTGCCGAACGACGACCTCACGTGGTTTGACAGGTTCTTCCAAAGCTTGCAGAACGCACAGAAGGATTCGTCCACGATCCACGTAATTCACTACGGTGACTCGCAGCTCGAAGAAGACCGCATTTCTTCGACTATCCGCGAAGACTTGCAAACAGAATTCGGCGGTAACGGTCCGGGCTTGCTCCCTGCCGTCATGCATATCCCGTCGCAGTCGACATCGCAGTGGAACAATGGCAACATGCAGCGTTACATTATCTTTGGACCCAAAGAAGAACAAGCAACGCACAACCGCTATGGACCGTTGGCACAGGTGGGTGAACTCAATGGTTCCGCAGTTGTCGGCATCAAGAAACGCGAAAATAAGAAGGACATGTTCCCGCATGTCGGTGGCTATTCGACAATCAAGGTACTTGCTGGTAAAAAGGGCAACTTGAAGTTGCGCCTCACATACGAACACATGGTATCTGATTCCGTAGGCGTTAACGCAGATGGTTCAACCAAGTACAAATTAAAGAACAAGAAAGAAACCGCAGAAGCACCGGCATACGAAGAATTCACGAAGTTGAGAGTTTATACGTGGAAACTCCCGGATACAACTTCCAACATCAAGCTTTATATGAGCGGCCGCACCGAAATCTACGGTATTTCCGTCGATGGTGCTTATGGTGTTGCTGTAGACAACGTTGCCATGCGCGGAAGTTCGGGCACAATCTTCCACAAAATCGATAGCCAGCTCCTTGCCGAATCTTACAAGGCAATGAACGCAAAGCTTATCATCATGGAATACGGCGGCAATTTGGTGCCGGGCATGACACCTAAGGGCTTGGACTACAACAAGAACCTTATCACCAGACAAATTAAAGCAGTACAAAGGGCTAACCCCGATGCAGACATTCTCTTTATCGGTCCGGCCCACATGGCAAAACAAATTAACGGAAGATGGCAAACTTATCCGGGTCTTGGCATCACTATCAAGATGTTGCGCGAAGTGGCACTTGAAAACGGCCTTGCTTATTGGGATATGCACCGCGTGATGGGCGGCGAAGGTTCCATGATCAAGTGGGTGAAAAAGTCTCCCCCGCTTGGATTTACCGACCACGTCCACTTTACACGCCGTGGCGCAGCCTACATGGGCGACCTGTTCTGTTCGTCACTCCACATGTATTACGATTACTACCAGTTCCGCGGCAGACACAACTTGAACGATTCGAAGCTCAAGGACATCCGCAATTTTTCGGATAAAAAGAAATCTGACGCAGACACAACCAACATAATTGACCTAAACGCAGAAAAAGCTAAATCCACAAAAACCGGAGGGGGTTTATAAGTGAGAAAAAAGCTTGCCGCTATAGCTGCTTTTCTTGGCATTTTTAGCATCGGTTCCATTTCCGCAAAGGATATGGAGATTACTCCGGGCTACTATGACGTAGATTTTGCGAAATACGATTTTATTGATACGTCGCTAAACACAATCCAATTCCCGCAAGGAAACGCTAGTTTCGAGACTTTCTTCAAGAAACTTGATACGCTTGTTTTCGAGAACAGGGGCAAAGTGAGAATTCTCCACATCGGTGGTTCGCACTTGCAGGCAGACGTTATTTCCGGCCGCATCCGCGAGCACCTTATCAAGGAATACCCGGGTGCTTCGGCAGGTCGTGGATTTGTATTTCCGTATTCGGCAGCAAGAACAAATACACCGGCAAGCTATGCAAGCTCTTACAAAGGCATTTGGGACAAGAACAAGAATGTCCAGCGCGAAATCACAAAACCGCTTGGCCTCCTTGGCATTGCAATTAGCACCAGCGACCCGCGTGCAGAGCTCACTCTCCTTTTAGACAAGTATAACAGCGAACCCATCTGGGGCGAAACAAGCTTTAGAGTGTTCGGATTTAGCGACAGCAACAATGTGGAACCGGTGCTCCGCATCGATTCGATGGATGTTTTCGGAACGTTCGATGCCTCTAGCCAGAGCTACGTTTTCACAAGTCCGCGCCCGATAGATACCATTCAAATTGCATTCCGCTGGGCAGATACAACCAAGCAGGCCGAAATCGCCGCGTTCATCACGGACTCGCTCTTTAAAGACTCTGTTGCACGAGCAGACTCACTCGCCCGCGTAGCAGACTCCATACGCCTCGATTCCCTTGGACTTTTGCCTTCTTCAAGTTCAGTGCCTCAAGCAGCTGCAGCAGCCGATTCCATGTTCCAAGGCGACTGCGAAGACGTTCTCGACACGAATTGCCTCAACCGCGACGAAGACTTGCAGGCCGCTTTGAAGGATTCAGCAGCAGTCGATACTATTCCTCCACGTCCGCGCTTTACGCTTACCGGTATTCTTGCCGAAAACAACGCCCCCGGCATCACCTATACAAACGTAGGTATCAACGGTGCCAAAGTGGCAAACTACTTCGAAGAAACATGCCCGCTATTCGAAAAGGAAATGTCTTATTACAAGCCGGACCTCGTGATTTTTGCAATCGGCATTAACGATGCAAACGTCGAAGTCTTTAACGACAAGCAGTTCCGCGAAGAATACGATACGCTCATCAAACGCATCCGCAAGGTAAGCCCGAAGACGGCATTCATTTTCGAAACAAACAACGACTCTTACCGCAAAATTCGCAAGAAAAAATATGTGCAACACCCGAACGGGGAAATCGCACGCAAGGCATTCTTCATGCTTGCCGACAAGCACAAGGCCGGAGTCTGGGACAAGTTTTCCATCATGGGGGGCTTAGGTTCCATGGCAAAGTGGGAAAAAGCAGACCTCGCCAAGAAAGACAAGGTTCATTTCAAGACCGCCGGTTACCAATTGCTCGGCGACATGTTCTACAAGGCTCTGATGCAGGCCTATTTTGAGCACATCGCAAACCTCCCTGCCGAAGCCCCCGTAATTGCAAAAGCTGAACCGCAAGCACCTGCGTCTACACTCCCAGCAAAGCAGGCCGCCAGCGTCCAGTCCATTACGACATCAACGACAAAACCTTTAGCTGTTCAATCTTCTGCAAAGGTAACAGCGCCTGCTACAAAGACCGCGCCACAAATGCCTAAAGTAGCATCGGCAGCCAAGGCCGACGTGCCTATGCCTAAAGTTTTACAGCAAGCGTCTCAAAACACGCAAACACAAATTCAAATTCCATTGAAACCGCAATCTCAAAATACGGAATCAACAGCACCCAAGGACAAATAACAGTTCCTAAAGTCCCAAATCATGCTTGACTACATCATCCCCTACCTAACCCGCACATTCGCATTTGACCCGAACTCCCCGCTTCTCTTTACCCAGTTCTATTTCTGGGGGTTCTTCGCGGTAGTATTCGCCATCTTCTCGTTCATACACAGCAAGCTTTTACTCCGCAACGCGTTCCTCTTTGCGACAAGCTTGTTCTTCTACTACAAGACGAGTGGAAGTTACGTGTGCATTCTCATCTTCTGCGTCATCGCAAACTTTTTCATTGGCAAGTGGATTGAAAAATCTACGGAAAAATGGAAAAAGAAGATGCTGATGATCATTGTAGTCATCATCGACTTGCTCGTTCTCTGCTATTACAAGTATTCCTACTTCTTCTTGGACGCCCTTTACGACTTTACAGGTATCGAACTTCACGTTTACAACTTCTTTGCTGCAGCAAGCAACGCGATGTTCAACACCCATTCGCTCGTCGACCAGATTATCCTCCCGGTGGGCATTTCGTTCTTCACGTTCCAGGCAATGAGCTACTGCATCGACATTTATCGAGGCAAAATCAAGGCCGTCAACAACATTCTGAACTTTGGTTTTTATCTTTCATTCTTCCCGCAGCTCGTGGCAGGCCCGATTGTGCGTGCCGACAAGTTTGTGCCGCAGCTTTACAAGCCGTATTTCCTCCCCCGCCGCGCCTTTGGCATGGCTGTGTTCTGGATTTTGAACGGTCTTGCAAAGAAGATTATCTTGAGCGACTACCTCGCCACAAACTTTGTAGACCGCGTTTTCGACACACCGCTCCTCTTTACCGGCCTCGAAAACCTGATTGCCCTTTTCGCTTACTCGCTGCAAGTTTACGCCGACTTCTCGGGTTACACGGATATCGCCATTGGCGTTGCCCTCCTCATGGGTTTCCGCCTGCCGCAGAACTTCAACAGCCCGTACAAAGCAAAGAGCCCGACCGAATTCTGGCGCCGTTGGCACATTTCGCTTTCTAGCTGGTGGCGCGATTACTTATACATTCCCCTTGGCGGTAACAGAAACGCAACCGCAGGCACATTCTTCTGGATGGGCTTCTTGAGCCTTGTCGCCATCCTTCTTTCTGGAAGCGTGTGGGTCGGTATCGCACTCGGCGTTTTCTTTGTCTACATTGCAATTTTTGCGTACTTCAAGCCGGATTCCCGCAAGACGATTACCACGAACATGAACGCCATGGCAACGCAAATTGTCGGTGGTTGGTGGCATGGTGCAAGCTGGAATTTCATCATCTGGGGTGGTTTGAACGGCTTTGGCCAAGTATTCAACAAGCTCTGGGTCAAGCGTAGCGCAACCGTACGAGCCTCGATTGCACTCGGTTTCTTTGCACTGAGCGCCATTCTCTACAAGCATTACACGATTCCTATATGCGCGATTACCGCCGTGTGGTTCGGTGTACTTTTCGTGGGTATTTACTCGACCATCATTTTCCACCTGTTCAGCGACAAGAAAATGGAATGGCTCAAGACAGCCTGGAACGTTTCGCTCACGTTTGTGTTCATCACCTTTACACGTCTTTTCTTCCGTGCAGGCTCTAACCTCGACCCGGCAGAAGCAAATGAAGTCGCATGGAACACCGCCAAGAACATGGTGAACCAGATGGGTACGGCCTGGCGTTGGGACACGATTCTCCCGATAGCCTGGGAACACATCAATATCATTCTCGTGTTTATCGCTGGTATGCTTATCCACTGGATTCCGAAGAAGTTTAAGTCCCGTTATCGCATCACGTTCGCTTCGCTCCCGATTCCTGCGATGGTTGCGGCGACGGCGTTCATCATCTTCGTGATTTACCAATTCATGAGCGCAGATTCTTGCCCGTTCATTTACTTCCAGTTCTAATTTAGACAACAAATGCGTAAGGCAAAAGAGGCGTGCTAAGCACGCCTTTTTTTATAGACAAACAAAGATAGAGATTACGGGGACATCACCAATTAGATTGTTCTATATAATACATTTATCCAAAAAGATTCGGAATAACACTCAAGAAACTATGCTTTTGAAGTCAATTCTTACATTTCTTTACATCCCATTAATTTATTTTTATACAGTAAGTGATGAGGAGGAAATTTATGCTCAAAAAAATCCACAACATTCTTGGAAAAATGTTCCTTTCGGGAGCTTCATTCTTTTGGGCCAGTTGCGATCCGGGAACGTCCGCAGAAAATCCTTCTGCCACTATCGACATAGACCAAGAATTGGCTAAAATCAAGCAACCAGATACAACCGGATTGATAGGGCAATGTATTTCGGCAGAATCTTACTGCCATGATGTAACAGCTTATAATGCATACTACCTTCATGCCGCTGCAGCGGGCTCTATCGCACGAGAAAAAATTGACACACTCCTCAATGCAAATAAAATTTCCAAAGCAAAGTATGACTGTTTTAAGGAATCCATTGAAATAGAAAATATGCCCTTATATGGGGTCTCTTCATGCTATGAATTAAGTCATTTTGAAGTAGTCCCAATTTTTGAAACATACCCAGACGAGATGGACTCTCTAGAAATAGAATATTTAAAAACGCGTCAAAAAGAAAAGCAAGATGGATATCAAAATTTTCTGAGAAAATACAATCTAACGGAATGCGATACCTCGGAACATAAAGTTTTCATTAATGACCAATACATTAACGAGATTTTCAAAAACGACCAATACGAGCGTGAAACAATACGAGCCAAATTAGAGGAAATCAACGAAAAATTTGAAAAATGTGACATGTAAGTCGTTGATACTCCGAGAGTTACAAAAAATTTTATAGACAAAAAGTTAATTTTCGCAAAAGCGCGCCATTTCCGCGCAGCACAAGGCTTTAAACAATTTTTTACATTTAGAAAATGCGACATTTTGACCATTTTATAGGACTTTCGCCCACTGGGCGGGGTCTTTTTTGTTACAACAAACTTACTTCATTGTTTCTTGTTAATAACTCGTTAAAAAACGCCCGAAAACTAGTGACAAAATCAAACAAAATGTGTATTTTTAGACCCATATATATAATACCGCTATTTTTATGAAGATCAAAACTATACTCATTGCAGGAGTCCTGCCTATCGCGCTTTTCGCAAAAGACGACGATATGGCCGGAAAAATTGTTCCTCGCCTGGTTGATTCTAAAACTACAGAATTAACTCAAAATATCGAAGATCTCGCTAACATCGAGACTCAGGATCCTTCCGTTGGAAAGTTCGTCATCACCGAAAGCAACTTTTCCAGCAAAAAAATCAAGCCCAAAAAGCAAAGCAAAGCAAGTGCTCCGGCCAAGGTTTCCAAGGTCGAAGTAACTGATTTGGGAACCGAAGAAGGCATCAATAGCGATAGCCTCGATACCGAAGAAGCCGCACGCGAATATGCAGAAGCGGATGCCGATATCAAGGCTACAACGGACTCCGCCTCGACAGGCGCTCCGGAAAAGCTCTTTGTTCTCGACATGACGACTTCTATCATCCCGACAGAAAGCCGTCGTATTGCAGGCCACTATGGCCCACGCAAGCACCGTATGCATCGTGGTGTCGACCTCGGTCTCTGCCACGGAGAAAACCGCGCTATCGTCGCCGCATTTGCAGGCAAGGTCGTCAAGGTCAGAAACCAGGGCCGTCGCAAGGGCTATGGTCGCTATGTGATCTTGGACCACGGCAACGGACTCACCACGCTTTACGCACACCTCGAACGCTGGAAGGTGAAAGTCGGTGACGAACTCCAGGCCGGCGATACACTCGGAATTGGAGGCAACTCCGGTCGCTCGTTTGGCGCCCATTTGCATTTTGAAATGCGCTACAACGGCATTTACATCAACCCAGAAACCGTTTACGATTTTGCCGAAGGCACTTTCAGAGATATTTCCGTCACGCTCGACACAGACAAGCTCCAGGAAATCGAATCGGCTTACCAGAAAGAAATCGGCAAGAGCAAGTTCTACAAAGTTCGTCGTGGAGATTGCCTTGGAAAGATCGCCCACAAATACGGCACATCGGTCCAGCAGATTATGCGTTTGAACAATTTGAAGTCCGAAAAGATTCGTCCGGGTCAAGTTCTCCGCTGCTCGTAAACCGCAGGCAGCTCACAGCAAAATTTCTATACTCCATTTAACAGCCCCTGGAATCCGGGGGCTGTTTTTGCTTTTGAAGGACGTTTGAAGGACACTTAGAGCGATTTTGCCGTTTTTACGCTACCAAAATTCAATTTTAGATGCGTTTAGTAGCAGGCTTTCGAAAAAAGGCATTTAAGCAATCAACCACAGCCTATTGTCTACTGATTTTATCGTATGCTTGGAGAAGTTCGCGATCCATGTCGCGACGATGTGCAGGAGAAGCAAACTTGTTGAGCACCTGGCTCTTGTAGATGGTCCAGTTGCGCGAGAAAGCCATATGCATGACCGCCGCAATCAAAAGCCCCGGCAACAAGCTATAACTCCCTGTCATTTCACAAACCATCACGACACCTGCAATCGGAGCCTTTGATGCCCCAGCAAAAAATGCAGCCATTCCGACAAGAATAAACATTTCCGGCATGCGAATAAATCCGGGAGCAACAAGTTCACATATTCCAGCAAACATGGCCCCCACCACGCCACCGATAAATAGCGACGGACCAAAGACACCACCCGAACCACCGGAGCCAACCGTCAAGGCTGTCGCCACAATCTTTGCAAGCACAACCCCAAGCAACAGCAGCACACCTACGTCCGAATGAGGAACAAGCCCAGACATCAAATGGTCGATAAAGTCAAAACCGCCGCCAGAGACTTCGGGATACACAAGGACCAAAAGCGAAATAAGCGCACCACCCACCGCAGGCTTGAGCCACGCAGGAGCAGTCCACTTGTTAAACCGACGTTCCGCAGCATAATAGCAACGCACGTACATATAAGAAAACGGGAAACAGAAAATGCCCAAGAGCGCGCACGCCAAAAGTTCTACACCATTTGTAAACGGGAAAGCCGACACACCGCTAATAATCGGTGCCGTCCCCACAAACGCAATATAGACCGTAAACGAAACCACAGACGAAACAATTGAAGTTGCAAAGGCATTCGATTCAAAATCTTCGCGGTAAAGCATTTCGACCGACGTGAGCGCGCCTGCCAGCGGGGCCTTGAAAATAGCGCCCAGTCCAGCCGCCGTCCCTGCCAGCAGGAACTGCCCCCGCAACATCCGCGGCATTTTGAAAAACTTGCAAATGGTCGATGCAATCCCCGAGCCAATCTGCGAAATCGGCCCCTCGTACCCCGCTGAACCGCCCGTCGAAAGCGTAATGATACTTGCAATAAATTTAACCGGCGCCACGCGCGCACGAACGTTTCCACCCTGATGGTGGAATGAATAAATCATCTTGTCGGTGCCCTGCCCCGCCGTTTCTGGCGCACGTGCCACCTTGTGAATGAAAAGCCCGACGGCAAGTCCACCAATTGCAGGAACAATAGCAAAAGCCCACCATGGGAGAATTCCAAGCGTCCACGGCAAACGAACAAATTCCATAGCGGCCCACAGCCCAAAATGGAACGCCACAGCGACAAGCCCAGTCACGCCCCCTATAACTGCCGCAAGTGCAAGCTTGGGCAAATAGCCATTCACCACGAGAAGTTTCGCTATCGTTCTATGAAATCGCTTCACGGGCCGCAAGATAGAAATTTTATATAGCCTCACCAACACATTTTTTTATATATTATTCCTCCAAAAGCGAAATGCTGTAAGAAAATTATGCGAATTGAAGTACATCCAGAAAATCCGCAAGCACGAGTTGTGAAGCAAGCGGCAGAAATTCTCGAAGACGATGGACTCGTCCTTTACCCTACTGAATCAGGCTACGCCATCGGTTGCAACGCCGAATCGCCCAAGGCCATTCACAAGCTCTATGCGCTCAAGAAGCCCATGAAAAAGTTCGTCATGGCGCTGATTGTTCCAGACATACGCTTTGCCACCGGCTACGCCCACGTGAGCAATTTTGCGTTCAATATCATCAAGCAGCGAGTGCCAGGGCCGTACACGTTCATTCTCCCGGCCGATCCGCATATTGCACGCAAGCTTGATGTCAAGCGCCCGGAAATCGGCATCCGTATTCCGACGCATCCGTTTTTCAAGGAACTCTTCCAGCACTTCGACAAGCCGATTCTCAGTACGGCAGCAAAGCTCAGCGAAGAAGACATTTACGAAACCGATGACATTTGGAAAACGTTCCAACATTCCGTGGACATGATGGTTGATTGCGGCAACATCGAAATCAATCCGACGAACATCGTAAGTCTCGTTGGTGATTCTGTCGAAATCATCCGCGGCGAATTGCTGTAAAAAACGCTGCAAGATTCCGCCATAGAAATCCCGCGAAGTCCTTGCAATACAGAAATAGCCCCGCCGAAGCGGGGCCTTTTATTTGCTTTATGGAATTGGGACAAAGTCCCAATGACTATTCCACTAAATTATTCTTCGCCTTCTTCTTCAGCTTCGTCACTAGCAGTTGCTGCAGCGAAGTTGCCAAGCAAGACGCTCACATCGACAGACTGCAAATCAGCAAGGCTCTTCACGCCCGTCTTCTTGTCTTCTTCGACCTTGCCGAAGGTAGAGACAATAACGTTTGCAGAACTTGCTTCAAAGCGACGCGTCTTGTTTGCGATGCTGTTGGAACCCTTGGTGGCTGGGAAGAACTTGGCTTCGAGCCTTGCCATGTCCTGAGAATTCTTGACCGTCTGGAGAGCCTGGCAAGCGATTGCCCAAGTCTGCTTGTTCATGTCAATGGCATTATTGACAAGTTCAAGAACCATAGAATTGCCCTTGAAGGACTTGGCGGTCGTAGCTTCGTAATGTTCCTTGGCCTGGTTGACATAGTTACCCTTCTGCATAAAGAGCATAGCGATAACGCCAAAGACGAGAACGGTAAGTGCAATGGAAATATTCTTTAAATTCATGACGTTCTCCCTTATTCGAAATGGTATTCACCCGGTTTTTCAATCTTGAGGGTGTTAGCAAGGTTGTACTGGACCAAAGCGCTGTAATCAACGTTCTTGAGTTTGCCCTTAGCAAAGCTGAACTTCACGACGCAATTTTTACCGCAAGCCACTTCCTTTGTACCCTTTTCGTTCTTGATAAGGATAGAGCCTTCGGCAAGGCCAGCCTTCTGGAAGATGCCGTTTTGCACAGCATCATTGATGCCAGCACCTGTGTAAAGGTGAGAAATCTGTTTGAAGCGAGCGTCCTTGTCACCCTCGATTGCAGCGAGGTTGCTCTTGAAAGCAGCTTCGGTCTTTGCACCGGAGAGCATGGAATAAACAAGTTTCCAAGCCATGCTGTACTGGTCTACAGAACGCCACTGTTCTACGAGAACCTGAGTATTCTTTTCCAAATAAGCCGATTCCTGTTCGTTCGCAGTGCGCTTAGCCTGTTCCTCATAGCCGCCCTTGAGCGTCATCAGGATAATGATAAGAGCGACGAGGATGACAACGTCAACCACGACGAGGATCTTCATTTTCTTTTTATCCATAATATTCCTTTAAAAAAAGACGTTTCAAAAACAATCTAAACTTTAATTTAAAAAAATCAAGCAAATTTAAAGCAATAATCAAGAACAAACACGCCTATTTTTTATATTCTTCTTGTATGAGCGAAAATGTACTCAAGTTACCGTCCCAGATTATCTTTGACAACCTCAAAGAATTAATGCGCGCCAAGAACACCGCGCATGAATCCATTTTCAAATTTCACTGGAAAAAAATGTGGCCCTTCAGCCTCATTTGGCCGCAAGTAGATTATATCCGAATCGTTAGACTTATGGGTGAGCTGCGAAACAACGTCGCTTCGCAGAAAAAACTTGCCAAAGAAGCAAAGTCCAAAGCCAAACCATACGAAAAAACATTTCTTGATACCGTGCCTGCGTACTTGGACAGCTTTGACACCTCTTGCAAGTACCTCGCCGACGTAGCACAATGGAAGCAGGACTTGCTCGAAAAGAAGGTCCGCCACGAAGTCAAGATGATGCGCGATGTTTCGGAATACAACCAAATTCTTAAGGCTTACGAAAAAGCGCAAAACGATTTAGTTCAGGCAGGTGCATTTGTCCGCGCCGGTTGGATCGAAGTTGTCAAAGGCATTGCCGACGAAACCGAAACCGAAAGCAAAACAGACAAAGGCGAAGAATGCCCGCAGTAAGCGTAATCATCCCGATGTACAACACCGAGGCATTCATCAAGGATTGCCTCGATAGCCTTGTTGCACAGACTTTCTCAGATTTCGAAGCCATTATCATTGATGATGGTTCCACTGACGAAAGCGCAAGAATCGCCGCAAGTTACGCCTCGTCCGACGCTCGATTCCGATTGATAGGCCAACCGAACAAAGGACCTTCCGAAGCCCGCAATACTGGGCTCAAGATTATGCGTGGCGATTACGTGACCTTCATCGATAGCGATGATTGCGTTGCCCCCAATTTTCTCGAAACGTTGTTCTTTTTAGCACAATTGCATCAGGCCGATGTTGTCTGCAGTGCCGCCCAAAATACAGACGAAGCGTTCAAGACTGACGGAAGCACGCCCGATACAACAATTTCAAAAATCATTTCTGCCGAAGAGGCTGCAAGAATTTCGCTTTATCAGGATTCTCTGCCCGACTATTCTGCATGGAATAAGTTGTACAGAGCAAGCCTTTGGAAAGGAAAACAATTCCCCGCAGGAACGATTTACGAAGATCTCGCCGTAATTCCTGAAATTTTGCTTGAAGCAAACAAAGTAGCAACGACAAAATCAAAACTTTACTTTTACCGCAAGCGTTCAGGCAGTGAATTAGCAACGCAAATTGACAAGCAAAAGATTGTACAGCTACTCGACATTGCCGAAAACGTCTTTGAAAAAATGAAACCGGTATCGAAGCCGCTATACAAAGCAGCCCGCAGCATGCTCGTGAGCGCCGGTTTCAGCGTTCTGATGCGAACCAAAGACACCGAAGAGACCGCAGAATTCCGCAAAAAAGCTTTGGCACATATTCGCAAGTACCGCTTTAGCACATTTTTCGATTTGAAAATACGCATGCGCAACCGCATTGCCATTATGCTTTCGTACCTCCCCCGTGCTCTATTTTTAAAGTTATTGAAAAAAGGCATTTAATGATTCCCTTGACGCCTAAAGAAGCCGTTATCCGCATTGCGCGGCACGTTCTCGGAGAAGAACGCGTTCACGACCATCTGATAAAGCGTGGAATTAAATTACGCCACCTGAGAGACGATTACACAGAAAAAAGTGAAAGCGATTTCAACGGAATAAACCGCGAAGCAGACGAGAATCGCGAAGAATGTCGCCAACTTGAAGACAGCAGCAACAAACGCCAAGTGCTCATTTACATGGCCGATGGCAAATGGATGCACGGCGGACTAACAGACCGCCTCCGCGGAATGGCTAGTGCCTATAAATTCGCAACCGAGCACAATCTTGATTTCAAGATTTATCACACTTCGCCATTTTTATTGCAAGAAATCTTGGAACCGAACAAAGTTAATTGGATTATTGACGAAAAGCAAATCAGCAAGAACTGTTCCGTAGCAAAGCCAGTATTGCTCTATCGCGAAGACTTCAACAACGATTCCGCTTTGGAACGGCAGCTCGACAAAACGCACCAGCAATTTCATCTGTATTCCTGCGTAGATACACTCGGTGAAAAATTTGCGGAATATTTCAACGATTTATTCAAGCCGTCACAGGTTCTTGCGCAAGAGCTTATCCACTATGAAAGCCTGTTAGGTACAAATTACTCGGCATTTTCATTCCGCTTTCAGAACAAGCTCGGAGATTTCAAGGAATTTACTTTCAACGAATTGCCAAGTGCTGGCAAACAAAAATTGCTGAACGCGGCACTCAACGCTATAAAGCGAGAAATCGCAACGGGCAGCCAAAACAAAATTCTCGTGACAGCAGACAGCCCGACGTTCCTTGCCGAAGCAGAAAAATTGCCGAACGTCGTTACTGTCAAAGGGAAAAGCATTCACATAGACTTCAACAGTTCCAAGAAAGCTACAGATTACTTGAAAGCGTTCACGGAATTTTTCCTCATTTCAAAAGCTTCAAGCGCAAAGCTCTATCGCAACCGCAAATATAAAACGTACCCGTCGAACTTTCCGAAATACGCAGCAAGCCTTGGGAACGTACCATACGAAATTATAGAAGAATAATCTATTCTCCCAAAAAAAATAGCCGGAGTTTATTCCGGCCTCAAAAAACTAATACTTCAGCAACTTTCGCGGAATAAAAAGTTTTGGAAGTCTAAGCCAAAAACGCGGGGAAAGCGAAATCACCTTGGGAATCAAACGAAGAGCCCCAAGTTTACTCTGCGCAGCTTCTGCCGAAAACCAATTTGCCTTCCAAGCGCGAACGGCCTGCTTATAAAGCGGATGCTTGCTATAATCATCCGACAACACGCGCAGAATTTCACCATAAATACGTTCATGATTCACATGCATGTTATCGCCATGTTCGCGATAATAGCAACATAAAAAATCTTTCGAAACAGGCTGCGGACCGTAATTATAAAGGATTTTCAGGTAAAGCGGATAGTCTTCAAATGCGTAGCGCATATCGTAGCCGCCAATAGCTAGAATTTTTTCGCGCACAAACATTTCTGCACAACCATGCAACGCCTTTTTTCCAAGGAACGATTCTTCAAACGTTATCTGAGGCACACTGCGGAGATAACGTTCATCCATTTCCGTTCCGATTTCATCGTCTTTATAAAAAGGAACAACCTGTCCAAAACAAGCTACAGCTTCCGGATGCGCATCCAAGAAGTCGCTCTGTTTTTTCAAGCGCTCCGGAGGCATAATATCATCCGACGAAAACGAACAAACATAACGCCCAGTCGCTAAAGAAAGCGCTTCTTTTAGCGTTTCCATCACACCTTTATTGGGGCGATGGACATAAGCAAATCCAAGTTCATCGGCCAAGCGCTTTAGAATTTCTGGAGAATGGTCTTTGCTACCATCATCCACGACAATCAACTCAAAATCAACGCCAGACTGTTCCATCACGGAACGTACCGCCTTTTCTACGTACGCTTCATGATTATAGCTAGCCAAGATTACAGAAACTTTCGGAGCCATTTTTACCATTATTTTTTTGCCCAATCTAAGCGACTAACGATAATGAACGAAGCCACAAGCGTAAGGAAATTTTCAAGCGCATAAGCCATCATCGGGCCATTAAATTCATACAATTTCACAAAGCCGTATGTTGCAGAAGCAAGAACCGTTTCAGAACAAATTTCAAGAATCAGGAATTTTTTTGTTTCACGGCGCGCAACCAGCACAAGCCCCAGAGCCCAACCTCCCACACGGAAAAAATCCCCCAACAACTGCATCGGCATGTAATCAGCCGCGCCAGCATATGCTGAAGAAAGCATCACCGTTACAAACAACGAGCGGCCTAAATAAAGAATTGCAACCGCTACAAGCGCAAGTGCCATCGTCTTAACAAGAACCGGCCTAAACATTCCCCAAAATTCTGACTGCGTCAATTTTGCAGAAACTTTCGGCAAGATAATAACACCAAGAATTGCAGAGAAAAACGTCGTCAAGAAATCAGAAATTTTCCAAATTCCCTGCCAAATACCGGCCGCATTCCAGCCCAAATTTTCGCCAATTGTAAGTCGCATAAACGTAAGCACCACAGGCGTCAAAACCATCGGAACAATACCCATGAGCGCATACGATATCCACGGAGAGCGAATATCCAACGCGGACTTACGAATTTCGCGCAAACTGAATCCAGCGCGAGACGCAATTTGCGTTGCAAAAACACCTGCAATAACAGACTGCGTTGCCACTATAGAAAGAACACTTAACCGCCCCGTATAAAGGAAGAATGCCACCCAAAACATTTGCCATAGCGACGTCACCATATTGATGAGCGCCCAACGGCGATAATGCCCGAGCCCATTCATTACAGACGAGGTAATCGTAATGATATTCGTTGCAAAAACGCCCGGCAAAGCAAAAATAACCGCAGCCTGGACAAGACGCGGATGAATATCCGGGAAGAATTTTTCAAGCGGAACCGTAAAGCAAAGAACTAACGCAACAGCAAAAGTCGCAATACTAGCAAACGTAGTCAGCCGAAAACCGCCACGCCACACGCCACGCAGCTGTTCCAAATTGTTTTTATTCTGAGCAGTAAGGCTCACCCAGCCGTTCTGGAGAGCAAGCGAAGATGTCGCCTGCCCCAACATCATAAAGTTCATAAACTGCCCTACGCATGCAAAAGCGGCAGGCGGAAGGAACACGGCAAGCAATTTATTTACAACAAAAACGCGCACGGCATTCAGGAACGTCACCATTCCCGAGCCTAAAAACAATTTCATGAAATTCGCAGATTCTTGCGATGTCTTATCTTTAGAACTCATTAATGGCACCAATTACTTCGGAGACTTCGTCATCGGTAAGCACAGGGCTCATCGGAATACTGAGAATCGTCTTGGCCATCGATTCTGCAATCGGATACACTCCGTTAAATTCATGAGCATACGCTTCTTGCAAATGCGGAGGAATCGGATAATGAATCAACGTTTCAATGCCGCGCTTTTTCAAGTACGCCTGCATTTCATTTCGAGAATCCTCGCTCTTGAGGCGAATCACAAACACATGATAAACATGTTCCGAAGGCACCGAAGGAAGTTCAGGCAACAAGACCTTTGAATTCTTGATTTCGTTGCAATAACGCACAGCAATTTCACGACGGCGTTCGTTCCATTCGTCCAAATGCGGAAGCTTAGCAAGCAAAAGCGCAGCCTGCATTTCGTCAAGTCGCGAATTTACGCCCTTAAACCTGTTCACGTACTTTTGCTCGGAGCCGTAATTGCCAAGCGCTCGAACAATATTGGCAACATCGGCATCGTTTGTGAGAACCATGCCCGCATCGCCAAGCGCACCCAAATTCTTGGTCGGATAAAAGCTAAAAGCAGCGGACGAACCAAACGTACCTGCAGAACGTCCATCACTGAGACGCGCCCCATGAGCCTGCGCGCAGTCTTCAAAAAGGAGCAAGTCATGCGAATTGGCAAATTCACAAATTTCATCCATAGCGCAAAGGCGACCATACAGATGAACAACCAAAATTGCACGAGTACGAGCACCACAAGCATCCTTCAAACGTTTCGGATCCATGTTGTAGCTATTTTCGGCAGGTTCCACAAGCACTGGTTTAAGCCCCACAGCGCTAACGGCAAGAACTGTAGCGATATACGTATTCGCCGGAACAAGAATTTCGTCACCTTCATGAAGGCGCCCCAATTCTATCGAAGCACGCAACATGAGCGTAAGTGCATCCAAGCCGTTCCCGACGCCTACAGCAAACTTTACGCCACAATATTGAGCAAAAGCGCGTTCAAACTGTTCGCCATAACGCCCTCGGATATACCAACCCGATTCGACCACGTCTACCGCGGCTCTATCTAGTTCATTCTTATATGGTTCATTTATTCTTTTCAGGTCCAAGAAAGGAACCATAAAGGCACTCCTGCTTGTGGTTATAACGCTACCAATCAATATAAAAAAAATCGGCTCCATTAAATGGAACCGATTACTGAGCTACGAAGGGCTCGAACCTTCGACCCACGCCTTAAAAGGGCGTTGCTCTACCAACTGAGCTAGTAGCCCGAGCAGGAGCAAATATATAAAAACATTTTTGTATTGTAAAGGCTTCGCACGCCATATTAAATAAAAAAACGTACTTATAGTGCATTTATTGCAAAATTTTTCTTTGACTTTTTTATAAATTTACATCATGGATTTATTGAAAAAACTATCAGCAATTGCAGCTCTCGCTATCGCATGTCCAGCATCAGATTTAGGTTACTTTTCAAAGCACGATGCAGGGCAAGAAGTTTTTTCGTTCCTTTCAACTTTTGACAGCCCGCGCAATGCGGCTCTCGAAAAATCTGCGTCGGCGCTCCCTTCTACCGATCCGACCATTGTCCAGCTAAACCCGGCTGCAATCCTTATGACCGAAGGGAAAAAGCGTGTCATCGAAGCCCACTGGCAAACCGGTGAATTTGCAGACAACCAAGGTACGCTTTCGTACACAACGGAGTTCAAGAAATTCATCCTTCAGTTTTCATACAACTGGATTTCGTACGGCACGATTGTAGGCTATAACGAGTATGGCGACGAAAACGGCAGCGAATACAAGCCATTCAGCCAGCTCACGACTTTAAGCGTCGCTTATCCGATGAAGCATATCCGAGTCGGTGCAGCGCTCAAGTTCGCCTCGGACAAATTGACCGGAGATGCAAGCGATCAAACCGCCATGGCAGCAGCATTCGACTGGGGCATCACCTGGATGTCCGACAGCAAGAACTACGGTTTTTCGTTTGTTGCAAGGGACTTCGGCACCATGCTTCGCGGTTACGTTAAAGACGACGCAGATGACACGTACCCATTGTCCCAGACGTTTGCCATTGGCGGATTCCTCAAGCCCCGTAGCATCCCGCGCTTAACCGTTTTCGCAGAAACAGATTTTCCGCGTTACGCCGAACCGGATTTGAATCTCGGTGCAGAATATGCATTGGGTGAATTTTTCCGCATCCGCGCAGGTTTCACGCGCACTTGGCTCGACATCTCACGCGACATCAAGGAGTTGGCGAATTCCTCCGACAGACCTGACGAAACAAACGAAGCACGCATGTTCAGCCTAGGTCTCGGTTACACCTCTAACATGTTCGCCTTCGACTATGCGTTCTCGGTCCTCGCACAAAGTTTAGGCTACGAGCACAGGCTCGGTCTTCGCGTAGAGTTCTAAGAATAAGGCAAACGATGCGGCAGTTCGACGTTTTTGTTTTTGACGAAAACTTTGACGAATCGCAAGGCAATCCCCAACCGCCATTTACGGACCCCGAACTCGGCTGGTTCTTCACAAATGATTGGAACAAGCACTTGAACGAGATTGAGGGAGAATGGGTCGTTTTCGCGCACCCCTGCGTCAAGATCGACCGCGCCTTTTTGAACAACGTTGCAGAAGTCACCGATAGTTTTCCGATGGTTGATGCATTTGCACCGCGCATTCGCACAAACAAAGGAACATTTTTAGGCGGATACCTACTAAGACCTGCAACCAAAGGTTCTGGATTTATCGAAATCGATGAGAATGCGCCCATGCGTTATGTCGCCTCACCGCACCCATATTTGGCAGTCTATTCCAAACGCATCATTCAACGTACAGGCGGCTTCGACACTACACTCCCCGCAAACGCAAGGCTTGCAGATTTTACTCTTCGCATGATGCATGCCGGTGGCAGAATGTTTTCCGTTCCGTATCTCGTAGCGCAGACAATAGCAGATAACGTTGCTAGCGAAAGTACATCTGAAGCAAATACAAAAAATGACACAAATACCATAGCTAGCGGAATTGCGCTTAATCTTAAAGCAACTGCAATTATTTTGTCTAAAGCATTTGGAATTGAAGCGTCTTTGCCGTTCGCCCTCCACCATCCGTCTGTCATTCCCACATTGTTCCGCAACAGAAGCATAATCAAAGAAAAGCGAAAAGCGGCAACACTACTCTCCAAGCTCAAAGCAGATTTTTTGAAAGAAGTGACGTTGTGATGGTGACCCCGGGCAGAGTCCGGGGTAAAAAAAATCGTCCCGCTCGATTGAGCGGGACTTAAATTTTTTAGCGGAGGTGTGGGAATCTATTTTGCTTTAGGCAGTTGCGCCCACACCACTAACACTAATCGAGCCTAAATTAGCCCTTGTAGTTGGTGATAACGCGAGCCATTTCGCAAACCTTGTTGCTGTAGCCCCATTCGTTATCGTACCAAGAGCAGACCTTAACGAAGGTCGGGTCGAGCTGGATACCAGCCTTGGCGTCGAAGATAGAAGTGTGAGAGTCGTTGCGGAAGTCGGTAGAAACAACGGCGTCTTCGGTGTAACCGAGAATGCCCTTGAGTTCGCCTTCAGAAGCTTCCTTCATAGCAGCGCAAATGTTCTTGTATGCTTCTTCCTTGTCTGCACCAGCCGGAGTCTTGAGTTCAGCAGTGAGGTCAACGAAGGAAACGTCGGAAGTCGGCACGCGGAGAGACATACCAGTGAGCTTGCCATTGAGTTCCGGGAGAACAACGCCAACAGCCTTAGCAGCACCCGTAGAAGACGGGATGATGTTTTCGAGGATGCCACGGCCACCGCGCCAGTCCTTCTTGGACGGGCCGTCAACGGTCTTCTGAGTAGCAGTTGCAGCGTGAACGGTGGTCATGAGGCCACGGACGATGCCGAACTTGTCGTTGAGAACCTTGGAAATCGGAGCCAAGCAGTTGGTGGTGCAAGAAGCGTTGGAGATGATCTTTTCGCCCTTGTAGGTGTTCTGGTTCACGCCGTAAACGAACATCGGAGTCTTGTCCTTAGCCGGAGCAGACATGATGACCTTCTTAGCGCCAGCCTTGAGGTGAGCTTCAGCAAGTTCTGCAGTGAGGAAGAAACCAGTGGATTCAACAACGACGTCTACGTCAAGAGCGCCCCAAGTGATGTTGGTCGGATCCTTTTCAGCGAAGATCTGGATCTTGTTGCCGTCGACGATGAGGAAGTTGCCTTCGACCTTGATGTCGTGGTTGAACTGACCATGGACGGAGTCATACTTCAACATGTATGCGAGGTAGTCTGCGTCGAGGAGGTCGTTGATACCGACAACCTGGATGTCATTTGCGAAGTTTTCCACAGCAGCGCGGAAGACCATACGGCCGATACGACCGAAACCATTGATACCGAGTTTGAGAGCCATTATTGGATCCTTTTTTTATTGTTGAAATTGCTACCCACCTACACGGTGGAGCTTTGTTGGCAGGAAAGATACAAAAAAACGGGTTATTTGTGTAGTAATAATCTCAAAAAAAAGCGACTAAAAAGACCAAAGACCGCCATCTGAGGTCGTGCCACCTCTCCCCCGCTACTTGTCCATGACTTCAAGAACTAGCTTTTCGAGCATTTCGAAGCTCGGAGCCCCGCTCCAGACTCGCTTGATATAGCCATTTGAATCAAGGAGCATGAGCGTCGGAACCGCATGGATGCCATAACGGCGCCAGAGTCCCTGGTCTGCATCGCGATACAGTGGATACGGAGAAGCGTGTTGTTTCTTGTAGAATGCGAGAAGTGGCTTGGTCTGTTCAGACGAAATGCCGATAATTTCGAGCCCTTGGCTAGAATACTTATTGTACAGTTTTTCAAGTACAGGAAGCGTTTGGCGGCAGGGGCCGCACCAAGTCGCCCAGAAGTCCAAGAGCGTTGCCTTCGGAGCTTCTTGCCTTTTTTCGGCATTCATATAGAAGTTATCACCAAACTTTGCAATCTTACTCCCAATTGCAGACCCAGTGAGGCTAGAAATATCGTCCGGGCGTTCCGTAAGCGTCACCGTGAGCGGAATGCGTTTTCCATCGCGGAAAATCTCTATTTTGACTTTCGAACCGACCTTCGATTTTTTCATGACATTCTGGAGTTGCGCAACGTTCTCCAAGGCCTTACCGTCAATACCTATGACCAAGTCGCCCGAGACAACGCCCGCAGCAAGGCACCCCGATTCAGGATGCACGCCCGAAACATGAAGCGCTAAGTGATTTTCAAAAGTATCCTTCTTATAAATAAGCCCAAGCCACGGCCCCGCAAAAGCAGAAACCGAAAGCAACAAGAGTATACTAATAGCACGTACAATTTTTAACATGAGACACTCCTAAAACAGGTAAAAACCGATATTCAAAGCCGCTGTAAAATGGGCTTCTCGACCGAAAAAGTCATCATCGTTGTGCTCGACGAGCGCACGCCCCATTATATAGCTAGCATCCAGTTCTATACGGCATAAGAAACTTGCATTCTTAAAAAACGTGATATCGCGACCATACCCGAACGTTAAACGTGGCGGGAAATAGCTCTTGTCGTAACGTTCAAACGAGATAAACGAAATGCCCAAGCGCAAAAAATCGTCTTCGCGCGTACCACGGAAAAAGAATCTCCAATCGGCGCCAATCTCAAAGTAATCACCCGAAAACAAGGCTACCGCGAACAAATCCGCCGAATGATGTTTATGAAAGCGATATTCACCACTCAACAAAAGTCCTGGATGTATGGAACTCAAATAATAAACAAGTTCCAGTTCACCACCAAAAGAAAGCGAAGCAAGAGAATCCTTTGCAGGAGCTTCTTCGTAGGATTGCTCAATAAAGTATCCAGCAAAAGACTGGACACAAGCAAGCAAAAGTGCTGCGAAGAATATTTTAACGCTTCGGACCATCAGCTTTCTTTAGCCCTTCGGATTTTTGGAGTCGTAATCGGCGAGAGTCTTGAAACCGTCTTTCGAGAGCGCTTCTTGAAGTTCCTTGCGCATCGCATGAGCAGCCATCCAGCGGAAAGCCACTACAGAATAGCACTGCACCGCATCAACGCCGAGCTTGATAAGATCGTAAATTTTGTAGCCATGGTCAATACCGCCGCAAGCCATCACGCTCATCTGCGGATAATGTTCACGGATAAACTTGACATTTTTGACCATGTTTTCGTAAAGCGGACGACCCGACATGCCACCGCAATCACCATCAGCACGGAGCGGAGTCAGTTCATTATACTTGACGCGGACCGGGAGATTTTCGATTTTCTTGGTCGGATATGTGTTACCGATGACAACGCCGTTGACACCCGCCTTCACAAGCGCATCCATAATCGTTGCCGTGTGAGCCTCTTCCATATCCGGGCTAAGCTTGGCATAAACCGCCTTGCGATAGCTCTGGGCATCGCGATAATTCTTGATTTCAGAGAAAATCTTGTCGATGAACGACATGTCAAGATCAAGGCGATTTTCCCCCGTATTCGGGCAGCTCACGTTGATTTCGATGTAGTCAGCCACGCGGTATGCAATGGAAAAACTTTCGATGATATCCTTGACCTTTTCGTTTTCATCGGTCAAGCCCGGCGTTTCAGCAACGGAAATGCCCACGCACATTCCGGCCCTGTGTGCGGCAGCAATCTGAGCATCTGTACGACGAGTCACTGCCTCGACACCATCATTGTTGAGGCCCATGCTGTTATGGATGGCACGGTCATTTTCGATGAATCCGATACGCGGTCTATGCGTGTTTCCTTCGCGAACGTGGCGAGTCGCGGTACCCACAGAAATTCCACCAAAACCCATATTTGCATAATCACAAATACGCTTAGCAGTCTTATTTGCACCAGCCGCAAGCACAATCGGAGCCCCGAAATGGAGCGGATTCGAGCCATCAGCAAACGTCACCACGCGATTCAGCGTCTTGCTCAAGTCCGGGCGACCTCCCATAAACGGTATAATCGGGGCAAAGCGAGCCACATGCTTCAGGGAATCATGGCGAAATTCCGGATTATTGTGGAAAATGCGGCGAATCAAAGCAAGAATGCGGTCGCTGACACGCATGTAATATTCGTGGTTGATGCAATTATCGTTCATATTCAGTAAGATAGAAAAATCCGCCATTAAAGACACACCCGCAAGACTGATATAACGAATAAAGGACCCATTGCAGAGTTTTGAAAAAAATTATAATTCTATAAAAAGAGAGAAAATTATGCAAAATCAAATCAAGAAAGATATTCACGAAAACATGCCTCGCTATATCGACATGCTTTCAAGTTTGGTCGCCATTCCATCTATCAGTTTTGACAATTTTGACCAGAAATACGTTTTGGATAGCGCAAACGCCGTAAAGGCGATGTTTGAAAAAGCGGGACTCACAAACATCCAGTTTTTGATGCCGCCCAGCGGGCGTCCGAGCGTTTATGCCGAAAGCCTTACAAGCCCAGACAAGCCGACCATCCTTTTGTACGCCCATCACGATGTGCAGCCGCCCATGAGAGAACCTCTGTGGAATACACCGCCGTTCACCGCAACGCTTAAAGGCGATCGTCTTTTTGGACGAGGCACAGCCGATGACAAAGCGGGAATCATCACGCATCTCGCCGCATTGGAACAGGTCCGCAGGGAACTTAAAGGCGCTGGTCCGAATCTCAAGTTCATCATCGAAGGCGAAGAAGAATCTGGAAGTGCAGGCTTCGAAAAGATTCTCACGGAACATGCAGAACTCTTGAAGAGCGACGCCGTCATTATCGCCGACCTCGGGAACTTCGCGAAGGGAACACCGTCCATCACAACGACACTCCGCGGCATGAGCGCCATCAACGTCACGCTCCGCGCCACAAAGGCTCCGCTCCATTCCGGCTCCTGGTCCGGCCCGATTCCAGACCCTGCACAAGCTCTTTGCCGCATGATCGCAAGCCTTACCGACAAGGACGGCAAGATTCTCATCCCGCATTACGAAGACGACATTGTCCCGCCGACCAAGGAAGAGCTGGAATCTTACAAATCGCTCGGCATGACCGAAGAAATTTTCCGCAACGATGGTGGCGTTCTTGAACAAGTAAAGTTAAACGTGCCCGAAGACGAAATTTTGATTTCGCTTTGGCGCCGCCCAAGCATCATCGTAAGCACGATTGAATCCGGCTCCCGCGCGAACGCCGGAAACGTTTTGCAAGACAGCGCTTACGCCCGCATCGGCATCCGCCTTGCTCCCGGCATGGACGCCGTGAAATGCACCGATATGCTCGCCGATTTCCTCAAGGCTCAAGTTCCGAACAACTTGGAAATCACCATTGACAAGGAAGACGGAGCAAACCCGTTCACGACCGATACGAATCACCTGTTCTTTAAAAAGATGAGCGAAGCCATGGCGGACGCTTACGCCTCCCCCACCAAGTTCATTGGCTGCGGCGCAAGCATCCCCGGCGCAGAACTTTTCCGCAACACGCTCGGAAACATCCCGATTTTGCTCACGGGCCTCGAAGACCCGGAATGCAATGCTCACGGCGAAAATGAAAGCCTTTATCTGCCCGATTTCGAAAGTGGAATCATCGCGGAATCGCTTTTCTTTGCGAACCTGTAGCAAGAAGAAGGAGAAAATATGAAACGTTATAGAGTAGTGGTTCTGACTGGTGCAGGAATCAGCGCTGAATCAGGTCTTCGCACATTCCGCGGAAACGACGGCATGTGGGAACACGAAAACATCGAGGACGTCTGCACGCCGGAAGCCCTCCGCCGTGACCCGAAACGTGTCAAGGACTTTTACAACTTCTTGCGAAAAGGGCTCCCCGAGCATGCCCCGAATGCGGCACACATCGCACTTGCCAAGCTCGAAGAGCGCCTCGGCGACGAATTCTTGCTGGTGACGCAGAATGTCGACGACCTCCACGAACGTGGAGGCAGCAAGCGTGTGCTGCACATGCACGGCGACTTGATGAAGCTCCGCTGCACAAAGCACGAACACGAATTCGACTTCACGGGCGAAGAAACGATGGACACCAAGTGCCCGATTTGCGGAAGCCCCGTGCGTCCGGACATTGTGTTCTTTGGCGAAACGCCTTTGTACATGGACGAAATCCAGAACGCGCTCATGAACTGCGACGAGTTCGCCTATATCGGCACCAGCAGTGTCGTGTATCCGGCAGCAGGGTTCAAGAGCTTTGCAAAATCGTACGGTGCAAAAGTCACTTGCTTAAATCTTGAAGCACCCTATGGCGACCCGTACACGGACGTCGTCATTCAAGGGAAAGCAACAGAAATCGTCCCCAAGTGGTGCGAAGAATTCAAATAGAATTGCGCTCGAAATGCACGAAAAATGCGCGGGACAACCCGCGCACTTTTTATTTCTTTTCTGGTGTTTTTGTTTCCGGAGTATCGTCCTTGATCAAGCGCACATACGATTGCGAGTGAGTGCTGAACGTTACTCGCCCAGGGAAAATTTCAAAGCAGAATTTATCTTCGGCAGTCCAAAAATGGCTAAAGTAATTATTGCTGATTCCTGTATTGCTTTTAACTGGAGTCGCTTCAAAACCAAGGTTATCGGTCGGAGTCACGCTGCACTTTTCCCAGCCCTTGCGGGACATGAGCACACTCGACGGATCACCACAGCCCAAACTTGCTGCCGTCTGAGTCAATATTTCAAAATCTTTTTTCTTGGGAACGCGCCAGCCCCTTACAGCACAATACTTGTTCACCGCATTCCATTCATACACGCCTTCACCGGCATACCCCACGCACTTGTACTTCAAGGGTTCCTTCATCCACACTTGGTCGCCAATCCTCACGGTCTTGTAAACTTGACCATCGCGAGGGTCGATAAACTGCGATTCGTAAAGATTCGGAGAAAGCGAGAACCTCTTTTGCCAAATGTACTCTTGCAAGATATCGAGCATTTGCGCACAAGGTTCAAAAGAGAGTCCTAAATCCACGCAAAGACGTCTTTGGCAAGCTTCCAGCACTTCTTGCTGTTCGCCATCCGAAAAACTTTTGACTTCGTACATGCTTGATGGAATTTGCTTTAAAACAAGCAAGAACAAACGGTCCTTGGCATCAGCAAATTCGGGAGCATTCAAATCACGCAGTTCTTTTTCCAAAGTCGATTCGTTTGCAAAAATGGAATCACCGACTTTTTGTACAAGAGCATCACACAAAGTCTTGACATCTTTTTGCGCCACCTTGACCGGAGGGCGAACTAATTTGGCCCCGCAGAACGGGCAATTTTCCATTTTATCGATTAAAGCATCAAAATCCTTTAGATTCTTATGACACTCTTTACAGAACATAGCGTTTTCCCCGAAAAAGATTCTCGATTTTTCAACATTGCAATGATAATATTAAAAAACGATAAAGAACGGGATGTAAAACTTATGCAAAATTCGATTGCAAGGCGGAGTTACTTGGCGCAAAAGCAATAAGCGAAATGGTCCGCTTCGGCAATTTTCGTCGGGAGTTCGGCGGAAAGGCATTTTTCGCGAACATCGGCTGAAGCCTGAGCGCATTTGCAGCAACGGTCCGCAAATCGGCAACCCTTCACAAAGTCCTTCGGATGCGGCACAGAGCCCGGAATCGAAACAAGCGTACGCAGGTCGCTGTGGCTTTCGGGAATAGCAGCCAGTAGTCCTTGCGTGTAAGGATGGAGTGGGTGGTTAATGACTTCGCGGACAGGACCTTCTTCGACGATGCGGCCAGCATACATCACGGCAACACGGTGAGCGTACTGCGAAACGATGCCCATGTTGTGCGTAATGAGGAGAACTGCAGTTCCCGTTTTCTCGGCCATTTCCTTGAGCACAGCAAGAACTTGAGCCTGCACGGTCACATCCAAAGCGGTCGTCGGTTCATCGGCGATAATCAATTTTGGCTTTGGCAAAAGCGCCATCACAATGCAAACGCGTTGGAGCATGCCGCCCGAAAGTTCGTGCGGGTAAGAATTCAGAACACGATCAGGATCAGTGAAACCGGCAAGACGGAGCTGCTCGCAAATAAGGTCTAAAGGAGATTCCCCCCGGAACAAGTCCGGGGCAGGCTCTTCAAGTCGGGAATGACATTCCTTTGGGGACTGCGCATTTTTCAAGACTGCACTTTTCGAGACTGCGCCAAACTTGAAAACTTCGAGAAGTTGTTTTTTTATAGTGACGACGGGATTCAGCGCCTGCATCGGTTCCTGGAAGATGCAAGCAATTTCAGAACCGCGAACGGATTGCAAGTCTTTGAGCGGGAGCTTCACCAAGTCGTGGGCATCTTGAGCCTGCGTATCATTCGCCCCCACATCAAACAAAATCTCGCCGTTCACAATTTTTGCGCTTGGCCACGGCAACAAGCGCAAAATGCTCATTGCGGTCACGCTCTTTCCGCAACCGGACTCGCCCACCAGCGCAAAAAATTCGCCCGGGAAAATGTCGAACGAGACGCGATCCGTCACTTGCAACGGTTTCCTGCCGTCACGCGAGTTACCGTTCTTGTCGAACCCGAACGCCACAGAAACGTCTTTAACGCTTAAAACAGGATTAGACATATCTATCTCCCGACTTCGGGTCGGTTGACGACTCCGCAATTGACTTAAGAACGCTATCAGTACATTTGAAGTCAATTGCTCCGCGCTTCCACGGCTCGTCAATACGAGCCGGTCCAGCTTGGCATGGACCACTCAGTCGTATTGCATTACACATATCTATCTCCCGACTTCGGGTCCATAGCATCCCTCACGCCTTCGCCGACGAATGTCGTGAGCAAAAGCGTTACAAACAACGCAGCAACCGTGCTCACGGAAATCCATGGTGCGTAGAGGTTGTTGAGTCCCTGGCTCATGAGTTCGCCCCAGCTCGGCGTAGGCGGCTGGAGTCCAAAGCCCAAGAAGTCTAGCGATGTGAGGCTTCCGATTCCACCGATAAGCGTAAACGGGAAAAGCGTCACCACAGGCGTCATCGCGTTCGGCAAGATTTCCTTGAAAAAGATATGGCGATGGCCAAGTCCAAGAACTTTTGCGGACATCACGTACGTCATGTTGCGGAGCTTCAGAAATTCCGCACGCATGTAATAGCTGAGCGAAAGCCAGTTAAACGCCGCCATAATCAAAATCAAAAGCCAGAAACTGCGACCGTAAATACTGCCGATGAGAATCACCACGTAAAGCATCGGGAGCGACGACCAAATTTCAATCATACGCTGCATGCCCGTATCCCAGAACTTCCCGAGATAGCCCTGAATACCGCCAATGACAATGCCGAGGAACGTTCCAAGCACGGTCAAGAGCAAGCTAAAGCTGATGCAAATGCGGAACCCGTGAATGAGGCGGCTCAGAACATCGCGCCCATTGCTATCGGTCCCGAGCCAGTGCTTTGCGCTCGGCGCAAATGGAGGGGTTCCCTCCTCGCTCAGATCCGCCTTCAGCGGATCGTGCGGCACTGGCGGCATGAGCGTCCACATCTCGGGGCAGCCTCCAGCACGCGGGAATCCGTCTTCTTCATCCTGCTTACATTCAGCGACATCTGCAAAAAGCTTTGCGTAATCCTGTTCCGTCTTGTATTCGCCACCAAAGTCTGCTTCGCTATAACGCGCAAACGCCGGGAAATAGCTCTTGCCGTTATAACGCAAATAGAACGGTTCATCATTTACCGTCCACGGACTCGTGAGCGAAAGCAAGTACGCCACCACCAAAATCACAAGCGACCAAAAGGCGCGCTTGTTCTTGCGGAAGCGCTTCAGGCGGTTCAAAGTTTCTGTCGAAAGTCTAAGTTTCATTTATACAAGTGTTCTGCAATAGAGTTCCGTGTATGGTGACCCCGGAACAAGTCCGGGGTGACAAGCCAAAGTTTGGAGTAACAAGAGCGGCGCATTTTCGTATTTTTCGCGGCAGTCCCTACAAGCATTAAATACTCGACTCGATATATTCCTTGCGGAATGTCCCGTTGCCAAGCAAAATATCAATCGGCAGCTTGTGGAATTCGTACTCGTACGGAGGCTGCTTCCACGCAAAATCCTTCGGGTATTCGTTGAAAATATACTGCAATAGCTTCACCGCCATTTCAAAACTGCGGAACGAATTACGGTCAGTCACATGGATCTGCGCCCCGCCACAAATCTGCCCCGCGCCCTTGTGGAACGTGGGCTGGAAATAGTTTTCGCGGAAATACACGCCCGGCAACTTAAGCCCGTTCATGTACTTGCAAAGCTTCACGGCATCGATAAACGGTGCGCCGAAAATTTCGAACGGACGCGTTGTGCCACGGCCTTCGCTCACATTGGTCGCTTCGAACAAGCACATGCCCGGATACACGATGGCGGTATCGAGAGTCGGCATGTTCGGGCTCGGCAAAATCCACGGAAGACCCGTTTCGTCAAACCACATGCGCTTATCGTATCCATCCATGTGCATCACGTAAAGTTCGCACTTCGGGAATCGTTCGGCCTTGAACTGTTCGGCAAGTTCGCCAATCGTCTTGGCATGGCGCGTGCGGATGCTATGCAAGCCCACAAAGCTCGTGTAATTGAGGTCGAGCACCGGGCCTTCTTCGTCTACGCAGTTGATCGGATTCGGACGGTCCACCACGACCACCGGGATTCCCGCCTTTTCGCAGGCCTTCATGCAAAGGAAGAGCGTCCAGATGAACGTGTAATAACGCGCGCCCACATCCTGCAAATCGACAAGCATCGCATCCACGTGCGAAAGCATTTCTGCGGTCGGTTCGCGATGTTCACCATAAAGGCTGTAAACCGGAATATGCAATTCCGGGTCTTCGTAGCCTTCCCATTCAATCATGTTATCTTGTGTATGTCCCTTGATACCGTGCTGCGGGCCAAATAAAGCCGAAAGCTTAAAGAGCTTGCCGTCCAAATCCTTGAGCAAGTCAAGCGTATAACTCAAATCGGCACAGACCGAAGCCGGATGGAGAACCGCACCCAGGCGCTTACCACGAAGTACCACCGGGAAACTTTTTTCAAAATGGGAAAGAGCTAACGTAACCATGTTTTTAAAGGTAGTAAAACCACCTTTAAACGCCAGCCGCTTCAAGCCGTTTCACATGGCAGAAAGCAAGTTCTTTTGTCTGCTCGTCGCGCAAATGCAGGCTAGAGCCCTCGCAATAGCGCCAATACTTGCAAGTTTTGCATTCGCCAATTCTAGTCCATTTGCGGTCACGCATCACCTGATAGCGGTTCTGCCAGACATCCCACAGGTCATCCTTGTAGATGTTCCCCTGAATGTAATCCCCACGCAAGCTCGGGCATGCCGAAATGCTCCCATCGCACAGCACCGATGCAATATTTACGCCAGCCCAGCAAAAAAACGGATTATCGCGAACAGTCTTTTCGTAACTGCCGAGAAAGCCTTCGCAATCGTAGTTCACATTCATGAGATTTTGCTTTTTGGCTTCACGGATAAATTCAAAGACTTGACGAAATTCCTGATTCGTAAGTTGGAATAGCGGATTGTCTTTTGCACGACCTTTTGCAAAGACATTCGAAACGCGCCAACGCTTGACGCCCAGATTTAAAAGCAAGTTATAAATTTTGGGCAATTCCTTAAGGTTCTTGCGATTCACGCAAGTCATCACGTCAAACGTAACGCCGTCCGTATGCGCAGCCATGTTGATGGCGCGAACCGCACGTTCGAAGCTATGCGCATTGCCGCGGAAATGATTATGATTTTCTTCAAGGCCATCAAGGCTAATCGTCAACGCGCGCAATCCGGCATTCATGAGTTTCGTATAACGTTCCGGATTTAAAGCAAGTCCATTCGTCACCATTCCCCAAGGATATCCGCGCGACTTGATTTCTTTGCCGATTTCTTCGAGATCGGCACGCATCAACGGTTCACCGCCAGTAATCACCACAATAAAATTGTTAGGATCGACATGAGGAGCAACACCATCCAAGACGCGCATAAAATCTTCGCGTGGCATGTCCGGAATCGCTTCAGCAACGCAGTCGCTCCCGCAATGCAGGCAATGTAAATTGCAACGCAGCGTACATTCCCAAAAAAGGTATGTCAGCGGATGAGCCTTGATTTGGCTATGACGATAAAGGCGATGCGCTTCAAGCGCAAGAAACTTCTTAAAACCGAGATGCATACGGAATCAATTCCGAATTATTTATCTTTTCCGCAAGAGCCGTCAAACGCGCAAGGAGGGCCATAAAGAACAACAGTCTCATCAATTATAAGGGTATTATAATGAGCCTGAAATTCAGCTTCGTTGTAAACCTTGCCATCACTGCATGTATAAACTTTATCTTTTATATAAACAACACCATATTTGGCCGTAACCACGGGCTTGTAAACTACACCATATTTTGCAGTAACTTCAGTCGGATCGCTCGTTGCAGGAACATCTTCGGCATCAGCCGTAGATTCAACGCACGTCACCCCATCGGTACATTCATAAACTTTGTCGTCTTTATGAGCCGTGCAAGTTTCCTTATCCATATAAACACCGTACAAAGGCACGACTTCTATTCCGCCACTGGAGCTTTCGGCAATCGGAGAGGAACTTGAGGATTCTACGGAACTCGATGATTCAGCAGAGGAACTCAACTGTGCTTCCGAAGAACTAGACTGAACATCCGAAGAACTTGAAGACTGAGTTTCGGCAACCGAGCTTGAACTTGCATTTTCTACAGACGAGCTCAAATTTTGGCCATTGGTTGTACTTGAACTAGAATCCTGGATGACAGGAGCCACAGGCGATGCGGTGTTATCGCAAGCATTCCAAAAGAACGCCGTCAAAGCAAGTAGAAATTTTCTCCAGTGTTTATACATTTTGCAGCCTCCTTCAAAAGCCATTCAACCACATCATTAATATAAACAAACAAGCATGCGTTTTCAATTGTGGATAGACCTCTTCAGAACGTTTTTTTTGTCAAAAAATGCCCCAAAAAGCAAAAAATTTCCACGGATGTATTATATAGGCCTTTTTTACTTGAATTCCGGAGCAATCGTCAATACAAGGCTCAAGCCATGCCAACTGTGGAAAGCAAACTGCACGCGGAACAGATACATATCCGGTTTGCGAACGCGGACACCAAATCCCCACGAATTGTAAAGATTGTCCTTTGACCAACCATTTATCTTATCACTAATCATAGCGTATTCGTTAAACACGACGCCATCGACAAGTCGGTCCACCGGCCAACGGTATTCTGCAGAAAGCCCAAGCACGAACGGACTCATCCATGCATCCGTATAGCCGCGCAACGGGAATCTCGCATTCAAAGTCGGGAATGCCGAATACGGAGCGCCGCCCTTTTCCATTTCCCACATTCCCTGGAAGCGGAACTGGAAAGCAAGCACACGATGTTCAAAAAGTGTTTCGACCAAATTTTCAGGGCGCCACACACGTAGCACTTCATTCAAAGAAAAGTCCGTATAGAATTTTCTCGTCTTGCGGCCCTCTTTTGCCGAAAGCACATACTGGTCCGCCCGTCCAATGAAGAAATATATCTGGTAAAAGGCATCGACACTCACATAGTCATGGTTCTTGCCGCCATCTTTAATTGCTTCAGAACGGTCCAAATCAGCCAAAGTCAAATCTTTAGCATTGATTCCTCCATACTTGCCCGTCAGCACATACGAGGCCTTTATACTTAGACGCTGTCCCCGTGACGGAGCAAATGGGAAATCCAGGTTATCAAACACCAAGTTCACATAGAACGGTATTTCAAAGTGACTTTGATACAGACCGCGATCCACAATCGGGTATTTCGGGTCATCCAGCACAGAATCCTTCGTATCCGTAAAATCGGCTTTATGGTAAATAAACTCCGAACCTATACTCAAGTTCAAGTTTCTAGATTCCGTAATCGGGAACCCCAGTTGACCGCTAAAATTATACGTCGTGTCAGCCTGCTTAAACGATTCCTTGGAACCCGGTAAAATAAAACCATTGTCACGATCCATGTAAAGGTTAAAACTCATGACACCATACAGTTTTTTACCGAAAAGCGACTGTTTCGAGTAGCGCAGTTTCACATCCAAATCGCTATTCGCATAATAATGGCCTTCAAATACCCCATAATCCCCTTGCTGGAAAAGATTCCTGTGGCGGTAGCACATACCGATCATCGTGGAACTCCCCGGCTTGAGGTTAAACACCGGATAAATCAAGATATTACGATTTTCACCGAACGTAATGAGGTCCACCGCCTTGTCAGCAACACCATTATCGATTGCATAGTGCAAAGGGGCCGCCAACGGATAGACCAACATTCCAAAAACAGGCTGGATAACATGGATAAAGGGCCACGAAACAACATCAAGGAACGACATGGAACTTGAAGAAGTATCTTGCACGGCTTCGCGCGCCTTCTTCGCATGCGCTGGAAAACACAGCACACCTACAAGCACCAGTAATGTCACCAAACGTTTCATTTTCCCTTTAATATATAGTTATATTAAGGATGATGTTTTCACTCTTTGCAAAAATTATCAAAAAATTAGCAACCTATCCTAAGATAATCCTTACGATTTTCCTCACGATAGGACTTTTAAGCATTTACCCTATCTCGCATTTACGTTGGGACTTGCAATTGCAAGATACCATTACAAGTGCGCGTGAACCCAGCAACGTCCAAAAAATTGAGGACGAATTCGGCGGGCTCGGGAGCCTCATCGTCATTCTGCAATCCGAGGATTCAGTTGCGAATTACCACATCGCAAAAGACCTCGCGCAAAAAATGCAGCAAAACCCTTCGGTGCATTTTGCAGATTTCGAGACCGATATTGATTTTTACAAGAAGAACAAGTTCTTGTACGCGAGCGAAAACGATATCGATATCATGGTGCACCGCATTGAAGAACTCAAGCATAGCTACATCATGAAGAACAATCCGCTGTTCATAGACCTCAAAAGCGCGATAGATTCCATCACGCAAACGACATCGGAACAGCGCGAACAACTCTTGAGCGACCTCGAAAAGAAATATTTCGACAAGCTCGCCGTAAGCCATTCCAACAAGACCGGAACCATCCGCATTGTAGAGATCTATCCGACCCATTCTATTTCGGATTTGCAGGCAAACCGTAACTTGCTTTCTGACGTCAAGACGCAACTAGAAAAAGAAAGCAAGCCAAGCGATTTACGTGTCCATTTTGCGGGAAAAGTTTACGAATCCATCCAGACCGGAAGACGCCTCTTGCCCGAAGCGAAGATGGTGGGCATCGTCACCGCAGTCCTAATTATTTTACTTCTCATCTTGCATTTCTTTAGGCAGCCGCAACTTATTTTTATTTCGGCATTGCCGATTGCAACGCCTATCGTTACGACACTCGCATGCTCCTACATTTTTTACGGACGCATCAACCTGTTTACGCTTTTGCTTGCGATTGTTCTCCCAGGGCAGGCATTGCAAATCATCAACCATGTTCTTAGCCGTTACTTCTTGGAACGCGAACAGAACTTGAGCCCGCAACTTTGCATCGAAAGCGCACTTCTTGGCATTGGGCCTTCGACCGCTGTTTCCAGTTTTGCATTTGCCGCCTTGTTTGCATGTCTCATCTTGATTCCTCTGCCGGGGCTTCAGGAACTTGGCGTTCTCGGTTCCACAGGGTGCATCTTGAACTGGGCCATCACATTGCTTTTCTCTACCGCCCTCTTGCAAGTGACCCAACGCAAAAAACCTTTCTCGATTAGGCATGCGCAAATCCATTCGGAATACAGGATTTCGATGCTTTCCAATCGTGTAAACTGGATTATTTTTTCGATTATCATTGCAGCAAGCCTTGTCGGGCTTTACATCGGCGGAACTAGAATCCATATCCGTAACGATTTTTCGGCAACAGAAATCAATTATAAAGATCCTGTCATCGATTCATTGATTGCAGAAACGGGATTCTTGAACAAGACCCCCATCATCATCATGCTTCCGGACAAATCCGAGAGCGAATTGCTATTGGAACAGTTCAACAAGCTCAAAGAAAACGGTTCCATTTCAACGGTCAATTCCATCTTTACGCTCGCGCAATTCTCCCCCAACCTGCAGCAAAAGAAAATGGAAAAGCTCCGCCAGCTCCACAACACAGTAACCAAGGAATTCCGCGAAGCGCTTTCCAAGAGCGAACTGGAAAATCTTGAAAAGGTGGAACAGGCACTCGAATTCGACGAAGGTGACGAATTTGAACCGCCCGAATACATCGCCAAGAAATTCCGCGATAAGCAAGGAACCCAAGGCAGGTTTGCCTTCGTTTTCACGGACATTCAAGAAAACTACGGCAGCGAAATTACAAAGCTATACAATGAGCTTCACCAAATTAAGGGTATTCAAAACGGGACATACCTCATTGCAGGAATCCCCATCACCCGCGCCATATTCTTAGACCGAATCACGAACCATATTCGCAGGCCATTACAAGCAGGCGGAGTACTCGTGTTCCTGTTCATGCTCGTTTATTACAACCGCTTTAGCCGCGCCTTGTTTACCGCACTCCCGTCTGTATTTGCTGCAAGCTGGTTCTTGGCTGCCCTCAACGCGTTTGACGTGCAAATTTCGGCATACAGCGCACTCACCTTCCCTATCTTGATTGGCGCAAGCATCGATGGATCCCTCCAGTTCTTCACCGCTTATTACGAGAAGCAAAAAGGGACCGCGCTCACGATTCTTAGGGACAAGTTCTTTACGATTTTCCTCTCGCAGATGGCAGCCTTCATCGGTACTTACGGCATGCTCGTTTCTTCCCATCCGGGGCTTCGCAGCATGGGTTACGTCTCGTTGACAGGCCTTATCTGCATATTCATCTCCCAATTCACCATTTTCCCCCTCATCGCTGGATCGCTCGACCAATACCGTCTGAGACAGAAGAAAAAAAAGGAAGCTAAAAAATGAAATCGCTTTCCGATAGAACACAAAATATCGCAGCATCGCTCACCGTCGCCATCGACACGATGGCAAAACAGATGATCGCAGACGGCAAGGACGTCGTAAGTTTAGGCGCAGGCGAACCCGATTTTGGAACTCCGACCCCCATTCAAGATGCAGCAATCGAAGCTATCCGCGCAGGCAAGACACGCTATACCGCACCCGTCGGGATTTTGGACGTGCGCAAGGCCGTTGCAAAGAAATTGGAAGAAGAAAACGGTCTCCATTACGATGCATCGCAAATCATCATGACTAGCGGTGCAAAGCACGCCGTGTTCAATGCACTCGCCGCCTTGATTAATCCGGGCGACGAAGTAATCATCCCCGCTCCGTACTGGGTTACCTATCCGGAACTTGTGAAATGGCTCGGCGGTACGCCAGTGTTTGTTGAAGCAGGCATCGAAAAGAATTTCAAGATTGACGCCGAAGATTTGCGCAAGGCTTGCACGCCGCGCACGAAGGCGATTCTTTTGAACAACCCGTGCAACCCGACTGGCGCTGTTTACAGCAAGAGCGAACTCGAAGCGCTCGCCAAAGAAATTGTCGCACAGGACATTTACTGCATCTCGGACGAAGTTTATGAATACTTTGTCTACGATACGGAATTTACGAGCGCCGCAGTTTTCCCGGGAATGGCAGAACGCACCATCGTGATTAACGGCTTTTCGAAATCACATTGCATGACCGGCTGGCGAATCGGTTACGATGCCGCCCCCGCTCCGATTGCAAAGATTATCGGCAAAATCCAGGGACAGGCCACGCACCATCCGAGCAATGTTGCACAGTATGCAGCACTCGGTGCGCTAAACATGGACAAGAGCAATGTGCACGCCATGCAGGCAGCTTTCCGCAAACGCAGAGCCTACATGCTCGAACGTACATCGTTCCTCTCGACCAAGCCGCGCGCACCCGAAGGTGCATTCTACCTATTTGCCCCCGTGAGCGATTACTACGGCAAAAAGACACCGGATGGCAAGGTGATTGCAGGCTCGATTGATTTTTGCAGCGCACTTTTGGAAAGCAAGGGCCTTGCAATTGTACCAGGCGCCGCTTTTGGCGACGACACTTGCGTTCGATTCTCGTACGCCGCAAGCGACGAAAATCTCGCAAAAGCTTGCGACCGTTTTGAAGCGTTCGTGAAAGAATTACAATAACGGGAAAACGCGATGTTTCCATTCCGTCTCGTCAATCCAGACCCTTCGAAACCATTTACCATCGGGCGCAAATCGGATAACCTTTTGCAATTCGATAACCTGATGGTTTCGAGGTATCATGCGGTTCTGAACTTTACCGACGGCAAATGGAATTTGCAGAATTTATCCCAAAACAGCATTACCATGCTGAACGGGAAAGATGTAAAAACCGCCGCCATTAACGATGGCGACGTGATTCTCATCGGACCGAGGCAGTTGCGAGCGACGCTCCGCGGAAGTGACCTTACGCTTCTCGTGATGGAGCGAGAAACCGAAAGCAACATGCAAACGATTCCTCTTTCGGCCGAATGGAGAGAAGTCGAAATACCGGGAATCGGCAAAGCCCGCGCTTCTAGCTACGCCCGCGAAAAACATGCCGAAATCAAATTTGCAAAAGCAATTGTAGACGAAAGCGGCAAACGCACGCGCACGATTACAATTGCAAACGGCGATGCATGCCGCTTTGAATCAGCCGTAATTGTTTTTCGCAACAACAACTTGCTCATCGAGGCTTCAGCAACAGGCTTTGATGTTTTCGCGCAAAACGTGAATGTCTTTGCCGGCAAAAAGCAATTACTAAAAGGGATTGATTTCGAACTCCCCGCAGGCGAGATTCTTGCGATTATCGGGCGTTCCGGACAAGGCAAGTCTTCACTTTTAAAGATGATTCAAGGCATCAACAGTTGCGACAAGCAAAGCATTGTGCGCATCGGCGGTGTCGATTACCGCAAAAGCGAGATTCGCAGACGCATTGCAATTCTGCCGCAAGACCCGCCGCTCCGCCCGGAGCTGACCGTCGAGGAAACTATTCTCGACGGTGCTAGGTCGTCGATGGACGTTCGGAACTTCAAGCAAGATGCACGCGCGAGGCTAGAAAAGTTCTGCGAACTTTTCGGGCTGAGCAACCGCCGGCAGAACCTCGTGAAAACGCTCAGCGGCGGCGAAATGCGCCGCGTAGCCCTCGCGCGCGAGCTCATGGGAAGCCCAGGCCTCGTTATCCTCGATGAACCGCTGTCGGGTCTTGATCCGTACAATTCAAGAATCCTTTGCACGCACTTGAAGCAGCTCGCGTTCCTCGGCCATACGATAATCCTCACCACGCACAGCTACAAGGCCTTGCAAATTGCAAATAAAGTTCTCGTACTGCACCAGGGCGAAGAAGCGTTCTACGGAACCATTCAGGCCGCATACTCGCATTTCAACACGACCGACCCGCAAGCGCTCCTCACAAGCATAACACAAAGCAAATCCGCCGAGTGGCGTGCATCTCAAGCCGCGTCGCGAGCTACCGAAAATTCGAGCAACGTCAAAAAGAAAGAATCCAAGTATTTCTTTGAACGCACCAAGCTTCCCCGCAATTTTGCTTACACCGTGTACATCACCGCCAAGCAGTGGTTCCGCGACAAGGGCCGCATTGCAGCGCTTTTTGTGCAACCTGCAATTATTGGATTTTTGCTTTCGCAGATATTCTCCGACCAAAGTTCGCTCTGGACAGTCGCCTTCGCAATCATCCTTTGTGCCAACTGGTTTGCGCTCTCGCTTTCCATCCGTGAAATCGTCCAAGAGAAAGACATTCTCCGTGACAAGTTCCGCCGTGGCGTTTCAGCAATCTCGACACTGACTGCAAAATGCACGCTCCCGGTATTTTTTACGCTGATACAGACAGCCATTGTCTATGCGTTTATCAGTACCCGCATTACTCCCACCCCAAATATTGCGCTTATCGCTAGCATTTTCGCCTGCATCGCCATCCCCGCAACCACCGTCGGGCTATTCACGAGTACACTCGCCAAGAACACGAGCCAAGCGAACGCCTTCTTGCCGCTACTCATCATCCCGCAAGTTGCCCTCGCCGGAGCCCTCGTGCCACTCGACCAAATGCAGCCCATTGGCCGCGCGCTTTCCAGCGTCATCTGGTCACGTTACAACCAAGCGTCGCTCCTCAACATTTTACTAGAACGAAAAGACGACATTTTTAACGCGATTTTTGCCATCGCCATCGCTCTTAGTTTCTATATTGTAACTGCAATTTTACTACACAAATTAAAGAAGCCAAGATGATACGTCCAGAACAACCACTAAATTTTCCGTACCCCTTTAACGAAAACTACGAACTATTGGGAACGCTCGGCAAAGGTGGAATGGGCTATGTCTACAAGGCTCTCGATAAAAGGCTAAACCGCGAAGTAGCCTTCAAGATTCTCGACTCGACCTCCGATGTCGAAGCCATCAAGCGCTTTTATCTCGAAGCGCAAGCTATGAAGGAGCTCGACCATCAGAACATCGTTCACGTGTTCGACTTTGGTCAGCAGGGCAACCAGCTCTTTATTTCAATGACTTACGTGCAAGGTATTTCGCTTGCCGAAATTTTGCAAAACAAGAGCAAACTTTCGTTTGAGGCCATTGAAGTCATCATCAAGCAAATTGCACGCGGTCTCCTTTACGCGCACAGCAAGGGCATCGTCCACCGCGATGTGAAGCCCTCGAACATTATGCTCACGCGCGATAACCGCGTCTACATCATGGACTTTGGCATTTCGTACATCCAAGAGATGGAAAAGGAACGTCTCACCCGCACCGGCATGACGATGGGCACGCCCGAATATATGTCGCCAGAACAGTGCCACGGTGACGAAGTCACGCTCCAGTCCGACATTTACAGCATGGGCGTGATCCTTTACGAAATGACTTGCGGACGCTTGCCGTTCGAAGGCAGCCGCCCTGTGGAAATTGCGCTCAAGCATGTGCAGGAACCGCCTCCAGCTCCGGAACTTTTCCGCGAAGACATCCCGGAAGGTCTTTCGGAACTTATCCTCAAGTGCTTAAAGAAAAAACTCAACGAACGCTTCCACGACATGCAGGAATTTTTGGACGAATGTGACCAAGTATTCCCGCAGCACGATACGCCTCACCAGAACGCCTCCATTGCTCGCAAAACGGGATCGCAGCGTCGCGTTGCCCCCTCCATTGTAGAATCGGCAATAAACTTCGGGCGCAACCTGGCTCCGCATAAACTTATCATTGTGGCATTCTCGGTACTCTTCCCGATTATCGTTATTTTGCTCATGCTGCTTATGTTCACGCACAAGCCCATGAACACACTGCACGAACTCGAATGGAGCGAAATTCTAGGCAATCACGAGACTAGAGCAATCGAGCCTGAAAATTCGAAAGGCTACCCGCTATCGAACCTGACCGATGGAGACCTTTCCACCGCATGGCTCAATAAAATGCCATTAAAGCCATTGAATCCTGTACTTGCCATGTACTTTGACAAGAACACTCTCATTACGAATATCGGCATTGCCATTGGCTACCAGAAGTCCATCGACGACGCGTTCGGTGACCGTTTCCGCATTTTCAAAAAGCCCCGCACAATCACCATTGAAACAAAGGATGGCTTCAAGCAGCGCCTCCATCTCGAAAACATCAAGGGAATGCAATACCCGAACATTCAAACGGTCGAAACAACCGAACTCCGGTTCTACCTCGACGATGTTTACGAAGCGGATAACGACGACTATGCAATTTCGGAAATCCGCCTATTAGGCATGGAAGTGAAATAAATTCTCCGTCATCCTGAGCAACGCGAAGGATCCAGTAAAGTCTTGACATAGCAATTAAAAGGGGAGCAAATGATTTCGAAGAAATCACAGAACAAATCCAAGGGTAATTTTATCGAGACTCAAGCAGTCGCGTTCTTGATGCGCGAAGGCTATGAAGTCGTGGCCCGCAATTATGCTTACCACGGCGGAGAACTCGATATTGTAGCCCGTGACGGCTCCACCCTCGTATTTGTCGAAGTCAAATCCGTATGGAACAATCAACAAGGAAATCCCGCAGCCCGCGTGAATGCGCTCAAGCAAAAGAAAATTTGGCACACGGCCTGCCATTTTTTGGCAACGCAAAAAGAGATTGCACCCAAAGGATTTGATGAGCCATGCCGCTTTGATGTTCTGAGCGCCCGCGCTTACCAACAACCGCTCCAATTTGCCCATTACAAGAACGCGTTCGAAGGTTCACAAGTCATTCCGACTGTTTAAAACGCAGCTTTCGCACAGACTTTGTAAACACTAAGAAACATAACAACCTATTTTCAGATTATTCTCATTTGTATCGCAAAACACTACTTTTTGCACCCCCTAATTTTCTAAAATTAAGGTGTTAAACATTTCACCTGCGAAGTTTATTATGCGTTATTCGTTTGTAAATAAAAAGAGTTCCCTCGCCCGCTTGACTGTTGCATTCGGGCTTTTTTTCCTGTTTTCTTGCGCCGGTAACACACCCGATGTAAACACCACGCCCACGAACGAAGTTTCGGGCAATACCGATGGTTCCTATTATGACGATGAATCCTCGGAAACGGATTACACATCCGAAGAACCAGTCGCCCCGAGAGCAACCGGCGGCACCATCGAAACAAGCGGCTACACATTCACCGCTCCCGATAACGGTTGGACAATCATCGGTGGCGAAGATAACGCACCCTATGAATTCTATAACCCGCAAACAGGCCGTCGCGCCGTCCTCGTCGAAGTAACACTCCCCGAAGGCGAACCCTTGCGACTCATGGACCGCGCCCAAATCGAAATGCAGTCCTTTGAATCGAGCGGCAAAAAAGCATCGCTTGCCGAGACTTACCCCGAAGAAGCATTCGGCACCACCGGCGCATTCTTCGATGTTGCAGGCAAACGCTACGACACGCCATACGAAGCCGTCGGTCTCGTCATCGGCGCCGGGAACAGAGTCTTTACGCTCACGCTCTCCGCAAACGACGTTCAGCTTACCGCAGGTGCACTCAAGCAGGAATGGAAAGATTTCTTCGCAACATTCAAACTCAAGGACGTTGTAAAGGAAGCAGTCTCGGAACTTTCCGATGAACGCATCACGCAATACTCTAGCGCAGACCTCGGCTATACCTGGAGCACCAAGGATACGCTTTGGCACAACTGGACAGGCGTCGCCAAGCAAAACGAAGACCCCGATTTAGTCCTCAGCAACAAGAAAGAAGATATTTCCTTGTTCGTATACGGAGCCATCGTCCCAAGCGAAGAAGTCAGCCAGCAAGACATGTTCAAGGTTCTCCTTAACCGCCTCGGACTTTCAATGAACGATCCGTCCATTGAAGTTCAGCGAGTCAAGGTCGGTGACCGCTACGCTCAAGAATTTACCCTCACCCGCGTTGTCAACAACTTCGACTTCTACTATACCGGCCGATTCTTCTACGACAATGGCCGCGGCATCCTCATCGCGACATGGACTCAAGGCATCAACAAAAAGAAATACGCCTCGGTGATGAAGAACGCTGTCGAAGGCCTCAAGGTTGGCGCCATGCCGAAAATGGCAAGCGATGATGAAGCCCGTAAAAAACAGAACAAGTTTAATGCAGCAGTCATGAGCCAAGTGGGTATTCTCCGTTTGCTCGAAGACCAGCCGTTTGTGGCCCTCAGCTACTTTGAACGCGCCAACAAGATGGACCCGGAAGAACCGCTCTACCTCATCAACTGTGGTTTTGTGTACCAGATGAAGGAACTTTACGGTCCGGGCATCAGCTACTTTACAAGCCAAATTGACCTTGTGCGCAAGAATGGCAAATTGCTCTCGATTCTCGGCGAAATGTACGAAGCGCTGTTCGACTATGGTCACGCTCGCGAATGTGCCGAAGGCGCCCTCCGCTACACCCCCAACAATCCAGAATACGTCATCAACCTGAGTGATGCACTTTGGGGACTCGGACAACGTCATCAGTCCCTCATCGTCGTGCAGCGCCTCTTTGACACGCAGCCCAGTTCCCGTCTCGGTGTCTATCTCGCCAAGACCTACATGGGACTTGACCAATACGCCGAAGCTGTTGATATTTTGTACGGAGTCCGCGGACGTTTTGGCATGAGCAAGGATTTGGGTGAAACTCTCATGGACGCTCTCATGTTCCTCGGCCGCTACGAAGAAGCTCGCGCCATCAGCGAAGAAACGCTCGCCAAGGCAAAGAACGACTATAAAATTTGGACGATGCACGGCAAGATTCTCTTCTACAGCCGTAACTACCGCGAAGCAGAAAAGGCTCTCACCAAGGCTCTCTCCCTCCGCCCGGATAACGAAGACGCCAAGAGTTTCCTTTCTGCAACCAAGGCTTATCTCGGCAAGGCTGACAACCGCACGCTCCAAAAGCCGATTACTCCTGTCGAAGATCGCACCGCTGACTTGAAGACGCTTCTCCGCCCGCAGGCAAAGCAGACCGCTGTCGAAGGCGACTTCCCGGCCGTTATCCATTACCAAAAAGAAGCCCTCAAGGCAGAAAAAGGCGCCAACTGGGTCCGCAGCGAAGAAATGCTCCTCGAAATCTTGGACCAGCGCGGTGCAGCCATCTATCGTGAATTCACGTTCGACTTCTTGCCGGGCTTTGATCGCATTTACCTGAACGCACTCGAAGTTTACGACAGCAATTGGAAACTCAAGCAGAAGGCTACACTCAACGGAGCCTACATCACCTACGCTACAGAAATCGGCGGTGGCAATGAATCACAGACCGCACACTTCCCGCTTTCGGAAATTGCTCCGGGTGACTTCATTTACATGCAATTCAGCCGCACGAATCTCCAGAACAAGGGCATGATTCCGTACACCAACTACGAAAGTAGCCGCGAAGTGCCTGTCGGAGAATCCGTCTTCCGCATTTACGCCGACACAACACGCTTTGTCACTGAAGAATACGGTCCGCTCGAAAAGACCGCCATTAAGGGTGGCATTGAATGGAAGATTGAAAATCCCGTGATTGTCCGCAAGGAACTTTACATGCCCGTGTACCGCGACTTTGGCGCAGGCCTCATGCTCACAGGCAAGCAGGAATGGCGCGATGTTGGCGACGATTACCAGAACCTCATCAGCCACCAGTTCAAGCAGGCCGTCAAGGTTCGCGAGCAAGCGTTCGAAGTGCGCGGCAACAAGATTGGCGATGAAGCCGTCAAGGCTATTATCAACTTTGTCCGTCACGACATCCGTTACCGCGATGTACGTTTCGGCGGCCACAGCCTCATTCCGCAAACTGCAGAAGTGACCCTCAAGGAACACCGCGGCGACTGCAAGGACATGGCACTCTTGCTCAAGGACATGCTCGAAGCCATTGGCGTCAAGAGCTACCTGACGGCAATCCACCTCACCGAAGAAGGATTCTCGCACTTGCCGACCATCCAGCAGTTCAACCACATGATTCTCTACATCCCGAAGCAGGGTAAGATTAGTGAACGCTGGGTTGACGCAACTGACAAAACTGGAAACGACCGCCCTGTACCGCTTGACATGGAAGGCAAAGTCGCCCTCGTCATCGATGGAGACCAGAGCCACGTTGTAACCACCCCGATTCTCGAAGACAACCAGGAACACCAAATTGCAATCCAGCACGACCTCTTTATTGGTGAAGACGGCAAATGCGAATTCCGCGATTCCGTGCAGCTCCAGGGCAAGTTCGCCAGTGCCATCCGTAACAAGTTCTTTGGTCGCGATGTGAAGGACCAGGAAAAGCTCTTGGAACAGTTCCTCGCCGCAGGCATACCTGATGTAAGCATCGGCAACATCCGCATCGAGAACCTCGAGCAGTTCAACAAGCCTCTCATCATCGTGAACACTTACTTGTCCAAGGGTTACTTTGGTCAAGGCGGTTCCGAACTCAAGGGACGCTTCCCGAACGTCTGGGAAAGGAGCCTGTTCAAGCTTCCGAAAGTTGCAAAGCGTCATCACCCCATCCGTATGCCGCACGAAACAATTTTCAGCTTTAAGTTGAACATCAAGACCGCAAGCGGCCACTCGGTAACCATCACCGAAGCAAAACCGCTCAACCATACTCCAGACTACGTAAGTTTTGAAAAACAACCGAAGTCCAAGGCTTCTAGCGGAATCAAGTGGACTACGTTCGCGCTCTACGCCGATCCGACCGAATACGAAAAGATTCGCGAAGAATGGAATTACCTCTTGAGCGAAACGAGCCCGATGATTACAGTGAAGTAGGAGTCACAATGCGCGCATTAATACTCTCTGACATTCATGGTTCAGCCTTGGCTGCAAGGCAAGCATTAACGTTCTTTGATAAGTTCAACTGCGACAAGATTATCTTGCTTGGCGACACGCTTTATCACGGGCCTAGAAACCCGCTCCCGGCAGGCCACGGCCCCATGCAAGTCGTCGAAGCACTCGCGCCTTACAAAGACCGCATAATTGCCGTCCGCGGGAACTGCGATGCCGATGTAGATTTGATGATGCTCGATTTCCCTATCGAAAACGAATACAAAGTCATCGAGGACAAAGGCTTCCATTTATTCCTGAGCCACGGGCACATCTTTATGCCGGAATGTTTCCCGAAAGACGCGCTAAACGCCATCGAATCTACGGGAGCCGCGCAATCCTCAGCGCAGTCGACAATGCAGTCTCAAGCCGAGGCGAATAAAAAGCCGCAAATCGATGCCTACCTGTTCGGCCATACGCACATTTGGAAGCTCGAAAAGAACTTCCGCGATGTTCTCATGGTCAATCCCGGTTCTACAAGCCTCCCCAAAGGCGGAAACCCGCCGACCTTTGGATTCTATGAATGTACGCCAGCAACTGCAAACGAGCCTGCACATGCGAAATTCAGCATACACACGCTGCAGGACGGCTCGGAAATTAAGTCCGTGACTTTATAGAAATACGAAACGGAGATGCCCGATCAAGTCGGGCATGACAACAAAAAGGAAATGTTTTTTACTGTCATGCCGGCCATAGTGCCGGCATCGCCTTTTATACCGTGTAAGGTGATCCCGGAATAAAAGCAACCAAGGCGAACGCTGCGAAAATGCACGCATTTTCATAGCTGAGCCGAAGGGCTTTATACTTGTACAAATCCGGGGTGACAATGCGGGCATAACTATGCAGGGGGTATGGCGCACCACCTGCTATTTTTTTCTTACATTTGAGTCATGGTTTTAAACGTAATTTGGCTCGTCTTTTTCTTTGGTGCATTTATCGCATGCATCGTCCAATGGCTCGCATTCGGTGACTCCGGCATTTTCAACAAGGCTATTCTCGGGGCGTTCGACATGTCCAAAACGGCTTTCGAAATCGCCCTCGGCCTCACGGGCATTTTGAGCCTTTGGCTCGGCATCCTCAAAATCGGAGAAAAAGCAGGCGCAGTCCAGATTCTCGCCAAGATTGTCCAACCGCTCTTTTCGAGACTTTTTCCGCAAATTCCAAAAGGACATCCGGTTGTAGGCACCATGCTCATGAACATCAGCGCGAACATGCTCGGCCTCGATAACGCAGCAACTCCGATGGGTCTCCAAGCCATGAAGCAGTTGCAAGAGCTCAACCCGAACGAAGACAAGACCGTCGCAAGCGATTCGCAAATCATGTTCCTTGTTTTAAACGCAAGTGGACTTACGCTAATTCCTGTTAGCATAATGACTTACCGTGCCCAGCTCGGCGCCGCAAACCCAAGCGATGTCTTTTTGCCGCTTTTGCTTTCCACATTTTTCAGCACCATCGCAGGTATTTTCGCACTCAGCTTTTTCCAGAAAATCAAGCTCAAGGATCCCGTAACCGTCGCATGGCTCGGCGGCATCAGTGCATGCGTCATCGCCATCATGTTCTACTTTAGCCACCTCACCGCAGAAGCTATCGGCACAACGAGTCTCTTTATTAGCGGAATTGTTCTATTCGGCATTATCATTGCATTCCTCGGCCTCGCCTGCTACAAGAAAGTTCAAGCATACGAAGCATTCGTCGAAGGCGCCAAGGAAGGATTCAACACCGCAGTCATGATTATCCCGAACCTCGTCGCCATTCTCGTTGGCGTTGCGGTTTTCCGTGCTAGCGGCGCCATGGACCTTGTTATGAATGGAATTTCAGCATTACTTGGCCTTATCGGAGTCGGAAACGACGTTGTCCCGGCCCTCCCCACCGCCCTTATGAAACCCCTCAGCGGTAGCGGTGCCCGCGGCATGATGATCGACGCCATGAAAAACCTCGGCCCGGACAGCTTTGCAGGCCGTCTCAGTTGCATGTTCCAGGGAGCTGCCGACACGACATTCTACATCATAGCAGTCTATTTCGGTTCCGTGGGCGTGAAAAAGACCCGCCACGCCGTCACATGTGCCCTCATTGCAGATGCTGTCGGAGTCATTGCTGCAATCATTATTGCCTACATATTCTTCCCACCAATCCACTAGTATTTGTAATCAAAATCAAGCGTTCTAAAATGGAATACATCCAAAACATATAAAAAAAATATTTTTTCCCTTTTATGAAATTTTTATTTACATTTAGAGCACTAATTCGGTGTATAATGTGTGGACATTAAGGGGCGGAAATGGACTACGTCATTTTCAGTAGCGTATATAAAGATTTTAGGGATGCTATTCTTGATAATGTGCCTGATATTTCAGCATTGATTAAGCGCGTTTCCAGCGCGATTCCTCCAGTTTGCAATATTCTAAACATTGGTTTCATCAAAATTAAACTTATAGCCCCAAGCTCCATTATATCCAAAGAAGGATTAAACGAAGAAAGAATTGTTTACGAAGATACCACCGGTTACGAGCAGTTCCCCTTAATCCAGACTTATCGAACGGGTGAAAATGGAATGGCCACCATCGAAGTCCGCGCCAAGAAAAACCACAAATTTACAACACCAGAACTCCAAGCTGCAAAACTCGTCTGCGACGACCTTTTCATCATGTTTGGCAGAGCACGCCTTATGGGCGCAATTCACTATGCAAGTCAAACAGACACCATGACTGGTGCCCCCAACACGGCAAAACTGGTTCACCACAGCATTGAGCTTAAATCCAAAAACAAGCTGCAGAATTTCAGCGGCATTTTCATCAATCTTAAGAATTACAAGTACATCAACCAGTCGAAATCCCCTGCTATTGGAGATAAGGGTATTACCATCTTTACGCATACAGTCATGGCAATGTGCCACGATGACGAAATGATTGCAAGACTGGGCGGCGACAACTTTTTTGTTCTTGTCAAAAAAGAGAACAGAGACGAATTCATCAAGAAATTGACCTCGGTGAACATAAACGTTCCGATACCGCAATCACAACCTATCCCGCTTACGCTACAAAGCCGCATGGGCATTTACGATATCCAGCCCAATGATTCGATGAACGAAATCATGCATTGCAGTTCCGTTGCGCTAAACGAGTCCAGAGTCCATCCCGGAAACGACATCGTCTTTTTCACAAGGAAAATGCTCGACAGAGCCTACCACGAAAAGGAAATTTCGTCGCTTTTCCGCGAGGCTCTGCGCCGCAAGGAATTTATCGTCTATTACCAGCCCAAAGTGTCCGTCAAGGATCAAAAGCTTTGCGGTTGCGAAGCGCTTGTGCGCTGGAATCGCAATGGCAAAATAATCGCTCCCGTTGAATTTTTGCCGATTCTCGAAAAAGAAGCCACCATCTGCCAGCTCGACTTTTACGTATTCCGCAAAGTATGCGAAGACATCCGCTCCTGGATTGATGCTGGCATGGAACCCGTCCGCGTTTCTTCGAATTTCTCAAGGCACCATCTGCGCAACCCGCACCTTATGGAAAATATCTTGAACATCATGAAGGAATTCAAGATCGATAGCAAGTACATCGAAATTGAACTGACGGAAGCCTCCGATTTTGAAGATAAGGTTTCCATGCAGAAATTCGTAAATGGTCTCCGCGAGAACAACATTAACGTTTCTATCGATGACTTCGGTACAGGGTACTCCACATTCTCCGCCATCAAGGACTTGAACGTCAACGTCATCAAGCTCGACAAGTCGCTCCTCGACCACATTGGAGACGAAACACACCACGATGAAGTTGTCATCAAGAACATGGTGAACATGATCAACGAACTGAACCTCGAAGTCGTAGCCGAAGGTGTCGAAAACAGCAAGCAGCTAGATTTTCTACAAGACGCAAAATGCTCTACGATTCAGGGATTCCTTTTCGACAAGCCTCTCTCTAAGGAAGAATTCGAAAAGAGACTTTCGAACAAAATCACTTACACGCACATTTCCTAGAAGAACATCCAGACGGCCATCCACAAAACGATAAGCCCGAATTCAATTTCTCTAGAAATTCTTGCCATAAAGCAACAACCGAGAGCAATTTCGGCAATGGCGGCAAGGCGTATCCACGGGGCTTCGGCCCCCGCTTGATAAAGCGAGACATTCCCTACAAGTTCCACCCAAAGCCAGAATGTTTGAGCAAGCACCATAAAGCGCCTGCGGTTTTCGCGAAGTCCGGTCGTAAACACACACAACGCAAGTGCAAGCATACGGAACGGGTAATTTTCAAGTACAGGGTTAAACAGATTCCCAACAAAGACCGTATAAAGGCAGCTTGTCAAGACAATCAGGAACATCACGAGCGTAATGCGGAACATTCCCTTCATTTTCCAAAGGAACGCCGCAAAAATCAGGCACAAGAGGCATGCCACTGCATTTGCAAACATGCTCATTTTCGATTCCCCCTACGCCTTTTTACGCCAAGATGCACAAAGGGTTGCAAACAGACTAACAAGCAGCTCACGTACGCCCCAAACGGGCCCGCAAGAGTAATCCAGTCCGAAGAAAAATAGCCATACGTTACTGCAGCAAGGACTCCACACAGCACTGGCAAACGAACCACCTTGAATTCCGGAGCCGAAAACGGAGAGTAATACTTTTTCTCTTCCACATCGGGCACTTCGCCATCCGAGTTGCCGCTTTCTTCGCCCATCAGGATTTCATCGTTTTCAAAGAACCGCGAAAGCAAAAAACGCACGCCAAAGAACAAAGCGACAAACAGCGTACCCCCTGCAAACATAAGACTTGCATTGGCAAAATTCGCGTTGGCGAAAAAATGATAATCGTTGTGGTTCACCACGAAATCGCACTTTAGCAAAATACCGAACAAAATACTCAAGACAACTAGCAGGCGTCCCCAGAGATTTTCGCGAACAACCTCAAAGAACAGCAACTGCGGGATAGCGCAGGCAAATATAAACGAAGCAAAACTGCCCCCGCCCTTCAATAAAATCAACCAAAGGAACAACAGCGACATAAACCAGCTACAGAGCATCAGGAATCGCCCAATCATACGGTTGTAGTAATTCTCGAACGAAAGCAGTATAATCGAATTGGCAAGCCCCATATAGAATACACACGCAACAACGTTCACCGGGAAAAACGAGCCCTGCCATACGGAATTTTCAAACTGCGCAAAGCCAAGCGCAAAAGACGAAACCACCCAAAACACCGTCGGAAGGATAATCCATGCAAGCGGCCGCCTAATCTTTGCGAGTTCCTTGCAGAGCGCCAAATCTTCAGCCGAATCCGCCGCCACAAGATGCGTCACAAAAAACAAAAGCGATATAAAGCCAACAATACCAATGCTATACACACCGCTATCGATCTTGATTGAGTTCGAACAAAGCATCGCAAGCGCAATAGCGACAACAAGGCTGCACAGGGAACTCAGTTCCAACAAAAGCGACGTACGCCGGTGGATTTTCACCTTCATGATGAGCAAGAACGCCGAAAGGAGAACACCCGCCTGAGACATCCCCATCCAAAAAATGAAGAGAGTCTTGGGGAACTTCCAGCTACCGCTATTATGCAAAAGCAAATCAAGAGAACCATCCCAAAACGTGCCTCCTACAGAAAGCAGTAGTAGCAAACATAGTGCGATAAAAACAATTGTAACGACTTTGTTGTTCATTGTTAGTTACACCAAGAACGAACCTCCCCCTCTACAATATATTTTTTTATTTTTGATGTCGTTTTTCACATTTTCAAAAAAGCGACTTTTCATGAGCACTATAGAGATTATCATTATTGCGATTGTCGAAGCGATGGACTGTTTTGCGGTCGCCATTTCGACCGGACTTTGCAAATCGGGAATCAAGCGCTCGCGCGCAGGGCTCCAGGCCGTTTCTTTTGGCGTTTTTCAGGGCGGCATGACCATGCTCGGATACTTTCTCGGGAGCTTCGCGGAACGCTGGTTCAACACCGTCGGAACGCCGATTGCCTGCGGAATCCTTTGCATATTGGGCGGTCGCATGATTTTTGGAGCCATCAGGGGTGACGATGAGGCGGTCTCGTGCAAGCACTTAAGCCTCACGAACATTTTGCTTTTGTCCATCGCCACAAGCATCGACGCCTTTGCCGTTGGAATTTCGTTTGCTTTTATGAGCGTCAACTTGAGCTTTGCCGTAAGCGCCATCGCATTTGCAAGTTTTGCAGCAGGGATTATCGGTTTTGAAATCGGACGACATACCGCCAAGCGATTTAAGACGAAGATTCCCGAACTTATCGCAGGGATTATCCTCATTGCCATCGGCGTGAAGATGTTATATTAACATATAACCTTCTTATTTTTTCGGTAATAATATGAATCAAAAAGAAAAAGAACTCGTATCCAAATTAGAGAAAGTTACTTATCTTCTGACTGCACTTTTTACATTATTCATTATCACCTACATTGTAGTCGGTTTTATTCTTTTTCCATCAACAGTAAGCAAGGTCTATTATTTTTTGAACAACAAAGACTTCACTTACAAAGATCGGATCATAGATAAAATCAGCCTTACAACCAAAGCATTTCTTTATCCATTCAATATGGGTATAGATAAGGAAAAAGTAAACAACCAACTTAAATCAGACTTAGAAAAATACATTAAATATACCTGGACAAACGAAAGACCAGCGAATTTGAAAATGAGTTACGATCCTCACTTCAACGGCAGGCATTTCATTTTTGACAATAGTTTGCTATTCAACGAATTTGACTATTACCTAGTATTGTTTATGCAGGAATGCAATTCTCTTGAAAAGAAGAATCTTTCAGATAAACAATTCAATATAAAAGCCAACGTCTGCAACCGCGTAATCGTTACAAACTTCAAACGTCACATATCTAACACAAATCGCATGACCTTTATATTTCGCATCATGAAAGGCCACCTTCTAGATGCGATAAAAAAAGAAGTTTTATCTTACGTTCCTATTAAATTAAAAGAACTCAAAATTGATTCTACCGTTATAGACTCTGCAATTTCTTCGGATTCTACAAGTATCGAGCCACAAATCGACGCTAAGCCAAACATTCCAAAACAATAATTACGCCTATGAGTGAGCAGAAAGATATTGACCGTACCCGCTATTTTGAATTAAAGAAACAACTGGAAGAAGCTAGCCGTCTTTATTACAAGGACGGGGTCTCCCCCATGAGCGACCAGGATTTTGACTTTGGGCTCAAGGAGATGGAAGCGCTTGAAGCGAAGTATCCAGAATTGCGCGGTAAGGAATCGCTCACGCAACGGGTCGGTAGCGACCTCACGAACGATTTTGCAAAAGTCGCCCATGCCGTGCCGATGCTCAGCATTGCAAACGTCTATAGCGAAGAAGAAATGCGCGAGTTCGTTAAGGCCGCAGAAGAAGGAATTGCCGATATCGAGAGTTCACTGGATCCTTCGCACTCCCGCGCTCAGGATGACACAACAAACAACGTCATTGCGAGCGAAGCGAAGCAATCTCCTACACAATCTACTAAAAAATGGATTTGCGAGAGGAAGATCGATGGGGTTAGCCTTTCGGTGGTTTACGAGAATGGTCGTCTGAAGCAGGCGGCGACTCGTGGCGATGGTGCTCAGGGCGATGACGTGACGTTGAATGCGCTCACAATTGCGGATATTCCTGAATATTTTGACGCGAAGAAATTGAAGATTGACCCGAGCGAGATTCCGCAGGGTACGTTCGAAGTCCGCGGTGAAGTCTACATGGAACGCGAAGCATTTGAACGTTTGAACGAGCAGTTCATCTTGGAAAACAAGAAGACGTTCCAAAACTGTCGCAATACGGTTTCGGGCTCGCTCAAGCTCAAGAGCGTTGCCGAATGCAAGACGCGCCCGATGCGCTTTTTTGCGTACCACATTCCGCAGAGCAACAACAAGACTCACGAAGAGAACTTGAAGCAGCTCAAGCGTCTCGGATTCCATACGAACGATTATTGGACCGCCGATACGGTCGATGAAATCATGGCGATTTCGGAGAAGATTGGTGCGAGCCGCGACAGTCTCCCGTTCGATATTGACGGCATGGTCGTGAAGCTGAACGATTTGCAACAGCAGCGAGAACTCGGCAGCACAAGCAAGAGCCCGCGCTGGGCCATCGCTTACAAGTTCAAGGCGGAACGCGCTTACACGCCGCTTTTGTCTGTAGAATTCCAGGTCGGTCGCACCGGTGCCGTGACGCCTGTAGCCAATCTCGCACCCGTGCGCCTCGCAGGTACAACCGTGAAGCGCGCCACCCTCCACAACTTCGACGAAGTGGCAAGGCTTGACTTGCACTACGGCGACACAGTCGGCGTAGAGAAGGGTGGCGAAATCATCCCGAAAATCACCGATGTCAAGCGCGAGTTGCGTCCCGCCGGAGCCTCCCCCGTCGTGGCACCCGAAAAATGCCCCGTGTGCGGAGAGCAACTCACACACATCGACGGAGAAGTGATTCTCCGTTGCGAAAACATGCACTGCCAAGCACAAGTGCAATGTCTGTTTGAGCATTTCGTAAGCCGCGAAGCGATGAACATCGAAAATCTCGGGCCAGCGCTTATCGCAAGTCTCCTTGCCACCGGCAAAATCAAGCGCATTCCAGACCTTTACCGACTTACGCTCGAAGACCTGGAATCGCAGGAACGCATGGCAAAGAAGAGTGCGAAAAACGTCTTTGACGCCATCCAGGCATCCAAGCAAAAGAGCCTCGAAAATCTGTTGCACGGCCTCGGCATCCGCTTTGTCGGCCGCACAAGCGCCCGTAACATAGCGAAGCATTTCCGCACGCTCGAAAAAATCCGTACAGCTACGGTCGAAGAATTGCAAAACGTAACCGACGTGGGTGAACGCATCGGAAAATCCGTTTACGAATTTTTCCACACGCCGCTTTACACGAACGAAATTGACGAACTCGTAGCACTCGGACTCCCGACGGAATTCAAGGGCGTTGTCAAGACTTTATTCCAAGGTCAAACTGCAGTCATCACAGGAACGCTCCCGAACATGGACCGCGACGAAGCGCGCAAGCTCATCGAAGAGAATGGCGGCAAGGTCTCCGGTTCCGTGAGCAAAAAGACGAGCTGGGTTTTGGCAGGCGAAGCGGCAGGTTCCAAGCTCACCAAGGCAAACGAGCTCGGAATTCCCGTGCACGACGAAGCATGGCTTATGGCTCAGATAGCTAACGCCGATGAATCCGACGACGCCACAAACGAAAATGCGGGCAGTTCCGCGGGCAATTTTGCAAACGAAAAAGCGAGCGTTTCAACAACGCCCGCAGAAGATCAAATGTCGCTAGATCTCTAGTCCTTAACGCAGCGGACGTTGCAATTCGAAGTCGTTTTCTGAGCGTACTTGGTCAAATCAAATTCATCATGGCGAAGCATATAAATGTATGCAGAGCCTTCTTCATTCATGTCTGCGCTACAGAAATATGCCGAAGTCAATCGACCTGTAAAGAATCCATTTGCAGTTCGGTGTCCCGCATAGATTCCCGTAAAGCCAACAAGATCATCACCGACATGGACTATGTTATCAAATTCCTTGGGATCACTACTTAAAAGAACTTTTCTCGCCGAATAAGAATTGCCGTGGAACCATAAATTGACAAAAGCATTGAGTTCATCCCATTCTTTATTAGACGGGACATGGAATCCTTCCGGGCATACATTTTCCACCTTGGCGCTAGCCCCAAGAATACCATCCCATTGATAAAGTCGCCCATACTTTTCGCAATATTCAAGAGAGTCGCCATAGCACCAGCTCGGTTCCACTTCATAGTTCAAGTTTTCGGCCATCCATACTTGATTACCGATTCCAATCGTCTTGTATTCCGAATTGTCGCGGCTATCCACCAAAACACCCTTTACAAGCGAATCTGTCGAATATTTCCACGTGAATTTGTTGCAATAATAAATGGAATTTTGATACTGGTGGTACCCCACATGATTAGCATTACAGCCATAGCCCAAAGTATATTCCATTTCGTTCGAATAGCCCATTTCTCCATTATTGCAATAGAAATAGAGCGTAGAATCGGTTTTACCACGGCGAACTTCTTCCTTTTCACCACACGGATTTGCAATTTTTTCCAGTTCCAGTACAGAACCCGTTTTATCAATATCTGTCGCCTTGCGGAATTTACCATCGACACACACCACTTCAACAGTTGAGTCATTGGGTAGTTTTTGAACAATACCTATCTCACATTTTAGATTACGAGACCAATATGCAATATAATCTTCCTCCGTACCCGTAGCAGCCCAATGCAGATAATCAGGAGCATTATCTTCCGCCTTGCATACGAGATACGAAGGCTTGCCCATGGACTCCGAAGCGAGAACCATACCAAACTTTGAAGAAACACATGCAATACCTTGTTCAATGTGAGCACTGACCCATTTGCCCTGAATAGAATCATAGGCATAGAGGAATGACGTAAAATTCGCTTTTATCACTTCACCATCATGACCTTTTTCAATGCCATACAATTCCTGAAAAGTACCGTTTGGACAAATCCAGCCCGTATCTTTAGAGCACATGTAAGGTCTTTCAAAATAGCGGCTCAAAGGATTTGTAACCTTCTTTACTTCCCCATCGTTTTTGTCGGAACATTCTCCAAGACCATTTGTCTGTCCGAACACATAGCCACTCAGCTTAGTAACAAGGTAATCTGTTTTAGGAATAGACTTTACCCATAAATTTCCTTCTATCATATCAGCATATTTCGTTTTAAACGTATCGATTTTTGCTGAATCCGTTTCAAGCATCCAGAACACAGCCGTATCAGAGCTCAACTGGCTAGAAAGCCTTGTATAAGGGATACGCGAAAGCATTTGCCATACGGCTTGAAGTTCCGCATCTTTTTCGTTCCCTTCAATTTGATTAGACAGTTTAATATCAAGTGAAGTGGACAACATATACTCCATAATTTCATGCTGAGCGGTTCTTTCAGCAGAATCAGAAGGTATTCCCTTTTTCATCAAATAGAGAATCCTGTTGTACTCCATATTTGTCATAAAATTCACATAGACAGAATCCACCCTGCTCAAGTCTGCAAAGCTCCAATATCCGCTTCTCGACATTTTATTCCTAACACACATTACAACATTAGACGATCGTAATTTGAGATTTTCAAATTTGAAGACATTCGGATACGTCACATATGTTGTAAATTCGCGACCGGTCCAAGAAGCACTAGAATCCAGTTCATACAAAGTCACTTCGTACTTGGTGCCACCCCTATCAATAGAATTATAATCTTCACTTGAAATAAAAGACGCAACTCCAACTAATTTGTTTAATTCATATTCAGGAGCGTTATCTTCGCTTTCGATATTAACACCTTTAGATACTTCACTACAGCCCATCAAAGCAAGCAAACAAAGCACGATTCCTAAAACATTCAGTTTCATATTCATCTCCCCTACTTCAATGGTTCCTGCTTTGGAAGGTTTTCATCGCATTCACTCATGTCAACAGCAGGCAAATAATATCCATAAGAATATTCGCAACGGTAGCACTTGCGTCCACTCTTTCCATAGCGATTCAACGTTTCTTTCGTACAAGCAAAGCCGACACCACTTTCGGCAGCACTAGCCTTAGTCCATCCAACAGAGCCGTCGTACATGCGCCCCCACTTGTAATAATCATCCGTACAATATGTTCCTTTAGTCAAGTGGCCCGGAAGCGTATCGCCCACAGAAGAGTTCAGAACAATCATGTCCAAATCATAGCATCCATTTCTAGGAAGGGTCCACCCTAATGTATCGCAATACAGGAACTGCGTCTTGTTAGATTCGGTAGCCTTTATTTCATGATAGTTTTCCGCAGAGCAGTTTCCGAGATTATACTTCTTCTGCCAGATGTTATTCAAGTATTCCTTAACTTTGTATGCATCGGTTTTATAGCCGAATCCAGGCACGAAATCATCGAACTTATCGCAACTTGAATTATGATTAAAATAATACGCATAGCTCCAATAAGTCGAGAACAGCGAATCCGTCAAAACATCTTCTTTCAACAATTCGTCAAGTCCACCAGATTTCCACACATAAGTCTCGTTAAGGACATTCACGCCCAACAAGTAGTAATTGTAGTCCCGCAACGTCGAAAGATTCATCTTGCTAAAGTCTTCGTGCAAAGAATCGAGCAGGAACAAATCCGAAATTTCTTTTTGCAGGAAAGCCATCGACGAATCAAAAGAAAGCCCACGGTCTATGTAGCGCTTTAAACGTTTCGCCTGCATATGCGTCAAAAGGTTCACGCTTATCGAATCGCCTTTACGAACATCCGCATAAGCTTCTAGAACCTTCCAACTAGTCATAGGTTCTGTTTCATTATTGTCATAGCAATTGGAATAGAAATTGCCATTCACTTCAAGGTAAACATAGGGCTGTGTAAGTTTGACATTCTCAAGGGAAAAATGCCCAGAATAATCATCCACAAAACCATGGTACGCCACACCTGTTTGCGAAAGCGTGCTATCAACTTCACGCAAAACAACCTCAGTCATCGAATAACCACGCGTTCGATCAACATAGCCAACTATAGTCCGGGTATCCTCTTTTGCGTTTTCCACTTGCGGAACATTCGACGGAGAATCGTCACTGCAAGAGCTCAAAAAATTGCCCAAGCCAAGGATCATTGCAATGATCGGGATATACTTAATTCTGCAAAAAATATTCATTTAATTCACTCTCTTCCAATGATGTATAAAATAGAAATTTCAATAACCAAAAAAGCCCCCTCGTAAGAGGGAGCCCTTTATTCACAAACTGAATTTATGCGTTAGCGAATTAGCGAACTGCAATGCGCTTCGTTGCAAGAACCTTACGGCCTTCAGCGAGACGAACGATTACAGCACCCTTGCCCGCAAACCTAGACATATCGAGGCTCATAGAAGCGCCGGAGAACGTTTCAGAGAGGAGCATGTCGCCACGAACACTGAACACCTTAACAGACTTAGCACCGTTAGAGGTTGTTGCAATGCTCAAGGTGTTGTTGAAGAATGCAATGTTAGCCTTAGTTTCGACAGCAGCTGCGATAGCAGTCGTGCCATTGTCGCGGCCAAGAGCCTTATTAACAACAGTGGCATCGCACGGAACAACAGACCACCACCAAGTTTGGTTGGCTTCTTCGTTAATCCACTGCGGAACGCCTTCACGAACGCGATCCGGATTCATGGTATAGCACTTGCCGGCTGCCATGTTCCTCAAACCAGAATTGTAGCAGTTCTTGTCGTAATCACCCTTGCCGTTCACGAACTTGATGCACTTGGAAACGACAATTTCGCTAGAGCTTGATTGAACAGAGCTGGAGGATTTCGCGCTGGAACTGGATTGAACAGAACTGGAGGATTTCGCGCTGGAACTGGATCGAACAGAGCTGGAGGATTTCGCGCTGGAACTGGATTGAACAGAGCTAGAGGATTTTGCGCTAGAGCTGGAAACAACCACTTCACCGCAAGACGTTTCGACCCACCACCAAGTTTGGTTGGCATCATCGTTAATCCACTGCGGAACGCCTTCACGAACGCGCCCCGGATTCATGGTATAGCACTTGCCGGCTGCCATGTTCCTCAAGCCAGAATTGTAGCAGTTCTTGTCGTAATCACCCTTGCCGTTCACGAACTTGATGCACTTGGAAACGACAATTTCGCTAGAGCTTGATTGAACAGAGCTGGAGGATTTCGCGCTGGAACTGGATTGAACAGAACTGGAGGATTTCGCGCTGGAGCTGGATTGAACAGAGCTTGAGGAAGCAACACTGGAGCTAGATTTGACAGAGCTTGAGGAAGCAACACTGGAGCTAGATTTGACAGAGCTAGAGGATGCAATGCTGGAGCTGGAAACGACCACTTCACCGCAAGACGTTTCGACCCACCACCAAGTTTGGTTGACATCATCGTTGATCCACTGCGGAACGCCTTCACGAACGCGAGCCGGATTCATGGTATAGCACTTGCCGGCTGCCATGTTCCTCAAGCCATCGTTATAGCAGTTCTTGTCGTAGTCACCCTTGCCGTTCACAAACTTGATGCACTTGGAAACGACAATTTCGCTGGAACTAGAAGCAACGGAGCTAGAGGAAGCAACACTGGAGCTAGATTTGACAGAGCTAGAGGATGCAACACTGGAGCTAGAAGCGATAGAGCTGGAAGATACAACACTGGAGCTAGAAGCAACAGAGCTGGAGGATTTCGCACTGGAGCTAGAAACCTCTTCATAGCAAGGAGTTTCAAACCACCAGCTTCCATCAGAAGCATCCGTAACAAAATAGCCAAATAAAACACTACGAGGATGATTCGGGTTCAAAACATAGCACTTTCCCTCTTTCATGTTATCCAAACCGGACTTATAACAGTATTTTTCAACGTCGCCAACATTCCCCTTAAACTCAATACATCTTTCAACAAGATTTGGATTGTCAGAGCTGGAAGAAGACTCGATAAATGGTTCATTCTTGTCGACATTAAACGTAACATATTCGTGATTTTCGGACTCTTTGATGCCAGAAAGAGCAATATTCGCATTATACCCATCATAAAAGACAAACTTATTGAATTCCGTTACATTATCCCATCCCGGGAACGGATCACTATCTGAGCCATATCCGCTTGTTCTGGGAACAGCTTCAATAATATCAGCACGCAAATGGTTGCCATCAGCATTAATTCCATTATTATTCCAAACTCTCGCATCATAATCGATATGCCAAATCAACATCCCCGAATTCGGCAATTGAGCATCCCAACCTTTCATTGAACGATATTCAAGCAAATACATTTCATCTGGATTATTCGGATTAGTAACGCTATATGCTTGATTGTCATCTATCTTATCCAAGCGCAACGAACCGCTCTCTTTGATTTCCTCAGGAGTCAGCCAGCCCATCGACATTTTTTCGAATGCGGTATAAAGCACAGGCGCACAATTCGTCACGTGGTCCACATTACTAGGGCAAAGATTATCGCCATTCGCCATAACGCTCCAATAGCCAACACTTTCTCGATTACTCGTCTTATTCACATCATACATATCATTCAGGCCAAGAAGATGACTAAACTCGTGGATAAAAACGCCGATTCCCTCCAAAGCAGTCGTTGTGTTATCGTAAGCATACGCCTGACTAGAAATTTCGTTTGAGCAAGAATAGTTGCCGATACTAGATCCACTTCCCATGTGAGGCCAAACAGCATCCGATATGCCCGAACCAGCCGAACTCGGACCTGCAAAAATCACAGATGTATACACACCATACAACGACATATCAATTCCACCCCGATCGAGCAAATTCATAGCTTCCCGTATAGGAGTCGGATCAATTTGTCCATAAGATGCGCGTGTTTTAGAAAGCGTCACTGGACCATAAACATCAAAAATCGGGCGGAATTTTCCATTCGAGTTCTTTATAAAGTAATCTCTAACACTTCCGGTATTATGATACTTATTATACCCTTCCTTATTCAGATACTCAGTAAATTGAGCCTTGGGGTCAGCGCTTGAAAACTTCACATCTTGATATTGCGCCAGAATGACTAGCACATGGACTTCACCGCTCTTATTGTAGTTGGGTAACCGCTGTATCGTAGATTTGGCAAATTTCGGTTTTTCATATCCAAAATTTTCTGCAATTTGAGCATTTTCACGCAACTTCTGGTAAATCAGATTTTGATTAAGACCTGCAAGGTATCGAATATCGGTTTCGTTGCGTTCGCCCATATTTCGAGCGTACACTCCCGAAGATTTACCATTCTCATCTGCATAGGCATAAAAACCTAGAGCATCCTTTTGCAAGATGTAGCCATCAGCAGTTTCATAGAAATTAAACCGCTCATCGCCAACTTGACGAACCACAAGAATTGATCCATCAGGCTGTTTCATCGGAAAAGTGGCGTTGCTTGCAGGAATTGCAAAACTTTGCGCAGCCAAGAACAACAATAGTAACATAATCTGAATAATTTTCATTTTCTCCCTCCGTTTTATTTGAAATTATTACAGCGATACTTTATTCTATTTGTTGCAGACAAATATAATTACGTTTTTTAATTATTTCAAGGCCATTTAAACGTTTTTGCCTGTTTGTCACCAATTAATCAATCAAAAGCGTTTACCCCCCCCAAAAAAAAGGTTTCCTCTTTCTAGGAAGCACATTTCACGAAAAATATTCATTTATTCTACTCACTTCTATGTAGTATAAAATAGACATACAAAAAAGCCCCCTCGTAAGAGGGAGCCCTTTATTCACAAACTGAATTTATGCGTTAGCGAATTAGCGAACTGCAATGCGCTTCGTTGCGAGAACCTTACGGCCTTCAGCGAGACGAACGATTACAGCACCCTTGCCCGCAAACTTAGACATATCCAAGCTCATAGAAGCGCCGGAGAATGTTTCAGAGAGGAGCATGTCGCCACGGACACTGAACACCTTAACTGTCTTAGCACCGTTAGAGGTCGTTGCAATGCTCAAGGTGTTGTTCATGAATGCAATGTTGGACTTAGCTTCAACAGCTGCTGCGATTGCAGTCGTGCCATTGTCGCGACCGAGAACCTTTTCAATCGGCTTGATCTTGTCGTCGATGAGAATAATCGGTTCGTCATCGCAAGGAACTTCCGTCCACCACCAATCCTGAGTAGCAATGTTGTTGATCCACTGCTGCTTGTACTGACCATCAGCAATACGATCCGGATTCAGAGCGTAGCACTTGCCTTCTGCCATTTCGAGAAGACCGTCGTTGTAGCAGTTGATGTCGTAGTTGCCAGAGCCGTTCACGAATTCGATGCACTTGGAAACGACAACTTCGCTAGAGCTAGAAATCGGTTCAACAGAGCTGGAGGATTCTTCGCTGGAGCTGGAGAGTTCTTCGCTAGAGCTAGAAACTTCTTCAGAGCTGGAGGATTCCACACTAGAGCTGGATTCTTCAACAGAGCTAGAAGATTCTTCGCTAGAGCTAGAAACTTCTTCAGAGCTGGAGGATTCCACGCTAGAGCTGGATTCTTCAACAGAGCTAGAAGATTCTACGACGGAGCTGGAGGATTCCGGTTCGTCGGAGCAAGCGGTTTCAACCCACCACCAGGAGTCAACGGCTCTGTTATTGATCCAGAGGTCGTTAACCTGACCGCGTTCCGGGTTGAGCATGTAGCACTTGCCTTCTGCCATGTCGTTAAGACCAGCGTTGAAGCACTTGCCATTGTAGTTGCCAGAGCCGTTTACGAATTCAACGCACTTGGAAACAACGACAATTTCGCTGGAGCTGGATTCTTCAACAGAGCTGGAAGATTCTTCGCTGGAGCTGGAGACTTCTTCGGAGCTAGAAGAAACTTCTTCGCTGGAGCTGGAGATTTCTTCGGAGCTGGAAGAAACTTCTTCGCTGGAGCTGGAGATTTCTTCGGAGCTGGAAGAAACTTCTTCGCTGGAGCTGGAGATTTCTTCAGAGCTAGAAGAAACTTCTTCGCTGGAGCTGGAGACTTCTTCAGAGCTAGAAGAAACTTCTTCGCTGGAGCTGGAGACTTCTTCAGAGCTAGAAGAAACTTCTTCGCTGGAGCTGGAGACGATGATTTCAGCGGTGCACGGAGTTGTAATCCACCAATATTTATTATAACTACTCTTTTTCTTCGTCACATCAGTGCTATAACCCTCATATCCTCTACCATGTGTAGATTTTACTTCCGGGTTGATGGTATAGCACGTGTTCTTAGCCATATTCTTCAAGCCAGACTTATAGCAGTTATCTGCAACATTGTTTTTATTGATGGTTTTGCCATTATAATCGATGCAGAGTTCAACGATTTCTACCTGAACGCTAGAGCTGGAGACTTCTTCAGAGCTGGAAGATTCCACGCTAGAGCTGGATTCTTCGACAGAGCTAGAAGATTCTTCAACGGAGCTGGAGGATTCTTCGCTAGAGCTAGAAAGTTCTTCAGAGCTGGAAGATTCTACACTGGAGCTAGAGACTTCTTCAGAGCTAGAAGATTCCACGCTAGAGCTGGATTCTTCAACAGAGCTAGAAGATTCTGCGACGGAACTGGAGGATGCCGGTTCGTCTGCGCAAGGAGTTTCAACCCACCACCAGGCGTCAACGGCTCTGTTATTGATCCAGAGGTCGTTAACCTGACCGCGTTCCGGGTTGATCTTGTAGCACTTGCCTTCAGCCATGTCGTTAAGACCGGCGTTGAAGCACTTGCCATTGTAGTTGCCAGAGCCGTTTACGAATTCAACGCACTTGGAAACAACGACAATTTCGCTGGAGCTGGAAACCGGTTCAGCAGAGCTAGAAGAAACAACTTCGCTAGAGCTGGATGCCGGTTCTTCGGAACTGGAAGAAGCAACTTCGCTGGAGCTGGATGCCGGTTCTTCAGAGCTAGAAGAAACGACTTCGCTGGAGCTAGATGCCGGTGCAACACTGGAGCTGGATTCTTCGACAGAGCTAGAAGATGCCGGAGCTTCAATGCAGTCCGTTTCGACCCACCACCATGTCTGGGATGCAAAGTTGTTAATCCACTGCGGATTTTCAAGCTTGCGATCCGGATTCATAGTATAGCACTTGCCTTTCACCATGTCGTCAAGGCCGGCATTATAGCAATTATCGCCATAATGACCAGTGCCATTCACGAACGGAATACAAGGGGCGCCGTCTTGAGCAAAAGCCATAGCAGAGGCTACGCCCAAGAGCAATGATGTACTCTTAATGTTTTTCATTTATTTGCCTTTTTTAGTTTATTTTAAGGTTGAATAAATGTAGTAAATCATTTATACATAATAACAAAAATCATACAACAATTATATCATATAGATACAAAACCGCCAAATTTGCAAAATTTCGGCATTTTCAGCACTGCTGTAATTTTATTTTTACAGCTTGAAAAGTCTACAATTTCGTTTAGATGTAAAAACAAGTTCACATAAACCCAAACAAATATTTACAAACAAAGATTATTCAAAAAAGTTCATTCAAAACAGACAAAGCGTATAAAAAATCAAACAAAAACACCCCAGATTTTTACATCCGAGGTGTTCTACAGATATTAGCCTTATCTATTTAGCCATTGCACGATTCTTCAAATGGAGCCAAACCGATGATTTTTCCAACTGTACCACCCTTATCACCAGGGTCAACATTGCTACCCTGCATAAGCGCAGCGTTGTATTTCAATTGTATCACCACCATTTCGGGAGATGTGTATTCCTTTTTCGTCATATAACATTCCTCTATGGTTCGGATTACTCTGACAGAGGCTCTGAATTATCGAAATTCACATTCACACATCCGTCTCCAACGCAACTATCTTGCAGCAGAGGACTTTCAAACATGCAGTCAAGGATTTCCATCTTCGGAGAAGTATATTCTTTCTTTTGTTCGTTATTCATAATTCTCTCATTTTTTATTTCTTCAAAACATTCTTTCCGTAATACGCACCCTTTGTGACACGATTGACGTTGTTCACAGGGCGGCCCTTAAGGTCGTACCAGCGGTCAATCTTGAATTCACCCGTGACAGAATTCAGGTGGCCAACCGCCGTAGTCTTTTCTTCGCCGTTTTCGTCATCTTCGACAAAATTGACATTGATGACATCAGCATTGGCATTTGCAGAGGCTGCGTTGTTCAAGCCTGCGCCCCATGCACGTGCTGCAGCAGGGCAGTTCAAACGCACTTCAGCACCAGTTTTTCTGAGGTAAGAACGCATCGGGACTGCATAAGCCCCGGCAACGATTCTGCCAAATTCGCCCTTGGCAACACCATCATCGTTGCTACCGGCAAAGGCATAGGCAAGACCAAGTTCCTTATCGTCATCGTCCCAGACCTTGTACGAATAGAGGCCCTTGAAAAGCCATTTGCCAGTTGCATCAGTCTTATCGGCAATCTCGCCCGTCTGTACGGTGGCCTGCTTGCCATGCATGTCGAATTTCAGATTCGATTCACCCTTGTTCAAGATAATTGCATACGGCGTATTCGCCTCCGGGAGTTTTCCCGTACCGATATACTTCATCGTAGCATTCCAAGAGCACCCCTTCTGCACCACTTCCTTCACGTAATAGAACCTCGCGTTGAACGTCGTTCCTTCGGGCAACGTGAACGGCAGAACGGTCGTCGCAGGCGTGAGCGGTGTAAGTTCGCGATTGACTTCAACAGAATCAACTACAATCGGGTCAGGGATGCTGAGCGGTTCCTTGCCGGAGTAATCAGCATTGATAATTGCTCGCGTGCCTTTTTGATCTTTGAGCACCTGAACTGCGGCAAAGTCCGTTTCCTTCGGCACGATTGAGAACTTCATTTCAATACCCGTTGCAGGCAGTTTGTAATTGTCGTTGCTCAATGCATAAGCCTTGGCTGTATATTCACCAACATTAATGGCATCAACCCATTCGTCATAGATATACTTTCCAGCCAACACAGAAACATCGCATTTGTCGCCTTCAACCAAGCCAATAGCCGTAGCAGTCGGAGTTTGAGCTTTTCCGTTGTATTCAAAAGAAGTCTGTTCGCTCCACGCAATCGAGATTTCCTTCTTTGCGATTGAGAACTTCTTTTCAACCACACCAGTATAATCGTTGATACCGGTAATCGTCGCAGTCGCCGTGCCGGCTTTCACGTTATTAGAACATTCAACCGTATAATCCGTATCCTTATCAAGCGAAGCTTCGCCATCCTTCACGACAACTTCCGGACAAATTGCAGAACCCGTATAAGTCTTGGACGAGATATTGGCGATAGTCAACAGCTTAAGCGGTTTGAGCGGTTCCGGACAGCTTTCCGGCAGTTCGTTTTCGCTACCGTACGGGCCCACCGCACAGATATTGAACTTATACTTACTGCCACTACCCCCCTGAATTCGGAAGCCTAGATATGCAAGACGTTTTGCAGCCTCATCACCAGAAATCTTGGCCAAGCGTCCCCACCCAAGTTGTTCAAACTCAGACCAGCGAACACATATTCTTTGGCTTTCCGTAGCAGGCAGCGAAACCAACGGATAGTCATAGCTGATAGCCGCATCGTAGTCTCCGAGACCGAGTAACAATTCCGAAGCACGCTCAGATCTGTACGTCAGGCAGACACCTTCCCAAGCGGACACATCCGCAGATACCGGGTTCGAATTACTTGCAGAAGTCTGTCCAACAATATCAAAACTGAGCATTACCCACGGCATATAACCCAAAGTTCCCTTATCAAACTCAGCCTTACCGCAAATACCTCCGCAAGCGGGAGCAACGTTCGTTGTTAGAGTATTCTTTCCCAAAATAACCTTAGAAAGACCGCCTTCGTCATTGTCGTTCAAAACATACCAGTAACCGGCTGTATTCGTTTCATTTGCCAGACCGGTTTCAACCTTTGCGGGCTTAGTAGCATCAGCAACAGAACCAATCCAAGGAGTAAACTGCGGGATAATTTCGAACGTCTTTACTACATCACCAGTATAATCGCCCATACCGGTAATCGTCGCAGTCGCCGTTCCGGCGTTTACGTTATCAGAACATTCAACCGTATAATCCGTATTCTTTTCAAGCGAAGTTTCGCCATCCTTCACAACAACTTCCGGGCAAATCGCAGAGCCGGTGTTCATTTGGGACGCAATATCCTCGACTGTCAAAAGATTAAGCGGCTTGAGCGCTTCTGGGCAGCTTTCCGGCAGTTCATTTTCGCTACCGTACGGTCCAACCGCACAGATATTGAACTTATACTTACTGCCGCTTTTTCCCTGGATTCGGAAGCCTAGATATGCAAGACGTTTTGCAGCCTCATCGCCAGAAATTTTTTCCTTGCTAGCCCACCCAGGTTGTTTGAATTCGGACCAGCGAACGCATACTCTTTTGCCATCCGTAGCAGTCAACGAGACCTCCGGATTGGCATAGCCGATATCCGCATCGTAAGCACCGAGACCGAGCACCAATTCAGGAGCATCTTCAGACCTGTACGTCAAGCAGACACCTTCCCAAGCGGACACATCTGCAGATACCGGAGTCGAATTATCTGCAGAAGTCTGTCCAACAATGTCAAAGCTGAGCTCAACCCACGGATTATACATCATACCACCCATTTCCAGGTTAGCAGTACCACAGATACCTCCGCAAGCGGGAACAATATTCGTTGTTAAAGGAGTCTTTCCCCAAACGACATTCGAAAGTCCTTCATCAGCACTATCGTCCAAAACATACCAGTAACCTGAAGTATGCGTTTCATTATCCAGACCGGTTTCAACCTTTGCAGGCTTAGTAGCATCCGCTACAGCACCAATCCAAGGTGTAAACTTCGGAACAATATTAAACGTCTTCACTACTTCACCTGCATAAGCACCAGCACCAGTAATCGTCACAGTCGCCGTGCCGGCATTTATGTTATCAGAACATACAACCGTATAATCCGTATTCTTCACAAGCGAAGTTTCGCCATCCTTCACAACAACTTCCGGGCAAATCGCGGAGCCGGTGTAAATCTGGGATGCAATATCCGCGACTGTCACATTAGCAAACGACTTGATTAGCTTCACAGTCAAATCAAGGCCTTTTGCCACTCCACTTCCATCAGAATGGAAGAACAAGGTCAAATTCCGAGTCGTGCTACGAACAGCAGATACAGTCGCAGACCCAGTCCTCTTGTCAACCAACTTAGCTGCGGTATTATCGACACCATCATAGACATTCAGGTAATCAAAGATTGTTCCCGAAGAATTCGGATTTTCGGTAGTAACACTTCCACTCAATTCCAATAAATAGCCTTCAGGAACGTTAAGCACAAGCGTACCATTACAACCGCTTGCATAGTTGGCCGATGCACCACCATCGTCATACACCTTGAACGATTTCACCTTTGCAGGAATCTCAGCATTGACCGTTCCAACCTTTGGCATATTGATGTAAAGACCACCATCGCCTTCGGCAGTCCAGTTATTCGTGAAGCTCGGAGTTACAGTCACTCTGCTATTTGGCATGGAGAACGTCACATACTGTGAATACCAACCGCCATTGACAGCAATCTTGTTTTTGGAAGCATCTTCAACATCAACATCTCTGAGTATATAGCCCGTTTGGCCTTCCCATTGCAAGGTTACCAAAGAATCCATCGCCGCCTTGGATTTATCGCACTCAACGCGACCATTATCAGGATCAACAACAGCAATTTCGTATTCAATCGGCACTACAGAAACTTTCAAATCGAGACCAGGATATGTTCCTGAAACATCCGACTTGAATCGGAATGTAAGGCTACGACCAGAACTTGTAATGGTTCCAATATCCGTTTTTTTACCCGTTGATGTACTTGTCGAACCAAACAACTTAGTAACAGATGTATTAGCACCATCAAAAATGTAAAGAGAATCATAGCCCCTTTCTAGTGTAACAGAACCCGTCACGACCAGATAAAATCCCGCAGGAGCATTAAGAGTCAAAGTATCATTACTTAAATTTTCATACTCACCATTCTCGCCACCATTATCGCCACCATTATCGTACAAATAGAACGACTTGACTTTCCACGGAATATCCATGTCCCATTTCTTATTTCTCTGCATATCGAGATGGAGACCACCTTCAGCAGTCATTTCTGTAGCAAAAGACGGGGTAATAGTCACATTGCTTGCTGGCATCGTAAACCGAGCACGGTCAAATGTATAAGTGGTTACCTTGACGGGCTTATTGTCCTTGTCAACGACACTCACATTACTGAACAAATCTGAACCGGTCAAATAAATCTCGGAACCAAGCGTATCAGCAGTCTTGTCACCATTGACACTAAGAGTTCCTGTTCCACTCGAAGCCGATTTCATCGTAATCGCATACTTCACCTTTTCTAGCGTAACAGTCAGATCAAGCCCGCCATCTGTTCCGCTGGATCCCGACTTAAAGTTGAGAGTCATTGTATTGCTACTGCTCTTAACTTCGTCCACAGGAGACCAATAAGAACCAACATACCCTCCACAACCTTTCTTCTGATTCACCAGACGTGCGGCCGTATTATTTTTCCCATCGTAAACATTCAAATAGTCACTATCACATCTATATTCAGAATTATATTCATAAGAATACGTTTTCACAGACCCGGTCAATTTTAGTACATATCCAGGTGGAGCCGTCAACACAAGCAAACCGTCGCTATTATTGCTATAGTTTCCATCTTTTCCGCCATCATCATAGATTTTGAAAGAGGTCACACCTTTCGGGATTTCAAGCGAAGCTGTATGCTTGACAAGCATATTCACATATTTGCCACCATTACCATCGTCTTCTAATTCTAACTCTAGTTTACGCAAGGTAACTGTCAGATCAAGTCCGCCATCTGTTCCACTGGATCCCGACTTAAAGTTGAGAGTCATTGTATTGCCACTGCTCATAACCTTGTCCACAGGAGACCAATAAGAACCACTATATGACGAACAGCCTTTCTCCTGGTTCAGCAGACGTGCGGCCGTATTATTTTCCCCATCGTAAACACTCAAGTAGTCACCATCACATCTATATTCAGAATTATATTCATAAGAATACGTTTTCACAGACCCGGTCAACTCTAGGAGATATCCAGATGGAGCTGTCAACACAAGCAAACCGTCGCTGTTATTGCTATAGTTTCCATCTTTTCCGCCATCATCATAGATTTTGAAAGAGGTCACATCTTTCGGGATTTCAAGCGAAGCTGTATGCTTGACAAGCATATTCACATATTTGCCACCTTTACCATCGTCTTCTAATTCTAACTCTAGTTTACGCAAGGTAACCATCAGATCAAGTCCGCCATCTGTTCCACTGGATCCCGACTTAAAGTTGAGAGTCATTGTATTGCCACTGCTCATAACCTTGTCCACAGGAGACCAATAAGAACCACTATATGACGAACAGCCATTCTTCTGGTTCAGCAGACTTGCGACCGTATTATTTTCCCCATCGTAAACATTCAAATAGTCACCATCACATCTATATTCAGAATTATATTCATAAGAATACGTTTTCACAGACCCGGTCAACTCTAGGAGATATCCAGATGGAGCAGTCAACACAAGCGTACCGTCGCTATTATTGCTATAGTCCCCATCACTTCCGCCATCATCATAGATTTTGAAAGACTTTACTCCTTTTGGAATTGACGCGTTAATTGTACCATTCGTGGGCATGTTGATGTAAAGCCCGCCTGCGGCGCTCCAGTCTGTTGTCCAACTCGGAGTCACCTTAACATCACCTATAGGCATCACAAAGCTAAAGTTTCTGCCAAAAAATTCATTTCCACCTGTTATACTCACAGGATTTTTATTCACATCAGTAACACTCACACTACTGAAAAAGTATCCACTTAAAGGATTTGCAGTCAAAGTAACAGTTGAACCGACTGTAGCTTGGGAGACGCCCAAAATTTTGCCTCCTGTCACATACGGTTTGATAATGCTATAAGTATTCGCCACAAATGTCGATGTCACTTTCACATTGCCGAGAGGCATCGTAAAGGTCACCTCATTGTTTGTTTCCCAGCCACCAGAAGTTGCAACGGCAGTTCCTGTCGCCGTATTGATGACGATGACGCTCTCTAACACATAGCCATCGTTAGGTTTCGCAGTCAAAGTAATAGTAGCCCCCGTCGCAGCAGAAGAAACATTGCTTATAATGCTACCGTTTCCATTAGAAGGATTTTCAACGGTAATGGAATAAGTCAGAGGAACAAGCGTTACCGTCAAGTTAAGACCTGATGAGCCTCCTGAAAACGCATTCAGCTGTATCGTCATTTTCGGATTGGGGCACACAACATCTATTGTCCCAGAAGCATCCGTACTATACCAAATCTTATTTTGAACATTGTGTTCTAATCCATTTAAAATATAAAGTCCATCCAGACTACCATTTAAATCATAGGATCCCGTCACATGGTATGCATAACCTTCAGGAGCTATCAAATCCAAATATGATGGATCAGGATGACCGAATGTCGAATTTCGAGAATAATTTCCCGATGCACCACCATCATCATACACCTTGAAAGAAGTCACGGCGCTCGGAATATTCACCGTCATCGTTCCCGAATGAGGCATATTGTAGAAACGACCTACAGAAGTCGTATAAAATTTAGGGGTTACAACAACATCTTTCGCAGGCATGGTAAACACAACGCTATCCAATCCGTTACCCACAAACGCATTGTATTTCACGGAAGCACTATCAGTACCATAAAGAGATTCTGGGAGATACTTTATATCTACACCCTGCAAATCCCCTTCCCAAACCAACAAAGAGACTTCATCACCTTCATTAGCATATAAGACTCCTGGTCTGCAAAACATAGATGGAGACGAAAAATCCCTAGCTCTCAAAGAACCCCCATCTGCAGTTTTAATAGTTCCTGACAAAGAACTAGAAGCCCATGCCGACGGTACCGCAAACATGGCAAATAGAACAAACAACAGCAAGTTCACTTTGGCTAGCTCAGTGAACTTTGTGAATATATGCGAAAACACATGAATTTTTGACTTCATGTTAATCCTTCCTGGTAATATGATGTATTTGAAAATTTTTGTAAAGGTGTTTGTTTAAACGGAGGCGCTACAGCGCATACGAGCTCTACTCTCTGCAAGACTTGCGCCAGAGAGATTCCTTCCACTCGACTCCAACCCTCAAAATACCCTGCTTTGCCGTTATTAGGCAAGCAACGGGGGACAACACCTCGATTCATTGCGGCCAAAGATACAAAAATACGTTTTTTTTGTCAAGCAACTCTTACACGGCGTTTTGGCCCGATTTTCCGGTACTTATTTTTCAGTAGGCAGACAGCATTTCAATTTTAGTCAAAGGATTTTTTCATATAAAAAAACGGCCCATAGGACCGGTTATTTAAATCTTCGCCTCCGCGATTTTCATCATTTCTGATCTAAGGTAGCCTTAATCTCAAGAACCTCAGATTCAGGAAGCTCCGTAAACTCGATGATTTCTGCTAAAGGCTTGTTTTTCAACAGCATTTTCGTCGCTATTTCGCGAGCCTTTTCTTTAATACCTTTCATCTTAATCCAAGCAAGGTAATCCAGTTCTTCTTCCGTCAAAACCTACCCCTTTGACACCGAATAATCAAGACATTCCCTTATAACATCTGGAGAAAGATTTTTCTTTTGCATATTTTGCTTTATTGCGTTTACCACTTTTTCCTCGATTTTCTTGACAAAATCAGGATGATCTTCAGCAAAAGCCAATTCTTGAGCATATCGATCCCATTTCAAGTGCATAATATACCTGTACCTTTTGAGTTCCTTTTTATTAAATCTAGCTAGTTCGGCAAACGGAAGCAAGCCCTCGAACTTTTCCGTTTTTAGCGCGGGAGGAAGCTCCTTGAGACGGTCCAAATAGCGGAAAATGAACAACCACTTGGCAACCTCCGAATCACTCTTGCGAATCATCCTAGCGACCTTCGGAAGTTCCACAATCGTGAAATTTGCACAGTCAACCAGCTGCTTCGCGGTTTCATAATCGAGAATTCCGGCACGGTGGAGCGGACGATTGTCATCAAATACCCGAAAACGGGCAAACGAAATCACATAAACCGGCTTGACATCGTAATCCCAGTCGGGACCGGGTTCACCCTGTTGCACAATCATCTGGCTTGAATAGAACACCAAGCGCTTCAAGAAATTCGTTTCACGCTGAATCTGCACCTCAATTTCAATAAAATTATCCCGCTCGTCACGACAATGCAAATCAAGAATTGAAGATTTTGACGCCTTACTACCGGAATCATTGAGTTCCGGCTGTTGCGAGGCCACATCCTTAATCTTTTGCGGAATCTGCCCTTCGAGCATATCATTCAGCAGATTCAACAAATTGCGTTTTCCGCGCCTAGTATCAGGAGAAAAAGCCTTCTTGAAAGTCTTGTCGTACAAGAGACTTGCGTAAGGTCCAAATTCACCTTCCTTCACAAAATATTGCGAAAGATCGCTTTCTTCGGCATTATACGAGGCAATATCTTCGTGAAGTTCTTCTTCGCCTAGATTGCTTCGCGTTGCTTGCAATGACGTGGGAGCCGAGTGCAGCAGGAACGCTCGCGCTCCTATTGCCGAGGCGAACCAGTCATGCGCTTTGCGCAATGACGTACAAGGCGAACGATGCGTCAGACCACTTGTGGGCTGACATAGCTGAGCCGTTTGGTCATGCACATCGTGCAATGACGTATGAGCCGAATGAGGCTGAACAATCCAAACTAGCGGTTTATCTCCATGGTAAAAATGCCCGAGTCCAAGTTATTCAAGAACCGGGTCTGCACATTGTTTATTTTGAGAGTCCATTTTATCCTCTGTTTACGTGGGACGAAGTGATTTGAACACGCCCTATTACATTAACACGCATTTAAAGTCCGTTTGTACTAAAAAATTCTGTAAAATTTTCATCAAGCAAAAAAAGTCCGAGAACTGACTGTTCCCGGACTTTTTCCTATTCACAATTTAGATTAAATGACTTAGTCTAACTTAATCTTCTTAAGGACTGCGGAATTAGCGTTCTTGACACGCACAACATAGAGACCGCTCGGAACGCCATTCAAGGAGATGGCGACAGTGCCCCTTGCATCCTTATCGAACGACTTCAAAACGCTACCTGTCACAGAAATCAGGTCAACATGAACTTTTCCGTCAGTTTCAAGCTGGAGCGTTCTGCCCGAAAGCGTCATTTTCGGAGCGTTAGTCACCGCTGTAGGCAAGGCAATCGTACCATTGCTAGAGCTAGATTCCACAGAGCTGGAGCTAGCCGGAACAGAGCTCGAAGAAACCGGGCCCGCAGGAGTTGCAGCGGCAAGATTCGGCATGTTGCCCGAAACGAGCAAACCGTTCAAAAGTTTGAGAGACTGGTTGAAGTAATTTTCATCGCCAAGAGCGACGGCTTCTTTCCAGTATTCGTCAAGCTTAGACTGGTATTTAGCATCCGAAATCAAGGCCGTCATAAGAGAAGTCACAAACGTGCTGTTGTGATCACTGCCGAGACCGCCAGACGAACGATTAACCGGTCCACTCATGCGCGAAGCAGACACTGTAGAAACAAATTCAGCCATTTTCTTGTCGAGAGCGAGAGCTCGTTTGTCACCATGCCAGCAAACGGCCTTGGCGTTACGCCACGGAGCGCGGGAAGCATCGTAGCTGTATTGGTCATCTTCGCTCTTGCCATTTTTGTCAGTCCAGTCATCGATAAGGCCGGTCGTAACTTCTGCAGAGCTAGCTTCATACAACTTCATGTTGGCATCGTAAGCAGTCTTGTTCCAGAAATCGGCATTTTCAGTATCGACCAAGGCAAAAAGCGGCATGTAGGCCGGGTCAAAATAGCCCGGATTCTTGCGGTTGTAACCGGCATCGCCCCACTTGTCGCCCGGCAAATGCAAACCGTTCGATTCGAATTCGAACTTTTTCATGGACTGAATGAGTTTCTTGGCATCTTCCTTGTACTTTTCATCGCCAAACTGGTAGTAAGCCATCACGAGAGCGGCTGCAGCATCGATATCGCCATCGAGAGCGGCACCTTTATCGTAAGCCTGGTTGAGATTACCGACCTTCCACACCATCAGGCCGTTTTCGTTCATCATCTTTTTGTAGAAGTTCCAAATTTTATCGAATTGCGACTGATAGCTCGTCGTGTTGTCGCTAAAGTAGACCATCAAAAGCATGCCGTAACCGACACCTTCCGAGAAGTATTCGTTGGAACCCGGGTTAGAACGCACACCGGCCACATCGCCTTCTTCGTTGTACATGGTCTTGAGCCAATAAGCAAACTGGGACTTCAATTCTTCGGAAGCCTTAGCCTTGTCGCTCAAAAGCGTCGCGTTTCCACCATAATCGGACATCTGCGGAAACGGGAAGTTCACCTTAGCCTGAGCAAGACCAAAAGCAAAGAGGCCTGCAAGACCCAATTTTGCCAAACAATTCATACACAACTCCTATGCCCAAAGGGCCGTTAAATCTATCTAAAAATAAATTATTAGCAACCAAATTTAAATTATTTAACACATACGTTTTAACGATTTGTGCGGTCCATCACGACAAAAAACGGGTCATGATACGCCACGTGCCAATTTTCGGCAGAATCAAGCGTGGCAATCAATTTATCCCAGCGGGCATAATAGCGGAGCGGTAGCACAACGCGGTCCATGTTCTGCAATTCTGCTTCATGGAGGAATACACGCGGAGATTCCGCATACCGCAGGTAATTTTCGAAAAATTCCGCCGTTTTGAGGATAAAACGACCATCGATATACGTAGAATCGGATGGATTCACAAAAGCCAAATAGCCCCCGGCGCGGTCATCATTGAAAAGTCTCCCCGAATGCGGATGCGATTTCATCCATTCTGCAGCAGCGACTGGAACGCGCTGGTACGCCACCATGGAATCATAAGCCAATAGCGATTTCACCCAAAGCCCAAAGAGGAACGCAATGAGGAGCATAGGAAGTAGCGCATAGATAGCCGACCGCTTACCTTCGGCAGAACACAAACGAGCGAAGAATCGCGTTTTCAAGGCGACCGCAAAAAAAACAGGCAAAAAGAGCACAAAATTGCGTTCGGCAATAAGCGCAAGAACCGCCGTTACAACAAGGCAAAAAGGCAGCAAACGGCAATCCAGTATAGCCTCGGTCCGTTCCGTCCTTTGCCAAACCAACCGCCCCGAAGAATAGGGTGATTTTCGAGAATACCACTGGACACACGCCAAAGCGATTCCCGCGAGAACAAGAACAATCATCAGTGCCGATTGCAATACATTCTCCCCCGCCATCAAAAGCGTTATGGGCGAGCGATTTTCAGCAATTTCACTTGCAAAAACGGCAGCAGAAGGAGAAAGCCCTACCAAACGATCAAATAATCCCACCGGATAAATGAACAAGTGCGGACCATCTCGATGCAAGAAGGGCATTACAAGCATAATCGCGACAAAAGCGAGTTGCCCCCAATACCTTTTATAATCCAATTTTTTCCAGCTCCAAACAACCATATTCCACACTTCAAACTCGAACGCGAACACCGTAAATGCAAAAAGCAACCCAAGAATATACAATCCCTGAAATCTGCACCAGAACCATTGAATGGAAAGAATTGCAATCGCAACCGCAGCCATCTTTGCTTTAGCGACGTTTGTTTTTTTATGGCGAAGGTAGTGACTTTTCCCAGCTGTAATAAAAAGCCACGGCAAAATGTTCCAATAAATGCCGAGGAAAATCAGGCTGAAAAGTACCGGTCGGATTTCAAATTGATAACGGAAAATAAAGAGGATTACCGCAAAAATTGCAAAGCAAATAATAGATTGCTTCACCCCTATGGGGTTCGCAATGACGTTGTCTTGACGAGTTCGTACCGAAGGCCACAGGAAGAGTGCAAAAACGAGGCCCCACAGAATCGCCTTAAACGCAACGAGCAACCTCGCACCACCGAGGTTGTACACAAAAGCAACTATTTGCTGAAAATACTCGTGCACATTCACGACAGGCTCACGAACCGGAGTCCATGTAGTCACCCATTCCCGTGCACAAGCCAAATGCCACCAGATATCGGTATCTGTCAGCGGAAACACTGCAAAAAGCGCAACCGCTATAGACACCAATACCAAAAGCAACATCATCTAGCGCCTACTTCGAAGATTTCCCCGAATCAATCGACTTGACAAATTCATTCAAACGTTTCGAGAACTGTATTGCACCATCTTTGTTCAAATGGTCATAGTCGTTTGCCATCGAAGAAGGGTAATCGTGGTCGCCAAACTTATTCTCGTCAAAGACAAAGAAATTCGACTTGGCCTCTGCAAATTCATTGATTTCATCAAGGATTTTCTTAGCATGGCTACGAAGCATACCATGACGTGAATAAGCACCCGTCTTCTTATATTCCGGGCTCACCGGGAATACGACACCGATTACAACGATATTGCGTTCCTTGGCAATGCGTACAAGGTCCTTCAGCTTATCGATATCACCCGTGAAAATTCCCAAGCATTGATCCAAACTATGTTTGGCCAAGCACATGTTATAGTTCGTGTCTACAACATCATTCATGCAAACACTCATCGTATATTTCGAAAGGCACGTATTTTGGTCTTCATCCACAAGGCAATTGGACAAATTCTTATTGAACAAGCAGTTACTCCACGTAGAATCCGGGTCAATAACGACATGTCCGTTTTCATCGGCCCAGCCTCTATTATCCGAAGCCGCATACCAGCCGCGTTCCTTAATAACCGACTGCGCCTCATCTACGGCATTTTCCATGACGAGATCCACAAACGCATTATCGACTCCGTCCGGATAAAATTCATGTTTTTCGTCATATACAAAGCCAAGAGCATCGCCCCTACACAAATTAATATCCATGCGTTTATCAATATTATACCACAAATCAATATCAAGACCCACAGCAACATACTTTACCTTGGAAGCATGATTCACGACATAATTTTCAAAAAGGTAATGGATACAATGCATGTCGCACGGAACGACGCCCATATTCATCGCCGAAACGCTCATTTGTGACGGATCAAAGCCAGCCCACATGTGCGAATTACCAAGACCGATAAATTCTACAGAATCCTTGAGTTTCCAGAACATCGGCATTTTGTGAGAAAGCAAATAGTTTGTCTGGTTCCCAGCCGAAACGTAGACACCGACGCTATCGGCATCCCAATTCGACGATTCCGAAGAATTACCCGTAGAAACCCAGAAACACGGATGCCAAATTTCTTCACCCTCGACAAGTACCGTCACCGTGCTATCCTTGGTATTCACCAAGGCTATTTTTTTGTGGGCGCCATCAGCATTGGTAAGCGTTACGACGGCAACATTTTCGTCATTCAGCACCCATTCACTATGGTCAAACGTATAACCCGACGGTGCAGCAACAGAAGAAACTAGCTTACCATTATTATCGGCAATAAGCAAGCGTTCGTGAGTACGGTACTTTTCACCAACAAACGTGCGACCCGTTTCTCCGCCAAAATCAAGGAACAACGTACGCTTGCTCTTTTTATTCAAAGAAGCATTGCAAGCTTGTTCGCCATTATACCACAAAGTATCTTTTGCATCCGATTTTGCAATCGAGCCCTTAGCAGCCACACGAGCGCGGAGCACGCGAGCACCTGTCACCGTCAACGATTCGTCATCACTAATACCGCCATGGTAAGCGCCATCAAACAATTTTTGCGGTTCGCCAAATTTTCCATTGGCAAACTTCACCTGCCATGTCGAAGCCGATTTAAATACCGATTCGTCTTTGTTGTTACCGGCATCAGTTACATAGACAATCACCGTATCGCCATTTTCGAGAACGCGCCAGCGCGGAATCGCAGCCGATTTTACATCAAGCTTAACAAGATTGGAACCTTCGGCATTTAAGTCACGGACATAAACGCTAGAGGCACCGCTCAGGCCTTCCTCTCTCGTGCAGAAAGCAACGCGTTTTCCGTCCGGAGAAATGTCCGGGTGATAAACATCAATTGTATCCTTGATTTCTACAATTGTCGGCGAGACTCTTCTAAAATCAACAAACACCAAATTCTTGGTATTGTAGTTCCTAAACGCAAGTTTGGACTTTGAAGTTCCAAAAAGCGGCGTGATATTCTGGGAGCTAGCGACAAGGGAAAGATTAGAAGCAACCGCAGAACCCGATGCATCGAGCCAAACCGGATTTTCGATTTTTCCATAAGCCAAGCGGAATCCCAAATAATCCGAGGCGCTCGTTCCCGTCACGGTATAGACGTCGCCACGAGCATACAAGTTTATATCAGAAATCGCGGTTCTGTAATTTCCACCCTTAATAACGCGTTCGCCAAGATTACCGCCATCGGCACCGCCCACGTAATTGGTAATTGACGTATCGCGGAAATTTCCAAGCCAGTCGTTCACCCATTCGGTCACATTACCGAGCATATCGCACAAGCCGTTTTCATCTTTTTTCGTGCAAACTTCGTGCGCCTTAGAACCTGAATTTTCGACATTCCAGCTCTTATAAACATTGAACGACAAACCGGCAGCAAAACCCCATTCTGCTTCGGTCGGCAAACGGAACGCTTCAACATCCGGCTTAAACACAAAGCCATTCAAGAGGTTGCAATGGCCATTTTTGTCAAATTCTGCAGAGGAATACGTATAAGCAGTATCCATTCCAGCGGCTTTGCTTTTGGCATTTGCAAAAAGAACGGCATCGTAATAGGTCACGTTGACCGCAGGCAAAGATTCCTTTTCGCAATCCAACTTGACACCGCCTTTTTTGTCCATCAGCGCATTAAATTCGCCACAAGTAACTTCATGCTTGCCTAACTGGAAATCATAAGTGAACTTGACATCCATTTGCGGGCGTTCATTCGCCTTTGCGGACTTGGAATTTGTCCCCAATTCGGCAACTTTGCCCGAAGAACGGATTAATGCAAAATCTTCTTGCAACGTAACATCCGAACAATTTTCCTGCGAGCTGCAAACGAGCGATGAGCCCATTTCGGTCTGCGTAGGAGAATCGTCCGAACAAGAAAGTAAGAAAGAACCAACTAAAAAAGATGTACCGACAAAGACTGCTTTTTTCATTCCTAAAAAATACAAATTTATATAGGCAAAAGCAAATTATTTCATCGTCTGTAAAAGCGAATCCAAGCGTAATGTTACCTTACTTGCGCCCTGAATACTAAGATGGTCCGTATTCAAAGCACATTCATCGCCATAGTCATGATATCCGTTTTTATTTTCATCCAACAAGCGGAAATGCGGATATTCGCTTTGGTACCTGTTCAGAGAATCCAAAACAGCCATCGCTTTAGAACGGCGCGGACCATAACGGCCCCAAGCACCGGTTTCACGATACCCAGGATTCTGCGGGAACACAACGCCGACAACCTTAACACCCAAAGGGGCCGTCTTGATTATAAAGTTTTTGATGCGTTCCAAATTCCACTTAATCTTTGCATCGCCCGTAGCGCCACCCCAGCTAGAATCGAATTCGACCGTAGCAGGGCCCCAGGCAACGCCGTTATCACTGAAAAAACCTCGAGTCGGTTCATAAATCGTTCTTGCAATTTCTGAATACTGGGACGATTCTTCCACAGCATCCAAGAACCAATCCGGAATACCCGACACCCAGAAACCGTGGTTTGCATCATACACAAAGCCCGGCGTATTCGCCATCAAAATTTCTGTATATTCCGACGAATTGTGCCAAAGATCTAAATCAATAGAAACCACAATAAATTTCAATTTCGACAAATGATTCAGCCCATAATTTTCGGCAACATACAGGGATGCGTTCATATCGTTACCCGAATGGCCCGTATTCAGTGCAAAACCCGAAGTAAGAGCCGTTACCATAAGGCTGTTTTCGGTTCTAGAACTCCCTACACACAAGATTTCAATATCGTCTTTATACTTCCAAAGCATCGACATTTTATAGCCAAGCGATACGTGCGCCCAGTCCTGTCCATCCTTAAAGTAGACACCGGCGCTATCAAGGTCGATAACGATATCGTCCCCCACATTCATTCCTTTTTTCACCCACAAGCTCGGATGCCACAATTCATCACCTTCCACAAGGTCAATGACACTATCATCCAGCAAATTAACCATAACGATTTTCGGATGGGCACCATTCACATTCGTAAGCGTTGCAACAGCCATATTACCAATTCCATAAGCCCATTCGCTATGATCAAATGTAAAGCCGCTCGGAGCCCCCACAGAGTGAACCAGGTTTCCGGTAGAATCGGCAACCAACAAACGTTCATGCGTTATGTAACTTGTACCCGCAAAAGTTTGCCCCGTGACACCGCCAAAATCAAGGAACAATGTCCGCTTACTGCTATCTTTCGCAAGCGAAGCATTGCAAGCCTGTTCACCGCCATACCAGACTACATTCGTTCCAATCGCAGGTGATTGCCCATTCAGTGCAATATGCGCGCGCAAAAGTCGAGCACCTGTTACAGCAAGCGTATTATCTTCGCTGATTCCGCCATGGAAAGCGCCATCCATTAGCTTTTCCGGCATGCCGAACTGACCATTTGCAAATTTCACCTGCCATGTCGAATTTGTCATAAACACAGCATCATCCTTATTATTACCGACATCCGTTACATAAACAATAACAGTATCGCCATTGGGAAGAACGCGCCAGCGAGGAATTGCCGCACTCGGCACATTTAATTTCACAAGGTTCGAACCTTTCGCATTCAAATCGCGGACATAAACTTCTGATGTTCCTGCAATACCTTCAATTTTTGTACAGAACGCCACACGTTTTCCATCCGGCGAAATTTCGGGATGGTACATTTCAAGCGTATCTTCAATTTCGATGACAGAAGGGACCGCGCTAGAAAAATCGATATAGGCCAAATTTCCAGTAACATCATTGCGGAATGCAAGTTTTGCCTTGGATGTACCAATCAAGGAACGCAAAAGCGAAGCATTTGCAAGCGCGGTAATTCTACTCGAGGCCGCATTACCATTAGAGCCCATCCATACAGGATTCGGAATTTCACCAAAAGCAAGACGGAAACCGACGTAATCAGCTCGTGTCGCCGAAGTCACGGTATAAACATCGCCGCGATTGTACGAATTAATGGTTTTCAGGGAATTACGGAAGCATCCGCCTTTGACAACTCGAAGTCCCAAGGTACCGCCATCAGGAGCGCCAACATAATTCGTCAAAACGGTATCACGGAAATTTCCATTCCAATCATTCACCCACTCCATTGCATTTCCAATCATATCACAAACTCTTGCCGTATTATTCGTTCGGGAACAGACTTCATGGAGTTGGTAATCCGAATTTTCAGCAACCCAGCCTTCCGCCGTATTCCAGTTTGCGCCAGCAACTAGCACCCATTCAGCTTCGGTCGGCAAACGGTAAGCTTTCTTTTCGGGGTGGAAAACAAAGCCTTCCAAATTGGTGCAATGATTTTCTGCATCGAATTGCGCATTGGCATAAGTGTAGGCCGTATCGAATCCTTCGGACTTGCTGCGTTCATTTGCAAAAAGCACCGCATCGTAGTAAGTCAAATCCGTCGCAGGATTTTTCCCATAAAGGCATTTCAAGGTAAGGCCAATTGCGGGCTTCATCAAAGCATTAAATTCATCACAACGGACTTCATAACGGCCTATCGAAAAATCGTAGTCCAATTCGACCCTCATTTGCGGGCGTTCATTCGATTTTGCGGAAGCATCATTCGTTCCCAAGCGAACAGCACCCTTACTTGAAATGCGCAACATTCCAGATAGGGAATCTACCGCAATATTTACATCCGGCCCATCTTGCCAAGATGCATGATTGGATTCAGTACATGCGCATAAAAACGCAATTAAAAGAATAAGAAAACATCTCATACTTGCTCCCCTTGCTAAAATATTTACTTATCTAATTTTAATTCAGACAATAATGAATCTAGCCTTCTTGTAAATTGTTTTGCGCCCAACGTACTCAAATGATCGACGTTATACGCCATTTCATCCGTGTAATCGTGCGCGCCAAATTTATTTTCATCAAACAAAATGACATCCATTGCCTTTACAGAATCAATAATGTCCATGGCATAGCTGCGTTTGGGGCCATAAACGCCAAACGACCCAGTTTCGGCGTAGCCCGGATGTTGCGGATATACAGTCACAACAACCTTTATTCCCAATGTACGTGCAACCTTGATGACATACTTAAAGTACAGGTAATTTTCTTCAAAGACCGGTGAATTCTTTGGCGAATCCGTAGAATCCTTCAGGAATACAGGGAATCCCCAACTATTATCCGGCAGCAAGAAGTCTTCTAGCGTATAGGGATGTTGGAGTGCCGTTTCAGGACGCGGAGTCACCTTCACGGCATCGACAAAATGTTCCGGCAAACCGTTGACCCAGAATTCATGATTTTCATCGTACTTGAATCCAGGCACTTTATTGTAAATAACATTGATCCAAGTCGAAAAACCATCATACCACAAGAAGTCTGGAGACATTTCAAGAACGAGAACTTTTAAATTCTTGAGATGGTTCAATACATAATGGATAAACAGGTAAGACATTCCTGTCATCTGCCCTGCAGAATAAGCCATATTCAACATGTGATGCGACTTGATGCTTTTGTCATGCAAGGCAAACATTGTACGCGAAGAACCAAGAGCAACAGCGGTAATGCTATCACGTTCTTCCCAGAAACGCTGCATTTTCACACGAAGTTCCAAGGCACTGTAATAAGCGCTCGACAAATAATAAACGCCAGCACTATCTGTATCAAGTTCTTCGCTGCTGTAATTGTTTTTGGAATGCCACAAGCACGGATGCCAAAGTTCTTCGCCCTCGACAAGCGTTTTTACAGAATTGTCAGACAAGTTAATCAACACAATCTTTTCATGAGCGCCACTCGCATTTGCAAGTGTCGCGACAACATAGTTTGTACCGCCCAAGACCCATTCCGTATGATCAAACGTATAGCCTTTCGGGGCAGCAACACTCTGAATAAGGTTGCCCTTTACATCGGCAACGAGGAGACGTTCATGTGTGCGATAAGACTGACCGACAAATTCAGCACCCGTCTTGCCGCCAAAATCGAGAAACACGGTTCTATCGCTACCATCGTTTGCAAGAGACACATTGCAAGCCTGTTCGCCGCCATACCAAACCGTATCAATTCCATTGAACACAGTCTTTCCTCTCGGGGCAACACGCGCACGCAAAAGCCTAGCACCAGAAACCGCAATTTGCTTTGTCAAACTCACGCCACCGTGATAGGCTCCATCAAACAGCTTTTGGGGCTTTCCGAATTTTCCATTATTGAACGGGACCTTCCAAGTGCTCATTGTTGCAAAAGTGGCATCATCCTTATTATTTGCAGCACTCGACACATAAACGATTGCCGTATCGCCATTTTCTAAAAGAGTCCAACGCGGAATGGCCGCATTTTCAACTTCCAACTTGACCAAGTCAGAACCTTTAGCATCAAGGTTTCGCACATATACACTCGACGGTCCATTCATGCCTTCGACGCCCGTGCTGTAAGCAACGCGTTTTCCATCCGGTGAAACATCCGGGTGGTAAGCTTTCTGCGTATCGTCAATTTCGACAACAGAAATAACACCACTTCCAAAATCAATAAAGGACAAGTTACTTGCAAGGTCATTACGGAACACAAGTTTCGATTCAAATGTTCCCGTAATTCGCTTCATTTCAAAAATAGCCACTTGCGATTTTACAACGGATTCCTTAACAGAGCCGTTTTCATCGAGCCAAGTCGGATTGGGAATTGCTCCCAATGCAAGTCTAAAGCCGAGATAATCGCCCTTTGTCGAAGATATGACCGTATAAACATCGCCACGGCTATACAAGTTCGTCACAGACGGTTCGTTCCTATAACTTCCACCTTTCACGACACGTTCACCAAGGCTACCTTCATCGGCTCCACCGACAAAATTCGTTACAGGTTCCTTCTTAAAATACGTGAGCCAGTCATTGACCCATTCCAGGACATTCCCCGCCATGTCATAAACGCCAATTTCATTTGCAGGAGATGTACCCACGTCGTGGAACTTGTATTCAGAATTGATGCTATTCCAACCCTTTTCAGGATTCCAGCCTTGACTTGCCACATAAACCCATTCGGCTTCGGTCGGCAAGCGGTATCCCTTTACATTTTCATGGAATACTAGGCCCGTTAAGTTGTCACAACTACCCGAGGCGTCAAAAGAGGCACTGGTGTACGTATAAACGGTATCGAGTAAATCCTGTTTGCTTTTGGCATTGGCATAAAGAACCGCATCGTAGAATGTTACATTCGTTATCGGGCTTTTATCGCCATACAAGCCTTCGCACTTGGCAGCAGCATCCTTACGCAAGGCATTATATTCACCGCAAGTGACTTCGTGTTCACCAATGTAAAAGTCATACGTAAAAAATGATTCCATCTGAGGCATATCGCTCTGACGGGCTCCACTCACATCTGTTCCCAAGAATGTGGATTGCCCATGAGCATCGACAAAGACAAAACCTTTGATTGGCACAATATTTTTTTCAGGTTCATCGTTCACAGGAGAACCACTGTTATCGCTACATGCGCTTAACAGTGCAAAAATGAACATGAAAAAACTAAAGTACCTCATTTTTTATTCTCCCAGGACAACAACAGGTTATTCAGCCGAGAAGTCAACATGACACTACCGCCATAGCACAAATGGTCTTCATCTACAGCCATTAAGTTCGTGTAATCATGTTCACCCATTTTATTTTCATCCATCACAACAAAATTCGGGTATTCTTTATTCAGCGATTCGAGTTCGCTAATCAACTTTTTTGCAGAACTGCGGCGTAAACCATAGCGGCCAAACGCGCCCGTTTTCGCATAGCCCGGGCTCTGCGGGAATATAAGGCCCACAACACGGATATTTTTCTTTGCAGCAGCCTTGATAATGGATACAAGAGCAGCCTTGCTATCGTCAATCAAATTCCTATGTTCATCGAGATAGCTGCTATCCTGTTCAATTTCAGGTTCATCACGCCACGAATGGCAAATCGCATTCGCATAGCGGCCACGATCTTTCATGTAATGGCTTTCATCCGACGAGCCCACAGCGCTTTCGGTATATTCCAACAAGCCTTCCGGATAGCCATCGCTCCAGTAATCATGATTTGCATCATAGATATAGCCTGGATAATTCAAGAAATCCGTATAGAAGAAGTTATCACCATCGGGGCCATCTACTTTATGCCAAAAATCAATATCAAGCGAAACAACAATATACTTGAGATTCTTCATGTGCTTCAAAATATAGCGGTCCAGGAAATCTCGGGACATGTAAATGGAATTGGGCGTTTGTCCAAAATTCACGGCAAAGAATCGCTTGTCAAACAGCGAAGGCGTTACGCCAAACATCGGTCGAGACGAGCCCAAGATAACCACGTTCGCAGAATCGCGATACTTCCAAAGAAGATTCATCTTGTAGCGCATGATAACAGATTCCCACTTGTCCGAAGGGCGCAAATAAACGCCTGCACTATCAGGATCAAGTTTACTCTTTTCGGGAACATAAACCTTTTGGCTCCAGACACTCGGGTGCCAAAGTTCATCGCCCTCCACCAAATCAGTCACGATTCCATCGCCCACATTTATAAGGACCACTTTTGCATGGGCACCATTGGCATTCGTAAGCGTTGCGACGATAAAGCCGCCATTAGGCTCCGGACTTGTATAATTCAAAACCCATTCCGCATGGTCAAAGCTATAGCCAACCGGAGCGGCAATCGCCTTAATCAGTTTACCAGTGCTATCGGCAATCAACAAACGCTCATGAGTTCCATAACTTTCCCCCACAAAATCGGCACCGGTCTTACCGCCAAAATCGAGGAACGAGACGCGCTTGGTTCCATCATTGGCAAGCGACACATTGCAAGCCTGTTCCCCGTTATACCACACCGTATCGCGGCCATTCGCAAGCGTTCCATTTGCACCAGCAATACGCGCACGCAGCAACCGCGCGCCCGTCACAGCAAGTTTATTATCGCCAGAAATCCCGCCATGGTACGCGCCATCAAAAAGTTTTTGCGGAGTTCCGAAACGACCATTGGCATACTTCACCTGCCAAGTACTCTTCGACTTGAACGATGATTCATCCTTATTGTTTCCGGCATCGGACACATAGACAATCACCGTATCGCCATTTTCAAGCACTCGCCAACGCGGGATAGAAACATTCCCTTTCACATTGACTTTCAAAGGCTTTGCATAAACTGTCGAAAGCGCACGGATATAAGCCTCCGATTTTCCCGAAACGCCTTCCATTCCCGTGCAGAACACGACAAGCCTTCCATCCGGAGAAATATCGGGATGGTAAGAATCAATCGTATCAGAAATTTCAGTAACCGAAAGCGTGCCGTTAACGTAATCAACAAAAGCCAAGTTTCCAGTCACATCATTACGAAACACGAGCTTTGAGCGATACGTTCCCAGATTATCCTTGATAAGTGTTGCACTTGCCATCGGGATGATTCGGCTATCACGTGCCTTGCCGTCGCGCCCCATCCACACCGCATTCGCAATTTTTCCAAACGCAATACGGAAACCCAAGTACTCCGACTTTGCAGCCGACGTCACGATATAAACATCACCGCGATTGTAGAGTTTTATTGCCGACGGTTCATTGCGGTAGCTCCCGCCCTTAATAACACGTTCGCCAAGAACGCCGCCATCAGGGCCACCCACGTAATTCGTAATCGTCGTATCCTTGAAATAGCCAAGCCAATCAGAAACCCATTCCTTTACGTTTCCGCCCATATCGCAGAAATCTCCACGAAGGCGTGGGTACGAGCATACTTTTTGCGGTTCAAACCCAGAATTCTGGGCATTCCATTCACCGGAGGGGTTCCAGTCACGATCGGCAGCCATCAACCATTCCGCTTCGGTCGGCAAACGATAAGCATCCACTTCGGGATGAAAAACAAGCCCTTCCATTGAGATACAATTTCCGTTGGCATCAAAAGCAGTCGAGGAGTAAGTGTAAGCGGTATCGTAGCCTTCGCGCTTGCTACGTTCGTTCGAAAACAGCACAGCATCGTAATAGGTCACTTTTGTCACAGGCAACAAATCTGAATTCTCGCCATTGCAACGTTCATCAAAAGTAGTCCCCATAATAGACTTAAACTCGGCACAAGTAACCTCGTGCATGCCCATGGAAAAATCATAATTCAAAGCAGCACGCAACTGCGGGCGTTCACTCGCCTTTGCAGCCGAAGCATACGTGCCCAAATACGAAAGCGTTCCGCCGCTCGAATTTCTGACCTTCGAGGCTTTGATAACAATCAATCCGTCATGGACATTATCATTTTCTACAGGAGCATTGAGCCAAACGTGATCACCATAAAAAGTGTCACAACCAGCAAGAACGAGCAAAAACGGTACTAAAAAAAGTACCTTTTCAAGGAAAAAAGGATGTGCAAAATACTTAGACATTTTCTCCTTAAAAATAGCTTTTTAGGCTAACCCAAACCACTCGTTCTCTAGCCGTTTTCCCCTTAAAAACAGCCTTTCATCAATTAAAATAAGTAATCAAAATGGATTTGGCAATCTATTTTTCGCTATAGTTTGATTTGCATCAATTCCAGGATATTCGGGGAAAAATTCTTCTGCCATGCGGTACCACGTAAGCGCACGCGGAATGTCTGTTTCGAGGTACAGATTGCCGATATCAAAAGCAGCAAGACCTACGAACTGTCGCGCTTCGAGCGGTTTAAATTCAAGACCGGTCCATCGCCCATCTTTGTATTTTTCGCGGTATTCCGCATCTGTGTACGAATACCCTCGGCGATTCGGTTCCAAATTCACCGAACTATCCGCAAAACGATAGCGTAAAAAAACATGCCCCGGGAGGAGAATGGCGTCGAGACGCAAGCCGCGCGATTCCGCCACCATGAGCGCAAGCCACGAAAGCCCCATGCAACCGGATTTTCGATTTTCGAGAACGCGAAGCGGGAGCACAGACTCTTTTGCAATAGCAGCCTCGCCCGCCCCTGCAAATTCGATATTCCAGAACTCCCATAGCAATTTTTTGAGGGAACCCAACGTATCGCGGGAAGCGGCAACACTGCTATCAAAAAATGCAAGGCCCTTACTCCAATCACTGACGGAATCCAAGCAAGAAGGCGCACGCTCTTCGAAAACGCACGCCATTTCGCGATAGCTCATTTTATCGAAACGTCCGCTCCAAAGCAGAAGCGAAAGCGCAATCACGAACGCCGCAAGGAACAAAAGCCAGAAGAAACGCGCGAGCATAAATGCGCCGAAGACGCTACAGTCCGTCCCATTCCATCGGGCTTTGCCAGAAGTCGCGAGCAGTCATCATGTAAATCACGAGTCGCTTGCTTAGCATGTCCTTCTTCATTTTCTTTAAGCGGGCACGGACACCAGGGCCGCCGCCCCAGCTCGTAAGCACTTGCACATCGAGCCCTGTTGCATACGCAAGCAAGGAACCCGGGCCACCGCTCTTCTGGTCCACAGATTCAAACACGCCCGTGAACGAATCGCCCATCAAAAGAATCGGTGCATTTTTGCCGCCCTTGTACGGCTTGTCGCCCTTGTAGATTTTCATTCCAGCAAGAGTGTCAGCCGGATATTTAGACTTTTCCTTATCAGCCAAGTGAGCGACCAAATCGCCTTCGCGGAGCACCACCGTATCCTTCATCACAAGGCTACCCGGTTGCGGGTTCGCATCAGCATACCAGCTGTACTGCGTCACGCGAGTTGCAAGCAGCTCCATCGCGGCAAGCATACCCGGCAATGCCCAGTGCGTATCGTAACGCTGGTAGCTGTAATGAGGCGGTTCATCGCCCATGCGTGCAACCATCAATAACGGGTAAAGGTCAAGCACATCAATCCCTGCAGCGAGCAATTCACGAATAAATTCGCGACCATTAACGTTTACGCACAAGTCGGCAGGAGTTCCCTTAATAAGTTTATCCGCATAAATTTCTTCTTTCACCGGAATCGGCACGACCAAGAGCTGAACGTTCATCGAATCCAGATACTGCTTGAGTTCAATCATTCGCGGCAGCGGATTGTGGAGACTATCCTGACCGCTAATTTTATCCGCAACGAGGTAGTTTGCATTACGGCGGAACCAAAGCATGCCGTTGTCAGACCAGGCATTCTGTTCCTTCGGGAGTTTTGCGAGTTTTTTCTTTAACGCTTCGCGGAACTTCTTGGTTGCAGGCGTTGCAGGGCAACTATTTTCAAGCGATGCAAGCGTTTCCAATCGGGCATAGGAACTCGTATCAAGCGTACGGTTTACAGGTACAACTTCACCTGCAGCAGCCAAAGAATCTGCAACAGCGGCAGCACGCAACTGTTCATCCGTCAAGCGGAATGCAGGCACTTCAAAAGCAACCCACATCGGGCTACCCATCGGGTTACCGCGCATCACGGCAAATGGACGATTTGCACGGGAATTTTCCCAAATAGCGCCTGGAGTATGTTGTTCTAAATCGGTATTCAAAGTCGGGTACCAATACGATGAAAGCGTGCGAGCCCAGTTCATCGCTTCCTCGCTATTCATTTCGGCAGTCATGTAATAATTCAAGACCTCAGCCGATTCGCCACCCGAAACGAACTTGAGTTTTCCGTAGAACGGAGCGCGGCCAGTCCAAACAGCAGGCATCACTTCGACCCACCATTCAATCTTACCCTGATTATCACCCGTTCCGGGCACGCCCCACAAACGGCTCACCGTCTGGAATGCACGGAACACATCGGGCTCATCCCATTTAACCGCTTCGACTTCGTTCAAGGACTTTGCAAGCGAGTCATCCCCCGTTTGCGCATAGAGAATCTTTGCAAACGGTTCCCATGCAATCGGAGCTACACCCGCGACAGCCTCAGGCTCGTATTCCGAAATTGAATCGAGCATAGGGAACGGATAATCAGCAAGTTTTGCATTCGCGTTCTTGCCCGTGTAATTTTCAGGTTTTTCATCCATACCCGCCATGCGGATAGGGTTCGAAAAATACGCCGCGAAATCAAGAGCCGCAAGTGTCGGCTTTTCGACGACGCGTACCTGTTTATCCCTGTCGAGCACACGCATTTCGAATACGGTTACTGGAGCCGCATAAGTCGGAATGTGTACTGCCGGGGCTACAGATTCAGCAGCCTGCACAGAAGGATTGACAGACGGTGCAGCACAAGAGGCCGCAAGGAGCATGCCGGCCGAAAGCCCAGCAAAGCAAAGAACGGATGTAGATATTTTTTTCATTTTCACGTAAGGAATTATAATAAATGTTTAGCTATTAGTTATTGGATGTTAGTCAATAGTTACTTGTTACTAGTTACTAGTCGTTAGTTATTTGTTGATTTTCTGCTATTGGCTAATTGATCTTTTTGCAACGCAAATGGATTGACTTCGAAAAAAATTTTGCGGTCTTGTAATCCCCATATTTTCTAAATTATATATCATAAAAAAACAAGGAGTCTTTATGCCGTCTACAGGTGAACACAATAAGTGGATTGCTCTCGCCCTCTGTATTCTGCTCGGATACCTGGGCATGCACCGTTTTTACGAAGGTAAAATTTGGACCGGAATCTTGTGGCTTTGCACCGCAGGACTATTTGGCGTTGGAGTCATTGTCGATGCCATTTTGATTGTTTTGAAACCGGAACATTACTAATTAGTTATTAGTCAATAGTCAGTAGTTATTAGATTAATATGAAACGTTTATTTGTTATCGCAACCGGTAGTGCCGGAAAAATTAGAGACTTCGCCCACATTTTGGGAACCGACCATTACGAATTCAAGACTTTAAAAGATATCGGTTTCGACGAAGACATTATCGAAGACGGCAATACCTTTGCCGAAAACGCCATCATCAAGTCGAACACAACGGCTCAATGGCTCGCCAAGCGCAACATCGAAGCAACAGTTCTCGCCGACGACTCTGGTCTTGAAGTTTTCGCACTGAACGGCGAACCGGGCATTTACAGCGCCCGCTACTGCGGCAAGCATGGTGATGACGAAGCCAACAACGTCAAGTTGATGCAAAAGCTCGAAGGCATCGAAGACCGCAAGGCTCGTTACTTCTGCGCACTTTCGTACCAGACCGTGACCAAGAACGAAAATGGTGAATTTGTCATCAGCAAGCCGATTATTTTCGAAGGCGAATGCCGCGGCGAAATCAACCATGCACCCGTTGGCGACATGGGCTTTGGCTACGATCCGCTTTTTGTCCCGGATGGTGAAACCAGAACGTTCGCGCAGATGGAACTTGAAGAAAAGAAAGTCATCAGCCATCGCGGTAATGCAATTAGAGCATTGAAGAAAGCCCTCGGAAAATAAAATTGAACAACAACAATCGACCAGAAACATTACACTTAAATTATTCAGAAACATGTTTTTATGGTTATAAGCGACATAATCAATTAAATAATTTAGGGATATAATGACATTCGTCGAGAAAATGGAAGCGTCGGCCAAGGATGGGGAGGGTGCAGGGAGGGGCCCGTGCGGCCTTCGCAACTCTGAGCTGGGGCCCCGCCCGCATGACGTACTTTTTGCACTCAAAACGAGCCTTCAGCAATAAATCTGATATAAGCCATGATGAAAGTTCTATTCGCACCGCTACAAGGTTACACGACGGGCATTTATCGAAAAGCCCACGCTGAAATCTTTGGCGGTGTTGATGCTTATTACGCTCCATTCTTGCGAATCGAAAACTGGAAACCGCGCGAAAAGGACTTGCGAGATCTAAATGCGCGCGAGATTCCGCAAATCATCGCGAACAGCGTAAGCGAATTTAAAATTCTCGCAGACGTACTAATCGCTAAAGGCTACACGGAAATCGACTTCAACATGGGATGCCCCTTCCCGATGCAAGTCAACCGCCATCGTGGTGCAGGTATTTTAAGCGATGTGCAAGCCGTCCAACAAATCATGGACGAAATTGCGAAATTATCCAGCACCACAAACGAAACAGCGCAGGCAAATGCAAAAAAAACTGCGCCGATAAAATTTTCCGTGAAGATGCGTCTCGGGCAAGAATCCCCTAGCGAAGCATTTGCGCTCCTCCCAATTCTAAACGAAGCTCCGCTTACACAAATTACGCTCCACCCGCGACTCGGCAAGCAGCAATACAAAGGCGCAATTGATTTTAAATCATTTGAAAAATTTTATGAGGAAAGCCGCCATCCGCTCGTTTACAACGGCGACATTACAACAGTTTCGCAAATTTGCGAAATGGAACGACGCTACCCGAAACTCGCCGGTGTGATGATTGGCCGCGGGTTGCTCGCCCGCCCTAGCCTAGCTGCTGAATACAAAGTACAACGCGAAAATGCCGATGTTCAGGATGTTCAAGATGTTCGCAAAAATTGTGCCATAAGTGAAACAGATTTCACAAACAAACTTTTTCAAATGCATCAAGCGATTTTCGACAACGCTTGCAAAACGTATCAAGGCGATAGCCAAATTCTCTCGCACGTCCAAAGTTTCTGGGAATATCTCGAGCCCAGCATTTCCAAGAAGATATTCAAGAAAATCAAAAAAGCAGGCAAACTCAGCGAATATCAACAAGCAATTATCGAGATGAGGGGATGATTGTGAACAGCGTCTACATCGAAATCACGAACGTTTGCAATCTGAATTGCAGCTTTTGCCCATGCGGAACCACCGCAAGTAACGCGAATACTGCAGACAACAGATTTGCGGCAAACAATTCGTCGATTTCCGCAAATCGCGCGTTCATGAACTCCAAGATGTTCGAGGATTGCATCGCTAGCGCTCAAGAAATCGGAGCCACCAACGTCTACTTTCACGTTCTCGGGGAGCCCACACTCCACCCCGGCTTTGCACATTACCTCAAAAAGCTAGAACAAACACCATTAAAGCTCACGCTCACGACAAACGGAACCACCATTGAGCGCACTGGCCGCCAAATTCTCACAAGCCCCGCTGTTCGCCAAGTCAACTTTTCAACACACGCCTACGCCGAGCTCCCCCGCGAAAGTGCTGAGCGTTATTTGCAAAACGTCCTAGATTTTTGTAGTCTCGCGATTGTCGAGCGCCCCGACCTCTACATCAATTTACGCTTGTGGAACGTCGGCGCAGACGAAGTCACGCCGTGGAACAGCTACATGCTAAAGCGCATCCACGAGACATTCGGTGTCGAAGTCACACCAGGGCATTTCTGCTGCCGCCACAAAAGTTTCAATATCACCGGTCGCCTCTACCTGCACGAAGACACAAGATTTGAATGGCCTAAGCCAGACGAAAGATCAAGCAAGGTCCCTAAGCCTGCCGAAGGGCCTCATCATCCTGTTGGCACATGTCGCGCGCTCGATACGCATGTGGCAATTCTCCACGACGGTCGCGTTGTCGCCTGTTGCCTCGATCATAGCGGACAAATTACACTCGGCCACATTGGTGAACAAAGCCTTGCCGAAATTTTAGAAGGTCCGCTAGCTCACAACATCCGCGAAGGATTTGCGCAGCACGAACTACGCCATCCCTTCTGTCAAAATTGCAATTTCTGCAAACGGTTTAAATAAGCGGCATCAAAATCAATAGCAGGTTTTGTCCGTCCTTGTCGCCCATTTTTTGAATGCGACGAGCGCATCGTTCCGCATAAAATGGTCACACTTGATGGCTCGTTTTTCGTACGGCAAATCGAGTTGATCATAAATAAAGGAATCATCGAATTCAATTGCGGCGGCATCGGCTTTTGTATTAGCGTAGCAAATGCGCTTGACACGAGCCCAGTACAGAGCGCTCAGGCACATCGGGCAAGGTTCACAACTTGTATAAACCGTACAGCCTTCCAAGCTGAACGTTCCGAGTTTTGCGCAAGCATTTCGAATTGCAGTGACTTCGGCATGAGCAGTCGGGTCGTTATTCGGAACCACATGGTTTGTACCCGTAGCCACAACTTCACCATCCTTGACAATTACGGCTCCAAACGGGCCACCACCTTCGTCAACGTTATCTACAGACAATTGAATCGCCATTTGCATAAAACGTTTGTCTTCATCCGTAATATTCTTCAATTCTTCTTGCATAAAAACTCCTTTACCTCCCTAAAATAATCAAAAACTCAAAGAAAATCAACAACAAGAAAAATTCAAAACACGCTATTTTTCAAACCACGCCCTGTCATGCCAGCCACCGAGCAGGCATAGCCTTTTTTGCCCAAGGTAGCAGATTTTTAACTATTATTAAACTATGATTATCACAGTTCAGGATTTCACGGGCGTTTATGCCGAGCAACCCTTTATGCAAGAACTGCGCGCCGCCGCAGAAACAAGCAAGGACGTACACTGGCTCGACTGCACCAAAATCGTAGGAACCGACTGCTACTGTGACGATGACGCCATCAAAGAAATCAACAACCTGATTGACAACGCCCAAAGCCACGACAATTCCGCACACGTACCCGCAATCCACTTCTTTGATAACGGCAATTACCACTACATGAGCAAGATTTGGACCGACAGAGTTCAGGAACCATTCACGCTCATCGTATTCGACCACCATCCAGACATGCAGCCGCCCCGCTTTGGCGGAATTTTAAGCTGTGGTGGCTGGGTCAAAGAAGTTATCGACAATAACAAGTTTATTCAAAACGCAATCATCATCGGAGTCAAAGACGAACTCGTCGAAACGGTCCGCGAAGAACAATCGCAATCCGGAGAAGCGAGTATTTTAGACAAAGTTACATTTGTCACTGAAAGCGACATTTTAAAGGAGATTCCCGCATCCGCGGGAATGACAAGTAGTGATTCAGCCATAGCAATTCCAAAAGACTATCATTTTTCGTCTTTCATCTCTCGTCTCTCGTCCAGCCTCTACATTTCCATCGACAAGGACGCACTCTCGCCCTCCTATGCAGCAACAAACTGGGACCAAGGCTCGCTTACACTTGACGCCCTCAAAGATTGCATCACAGCCCTTGTAACAGGTCGTAAAATTCTCGGCGTGGACATTTGCGGAGAACGCGCTCACGACTTCGAAGGCAACGAGCAGCACACCGTCCAAGAAGCCGATACGCTCAACAACTCGCTCAACCGCGAACTTGTCGAGTTTTTAAAGAAGATTTAAACTAAGCGTAAAATCAAGAGATTATCCTTCAGTTTCTACCTTTTTTTCTGAATGCTCGTGTTCATAGAGAACCTTCTGCATTTCTATTTCACGAGCAAGTTCTTCCTTAGATGGCAAATATGTCAAATACTTGGCAGCGTACATACGCTTATTTGTTGCAAGCGTTGAAAATCTTGCCACATCAGCATTGGTTTCTGAACAAAGAATCACACCGACAGTCGGGTTATCCCCCGTATTCCTTTTATAGGTGTCATATAGCCTGAGATACATATCCATTTGACCAACATCTTCGTACGAGATTTTTGTGGTTTTCAGGTCAATCAAGACAAAGCACTTTAAAATGTAGTTATAGAATATCAAATCAATATAATAGTCATCTTCGTCTGTATGGATATGCTGCTGGCGCCCAACAAAGGCATATCCCTTCCCCATTTCCATTAGGAATTTCTGTAAGTGGTTCAAAATTGTACTTTCCAGGGTTGATTCAGTCAATGCAGCATCCTGATTGAGTCCCAAGAACTCAACAATCAATGGATTCTTAATAAACTCAGAACTATCTTTCTGATAATCGGCTGTCAAAGTCTTCATTTCCCTGACAACAAGTACTCTCTTAGCCTTCGGTGTTTGCATCAAGCGATAGTAATATTGCGAGGCAATATTGCGTTTTAAAGTGCGATAATCCCATTGTTCTGCAGCCGCTTCCTGCATATACCACTGACGAGCATCAAGGTCAGGCACACGCATCAGACTTTCGTAATGGCTCCAAGATAATTGAGGAAGCAAAGGCTGTTCTATCATTGAAGATTCAGCAACATGCGATTCCATTTTTCCTAATTTTACGGATTTAGCAGGCAAAGCCTGCTGAATCTTTACTATTTCTTTTTTAAATTCAGCAGGCAATGCCTGCTGAATTTGCAGAAATTTAAACAAACAATAAAATTTTCTAAAATTCCTAAGTTGCGTCTCAGAAAAACCATTACCAAAATTTTCGGTTAACGAAGCTGAAGCTTCTTCAATAATTCGTTTCCCATAATCCGCCCTAGCTTTACCTTGCTGTTCTTGCTCCACGATTCGCCAACCTAGTAGCCAGTTACAAGCCACCTGCATCAAGTTTGCTGCACGAAAACTCATTTTTCGAGCAATCGAAACAATAGACCGCAAATCAGCGATATAGTTTTCGCTATCAGTTTTTCTTTTCTTAATTTCTCTAGATTTCATTTCAGCCTCCATTTTGCCGCATTTTACGGCTGTTAGATTTTAGAGGCGTTCCCTTATTCCAAAATTTCAGAATAAAAAAAACGCATTTCTCCATTCGACAGAGAAACACGTCATGCATTAATGTACCTAATATTAAAATATCTGGCTAGGGGTGCAATAAAATTTTACATAATCAAGAAATTCTAAACCACAAAATTGTCATTCATCTTTTCTTAGCAACAAGTCTCTTAAATTCCGCACGGGCCTTGCGCATATCAGCATTGAAAGAATCATCTGCATGCAAGCGTGCATAGCATCCTGAAATTATCAACTTTGAAGCATCTACATCGCTTTGCCAATGGAAGCCAGCTATCACGCGGCTTTGCCCCCACTCGTAGCCGAACTTCAGCAATGCATCTTGAGCAGCGGGGTTAATTTCGGCAAGCAAGAGTGCCATCGCCCACCCGCGAACCGTATGGCTCGACGGAAACGACCCCGTATTTCGATGTTCTTTTTATTTTTGACAACACAAAATACAAAGAAACAAAAAATTCTTTGAAAAGAATCATTGATTCAAATGTATTTGCATAAGCGGTCATGCATTCCAGCGCGGCACCCCCATTTCTACTTCACTGCAATAAACTTGCGGCGTTCCGTATTTGCGCTCTTCAGCTGCATCACATACAAGCCAGCTGGCAGTCCGCGGGTCATCCATGCGACATCGCCGACTTTCGCAGATTCAACGTCCATGCGGCGCACCAGCGAGCCCTTCGTATCGAAAATGCTAACGCGATAGGCGCTTGGCACAACCTTTGCAGCCGTCGAACGCAAATTTGCAAAGTGAATCGATGTAGGATTATCCTTCGTCGTATCTTTTTCCGCAGCCTTCACAAGCGTCACATCGAACTGATCGATGTTCGGGCCGTCATTACCGACAACAGTTGCAAATTTCACGGCATTTTCGCCTGCAGCAAGGCTAATCAAGACTTCAGCCGTTTCCCAGACAGTCCAGCCACCAGTTGCCTTGAAAGATGTTGTTGCAGTATCCAAACCCGCGCTCACCGTCAACGAACGCGCTTCACTCGAGCCATTTGCAAAATCGACATCGAATTTGTATTGACCTGCGGTATCGACTTTCACATTTACAACAACATCTCCGCCCTTATCAAAATTCACGTAACCGTCACCATGATAACCGCCATTGCTACTTTCCGAAACGCCACCTGTAATCACGCCTTTTTCGGCCTGATATTGCTTATCGGGTGTCGGCGGCTCCGGTTCCACATAATTCGCATCACATTCTGTCGGGCTTTTGAGCGTTGCACCCGCATTCGCTTTCACCGCAGCCTCGACTTCACTTGCCTTGAGCATAAAGCTCGTGTATTCATACGGCGGCGTGAAAGATGTTCCCGTTCCCTTTGTATTGCCGGAGCAATTCGTGAAAATGTTGTCTATAACTTCATTTACGCCCGTTCCATTGGCGTTACCCGTATAAATCGGATTCGATTCGTTGATGAACACATTCCTTTCGGTGCGCACTTTGCACATGTGACCTGCCGAAACACCAAGCACGTCCGTGCCGTTCGTAATGCTAGCATCTCCCGTTAAAAGGTTGTTTACCATATGCACATTTCCGTAACGGCAACGCGGTTTGCGCTGGTTTGCAGCCTTCCACCAGTTGAACATATAAGTCACGTTCAACTTGCCTTCACTTACAGGTTCATTATCTGAACTTCCAATGAGGTTCGAGAGGTTGTGCGTACTCTTTTTCTTATAACCGAATATACACCACGTAAACGTTACGTTATCAGAACCTTTCACCACGTCAGCGTTGCCATCTTGACCATCCCAAAATTCGCAATGGTCAATCCAGATATTCTTCGATTCGCCTTCAATCGTGAGGTTATCCCATGCCTGGTCTGCATTACTGCCCGGCCCTTGAATCACGATATTACGAACAATGATGTTCGATGCCTTGCTCGTAATATGAATGGGAGCCTTCAAAAGTGTTCCCGGCTTAAGACCGATAATCGTCTTGTTCGAAGCGGTAATGTTCAAGCGACTGCCCGACGTTCCACTCCAGCCATCGCCAAGCGTACCGTCAATGTAAATCACACGCGGAGAAGAATCCTTCGCGTACTTTTGCAAATCGGAGAACGTTTTTACGATAATGGGAGTGGTATTTCCGCCACCGGTCACTTCAAACGCTGTAGAAGTACGGCCCGAACGAGTTGCCCAGCCAATCGGCTTGCACTGATCCACCGCAGCAGATGCACAAACCGCAAACGCACACAACGTTACCAAGACTTTGTTAAAACACTTTTTCATCTCACACTCCTTTATCTATTCTAAAAATTCACTGGATTCTTCGCGATGCTCAGAATGACGTGCTAGGTTAGACGGTATAAATGCTTGTCATCTAGCAACCGTTTTCACATACAAATTCTTCATTCCCTTGACCTTCATTTTTGCTTGTTGCATCGCATCGTTTACATTTAACGCGCGAACAGTTCCAACACAAACGCCCATCGGGTCAAAGACCATATAATTGCGCGGTTCAGCCTTCGCTTGCAAGCGCCCACGAGCAATAGGCAAAGATTCACCTACAAATTCAATCCAATCAATATTGACATAATTTCCGGTAATCAAAATCTTGAGAACGTGCGGACCTTCGGTCAAATCAACGGTCCCAACATCGACTGTTTCGTAGGTTTTCCAATCCTCGCCCGTCTTGGATGCAACAAAAGCAGAACCAAGTTCCTTGTCGTCGAGCAAAAGCTGGAATCCCGACGTTTCAGAACCCGAAGCGTACCGCGCCCTGATCTTGTATGTTTCAGTTCTCTTGACATTCACGGAATATTCCAACCATTCGCCTTCCATGGTATAGCCCACAGCGTAGCCATCCGCGATTTCTTCGATATCTACGCCATCGTTGCGGTAAGCATTGCCCTTGTTTTCGGAATCGTCATCCTTGTACGAACTGTTACCGTTCCCGACTCCCGTAATATCGTAGTTTTCGGCTTGAATTTTCCCAGGTATCACGGCAGCATCGCCAGCAACGGCCTCTCCGTCGACAATCTTTCCGAACGGCTGTTGCGGCACAGGTTCCACAGGAGTACGAACAACAGCTTTGAGCATTTGTTCTGCATAGCGCTTACCAAATGTCACATAGGCATCGTGATTAAAATGGTAGCGGTCTACCCCGTTTCCGCCAAGATTCTCGGAAGTCGCATAATAAGTATTGTCCATCGTATTCGGGAGTTTCGAAACGCGGTCAGAATAGCAGCAACCATCGCGCAAAAGTTCACCCGCCACAAACGGCACCGTATCCGAACTCATGTCCAGCGCTTTCAAAATATCGTCACGAGTTTTCTTCACAATTTTCGGCCAATCCGAATAGCCTCCATCCGTTTCACCCTGGTGGAAAATAAAACCTTTAATAACGCCGACTTCTTTTGCTTTCTTGGCGATGTCCACAATCGTCTTGTAAACGTTACCGTCGCTAGCGTATTCCTTAGCGTAATTCTGGAGCCACCCTTCCGCCGTCGAAAGGTAACTAGCGTACTGGTCTTTATCAAACAACTTAATGCTAGCACCACCCACAGCAACGGGAATAATGCCAACAGTCACATCGGGCATGCTGTCGGCCATCGTACGGCCAAACCAGTCCGCGATAGAAATCGTATTGCCGCAGTTAAACAGCGAAGGCACCGCCGGGTAAACCTCACCCAACGTATTGCGACCTTTGCCCGAGCACTTTTGCGTTGCAAAAATCTTGAAGCGCGGATGCTCCGCCTTATCTGCACTTTGAGCATCTGCTGTGCCGCCCATATTGGACTGGCCATAGGCAATATAAATGTGAAAATTGGGGTCCGGAGCCGCATGGAGCGTACCGAACAGAGAAATACCGAGGGCAAAAGCCATCCCAGCAAGAGTTTTAGAATATCCCACAAACATGTAAAATCCCTTTTTAGAATTACACCTAGTGTAATCTATAATCTTGAGCCGAGATTGCAACCACTACGCCAAGCATTTTTCTAGACAATTTGTCAAAGGCTTGACTCAACTTTGGTCAACAAAGGTTCTTCATTTTCAAACCGAATATAAAAAAATGCTATTATTCCTTTCAGAACATCAATCAACTAATAACTATTGACTAAAAACCAACAACTAAAAATGGATATCAATCAGCTCGCTCAACAGCACATTTTAAAGCAGCCGCTCTACGTGACCGGCAAACCCATCGCCTACACCGCTCGTGAATTCGGTCTCGACCCAAAAGACATCGACAAGCTCGCCAGCAACGAAAACCCGTTTGGCCCGAGCCCGAAGGGCATGGCCGAAGCTCGCAAGGCTTTGGAAGAAGTGAACCTCTATCCAGATGGCGGTTCTTACGACCTCATCGGAAAGATTGCTGAATTTCGCGGCGTGAACCGCGACCAGATTGCTGTGGGTAACGGCAGTAACGAACTTTTGGACATGATTGCCCAGGTGTTCCTCGGCCCCGGCACGGAAGCCGTCATGGGCAACCACAGCTTCGCTGTTTACAAGCTCGCCACGATGGCCATGAACGCCAAGATTGTTGAAGTTGACATGCCTGCTCCGGGATACAACTACAACCTCAAGGCTATGCGCGACGCCGTGAACGAAAAGACCCGCATCGTGTTCCTCGCTAACCCGAACAACCCGACCGGTTCTGACCTCACCGCCAAGGAAATTTTGGACTTCGCCGACAGCCTCCCGGAAACTTGCGTTCTCGTGATGGACGAAGCCTACACCGAATTTATCGAAGACACGCCGGAACTCGTCCCGGATTTCAACAGCCGCATCGCCGCTGGCAAGAACATCATCTGCTGCCGTACGTTCAGTAAGATCTACGGTCTCGCTGGTCTCCGCGTGGGCTACTGCATCACCCGTCCGGAAATCGTCGCCCTCATCAACCGCGTGCGTGAACCGTTCAACGTGAACAGCATCGCTCAGGCAGCTGCCATCGGCGCTATCGACGACCAGGATTACGTAAACAAGGTTCGCGAACTCAACAAGAAGGGTCTCGAACAGCTCAAGGCTGGTTTCAAGGAACTCGGCCTCGCCTACGTCGACAGCCACGCAAACTTCATCGCCGTCAGCGGATTCAAGGATCCGATGGACGCCTTCAAGTTCTTGCAGGCCAAGGGCACCATCATCCGTCCGCAGCCGGCTATGGGTGACGTGCTCCGCATTACCGTCGGTACCGAAGCACAGAACAAGAAATGCCTCGAAAACATCAAGGCATATCTCGGCAAGTAAACCGAGAAAGAGACTGCGCGAAGCCCGCGCCTAGCGCCAAAGCTCACGGCATTGCCCGTGTGATTTCTAAGCGCGGTTTTTGCAGCAGAAGTCAAGCAGAAAACCTGGTCCGCGAGGGCCGGGTTTCTTTGCGTGGTAAAATCGTCCGCGATCCGGACACTCCCGCCCGCGAAAATGATGAAATTTGCGTTGACGGAAAGCATGTAAAAGCAAGCGAGTTCGTTTACTTTATGATGAACAAGCCTCGCGGTTTCGTGACCACGGCAAGCGACGAGAAAGGGCGTGCAACCGTGATGGACCTTTTCCGCGAGCAATACGCCAAGATGTTCCCCGGCAAGGCTGTGCCGCATATATCGCCCGTTGGCAGGCTCGATGCCGCTAGCGAAGGGCTACTGCTATTTACAAACGATACTCAATGGGCAGACGCATTGCTGAACCCGCGAGATTCCGGCATCCCTCGACTTCGCTCGGGACAGGCTCCGGCCGGAATGACAAAGTGGATTCAGCATACCAAAATCTACCGCGTTCAGGTCAACGGCCACCCCACCACCGAAGAACTTTCGCAAATGGAAGCAGGTTTCAACGTTCCGCCACGAGTCTTTGGTGAACCCGAAGAATTCATGCACGCCGTCAGCGCCAAGCTCTACAGCGCAGGCGAAAAGAACTGTTGGCTAGAAATTACTTTAGACGAAGGCAAGAATCGCGAAATTCGCCGCATGCTCGCGAAGCTCGGCTACGAAGTCTTGCGTCTCGTCCGCATCAAGTTCTGCAATTTTGAGTTGGGCGATTTAAAGCAGGGTTGCATCAAAAAACTAGATGCTCCGCAGCATTAAGCCGATCGCGGCTTACCCGTCCAGCCAAGTTTTTCTCGAAGAGCGCCCACAAATCCCGTGTGACGCATACGAATAAACGTTGTCACAAGCTTACTTTCAGACAACATCACATATTCATCCGGTTTCATTTCAAAATCTATACGCCCGTCAAAAACGAGATCAAGCGAGCAATTCACCGCCGAAGCCATTCGCAACTTTTTGTCCGTCAGCGAAAGCACAAGCGGACGCACCGAGAGGCTGCTCGGCGCCACAGGCGTGAGCACCACCGCAGGCGTCGAAGGATGGATAATCGGGCCACCAGCAGCAAGGTTGTATGCAGTCGAGCCCGTCGGCGTCGAAACGAGAATTGAATCCGCCCAGTATTCCGTCAGGCAGGTATCGTTATAAGCCACGTTCACGTTTACCATGCGTTCCGGAGCGTGCGCGCGCACGTGGACTTCGTTCAGCACGGTCTGCTTTGCAATGCACTTTCTGCCATGATAAACCGCAGCCTCGATCATCATGCGTTCACGAGTCGAAAAATCGCCAGCAATCAAGCTGTCAAGCGTCTTGGTCAAGCCTTCCACGCGCGATTCCGCCAAGAATCCCACGCGACCGGCATTCACGCCAAGAATCGGGATGTTATGACCAAGCGCAATATGCGCGGCAGTAAGCACAGTGCCATCGCCGCCAACAGCAATCAGCAAATCCGTCTTCTGCAATGCGGATTCCTTCACCACGCGAATCGGCTTTTTTACAAGTTCCTTCAAGGAATCCAGCGCGCAAAACTTGATTTGCGGATGTTCGAGCGCCCATGCCGAAATTTGCTTCAAGGCACATGCCAAATCGGCACTTTTGTCCTTGAATCCGACAATTCCAATATTGCAAAAAGACTTGTTCATTTATGAATCCTTAGTTTTCTTTGCTAGACAAGAAGGCGATTCCGGCATCCTTCGACTGTTGCTCAGGACAGGCTCTGGTCGGAATGACAAATCGGGCAACAACATTCTATTCCTTCTTCTCGGCGTTTTCGGCCACAAGCACGTTCTTCATTTTTTCATAAACGCCTGGGAACACCGCCTCGACCTTGTCCATATTCTCGACCGGTTCATCGTTCTGCAGCGCAAGCGAAAGCACGTTCAAGGCAAGCCCCATCTGCGCCGATTCACCCGCATCAAAATCGCTACCGTTCACAATCGTCTCGAGCCCGCGAATCACAAGACCGTCATCGTACACGCCGACTTCGGCACCCGTCTTGCGCAAGTTCACCGCCAAGACTTCATTCTTGGGGCGCATTTCAACACGCACTTCTTTAGGCACTCGCAAAATCGTCTCGCCTTCGGCGTAGCAAGCCGCCACCGCCAACAGCGGGTATTCTTCAAGCGCCGTTGCAATCACGTCTTCACTAAAGCGGCGGCCCTGCAAACGCTTGCCCGAAGCGAACGGCTTGATTTCCACATCGCCAAAAACGTCACCGTACTTTTCACGACGGCTCACCGTTTCCACGTTGGCGCCCATGCGCTTGAGGCATGTGAGCGCCCCTGCACGGCTACTGTTCAAGTCCACGTTCAAAAGTTTGATGACGTTGTCTTTCGGCATATTCCCGACAGTCGCAAGCACCGCAAAAGCAGTCGCTTCCGTGGTATCGCCCGGCACATAATATTCACGCGCCGTAATCACCTTCGTCTCCGAAAGTTCCGTGAACTGCGTACGTTCAATCTTCTTGCCCTGCGCAATCATCAAGCGGCGTTCGAATTCGCTCAACTGCTCCATGCCACGGCCTTCGTACTTCACAGCCGCACCAAAGTAAATGAGCATTTTGGTCCACTGGTCATGCACCGTAGACTTTTCTTCAAAATTCAAATATTCATTACGGATAAGCGCACGGAGCAAAAGCCTGTTACGCATCACATACGAAACGTTCCCGAGCGAATCCTTCTTTACATTCAATTCGTCGCGCAAAAAATTAAAGACAAACTTTGCAGGTTCATCTTTCTGGACCTTAATCTTGAAATACTTTTGCAAAGTTTCCTTGGCCGTGTTCACGCGGGCAATTCCCGCATCGTCCACTTCGGCGGCAAACGTATAAAGTTGTTCTTCGTCCTTGCTCGCCAGCGTCCACAAAAGCACATTCTCGGCCTCATTGAACTTTATCGGAAGCATCGTCGGAACTGGGTACTGGAACCCCTTGCCGTTAAGCACCAACTGGTGCCCTTGCAATTCGTAAGACAACCCAAATTCTTTAAGAGCCTCGGCATAACGTTCACTGCCACTCGCCCATGCGAAATCTTCTAACACGGTGCGGCCATTCACAAGGAGCGCCATCACCAGTGTCAAATTCATCCGTTCTCGGTCGGGGTTCATCAAGAATTCCATCGTCTTTTCCTTAAATTCCTTTCTATCAAATTAACGTCTTTCTTTAACTTCGTAATCCAAATAACGTAAAGTCTTTACTGCACGAGCAGCTTCTTCTTCGGTCTTGAACGCAAGCAAAAGCGTGCCCGCCACATTTTCGCGAACCTTCATAAGTTCAATATCGCGAATGTTGATGCCTTCTTCGGCAAGCGGCTGCATCACGCTCAACAGAGCGCCCGGCTTATCCTTGAGCTGTACCGTAATTTCGTAGAACGAAGCGGTATTGTTGCGACCCGGAGCAAACAAACTCGCACGGCCATCGTTACCCGCCTTGAAAATATCGGCAAGCGCCTGGGAATTATCCGCCACCACACTCTGTTCGTCATTTTCAAAATTGCCCGATGCAGGCTTGCCATCTTTAACAACATTCAAGCCGTTCATCGCAGCAATCGTCTTGTCGAGGCCATCACGAACTTCGCAAAGTGCACGCGTCGTCTCGTCACGATTGGTCACCGCAATATCGTGCCACATCCCCCAACCCGAGGCAGCAATACGCGTCATGTCACGGAAAGCGCGCCCCGCAAAATGCTGGTAATTGTGAGCAAGCAAACGCTCCGGCAAGTTGCCAGCCAGCGTCGAACTCAGCATCTGCGGCATGTGACTCACCCACGCCATCGTGCGGTCGTGATGTTCCGGCGGGAACACCACAGCATTTGCGCCCACAAAATGAATCAATTCCAAAAGCGGCGCATAAACCGATTCTTCCGTACCTTCGGGCGGGCAGACAAACCAGTACGCATTTTCAAAAATCGCAGGGTCATTGTACTCGCAAGTACGCTTTTCGGAACCCGCCATCGGGTGGCTACCGACAAAACGGAACGGAGCCGGCAAACGCATGCCCGCCTTGCAAATTTCAACCTTCGTCGAGCCGATATCGCTCACCAAAATTTCACGGCCAGCAGAACCCGCCCACGAAACGCGCCCCAGCGCATCAATCATTTTAAGAATGTGGATAATCGGCGCACAGAGCAAAATCAAGTCACTGTCTTTTGCCCATTCTTCCGTTTGGTCGTACTGGTAAAATTCATCGGCAAGTTCAAGCTCGCGAGCACGCTTGAGCGTTGCAGGCGAACTCACCGCACGAATCTTCGTCGGGAGTTTAGCCTGCTTGATGGCCGCCGCAATCGAGCTTGCCAAGAGGCCAAAACCCACCATAGTAATGCGGCCAACCATTATTCTTCCACCTTGCGAGTTTCTTCCATGATGACACGGAAAATATTCTGGAACGATTCCGGAGAAAGCGGCCCACCCGCCTTTTTCGCCTTTTCGGCAACTTCGTTCAAAACAGCCGTTTCGCGACCTTCGTCAAACACGGGCAAACCCTTCTGCTTTTTGATTTTACCAATCTCGGCAGCGTATGTCGCCCTCTTGTTGAGGATCGCCATCAGTTCATCGTTCAGTTCATCAATGCGAATGCGCCATTCATTAATATCCATGTATGTGAATGTAGAAAAAAATGGTTGCTGTTTTGCGATGAATACGTTGATGAAAGAGCCATATACAGCAGAAACTAGATTGGGACAGGAACAAAGAATTTTCTACACAACGAAAATTTTACAATGTGTTTTTTTTGCTCAAAAATGACCCTTCTAGAAGAGCGAATTGCATCTAATCTCAACAACGACAAGCCTTAGGCGAAGCTTTAACTCAAAAACATAGGCCCCTTGTGCATGAGAATGTGATGGAGGTAATTTTTAACAGCAAAACAAACATAACAACATAGGAGCCAATATGGGCATATTTATATCTCTTCACGCATCCAACAAAGTTGATCCAGCTCAATGGGAAAAAGCCTACGAGGAAACACTCGTTCTTGTAGATGCTTTTAATTTTATTGAAGTACGTGAATTCGAAAAATTTGACTTTAAATATTTTGCGGCCGTAAAAAGCGAAGAACGCAAGCATCATTGTGGGGTCGGTTGGCTTACTGAAGGAGATGGTAACTTTATGATGACTGCGGAAGATTTCTTTTTACCTCGCAAAATTAGTCCGCCTAAAGAAAAGGATGAATATTGTGACCCATTGATGTATATTTATGCACAAAATGGAAGCATTAATTTTGAAAATCCTTATGTGAGGGGTTTGCGTTCTTTTTGGGGTGGTAAAACTCAAGGAAAACCATACCATAATGCACTCCTTGCCATCGGTTGCCTTTTAGATGATCGCTTGAATGGAGAGGTTTTGTGCAGTGATGATATTACTTATGGGCAGTGTAAGTATGCAGTGGATGTGGCGAATAAAATTTTGAAGAAAAAGATTGGCATGCCTCTTCGCTGCCGAATCGAAGATTTGTATAAAAGGGTTCGCAAGTTGCCTATTGAAAAAGACCAAATGTTAGAAGCTTTTGCTGCAACATATTTGGGCGTGAAGGATGAACATTATTATAAATTTGTCGACGAACACTTTTCCGATGAAGAACAACATCTTTTTATCAAGAAAAGGATAAACAACCAATTGTTAGGTTCCTATGGCTTTGATGACAGCATACAGGAAATTCTTTCGTATAATGTACCTATCGCTAGTGTATGTTCTGCGTTTTTAGAGATGGACTCTGAAAATAAAAAACTTAGCAATGATAAAGATCCTTACAAAGTATTCATAAATCACATTCTCGATACCGACATTTATTTGCCTAAAAAAGATTTGCGTAATTGCTTGGATGTGGATGAAAATACAGCCGAGACTATGAGTGTGGAAAAACAGTTCGCTAGTTTTATGTTTTTCTCGGCTCGAGACCGTCGTGTTGCACGCTATATTCCCTTGGATAAATTAAAGGAACAGTTCATAGCGGCCATTGGTGACAGATGCGATGTCGGTGGAATTGTTGACAACTATATTGCAGAAAAAAAGGAAAAACTGGAGAAACAGGAATTAGATTCCTGTGCACAACTGAATGATGTTCATGATGAATTGAATAAGCAGATTGAAGAAAGTCGAAAAAATTATGACATAAGCGATATCGAGCATCTAATCTTTTATAAAAAAGGAAATACAATTGAGCCGAATCTTTTGGACTATCTTAAAAAGTGTGTAATTTTTTTCAAGTCACTTTTAGAACAGCCTCAGTTTAAGGAAATACCCCTGTGGAAATATGAGAATAAATGTCGATTTCTTGAACTTCAAAATAAATCTCTTTATCTGATGAACTCTGTGTGGCTTCAAATTTTCGAAAACATTAGGAATAATCCTGATAGTTTCAAACGATATTATGTTATGGTTCGAACAGAAATCCATAGTGATTCTATTCATAGTCTTATCAGAGCTTATGTAGAAAACGATGATTTCTATGAGTTTTGCCAAACTCTGTGAGTAAGCTCCCCCTTTTTACAGCAATACCAATACATGTAATTCAATAGTTTGCAAAATGACGACTTTTGATAACGGTTGTTTGCAAAATTGTCGAAGTTTTACTTTTCAAAAGTTTTACCAAGTATATTAAGGCTCCTGAATCTATTATAGGAGAATACAAATGAACATAAAACCTTTCGACGAGCTCGACATTACCGACCCGATCATGTTCGGTCTTGTCTTCAGCAACAAGGACATCGCCCAGCCATTCATTGAACATCTGCTAGACATCAAAATCGACCACCTGGAAACGCCTATTCCAGAAGCGGTTTTAAGCTACGATGCAGAGCACAAAGGAGTCCGCTATGATGTCTTTGCTCGAGAAACCAACGAAAACGGAGAGACAATCCGTTCCTTTGATCTTGAGATGCAAATGGTCGATACCAAGGAACTTCCACAAAGAGCCAGATATTACCAGAGCGTAGGTGATGGCGTAGCCCTTTCCAAAGGCGACTTTTACACAAGTCTTCGGGAACAATATATCATTTTCCTGTGTCCCAAGGACATTTTCAAAGGCGGACTCCCTGCATACCATTTTGAAAACAGAGCTAAGGAGAATACAAACATCACTCTGAATGACCTTACTTTCAAAAACTTTTATATATTTAGTAAGTACGAGGAATTTGCAGACCCAATCGTCAAAGCTTACATGAAGTACTTTGCGACACAGAACCCAGACTCTCGTGAGACCGAAACCATCAACAAACAAGTATCCTTTTACAAGACCGATACGTTCATAAGGAAAAGATACATGATTTACGAATATGATTTTCACGAACGAGAGAATGAAATACGAAAAGAAGCAGAAGCCAAAGCCTTAGAAGAGAAAAAGGCCATGGCCAAAGGTTTCCGTGACGATGGATTTCCTCTAGAAGCTATCTCCAAGCGAACAGGCTTCACAATCGACGAAATCAAGTCTTTCTAAGCAAACATCCGCTCCCTTACTCAAGGGAGCTTTTTTTTCACGTCCGGCTCGATCGGGCTGTAAGCTTCCCCATAATGACCTTACTTTCAAAAACTTTTGAGCTTCGCTCCAAATCCGCTGCGGCTCGGAAATGCCCAACAAGTCGGTCACTTTTCTCGCCTTGCAGGATTTATTATTTTTAGTAAGTACGAGGAATTTGCAGACCCAATCGTCAAAGCTTACATGAAGTACTTTGCGACACAGAACCCAGACTCTCGTGAGACCGAAACCATCAACAAACAAGTATCCTTTTACAAGACCGATACGTTCATAAGGAAAAGATACATGATTTACGAATATGATTTTCACGAACGAGAGAATGAAATACGAAAAGAAGCAGAAGCCAAAGCCTTAGAAGAGAAAAAGGCCATGGCCAAAGGTTTCCGTGATGCCAAGGTTCCTTTGGAAATAATCTCCGCACAAACCGGCTTCACCATCGACGAAATCAAGTCTTTCTAAGCAAACATCCGCTCCCTTACTCAAGGGAGCTTTTTTTTTCATGTCCGGCTCGATCGGGCATCCCCTCCCACGCAAAAAAACAAAAAGTCCCGCCAACGGCGAGACTTTTTCAGTATTCTAAACAATAGAACAGCAAATTACAACAATATTCCATTTACAAAATGCATTTCATAAGGCTGTCGTTCAGCAATTCTTATATCAAGTGGATATACAGAATTATTAAAAGGCACCTGTGCATCAAGGAAAGAACGCAAAATACTCATTTCTCTCTCATTTTGACGATTCTGTGCAGCATATTTCCGTTCTTGCGCATTTTGAGGAACTTCAGGAACAACATCCAAAGATTTAATAAGGCCATCAAGCCTTTCCTTCGAAAAACCAGTTGTCACAACCCCAAAATGTGGTTCTATATTTGAAAATACAGAATCTATACAATCAGATTCATCAGTTAAATAGCAGAGAGAGGCAGCATACTTCATTGTTGAAATACACTGATTGTAAAAACGTAATACATCCTTTTTTTCATGACCAAAAGTATGTTTCATATCGTAAATGAAACAAGCTTTTTTTTCTTTATCGACTGGGAAAAATATATACAGAATATCAGCAGCATTCACACCAGAAGACTTTGGTTGCAATTCAGAAGAACAACATTCATAACCCAGCAGTGCAATGTTGTCACCATCAAGTTTAACAGAAACAATGACGGAATCCGTAAAAGGGACCTGACTCTCAACGCCATCAACTCTTTGACAGATTGTTCCTTTTTCAACAAAAAGGAATCTATCATCGCCATTTACGGCAGTTAATTTACAAACAGTATTAGCTTTTTTTTCGAAAGAAAAAACATCTTTCTGCGGTTTAAAAAACTTATAACGATTGGCTAAGCTACGCATTTTTCCCCGTAATAGCTAGATAATCACTATACAACTTATCATTTGTCTCATTAAACAATGAAAAATCGTAGCCTATACCTAAATTGATAAATTTTTCCACTTCCGTTACAACCGTTCGCCCTTCAACATCCTTTATAAATTGATAAGCATGAACACAATCTTCTTTCAACAAATCATCAGATTCATATCCCAATTTTTCAGCTATTGAAACAGAATTTTCAGAGAACGACATTGTTACAAGGTTCGAAATTGCAGCAGCCATAGTATCACTATGCGTACTTACAATCACATTAACGCCTGAATTAACCAATCGATTCATAAGACGAGCCAACTGTATTTGCGTTGTTGGGTGTTGGCTAGTCTCAATTTCATCATAAAAAATACGTCCAAAAAGATCAACCGAAGATAACACATGGACCAACGGGGATAATTCGTTTACCATAGAAGATGCCAAATACAATGGCAAATCCATTCCATCTTGAGTTCTAAATCGGATCTCTTCACCAATACGATTTATGGTTCCATGAATTATTTTCTTATCAATAAAATCAATTAACTCCTTATTTCGTTCAAAAGATCCCGCATCGAACTTATAAGTTTGCATAAAAGACAAATAATCAAAAACAGGTCCTGTCAAACCTAATTTTTTTGATTCCAAGGGTTGCGCTTTTGATTCGTCCAGATCAAAAGAGATCGGTCGTGCCAATTCCGCAAAAAGGTTCTTATAAACCAAATTCAACCCAGAACGAGATGCCGGTAAAAACAAAGACCTCGATCCCTGCTTATACATCAAACGTTGCATTGTCAAGCCAACAAGGAAATCAATCCAAAATGATTTCGAACGTTCTCCTTCCTTCGCTGCCACATAAACAAAATCATTGTTTTCTATACAAATAAAAGAATCACTAGTACCCTTATCAATATTTTTAGAATACCTAACCTTTTTCTGTATTCTTTCTATCTCATTTAGTTGATTTTTTCTAATTTCAAAAAACTTTTCACCAATATCATCCAAATCAAGTTCCAACGACAAAGAACCTATCATAAGGTTTTCGTTGAAAATATTTTTTACAATTTTCTGTTTGTTCTCATAAAGCCATTTATTAACTGACGACTGAATATCCTTTATATTCGAAGCATCTATCCGAAACGGATAATCATTAAAAACAGGGCTATCAAAATCTTGAATATGATCAAGAGCATCAACCACCCCATATATCAACTGCATCAGGTACGTCTTACCACTATTGTTGTCACCAACAAAAATGGAATATCCGTTCAGTTCCACGCTGGCAAATTTGATTTTCCCAAAATTTTCAACATTAAGTTTCATTTTTATACCTTTAGTAAAAAAGATATATAATTTCAGTGTATTTTTTTTTCATCTATCACAAAAATGCACATTTCGACGTAAAAACCGCATAAAATATTCCCTAGATGTGCACCATAGACTTGAATACGTATACAAAAAAAAACTCCCGGGAGGGAGTTTTTTTTGTTTACTTCTTCTTTTCGCCGTACCGGTAGCGGTAACCGTAGCCGTAGCCATACCCGTAACCGTAACCATAACCGTACGAACTACCGTCATGCACGCACTTGTTCAGCACAATGGCCTTTTTCTCAAGCTTAGCCATGCTCAACTGGTCGATAATCTCCTGAATGTTCTCCATGGAATGTTTCTTGTATTCCACGACAATCAGCCCAAAATCGGCAAGCTTTGCGATTGCCTGCGCATCGGACACCAGCGAGCAAGGCGGCGTATCGATAACCACGATATCGTACTTTTCGCGACATTCCTGCACCAGCTCGGCAAAAGCCTTTGACGCAAGCATTTCACCCGGATTCGCCACACGCGAACCCTTCGGCAAAAAGTAAGCACCTTCACCCATATCCACAACAACACTATCCAATGTCGCCGACTTTGCAATAACATCCGAAACGCCCTTTTCGTGCTTGTGCGAAAGCCTGGACTTGCGCAGGTCCGCATCAATAAAAATAACGCGCTTGTTCTGCTTTGCAAAAAGGTACGTAAGGTTCAACGACACAAAGCTCTTGCCCGCCTCGGGCGAAATACCCGTCACCATCAGCACGCGCCCGCCCTCGTCGATGCACGAAAATTCCAGCGCCGTACGCAACGCACGAAGCTTTTCGATAGCAAAGTCTTCGGAATCGGCCTTTGCCAAAATAAAACGCTTGTCATTTACGCCAGGCAGCTTGTGGCTGATATGCGTCTTGGGCACCTTGGCATAAACGCTCACACCCGTTTCACGTTCAATCTCTGAAGAAGAACCCACACCGCGGTTACGTATGCGATGCAACAAAAGAACGAGAACCCAAGCAAAGCCAAAACCGCCACCGAGCCCAGCAAGTACAATCATCTTACGCTTCGGTTTAACAGGCTTCCAGTGAATATAGGCAGGGTCTACAATACGCACGTTACCGATTTCGCTTGCACGCACCACACGGAGCTGCTGGATGTTGTTCAAAATAGACGTGTAAAGTTCGTTGTTGAGTTCCACATCTTGTTTGAGCTTTAGCACATCTTGTTGCGTAACCGGGAGCGCCTTGACTTTACCCTCTTCCTTACTAATTTCTTTACGGATACGTCCTTGTTGCGAAAGAATCGCCTGCATGGCAGGGTGGTCTTGTTTGAACAAACGAGATTTTTCTTGATATTCCTGTTCCAATGCAAGCAACTGAGTTTTGAGGTCTACTTGACGTTTTAATGTACCTTGAGCCTCGGCCCCCAAGTCGACAGTCCCCACCTTGTTACGGTAATTAGTCAAAAGTTGCTGGGCAGAATCTAGCTTAGCCTTAATCGTCGGCAGTTGTTTTTCCAAAAATTCCAGGGACTTTTCGGCCTCTGCACTGCGCATCTCTACGTTCTGGCGTACATACATCTGCGCTACAGCGTTAAGCACTTTGGCAGCACGGTCCGGGTAACGATCCTGGTACGCAATTTCGATGATATTCGTATTCTTCCCCAATTCATCAGCTTGCACTATTTTTTGCAAAATTTCAGCCATACGGAGAACAGACAACCTGTGTAAAACGAATTTTTGCCCCGGGAGCGCATCCATAGAGCGCACACAAATAGCAACAGAATCCCCCTCCACATGCACGCGATATGTTTCGCCCACCTTACCCACAACAACGCTTGTACCAAGCGGAGTAAACAATTCATAAGAATCTTCCGACTTTACCTCGGCAACCCAGTTGCCATCATCTTCATCAAAAACCCTAGGGGGTTCGAACAAATCCAAGTCCATCCGCCCCTCGCGGTGCATAAGGCGATCCATAACACCAACTGGTTCAGCCCCATAATTCAGATGCATTTTTTCGACCACTGGCATCAGCACGCTAAGGCTCTTAATCAAATAAATCTCTGACTTGGCTGGGCTATGCGATTCGAACAGTTCGCCAATATCGGCTATAGCCTTGCCACTCCTAGACTTCGTGTCAAGTTGCAGCATCGCCGTACTACGAAAAACATCCCGACTGTAGCGGGCGTATGTAGCCCCAACAACCAACCCTATAAAAGAAAGCAGGGCGAAAATAAACCAATGGCGGCGGAAAATGCCGAACAATTCAAAAACGTCAATGACATCGTTCTGATTAATCCCTCCCTGCGTTACCGGGCCCTGATTCATCTGATTTTCTGTTGTATTAGTCATATTCTAATTATAAACCTTTCGTGTAAAACACTTGCCTTAAACTATTAAGAGTAATTAACATTTAAACACATCAATTAAAATAGTAAATTATAAGATTTACAAAAGGTGTATTTGCAAAATCCAAACATCTATTTTCACATAAAAATGAACATTTTTCAAAATTTTAAGTTTACCCCTCCCCCCCAAAAAAAACTTGCCGTTTTCATCTATTCTGTTTCAAGCAACACGCTTAAAATTTCCTTTGTTCAAAAATCCTTGTAAGTTTCAGTTTGCATAATGACAATTTTTAACAACAGCTGGTTGCAAAATTGTTGAAGTTTTTTCCAAAAATTTTGTCATGTATATTATGGGTATTGCCCAAAGGCAAACCCCATAATAAATAATTTCTAACAACATAACCGATCCCAATTTCTATCGTCTTGTTTGGCATTTTTCTATACCCCATTCATAGACTATATCTATTTTCGGGGTGTCAACGCCATTCTTTCTTGCCAAATCCACAATAAACCGGAGCCCGAATGGAAAATCTTCCGTAAAATAGGACATTTTAAATCCAGTACTTTTCTGTCTCTTTTTCAATTTTTACTTCAGGAACAGATTGGTTCTCCAGGAGTTCGTAAATTTTTGATGCGTAGACAACGTCATGAAGAGCCAAACCGTAATTATAATCTATAATTCGTTGATCTTCTGACTTACGCCCCGGATCGCGTCCTGCAAGGACTTCCCCAATTTCGTTATAATCGTGATACTGCGGGAAATACTTGAAGTTTTTCACGTGATCCGTGTCATCTCCAAAAACGCGATCGAACGTAACATCACAGTTTTGGAATCCACGCATATGCACAGGAATGATCGTTATACCAGGTTTGAAGACGGATTCATCCTCGACAAACAGCCCATGAGCACTTGTGATACAGCTAATCAAGACATCCACCGACGAAGCCATATCCTTTATATCGTCAATGATTTCAAAACTCACGTTCGAGTACGCTTTAAAACGTTCAATAAATTGCTCTGCCTGATCCTTGTATCGAAGTAATTTTACCTGGAAAAACTTTTCCGGCTCCTGTTCAAGAATGCACAGCAACGACGCACGCGCAGTATTTCCGAGTCCAACGAAACCATAAGTACTAGCATTGTTCACACGAAGGGCCTTTGCAGAAACAGCAGCAACCGCTCCGGTTCTCATGGTCGTTATCCAGTCGCTATCCACAAGAGCCAACAGCTCCCCTGAAGCAGCATCATACAGCATCATGTCACTACCAAGACTTGGAACCGCGCCTTCAATTCGGTGAACTTCCTTTATTCCAAAAAACATTCGTCCATTCTTGTTTTTGGGCAAAAGACATGGCATGGATGTAAAAAAATCCATATCAGCCGGATGCACGCTTATTTTTGCAGGCAGCTGAGCCTCTTTTTTCATGGCAAAACTTTCACGAATCCATTTCACACATTCCTTTGGCGAAATGTTCAAGCTGCGAATCAGTTTTTCAGAAATGATTTTCATTTGTCTAGCTCCTTAAAGGCTTTGAGAAGTCTTGCGTTATCTTCGTGACTACGAACCGCTATTCGCATGTACTGTTTGCCGTCGAAGCCCTTCTTGTCGCTGCAATCACGCGTCAAAATATTGTACTTCTTGAGCATCGTGAGGACAAGGCTGTTCGCGTTTTTCGGCGGAAGGATTTCGCAGAGGAAATAGTTCGCTTCTGACGGCATCACCCTCAGGAACTTGATTTTACGTAGCTCATCTCCAAAGGCATCCCGTTCCTCGATGAACTGTTCACAGGCAAGGTTGTAGTCCTTTTCGTACTTGGTGTAAATCTGCATGAAGAACTCGGCGAAACTATTGAGGTTCCAAATGCTCACGACCTTCTTCATTTTGGCAATGAGGTCCTTATCTGCAGAGCAAAGGATTCCAAGGCGAATTCCCGGGACGCCATAACTCTTGGAAATACTCTTCATTACCACCAAGTGCGGGTGCGCTTCCAGAATTTTGTCATCAAGAAGCGAATTGTCCTCATAGCCATGGCTGAAATCTACGAAGCTTTCATCCACTATCAGACGGGTACCATTTTTTTCGCACCATTCGGCCAACGTCAAGATATCCTTTTTAGGAATAAAATTACCTGACGGATTGTCCGGATTAATCAACAGCAGATTGTCCGCATGATTCTTGCCGAAGAATTCCATCAAATCCTTGGCAGAATAGCGGTAATCGGCGTTCTTCGGAACAAAGGTGACAAGAGTTTCCGGATTGCGGCGATTCGGGTACTCCTCGAACGTGGGACGGGTCACGCCCAGCGTGCCGGGGAGATCTTCCATCAGGGCCTTAATCAGTTCGGCGGCACCGTTGCCGGGGATTACATATTCTTCCTTCACTCCCCAGCACTTGGAGGCAAGGAGCGTATTGACCTTCATGCCAGAAGGATATTCGCCAATAAGCGTCCTAAAATTGGCATTCATCTCGTCAATGATGCGGGAATTGCGGAAATACGGGTTCACCAGATAGCAGTAATCAAGCATCTTCGGGAAACGCCAGAATCCACCATAACGGCCGTAATACTTGCGGAGAATATCCTTCTCTTCTGCAAAGAGAGCTTCGGCAATATCCAGGTCCTGCTTGTCGTCTATCTCGTACCATTTCTCGTTGGTGATGGGCAAAGCCTTGAGGTCGCTCTTGCTCAAGAAAGAAATAATACGCAAGACATTCTCATAATACTCGTTGTTGCCGATAGCCTTGCAGTATGCATCTAGGAAAGGCACATACTTGGTGCGGGAAAACTCCTTGCTGAACTTGTAGATGTTAACTGTCTTGTAATAGCAGCCAACCTCGCCGTAACTGAACGCTGCCTTGGTTACGAAATTGACGATATTGTTCTCACGATCAAGCTTGACCATGGTACCGTCCATCCAAGTTTCGTACTTTGCCACCAACGCCAAATTTGGGAACGGATTGTCCAAGAGGAGATTGAACATTCCGTCGTCAAAAATCAGGTCGCTTTCGATGAGGAGCGAGTCATCTTCCTGAAGCTGTTCTTTCGCAAGTGCAAGGGAATAGATATTGTTCGTCTTGTCGTAAATCGGATTATTTACATACTCGATTTTCAAGCCGTTCCGTTCCGTCCCGAGGTAGTCCATCAACTTCTTGCCTTCATACCCAACAACGATAACAACACGAGTCAGCCCCAACTTGCTCAACTGGTTAAGCGTTCTGTCAATCAAAGGAGTCCCATTTACTGGGACCATACATTTCGTATTGTTCTTAGTATACTCGCCAAGGCGTTTTCCCATTCCTGCAGCTAAAATGACTGCTTGCATATTATTTTTCCTTGAAAATAGTTAATGAACTTATCCCTTTTTAGTTGAAAAAATTAGTTCTCCAACCAGTGTATATTTTGCTATTAGGTACTCGCCAATAAATAGGTTCATGCTTTTTCCCAAATTTTTTCGACTTATAGTACCATGAAATTAAACAATTACGAGGGGAATCTTACACATCGCAATCACAAGTGCTCCTACGACATCATAATTTCCAATAAATTTCTTTCTACTCTCAAGCATATCCAACTACTTCCTCGTAATCTCTTTTGCAGGAACTCCTGCAACATACACACCCTCAGCAACATCTTTATCCAGATAAGACTGAGCACATACGACACACCCATCATGCAAAGTTATTTCTCCGCAGACAACTGAGTTCGTATACACAGTCACATTATCCAGTATTGTCGGTCGCCCTCTATGTTTAACTCCTAATGTCACACCTTGATACACTGTAAAGTTTTCTCCGATATACTCACAATTCAGATAGACACAATCACCGTGCTTAATGAGAAGTCCTTCACCAACATAGATATTTGCATTTGCATGTATTCCATATTTGTATTCATAATGCCGCAGGATGAGATATATAACCGGACTTATCAGTATTTTTCGCAACCTTGTAAGTCTAGACCATTGAAGGAGTCGAAACCACACGTCGAATCTAAAAACAGTCCCCCGTGGTAACAAATACATCCTTATGGCATTGCCAAATGTCGGTTTACAAAGTCTTGACAGATCTGACTTAATTACCCTTAATACACCCCTCCCGTATAGCTCCCGGAGCGATTTCTTATTTTTCCATTACTCATAATCTTCGCAATAATCTCCCCAAATTTTGCAGTTTGGCCAGCATCTTCGCGGACAATATTCCACCAAGCGAGGAATGCAGGTACCCGTTAATATAGCAACATATAAAAACATAACTATTCCGGAGCAAGAACCTAAGCCTCGTCAATACTCCTAAACACATACAATACCAATCATTCTTGTCGGGTAGTCCTGTCAAACACGTTAACAATTCATTTACGTTATTCAATGACAAAATCATACACATTTCTACAATACACAATTTCTGCAAAATTATCAACAGCATATTTTCGAGCGCAGTCAACAATACGTTTCGTATTTTCGACATCATTAATCACTTGCGCCAATCGTTTAAGGAAATCGGTTTCCGTAACAAATTGAAAACCTGTAACGCCCGATTTGATAAGTTCGGGAGTTCCACCAGCATCCAACCCAATCACTGGTTTATTACGCAACATAGCTTCAATAGTCACCCGTCCAAAAGCTTCTGATCTTGAACACATCACAAGAATATCAAATTTTGAATATATATCATCGGTATTCCGAACAAAGCCTTCAAAAAAAACGTTCTTTTCTACTTTCAAATCTTTTACTTGCCGGACAATTCGTCTTTTATAAGGACTCTCTTTATCCCCCACAATGTGTAACGTCAGACCAGGATATTTTTTTAATATTTGGGGCATAAAGCCTATAATTAAATGTTGCTGTTTGGATATATCAATATTACCAACAATCCCTAATCTAACATTTTGTCTATTTAAATGAAATGGTTCTATCGCATTTGGTATAGGCAATCCATTATACACAACCCGTCCGTTTTGAGGGATTTCACCGACAACAGACTTGGCAACCGCTTTAGACACAAAAATAATTTTATCACTTTTTAGGATCTTGCTTTTCTTACTTTTTCTTCCGAAAATGTATCTAGCACCAAAATCCTCTTGCATAAATTCTCTCACATGCATCACATGTTTTTTTTGCAACAATTTTGCAACCAATATACTATAACAATCTGCAGAACTATTCGAATAGATTATATCAGGATTAATCATCCTCACTTTATACAACAAAAGAAAAAAAGCAAATAAATTATACAACCACAAAATCGGCAATATTAAATATTTCTTATTCAATTTTACATACATCGCTTCAAAGAAGAATTTAACACAATGCACGTCAACACCCATTTCATGTAAATGCTGAAAAAACAAACCTCTAGAAGGCATTAGCACAGAAACAGCAACGCCCTGTTTTAGAAAATATTTGACAAGACTTTCCAAAGATCGGTTGGATCCTAAAAGAAAACTATAATGTGTTACAAAAAGCACTTTCATCTCAAGCAGAATCCTTTTAAAGTAGTAATTGTTTTAAAACAGCAGAAAAATTTTCCCAAGAATTATTCTTTAAAAATTCAACTACATTATTTTGGGGATGATTAGATTGTAAAATATTGAATAATTCTTCATAATCAGAATAAGTTACACAAACTCCTTCTTTTTCCAGATCGCGAAAAGCGCCTTTACGAGGGCCAACAGGAAGACCACCCATCGCAATCGAATCAATTAAAGCTCCAGAACTAGAAACACAATCTCCTATATAAGGGAAAAGAACATACTTTGAGTTTTGAATATATGCATGAATTTCCGAAAAATCAGCAAACCTGTTTTCATAAACAATATTGTTTCCTACTAAAGACAACAATTGGCTATTCAAGGATTCACTAGAACATTTTCCCAATACGACCACATTCAAAGAACATTTCTTCTCCCTAAAGACTTGAAGAAATTCCGCAACTCCCTTATACGGAAGAATACTCCCCCATATAAGGATATCACAAGGAAATAGTCGACCTTCATATGAAACTTTCTCAATCGATGTTATTGGATGGCAAATATATTCAACTCTACAATGAGCTTTTTCACGAGCAACCAAAGCAGCGTCATTTGAATGAGAGACAATTAAATTCGCATACTTGTACAAAAAATTCATAGTAAAACGAGATCCATAATCCACACCTTCATGCGGCTGCAAATTATGCAACATCCATACTATTTTCTTTTTTCGTATTTTGATAATGCATAAGGAGAGTATAACAAGAACAAACTGGATTATGCCAAATCTCCATTTTGTAGCATTTTCAATCCAGTTCAATACAAATACATCAGACAACCAGGAAAACTTAAACAAGGTCAAAGCCTTCATTCTAGTTACACAATTGTCCTGTTCTTCTACATCAAAATATTTCGATAAACTTTTTTTGTAGTTTAGGCAATAAGGATTTATATAGCCCTCTCTTGGGCAAGATGGAAAAAAATAAACTCTCATTAGCCCTTCTTTTTTTCAATAGCAGAGTTCTTATCAATTAAATATAAGGCTGTCACCATTGGAATAATACTAACACTAATGACGAAAGAAACCGTATTGCATAAAAACAAGTACATCAAGAACATTTTTGTCCAAAGAATATTCTTATCATATACCTTGACAAATCCCAAAACAAACGCAAATCGAACAAACACAACAAGGCCGAGAATACCCATCATGATAAATATCCCAGCATAACCAACATCTGAATAATAATACCTCATTGTATTGCGTAATTCCGTATACATTCTTCCATATCTAGAATCATCATGAGGCAACCCATTACCAAAAACAACTGCGGCAATATTAGGACTGTATCTCGTAAAAAAATACTCATATTCGTCCAAACGTACATTTCTATCTCCGTACGAATTATCTCTATATTGATCTTGAGACAACTCAACCAATTTTCCAATGACAGAATCTTTAGGAATATTAAAATCAATAAATAAGAATATAGCCGCAGCAACGGCTAAGTAAATAAATATACGGCGAGATTTTTTTAACAAATAATACAAAGCAACTAAGGAACAAAACGCAATAGTTTGCCTAGTAACTTGCATTACAATAACTATGAAAATTCCAACAAATAAAGCCAAATATATTTTTTTATTCGCATTCATCCATCTGTTCAAAAAAAAGAAAAATAATATGTACAAGAAACCATCACCTTGGATGAAAAAACGAGCTACCCCACGAGCCTCACTAATGTGTTCTTGATCAAGTAAGCCAAACACTGGCATAGGAAACATCACCATATTTACTGCCCACGTAAAAATCCATATTACCCCGTAGACAATAACAAAACGATTAATATCTTTTTCGGGAAATTGAGCCTTTTTCAGAAAAAAGAAAAAGAGCACCGAAAAGAAACCTGCGGAGGCTCTGTATCCCAAAACAATATCTTGTCCCCATACAATAAATGACATTACAACAGAAAGTACAACCAGCCCAAAAATATACAGGACATTTCTTGCTATAACTGTTTTATGAGGAGACAATATTTCGCTTAAGACATAAACGAACAAAAGTGGAATAGATACGAATTGCAGCATTTTCCAGATTTTAAGATCGGTATAAACACAACTGTACCCCCAATAAGAGATTAGAGGAAACAGATACAAAATAACTTTGTTTATATGAATCATAAAAAAACCATTACTATTCTAGAAGTTTGCAAACCCAATTATCAAGTCTATAATCTAACAATTTCTTACGAATTTCATCATTCATCGCAAACTTAGTATTGCAAAAATCTTCAATATCTTTTGCAGATGTTGTCATAGTACAAACTAGTATTTGATTTTTATCAAAAAAATCGTATTGAGCAACTTTAGTATTTGTTGTAATTATGCGCTTGCCAAGCCCAACACTCCACATAAATCGAGCGGTCAAACCATCTTGATAAGGAGCAGATGTATCAACAACAACATCACAACCTGCAATATGCTTTCTAAATTTTTCAGGAGGCATAGAATCCCTAGTTACAAAGTGAGACTGCAAAGCCTTAGGAGAAATAATTTCCTTCAAACCAATCAACTTATACAAAGCATAACGAATTTTATACAAAATCATATTTTTCGTTTTGACAAAATCGTACAATTTCAAATAGTATGTCATATTTTTTTTTACTGCAATCGATTCAATCATTTTGAACAACTCATAACGATCATTTTTGATAGCCCCTAAACCAAAAAATTGGTATCTAGGACAATCAACATTTTCGCAATCCGTCCAATATATGGGCAACAGCCCTATTTTATAGATTTGAGCTTCCTTTATATCAAAGGTATAAACATTATCAAAGTATTTAAAATTTTGTTCAAAATGATATACCCCAGTAGTAGAATCGAACAAATAATTCACAAACTTTATTTTAGGGTTCCTTTTTTTCAATACTTCAAAAAATACAGGACTTAAAGACTGCCCATCCAAAATCAAACCATAATCATAGCTCTTTGAAAATTCTTCACTATTCAGTTTTTTTAACCAAATATCATTGATTTTTATGGAAAACTTAGCCGGAGAAACCAGGCGTTTTGAAAACCTTGAATACCCCCGAATATTCAACGGGTCATCTTTGTAGCTTTGTTCAGGAATATAGTCAACTTCATATCCTTGCCGTTCCATCTCGGCAATGATATCTTTATATAAATCCATATATTTGGGAGCAACAAAGAGAACTCTTTTTGACATATTTTCCTACTTATACAAGCCTTTCGCCTTCATTTCGGCAATACTAGCTTCATACTTATCTTCTTGAATCGTTTGTCCATTCACCCAATTGGCAAATTGTTCTATGCCTTTGTCAAAAGACCACTTTGGTTCAAAGCCTAAAATTTTTCGTGCAAGGGAAATATCCGCATAATTATGCCGAATATCACCCAAGCGATAATTCCCACTAACAATTATAGGCACCTTGACACCATACTTTTCACATAGAGTATTAGCAACAGTCAACACATCCGTCGCCACGCCCGTACCCACATTGAACACATACCCCGAAGCTTCGGGAGTTTCCAAACCACGAATAGTAGCATCAACAACATCGTCTATATAGACAAAGTCTCGAGACTCCTTACCATCTTCAAAAATGTTTATCCCATTTCCATTCTTTATTCTAGTAGAAAAAATACTCAATATCCCCGTATACGGATTACTCAAAGATTGACCCGGGCCATACACATTCTGATATCTAAAGCTGACAGACTCAACACCAATCGTTGGACAGACCAAATGGACCAATTGTCCTTGGACCTGCTTTGCAACACCATAAACCGATGAAGGATGAATCGCGCTATCTTCTGTAGTGGCGACAAGTTCCACAGGTCCACCACATTTGGGGCAATGGCACTCAAAGTCTCCCTTGCGCATATCCTCATCCTTGCGTTCCATGGGATATACATCGCCACATCTGGGGCAAACATATTTGCCCTCACCGTAAATTGCTCTGGATTCGGCAACAACGACGCGTTTTACGGTATGCTTGCAATTCGTGAGGATATCAAGCAAAAGAGCAGTGCCACCAATGTTTGACTGCACATACTTTTCAATTTCGTACATGGACTGCCCCGTACCAGTTTCCGCAGCCAAATGAATTACTGCATCTTGGCCATCTAGAGCCTTTTCCCAATCGTCACGCGACGTAACCGAGCCAAGAACGAAGTTGGTTTTATCTTTAACCGATCGATAAAGTGGCGATGTTTCGTCCGGGTTATCTCCATGTATTTGTTTTGATAGATTATCCAAAATGGAAACTTGATAGCCCTTTGCAAGCAACTTAAGAGCAAGATTGGAGCCGATGAAACCCGCGCCTCCAGTAATCAAAACATTTCGCACAAATTAGCTCCTTATAAAATTTCCTTGCGGATCTGTTTTTTCCCATGTTTGCGAAGTAACATTATACCGTTTAATAATGCGAGCCGGCGCACCAACAACCACACAGAAATCAGGGACATCATGAGTGACAACGGAATTCGCGCCAACAACTACATGATTTCCTAAAACAACTCCTGCCAGTATAACAGAATTCATTCCAATCATACAATTTTCCCCAATGACAACAGGTGAAACTTCAATATTTTGCCATCTAGGATTTATCGAAACATCCTCATATGGGTGCACTATATCGCAAATTCCACAATTGGGAGTAATCGTAGTACCATCTCCAATAAGAATGGATTGTGCGCAAGCACAATGAAAATTTTGACCTATGTGAACATTGTTACCAATCTTTATTTGGGGAGAAAACGCTTCATTTCCGTATTTTTTCAGCGCAATCATTCTCAAATTGGCATGAATTTTTACACCATCACCCACAAAAATGCACTCCGGGTGGAATATGTCAATATATCGTTTGTCAATTTTCACATTTTTTCCCATATGTCCATAGTGCATATAGGGCGTATGTATCAAAGAAAACAAACGTCCTTTTATTTTTTTCATCAGCGATATAAAGTTCATTTATCCACCTTAACAAAATTTAAGAATCGTACCACCCCAACTAAGCCCCACGCCAAAGCCAGCAATCATTACTTTCATTCCCGGCATGATGCAGCCTTTTTCTAAACTCTGTTTCAACCCAATCATCACAGTAGACGAAACAGTATTACCGGTTTCAGCAAGATCTAGATAGAACTTTTCTTTGGGCAAAGAGCAAACCTTACGAATCGTGCTAAGCATGAATTTATTTGCCTGATGAAATACAAAATAATCAATATCATCCTTTTCTAACCCATTTTTGGCAAATACTTCGTTCATCATCGCAGGAACGACATCAAGCGTAAAATTAAAAACGGAAGACCCATCCATATAAAGGTAATCTTCTCTACGGACATGTCCATCATCATCGATTGACTCTTTACCCGTCACATTCTTATGTCGGGCTGCACCAGTTTCAACAATCAAAGACTGAGCTCCGCTACCATCCGTGCCAAGAGAAAATTCGCCAATTTCAGCAAAACCATTCGTGCTAACTAAGCATGCAGCAGCACCATCCCCAAAGATAGAGCGATTACTTTTGTCAAGCGGATGCAGATATTTGTTGTAGGTTTCCGCAGTCAATAACAAAATATTTTTTGCAATTCCACCAGCAATCAACCCTTTAGCAATAGCAAGTCCGTACACGCATCCAGAGCAACCAAGATCATAATCGAAAGCGCCTGCCGTTGTAGGAATTCCTAAACGATGCTGAAGAATACAAGCTGTAGACGGCAACACATAATCGGGACTTTGTGTACAAAGAAGAACAAAATCTATTGATTTAGGATCAACAGAGTACTCTTCGAAAAGTTTTCGCGCCGCTTTTTCGGCTAAATCACCGGCTGTTTCATTCGCACCCGCCACGTGACGGGAGTTTACACCGACTTTAGCAGCAACTTTATCAACGCTCCATTCAGGAAACTCCTGTAGAAGTTCTTCGTTAGTTACAACCTTTTCAGGAAGATAGAATGATATTGCTTTAATGTATGCCATTTTAATTCTATCGGTTTACGTAATCCTACCGACCTCCACCAGTTAACCTGATTGACGACCCTGTCATCCAAGAACTAGCGTCACTCAGCAAGTAGATAGCAAGATTAGCCACATCCTCTGGCTTTCCATAACGTTTGAGTGGATAATTTTGTTCATCCCTCTTCAGTTCATTTTCATCCAAGCCATCCTTCAAAATCAAATCTGTCCACACCATAGCAGGGCATATTGCATTGACCCGAATTTGGCGAGGAGCAAGCTCTAACATGAGGCAATTCACGTAAGAAATAAGAGCCCCCTTGCTTGCACTATACACCCCATTTCCAATACTGCCACTATCAGCTGCCATAGAAGACATAAAAATGATTGAAGCAGCCTTATTCACTTTCTTTTGCTTAAGCAATTCCGTCTGAAGCATCACAGGAGCCTTAAAGTTGACGTTCATAACTCGATCAATTTCATCTGCTTCAAGCATCTTTGCAATTTTACGGTGTCCAATGCCTGCACAGTGAACAACCCCATCTAACCTCGGCATACCCTCAACAGCCGCAGAAACAGTTGCATAATCGGTAAGATCTGCCATGATAATGGTATGATTTTCTCCAGGCAGTTCATTGCAGACTGATTTCAACCGATCTGCGTTGCGTCCATTCAATACTATGGTTGCACCCATTTTAGCACAGGCTTCCGCAATTGCGCGTCCAATGCCAGAAGATGCTCCCGTCACAAGAATAGTCTTTCCTTGCAGTGAGAATGGATTAAAGGACGGTTCCATAAGGTCTCCTTTGTTAGCAAATACAGGACGTTACTTATTCTTAATGAGATTGAATACGTCTTCAACTGTTTCGCAGTTCCTTAATTCAGAGCCTGAAATAGACTTGCCATAGGTTGCTTTTGCTAAAGCAAGAATACTCATGCCCAAAAGAGACGACCATTCATCCAATTCATGAAATTTGGTAGTCGCAGTAATTTCAGAAGAATCCGTGTCTTCGAATTGTTCTGCAAAATTTATAATGAAATCATTAAGATTCATGGATATATCCTCTTGTTATTTGTTTTTACGAAAAATCTATTTTAATTACAATTTAGTCCAATCTTTTATTTCTTTCATTCGATTGACAAAGAACTTATTGTAATTTTTTTCAAGAAGTTCTTTTGAAAGACGATCTTCTTCTTTATACAATTTCTTTTCATGCTCCAAAACTTCTTCCGGCGTAAAAACGAAGCCAACAACTTTGGCTGGGTTTCCCAAAACAATAGCATAAGGCGGAACAGAAGACCTAATTACCGACCCAGCACCAATGTTACAGCCTCTACCTATTTTAGCACCAGGAAGCAACGTTACATTAGCACCAATCCACACATCTTCCTCAACAATAACATCGCGAGCGACAGTTCCCTTTCGTCCATAAAACAATTCGGGATCTTTCAATAACTTTCCTGTTTCTCGTGCGTGGTTATCTGTAACAACAGTAAGTCCTTGAGCAGAACCAGACCCAGACTTCATTATGAAGTGACCGTCCTCGCTGACAAATGTAAAACCAGAAAAAATATTTGTATTATCATACAAAAATAAATTTCCCGGTTTACAAATATTGTAAGATCTGACTTCTACGTTTTTCCCACAAAATCCAAATTTTTGTTTCAACTTACGCATTTGATACGCGGTATAAAGCGTTCGTATTTTACTAATAACACCCATATTTTTATTTATCCCAATTGCCTGACGCAGTTTGATTAATTAGTTTACTCGCCTGAATATGTTGCATTACTGCATAAAAAAAGTTGATTCCCACCAACGAAACCAAAACTCCATAGGCTCCTAAATATTTGCTTAGAAACAATGAAAATGGAATATGGGCAAACATTCCAACTAGGCTTATCATAGTATTCATTTTCAATTTTCCCATACCCACAATCAATGTTCCATTCAAATTAGACCAACAATAAACAGCAACGTAACTAAAGACCGCCAGAGTCATCGTAAAGGGAACATCAACCTTATCACCAATCCAAATAGAATAGATTGGCTGAGACATCGCCGTCAATATAGCACAAGCCCCTACTGAAAGCGTCAAAATCCTTCCCATTTTTTTTCTCATTTTTTTCATCCAAGGAAAATCTTTTCTAGTATAAGCATCAGTATAAGCAGGTCTCAAAGGAGCTGTCACCAGAAAGAAAACCATCATAGCACAATTTAAAAGCTTATATGCAATATTGTACTCTGCAACTTCTTTAGGTGAAGATACATAGGAGATTAACATATTTGTACTTTGAAACAAAACAACAACTTGTATATTGATTATAAAAAATTTGTATCCCAAACCAAACAAGTCTTTATATAGGCTTAGGTCAATAAATTTTATTGACGGTCGCACTCTTCTAAACATTTTACGATACAAAAATACTGATGCAACAATCGTAACCAATATGGGCATTGCAGCTAAGGAAAAGCACAAATTAAGAAGAGATGAGGGTACATATTTCGTCAACAACCATATTATGATTAATGAAATAACATTTCCTAAAACAAGAAACGAATTAGAGAACGCAACTCTCTGAAAAGCAAAAGCAACCCCTACTAAAACATTGGATATTTGTTGCAAACATGTGAGAGCAACTAATACATGCAATGATTTAATAACATCATCACGATAAATTTCAGAAATATTTAGCAACGAGCACCAATCGATTAAAGGAACGATAAATTGAGCGAGAATTCCCAATGGTACAAAAATTAAAACCATTAGGAAATATGTCGTTGAAACCAGTCTTTTCCCACGATCCCAATCATTTAAAGCAAGAGCCTCCGCTAGTCTATTTTTCAATCCTTGACTAAATCCAATATCAAGAAACCCCAACCATACAACCATGGAAGATAGAGTCAACCACACACCATAAAGTTCTTGGGAAACATAACCAATAGTCAAAGGAACAAGCATAAAGGAAACCAATATGCTTATTCCCTTTAAACAGATAGAAAATACAGCATTCTTTTTCACGGTGAGCGAACGCTCATCTCCACTAAAGAATGATTTAATTCTATCCATCAAAAAGGTCATAAACCTACAAACTATTATAAACCTTCAAGAGGTGTTCATACACCTCATTCATGTCTACATTGTTCAATTTTGCCCAATCTTTTAATGGTGGGCGACCAGTACCTTCTCCACCATGATGTTCTACACCTTCTGAAGGGAATTTCATAAAGGATTTTCCGTACATTTGCTGTAAGTATAATTCCGTCTTTTGAGGCACGTTTAACTCGAAGCCGTCAAAAAGCATCTTTTTTATCGGATAAATATCTTCCGGTTTACTAACCGTTATGGGCGCCATAGTTTCCATCGGATGAATTAAATACTCAGAATCTTTTGAAGGCAAATTAGAAAACAGTGATTGTTTATACTCAGCCAGCTTATCAAGACTTTCGTGATTTTTTTTCTTATAGTAATTTTTTACATAATAGTTTCTGTATAGTTCACAAATTGCTTTTATGTTATTTTTTGCGAGAAATTGATCTTTATCAGCTAAACAAGTATCAACAGGGTAAATATCCGTCCAAATTCCAGTTGTGTGGTGCTTATATCCTAAACCAACAGACATCATTGGACGTTCCGGTCGCTCATCAAAAGAAAAACCTAGAGATTCAAATTCCAACTTGAAAGCATCTGTCAAACGATTATAGTCCTCTCGAGGCATTGCCAAATCAGTATCATCATCCCATGGAATAAATCCATGGTGGCGAACAGCCCCAAGCAAAGTTCCATAATCAAGCCAATATGTCAATTTATGTTTCTGGCACAATTTATCAAAAATACCTAAAAAAACGACATCGCATTTTTGCATAATACGAAGATCAGCATCATCCGTAGGCGGCAATTGCGAACACTCATGAAACTTGTTTAAGAAATAATTTAACGTTTTTATTTTTTCTTCGTGGTTTTCAATTTTCAACCATCTCAAAACAGCCTTGCGTGCAAGTCCTGAAAAGCCATACTCTCTTATTTTCGAAATCAATCTCATCTTAACAATTCCTTAACCAATTGGCAAATTATTTTCTACAGCAACTTCAACGAATAATAGATTCATTCAATATTTGTTTAATTTTCGATGGATCGCCATATTCACATGGAGAATCATAGGGTCTTTCAGGGAATGCTCCGTACTCTAATTTAATCTCAAGATTGTGTTCCTTAATAAACGCCTCTACGCGCTCCGCAAGGCTGATCGGCTCACCCTTACAGCAATTAATAATTCCCTGAACTTTATTCTGAGTTACTACTCTAGAAATCAAAAAAGCAAGCTCATCTACATTGATGAAATCATACTTATTCTTTCCAGTAGTAAATGGAAATGTTTTCTTCCCTTCTTCGGCAGCTTTTAGCAATTTACAGAAAATGGAATTATTTTTCTTATCATCACCCAAAATATAATAGCAACGTAACCACTGAAGAATACACTCTTTCTGGTTACAATAAAGAATCATAGAACGGCGAAGAGCATCCTTAGCAATCCCATACATAGAAATCGGATTACAAGGAGTATTTTCATCAATAGCACCATCCCAATAGCCAACCTCATGCATCGTACCCATTACAGCAAGTTGCTTAAGGCCTCCATCAATCATAGCCGTCAAAAACTTGTAATGAGCCGATAAATCTCCAATTTGCGTCGGAGCATTATGAACAAATCCATTTCGCCAAGCCATATGGAGACAAACATCCGGAGAGCCCAACTGTTCAAAAAAATTTCCTTCAGGTATCGAGAAAATATCCAAAGTTTTGCGCTCTGCGCGTGGGTCAACATCAGCCGTATTGAGATCACAAGCAACTACATGAACATCCAAGTCCAGCAAGGCGTTGACGACATGTCGTCCGATATAACCATTTGCACCAGTCACAAGAATTTTCATTTTCGATACTCCTTTTTCATTGAGCCAACAAGTCACCATTTCACATTCTTACAAACTATCGCCACACACGTCATCAGAAAATCTTTTTTGTTCAGCTACGCAAATATTATTAAATTTGCCTAAAATCATTTTATAAAACCCTTTTGTTTCACACAAAGATTTTTTTCAACAACTTTTCCCAATACAGCCGGCACAAAGCAAGCAAATGCCAAGAATACCAAGCCTGCAATATATTGTATTCCTATGCCTGGGACCAATTCTGCGACTTTAAACGAAGTACTGAACAACCTATTCCAAATCATCATACAAAGTTTAAAGCAAAGCAAATGCAACCCCATAATGGCAAAAGAATAGTTGCCTAAAAAAGCCAATACATTTTTCAAGTGCGGCAAATTCACTTTTTTAATAAGGAACAACAACAAATACGTCATAGCCCCACCACCAACAATCAAATGAAACACATCATAAAACTGATTGTTATTTAAGCTAATTCCTCCAGAACGAACAACAGATTGCACAATAAGCAACAAACATAAAAACGCCGCTAACGGAGATGTATACTTCATTTTTTTCTCAACATTAAACCATTGACCGATATAAATTAGCAACATAGCCGGGAAAACGTTAGATACGCAATTCTGTGTTATCCCGAAATTTTGAGTAAGGACATTCGAAATAATTGTTATCGCTAATATTACAAGGCCTTTAATTGCAAAAAATTTCTGTTTGTCACTGACAATTTTACTCAAGGTATAAGTCAACAAGGAATAGCCACATAAAGCCATAAACAATACATAAGCAAACCAAAGGGGACCTGTAATAGGTTCCCTTCCCATAAATAAAACTGTTTTGATTAATGTTACAAAAATATCCTTTATCGAATAAAAAGACATTGTTTTCCCGGCATAATCCAATTGCCCTGAATAAAAACCAATTTTCAAAAAAAGATTATGGCAAAAAACGGCAATTCCAACAAATAAAACCGTCTTAAGGTATAAAGTTTTCACCTTTTTTATGATGAATTCAACCGGACGGACCAAGCGTTCTTCTTTTATAAAGAATCCTGCTACACAAAAAAATACAGGAACATGCCACAAAGAAAAAAACAAAGGAGACAAAGAAATTTTGTATTCTTGAATAGAAGGCAAATAAAAACCTAAATGCCCAAATACGACTGCAATGATTGCGAGTCCCTTGACGCAATCTATTGACAAATCTCTTTTTACAAGAATACCATTATTCAAACTTTTTTCCAAGCCCAGCCCCACTTATTGAAATACTTCATCAACGAACAGAAGTGAATCCGCATCAGCTTGAAACTCGTGTGGCTTGCTTTTTCCCATTTATGGATAACTTTCGCCGCAGGATGGACAACTATTTTATTTACTTTACGGACTGTTCTGCACAAGTCAGCATCTTCTGCATACATAAAGTAGCGGTCATCAAAGCCTTTCAGTTCTTTAAACAAACCGGTTTTCAAAACAAGGAAAGACCCCTGAATAAAAGGGCATTCAAAATCCTTCGTTTTATCGACATCGGTCATTGTATGGTAATCGATGCGCTTTTTAAAAATGGGTAAACAAAAATAGCGGGTAATCAAATCACATACAGTCAAATCACGCCTATAAACTCGTTGGACATTATTATTTTCATCCATCAAAATCGGGGCGGTCATCCCCACATCATCATGATTTTTCAAAAAATCAACCAAAGACGAAAAAGCATCTGAACAAAGGACTATATCAGGATTTACAATTGCATGAAAGTCTGAATTCAATCGAGGCAATACATAGTTATGCCCCTTCCCGAATCCTAAATTTTTGCCAGTATCAACGTATTCGACATCCGAAAACTTTTCGATAGCTTTTAAGAATTCCAGTTTATACGAATTATCTTTAGGATAACAGCTATTATCGATTATATATATACGCTTAGATAGGTTGCAATCCGTATAACGTTCAATAGAGTCCACTGCTAAAAGGACATCATCATACTTTTTATAGACAACGATAGAAATGGAGAGTGTAACGTGCGGAACATCTTCCATTTATAGACCTCCCCAGATTCTATTTCCAAAACATCGGCCAAGGAACTTCTGGCACCACTGGTTCAAAAACAACAAGACACCCATCTGCATCGACAATCACCTCTAGTTCAAGCGTTCGGTCACAAAAATTGACAAAAGCCCATTATTTCGTTCAAAACGCCAAAAACGCTTAAACAATATGAAAAATATAAGAAATGGATGAGATATTTTCAAGTGATAATTAACCCAATAATAGCAGTTCCCCACCACGTAGCTAGGATTGGGTGGAAATGTGCCGCCGGTGGGCGGCCATGTCCTATTTTTTCTGCAGTTCCAGCACCTTTTCTACAGGGAGATGCGAATACTTTACAATTTCCTCGATAGGCTTGTTATCGGCTAGCATGTCTAGAGCAACTTTTTCTAAAGCTTGTTGTAAACCTTTCTCTAGACCTTTCTCTAGACCTTCCTGTAAACCTTCTTGTAAACCTTCTTCATGGGCACGGACTTTCAGCGAGGCGAGATAGTCAAGTTCTTCTTCTGTCATTACCATATTCTTTGCCTGTTCCCTGAGGAGTTTTTACTTTGACCAGCGAGCACACCCTATTTCAAAGCCATGACTGCAGCAAGTAACTTAGGCGAAGCACCATTCGAGCGAAGGAATTTTACAATTTTTGCTTTTCCTTTAACAAAGCCCAAGGCCTTCCCTTTAGCAAGGCCCTTAGCTTCACCTTTTGCTTCTCCCTTGGCAAAGCCTTCGGCTTCACCTCTGCGGCGGGCGGTCGTAATCCCAGCCCAATATTCTCTCTTGTCATGCATACGATTTACCACCTTTCTCAAAAAGTCCCTAGTCGAATTCCTCACCAGCAGCCGTTCATAGACATCCCTGATTTCGTCTACAACATTTGCCGGAATACATTTTGCCTTCGGTGCGTTCTTGAAGATTTCTAGCCATTGCCGTTCGAGTTCGTTACCCCCGGTAGGGACGAACTTAGTTAAGTCAACGATAATATACCTCTTTTTAGCATAGATGGGAAGAGCCCGCTTTTTCGTCGGGCGTTCAGATTTTTAACAACATTCCTTTGTGAAAATTTTCGTATATTATGTCCCGAACTTTTTTACCTGGAGCAATTATGAAAATCGCTGTTATGGGTGGAGCCGGCTATATCGGGAGCCACACCATTATTGAGCTTTACAAAGCAGGCCATTCGGTAGTAGTCGTCGATAATCTTGTGAACTCCAGCAACGAATCCCTGCGCCGCGTGGGCGAACTCGTTGGCACCCCTATCCCGTTTGTAAATGCCGATGTCCGTGACGCTGCCGCCATGGACAAGATTTTTAGCGAAAACAAGTTTGATGCATGTATCCACTTTGCCGGGCTCAAGGCTGTGGGCGAATCGGTGGCAAAGCCGCTGGAATACTACGAGAACAACATGAACGCCACGTTCGTGTTGCTCCATGCCATGCGTAACCACGGTTGCAAGAACATCATTTTCAGTTCGTCGGCCACGGTTTACGGCAATCCGGCCATTATCCCGATTACCGAAGAATGCCCCAAGGGCCAGTGCACCAACCCCTACGGGCAAACCAAGTCCATGCTCGAAGAGGTTCTCCGCGACGTGCAAAAGGCAGACCCGGAATGGAACGTGGTGTTGCTCCGCTATTTCAACCCGATTGGCGCGCACCCGAGCGGCCGCATTGGCGAAGATCCGAACGGGATTCCGAACAACCTCATGCCGTACATCACGCAGACGGCGGTCGGCATCCGCAAGGAACTTGGCGTTTTCGGCAACGATTACGACACTCCAGATGGCACGGGCGTCCGCGACTATATCCATGTTTGCGACCTTGCCGCAGGCCATGTGGCCGCACTCCAGGCTATCGAACGTAAGTGCGGGCTTGCCATTTACAACCTCGGCACGGGTCACGGCTACTCCGTTCTCGACGTGGTGAAAGCTTTTGAAAAGGCAAACGGTGTCAAGATTCCGTACAGTATCAAGCCGCGTCGCGCAGGCGATATTGCCACTTGCTACTGCAATCCGCAAAAGGCATTCGACGAGCTTGGCTGGAAGGCTAAGTATGGCATCGAAGAAATGTGCCGCGACGCCTGGAACTGGCAAAAACAAAACCCCAAGGGTTACAGAGGCTAAAAAAATCGCCTCTCGCTTTTAGCGAGAGGCTTTTTAACATTACGCAAGCTTAGTCGCGGTAGTCACGGTGGTTGTGATGACCATGTTTCTTGCGCGGCGGTTCCGGGCGGTTGTAGTTGCGATGTACTTCTTCGCATTCGCCAATGCTTCGGGCCGCAAAGAACTTGTGACGCTTCGGGTCCATGCAATCGATACGGTCAGCGCGGTCACGGCGGTAATCAATCTGCATCCAGACTTCGCCGTTGTTGCAATAGAAGTCAAACTTACGTTCCTTTTCACCACGGAAGCATTCGCCACGGCTATACATCTTCTGATCGTTGTCGTAACGTTCAGCATGGATTCTATCATGGCGGTCACACTTCGGTTCAGCAAACTTGCAGGTTACAAGCGGCTTTGCTGGTGGCGGAGGTGGCGGCGGAGGGGGCACTGAACGGGAAGATTCTTCCTTCTTAGGTTCAACATTTATCGTCAATGCCATTGCAGAGGTGCTAAGCAGCATGAACGACATGGCGCAAGTGAGCATAAGCTTTTTCATATAGCCTCGTTATACTTTAATTGTTACATCAAAGATAATATATTAAATATTTTGTTACAAAACCAACTGTTTACAAAAAAAAATGGCCTTGCCGTTTGGGGGCAAAACCATTGTAAAAAGCTATAGCGAACAAACTCGTTCGAGAGCCGCGCAAACGCGCCTTAAATCAGCTCCTCAGCGGTAATCTTTTCGTCGTGTTCGGGTTCCTGGTAGCAGGATTCCGGCACTTGCACCTGGTTCTGGAAGTACGCCTTGTGGGCGGCAATCACCTTTTCGCGGGCAAAGGCGGCATCTTTCCATTCACCAATTTGCACGTCCTTGCCTTCGAGTTCCTTGTAGTTCTGGAAAAAGTTCTTGGTAATGCGGAGGAACATCTGGTCCACGTCGGTAATGTCGCAGAACGGGCGCGGGTTAAATATAGGTACGCCCAAAACCTTGTAGTCCTTTTTGCCACCGTCGGTCATGTCGAGGGCGCCAATCACGCGGCAAGTGCAAACCGTCCCCGTAATCATGGATGCCGGGCTGTAAATGAGCATATCCAAGGCATCGCCATCGTCGGCCTTGGTGCTCGGGATAAAGCCATACGTGCAGGGGTAGCTCATGGAGCTCAAAAGGCAGCGGTCCAGACGGAACACATGCAAACGTTCGTCGTATTCGTATTTCAAATTCGTGTCTTTGCCGATTTCCACGACGCAATCCACTTCGTAGGGGTACTTGCGTCCGATAGGAAGATCCAGATAATTAATGGCCATTTATTCTCCGTAGGCCCACTTTGAGCCATTTTTCTTTCTTTTTTAATACAGTAGCGTAAATTTAACTTTTATTTACAAAAAATCAAGGGGGGATGCTAGCGGCTACGCCAGCGAGCGGATGTCGTCTTTTCGAAGAGGCCAATGTGGAATACCGGTTCCCCGTGGTCCGGGCTGTAACCCACTTCAAAGCGGATTCGGTCAAGCGCGGGTATCACGAGATGCACACCTCCATAAACAGCGCCTTCGTAATTTTTCCAGCCGGGCGTTCCTTTATTCCAAAGCAAACTTCCGTCCAAGCCAGCCACCAATTGCAATCCGTAGAAGAAGTTGATTCCCCACAGCGAGGCGGAACGGCGTTCGAGCAATACAAAACGTTCTTCGAGGTTTACGAGAGCTTCGTGTTCGCCCAAGCGCTTCGAGCTCGATTCGTGCCCACGGAAGGTATTCGCGCCGCCATGATAGAAGTAATCATAAAAGCGGACATGGCCCGGGCGCAAACGCACCAACGCCATAGCCCCCGTCACGAACGGTCCAAACGAATAGTAGGCTCGCGCATCTTCCAAAAACTCCGTATAATGTTCATCGTTCATTTCGCGGAATCCCATGTGCGAGACCATGCTTTCAAAATAAATTCCCTTGCGTGTGTCAATTTCACTATCGCGGAAATCCACGGCAACGCCAAGGCCAAATTCCGGCAGGTGTTCCGGCCCACCTTCAAGATAGCGGTAAGCAGTCTTCCCTAAAATCGAGAAATGCGGAATCAGTTTCCAGTTTACATCTAAACTAACCAACCAACTTGCATCACGGAAACCGCGAATATCATCCCAGCTGTTTGTTCTCAAGAACTCAAAGCTCCAGCCAACCGGGAGGCCCAAGAAATAGGGTGAACTTGCATAGAATGCATATTCGTTGTTATCGAAGAACGGGTCGACAGATGTACGGTACTGGACTTCGGCACGGATGTCTTCGCCAAGGATGTTCAGGTTTGCAAGCGCAAGGCCAATCATGAACCCATCGCGGTCCGTCTTTTTGCCGGCCGGCGACGGAATCCAGCGGAAAATTTCCTTGACATGGTAAACAAGCTTAACGGCATTCAAAGAATGGGCCGCCGAAAGATAACTTGTACCCGATGCATTTTGAACAACCTTTTTCTCCGCAATTTTCGAACTTGTTGCTGGGGACGACGCAACTGCAGAAAGCGTACCAATGTCCGAAGAAAGTCTAGATATCAGAGCTGCAAGCGAATCCGTATTCGAAGACAACTGAGAAACGATAGACGAGAGTTCATCCGTGCTCGCCGGGAATCGCGCCACAAAAGCCGAGAGAGAATCCGATTCTGTCGAAAGTGTCGAGAACACCGACGAAAGCGCATCTGTATTGGATGTCAACTGCGTGACAAACGACGAAAGCGTATCGGTGTATGGCGAAGGTTCTTCGGTTTGGGCTACGGCAACCGGTTCCGGCACGGGTTCATCTGGCGCACCGAGCATGTCGTTGATAGATTCGCTAAACGGTTCGCACGTGACCGTAATATCGGTAAACAGGTCCAGGTCTTGAAGTTTGCGCTTTTCAGCTTCAAAGGTTTGCTGCGAAAAATGGCCCCCAACTTTATGGGTCAGTTCCCGCATAACGACATGCGGTTTCGTGTGGTCGAGCCCATTGATGTCAATCATTGCAATTGGGGTTCCATCGGCACATTCATAAGTATTTTCTTCAAAAAGATTAACCCTTGCGGCATGCGACGAAACCACTATTCCAGCAATCAAAAGCGTAAGTGAAATCCTAGTCATATTTTAAAGATATAAAAAATTGCTATATTGGGGTCACGAATTAGAGGTGATTATGTTAGACTTTCTCGCAAACTATTGGCCCTACTTGGTTATCCTGGTCGTGGTCATTCTTTTGTTTTTTGTTCTCCGCGGATTCCTTAAAGGTTTGAAGGCCAGAAGCCCCTTCAACATGGAAAACATCCGCAAGAGCACCGAGCCGAACTTCCTTGCCCTCCAGCAGAAGTCCAAGGCTTTGCTCGCCGATGCCGACATGATTTGCGAAATCAAGCCGGGTAGCGATCAGGTGATTCCCAAGAAAGAAGATGTGAAGTTTTTCCGTCGCGCCGTTTCGCAAAAGTTCAAGCTTGCAGTGTTCCAGGTTCCGGGCACAAACAAGGTCGTGTTCTTCTTCTGCAAGACCGAAGCCGGCATCAAGAGAAGGCTCCAGAACTTGGTCATCAACCAGAAGTTCCGCGAAGGCAAGCACCCCTACGTTGACGAAGCTACTGGCGAAAAGCTGAGATACCCGAGAGCATAGTAGCAGATTCCGTCATCCTGAGCGAAGTCGAAGGATCCAGTTAATTTCTTTTAAACGCCCCGGTCACAGTGCCGGGGTCAACTTTTTTAAAAAGAACCACAACAAGATAACGAGAGCCCAATGCGCACGTACAAAGATTTAGCCATTGCCGAAGAAGAAGACAAGCTAGTCCACGCTATCGAAACATCGCGGAATTTGCTTATCGAAGCGCCTACCGGTAGCGGTAAATCCTTGTACATCCCGTGGTTCTTGAGCAGGCACTTTAGCGGGCGCATTGTCGTGTTGCAGCCAAGGCGAATCGCGGCCCTTGCCCTCGCCCAATACTCAGCGAAATTGCACAACGAGCCGTGCGGCAAAACAGTCGGTTACCAGTTCAGGCAAGACAGTTGCAAATCGAGCGAGACTCGAATTTTGTTCCAGACTTATGGCAACTTTTTGCAGGAACTTTTGCACGGGAAGTTAAACGCCGACTGGGTGGTGTTCGATGAATACCATGAACGCAAAGCCGATATGGATTTGCTCTTTGCGTATTTTAACGGGAGACAACAAAAGCCACAATTGCCGAGAATTGCAGTGATGTCGGCGGCGTTGAACCGCGACGAACTTGAAGCAGCGCTTGGCGTGAAATGTTTGCAACTTGGGCACCCGCTGTACCCTGTACAAATTCTACACCAGAAGCCTGCCGCCGGCGTAAACATTGCCGCAGGTCAGGGAATCGAAAGTGAAGTAGTCCGCGCGTTACGCACTTTGTACCGCAATAACATTTGGCAGACAACGCTCGTATTCTTGCCGGGTAAAGCCGAAATTGCACGCTGCCACACCGCCGCAAGCGAGGCGCTTGGCGTAGGCGTCGCAGAGTTCCTTGAACTCTACGGCGGTCAAGACCGCGAAACGCAAGACCGCATTTTCGAAGAAACAGAACGCCCGCGCGTTATCTTCACGACCAACATCGCAGAAACATCTATTACAGTGCCAAACGTGACAGGCGTTGTCGATAGCGGCATCGAACGCGTGAACGAATACGACGACAGCAAAAAAGTAAATGTGTTGCGCACATTGCCGATTTCGCTGCAGAACGCCATCCAGCGCAGCGGCCGCAGTGGCCGTACACAAAACGGTTGCGCCATCCGCCTGTGGACCGAAGATACCGAAAAGCACATGCCACAAGGAATTGTGCCTGAAGTATTGCAAATCGAGCCCTCGGAACTCATACTGCAAAAAGCCGCACTCGAAGAATCATGGCCCCTATCGCCTGACGGCTCCAGGGTGACAAGCCAGCAAAACGTCATTGCGAGCCACAGCAACCCCAAAGCGACAAATGATGCAGACGTCATTGCGAGCGCAGCGAAGCAATCCATTACATTGCCCACAGCAATCCCTGCAGCACGCGAAAAGACTGCCACAACAATGCTCGAAAATTTCGGCATGTTGCAAGACGGTCACATCACGGAACTCGGCAAACGCGCCATACAAACGCCAATTTCAAACATCCCGCTCGCACTGATTTTAGCAAAAGCAGAATGTGCCGAAGACCTCCCCGACTTGCTCCTCGCCGCCATGGCATGGATCCATTCGGGAACAGAATTTGTACAAAAAGCTAAAGTTTCATTGGACTTGTTCACGCTCGCAAAGGACACACTTTCAAAAGCAATAAACGCGCCCCGCGAAGTCACATTCACGCTAAAGCAACTAAGAGATTATCGTGATAAGCTACGTCATTGCGAGACAAAGGAGATGCCCGTTCAAGACGGGCATGACAATACACGTCATTGCGAACCCCAAAGGGGCGAAGCAATCCATGCAGTCGTCATCCGCAGTTTATTAAACGCCTTCCCAGAAGCCCTAGCCACTCCAAGCGGAAACGTGTACAAATTAAGCAACGGCAACACCATCCGGCTGCAGGTGGCCGAGGCCCCCTACGCGATACTCGCGCTTTCGATGCTCCGCACCGAAGCAGCCTCCAAATCCGAATTACGAGTCAATCTTTACGCTCCCGTGCCCAAAGAAATGCTCGGCGGCGAAAGCGATAAAATCCGCTACGAACTGCTGTGGCGCAGCGGTCAAGAACGCTTTATCGGCATCGAGATTCACGAAAGCGAAAGCCCCAACGGCGACGTTCGCGAAACAAGCCGCAAAGAAATTCTCCCGCAAGAAGCCTCGCCCAAAGTCCTTGAAAAGCTCAAAGAGCTCACGGTCGATGCCTGGCGCGACAAGCTCGAAAAAGAAAATTGGACAGGCCGCTACCTCACGGAAAATTTGCAAACGCTCCTTATCAAGATGCGCCTTGCCGCAAAACTTTATCCGGAATACGGTCTCCCGGAATTCAACAATGAAGACATGGAGCTCATTTTCAATGAGCTTACTGACGGAATCTTTTTGCTGCGAGATATCAACGAAGACCGTTACAGAAACATCGTCGAAGATTACTTCGGAAAATCCATGTTAGCTTGGCTGCAAAAGACGTTCCCCGATCATTATGTTTTGCCAAACGGCAAACGCGCCCGCTACAGCTACCAGGCAGTCGCGACCGACGACGAACAGAGCAGCGGCAAAATCGTACAAAGTGCAGACGGCGTTCTTGTTGAAATTTCAGCACGCATCGAAGACTTTATGCAGCTCCGCGGAGAACACAAAATTGCCGATAACAAGCTCAAAGTGCGTTATGACATTCTAGCGCCGAACTTCCGCACCATCCAAAAGACATGGGACCTCACGAGTTTTTGGCAAAATACCTACGCCGAAGTCCGCAAAGAATTACGAGGAAGATACCCCAAACACCCGTGGCCTGAAAAAATCATGTAATTTCATTACATGAAAAAAGTTTTTTGAACTACATGCGGGCGGGGCTCTACTTTACTGTATAAACAGCTAATGTCTTGCTGTATTCGTAGCCAACAATCAAGAGAGATTCCCCGTTGGGGCTCTTTTCTGCAGGGATAAACAAAATGCCTTCGGGGCCACGATCTTTCGGGTTCAAATAAAAATCAACGATTTTCGGGGCATTCCCATTTTCGACCCCTGTAATATCGAACACGGCAACAGCGCTCGAGCGTTCAAGCCCCGCAAACACATAGCGTTTTTCGCCAACGACACCCGTTGTCACGTTTTCCGGTTCGCACCCCTTATCTTCGCTGCGGGCATCCATCTTGACTTTGCCCTTCTTGGAATTCCAGTTAAAGTAATCCGGGGCGACCTTAGCCATCGTTTGTTCAAACACATCGCCGGAATCCCACATCAAATGTCCGGTAGCGCCATCAAAAATACTAATGGAACGCGAGCCAAACGAATACATATAAGGGCACTTGCCATTTGCAGTTTTATCCGGGGCAGCATCGCAACGTTCTAGGCTACTTACCGTCACATTTTTCAAATCATCCAGCACACTTGCCGTAAATACTTCCGGGTCAAGCACGCCTTGCTGCGAAAGCATCATCGGAGTCGTCACATCCGTCCAGGCCTTGTAATCGTTGACCGGAGCGCCTTCATTTGCAGTCACAACAAATGTCGTTCCATTTACAGAGAACGAAGTAATGCCATCGGGCTGGCGCAAACCGCGCAAGGGATAGTTCTTGATTTCAATGGCCTTATCTTTCTTTATATCAAGCCCTGCACCCGACACAGAATGGTCCACAGAACCCAGCGGGAACACGTCCAAAATTTTCTTAGCCTCAACGTCGAACTTTACAAGAGCGTTGTTTTCTTGCAAACTAATCCAAGCCGTCTTGGAATCACCATCTACCGTAATATATTCGGGTTCTAGCGATTGGACAAAGCTCTTTACGCCAGTCTTGCGCACACCCTTGGCCATCAATTTTAACGTATCGAGTTCATTAAAACCAACCACAACTTTTTGCGGCTTTTTCCAAGCTTTTGCCAAGTCAGCCGCATTCGCAGGCGCCGTAATCGACAAAACACCAATGCCGCCTTCTGGGTCTTCCGTGAACGTTTCATCCGGCGAACCTTCACAGGCTACAAGCAAATTCGTTCCATCCGGCGTAAACGTAATCATGTCGGGCATGTAGCAAAGTTCGTGCAAGCCAAGGACTTCAAGTTTCTTGTTGTAGCGCATCACCTGCACATGGCCTTTTTTCCACTCAGGATTGTTCAAAAGGCTCACGGCCACAAGGTCTCCGTGCACCGTCACGCTAGAGGCGCCACCCGGCAATTTGACTTCGCTTACCTTTTTCGGGTTTGCAGGGTCCGCCAAATTGACAATTTCCAGGACATTCTCGCCGCCGACTACAAACAACACATTCTTTTCGGGCATGAACGCCGAAATCTCAGCCGTTGTCATGGGAATCGAAGCAACCTGCTTTAGTACCGTCCCCATCTGGAACGGGCCTGCCGGAACATCCGACTTTTTAGCAAACGAAAAGCCCGAGCACAAAAGCAAACTCATGGCTAAAGCGGTATATTTCATACAATCTCCCATGCGGCAAAGCCGCGTTTTTGCCAAAACTCAGTCGAGAATCAGCCACATAATAAGCATGCCAAGTCCAAAACTTGCAGCCATTGACGCCGACTGCATTACAACATCAGACTTATCCTTTTCTTTGTCGGCTTTTTCCTTGGCTTCTTGCTTTTCTGCTTGTTCCTGACTTGCTTGAATTGCAACACTCAAAGCTTTGGCGCAGGTTTCGTTGTTCTTCTTGAGCGTATTGTAGCTTTGTTCCCAATTTTCGCACTTGGCGCGTTCCAATTCCAAATCCGAACGGAGCGCCTTTTTTTCTACAGTGCAAGCGCTATCGCGGAGTGCCATGACGCTATCGCGCACAGCAAGTTCCGTGACAAGTTCAGCCTTCTCGGCATCACCAGCCGCAAGAACCGGCGACACAGCAAAAGAAAGCACGAACAAGGCGCACAAAGCTAACGATTTCACAAAAGAACGAGCAACAGAAACCATATAAGCCTCAATTACATCTGGGCCAAGATGCGCTTCCAACCGTCTTCCGGAATCTGCGCGCCCATGACTTGAACAACTTCGTTCGAAACAATGCTGCCGAGGTTACCCGAGCGTTCCATATCCCAGCCGTTCATGTAGCCGTACAGGAATCCCGATGCCCAAAGGTCACCAGCACCCGTCGTATCGATTGCCTTTGCAGCACCTGCAGACACGCGAGTCACCTTGCCATCCTTAGCAATCAAGGCGCCACGCTTGCCAATCTTTACCACAGCAACCTTCGCCTTCTTGGAAAGAACGTCGAGAGCGGCTTCTTCCTTGACGCCAGCATAAGCAAAAGCTTCATCTTCGTTTGCAATGATGATATCAATCATCTTGTTTTCGAAAAGTTCATCGAACAGCTTGCGGCATGCGTCAACCACGCCAAATGAGCTAAAGTCGAGAGCGGTTTCAACACCGAGACTGCGTGCAAGTTCAAAAGACTTCTTGAAACATTCGCCGTTAAAAGCACGATAGCCTTCGGCATAGAGGAGGCCCACACCGTCATAGAGAGCCGGAGTAAAATCATCAGAGCCGAGGAAATCCGAAGCACCGAGGTATGTCCACATGGAACGCTGTGCATCCGGAGTCACTGCAGAGAACACGCAACCCGTTGCAGCACTAGAAAGCCCGACCTTCGATTCTACACCGTTATTCTTCAAATGATTTTGGAAGAGCTTACCCAGTTCGTCATCGCCCACCTTGCTGATAAATGCAGCCTTGCCACCGAGACGGGCCACGCCCACCATCGTATTGCAAGTCGAGCCACCCGGAACGCGAATCGGATTTTCAAGAGAGCCAAGGAACTTTTCCATCTGCGGCCAATCGACCATGTTCATGCCGCCCTTCTGAACGCCTTGTGATGCAATCCATTCGTCGCTCACATTAGCCAAAATATCAACAAGGGCAGCGCCCATACCAAGAATTTTCTTCATTAGAATCCTCCGCGACGGCGACGCAACTTGTCACCCGCTTTCAATAAAAATTCACGTTCCGATTCGCTCAAGGATTGGACACCTTCGCGTTCCACCTTCCTGAGAATATCGTCCATGCGTTTCTGTTCGTCTACGTAGAACACTTCACCTTCGAGAACTTCCGGTTCGTCGGAATTGCGCGTACGGGAACGAGGCGCATCACCATACTTTTCGGGATTCCTGGAGAACAGGCGGAAAATAGCAGAAAGCGGCGAATGGTAAAGCACCTTCGGGCCGTTCTGGTAAACCGCCATGTAAAGGAATCCGGCAACGACACCGCCCAAGTGTGCAAAATGAGCAATCATGTCACCCGAATTCGCAAAGAGAATATCAAGGGCAATCATCACCCACATGGCATGCTTGATCTTCATAGGGATGACAAAGAACATAAGGAGCATGCGTTCCGGGAAGAACTTGTAATAGGCAACAAACACGCCCATCAAGGCGCCCGAAGCACCGATAATCGGATTGTTCGTAAGGCCGAGTAAGCACATGAAAAAACTGAACAGCGCAGCAAAAATACCGCAGAAAAAGTACATCGATACAAAATGGCGCGTTCCCATCCATTCCGCAACATCAGAGCCGAACATCCAAAGCATGAGCATGTTGAAGAAGAAATGCATAAAGTCGAAATGGATGAACATGTATGTCACATAGCGCCAAAGTTCAAGCGGGACGCGCGGCATAAACGCACCAAAGTAACTGATGTAATCCGTCAAACTGCCATAGCCGGCACCCAAGTCCACATCGATTCCGCGCCCTAAAAAGGCGATAATAAAAACAACTGCATTTGCAAGCAACAAGACCCGCAAAGCCTTGGGTAAATATTTAAATGGTTTCATAAATCTTCCTAAACTCTTTTAAAAGCACGGGGACCATGTTCTTCGGCACAAACTTCGAAAGGAGCGCCGTCTGTTCATCATCGCTCTTGGAAGCACCACACTTCAAAAGTTCGCGAACAAGGGAACTGCTTACCACAAGATGTTCCTGCGCACTGAGCAAGAGCACCGTTTCGGCATCGTCAAAAAGAACCTTATTGTTCCAGGCTACTGCCTGTTCCGCATCCAGGTCCGATGCATTGCGGATGCCGCGCAACAAGTAGCGCGCCCCCACGGATTTCATAAAATCGACAGTCAGACCGCCATGAATAGCCACCGACACATTCGGAATTTTAGAGACGGCGGCCTCCACCATGGCCTTACGGGTTTCTGCATCGAACATGTTTTTCTTGTTCGCATTCTGTGCGACAACTACAATCACAGAATCAAATATGCCTGCAGCACGTTCTACAAGGTCATAATGCCCCACCGTAAACGGGTCAAACGAGCCTGCGAAAACAGCGATTTTAGATTTCCACACCATGTGGTATAATTTATAAAAATCACGTTCTGAAAATTATCAGCGAAGACTCGCCATAGCGGCGAACTTGGCCCTGAAAATCATCCCCTTTGGCCCATTCCGGCAATTTACGGCTTGGAGCTTCAAAAACGGCCACGCCTCCAGGGTTTAGCCACTCTATAAACGGGCGTAAATCAGGGTAATCCATATCCTTGAAAGGCGGATCCGCATAAATCAGGTCAAAACCGCCATCGGCACAGACAAGTTCCTTTTTGAGCGTAAGCACGCTCGTCTCAAGCAACCGCAGCTTCGATTCAGCGCCCACGGACTTGTACGAACGTTCAATCATCTTCGCTTGCGGGCGAGCGAGTTCCACCGCAGTAACGCATTCGGCCCCACGGCTAATGGCTTCAAGCCCCATAATTCCGCTTCCGGCAAAAAGGTCCAGCATGCGGAAACCTTCGACGCCCTGCAATATGTTAAAGAGAGCTTCCCTTGTTCGGGAAGCTGTCGGACGTGTTTTCATGGTGTCCGGAGACTCGATGTTGCGCCCCCGCAAAGAACCGCCAGTAATACGAATCGGCATACTAGCGGAGTACAAACATTTCGACACGCATAGTCGTAATCAGGTTCTTCTTGGCAAACCTGAGGTCTGCCTTAGAAACGCCCATGCGAATCGTGGAATTTGCAAACACGTTAAAGAAGTTCAGCAAATCAGCAAAGTCAGCCGTTGATGTTACATTGTATACATAGCGTTTGTACACACCGAGATCATCAACAATCGGCTTGTCCAAGCCCTTCAGTTGAACTTTATTCGAAGCAGCAAGAGACTTGAACGCCTTGACTTCTGCAGGAATTTCAGCAGCAGGAACAAAGCCACGCACTGCATCCAAGCGAACCTGCGGCACTGCGAACTGGCCAAATGCAGCCACTTCAGTTGCCGCTTCAGAAGCAATCGGCGTCTGGAACTGCTTACTTACAGCCTTGAGCCTATCCATAAGGGCATGCTGCGAGGAGGCCTTCATTGCTATACCGCGGAGGTAATAGAAGTTCGGAGCCTGATACACACATTCCGAGAAGCCGATATCGTCCGGAGAAGCCGTATTCAAGAACGACAAGAACTGAGCCAAGGACGTTTTCTGGAACGAAAGCTTTTCGAGCGGGAGATAGCTGTTATAACTCGTTCGTTTGTTATTAAACAATGCCTGCGGATTGATTTCGCCAACAATGTCCCTAGCAGACATTGCTGCGCGGGCCTTTGCCACAGCTTCTTGCTGCTGTGCAATTTGTTCGGCAGTCGGACCGGCAGGGGTCGTTGCCTTTGCAGCAGCGCTCTTTGCCCCAATCAAATTCAAATAAGAATCCGGGAAAACTCCATCCAATGCAGCAGGAACGCCCTTCATGCTCAGGTAGGCACTGAAACCAACAACAGCAAGCAATGCTGCTACCGCAACAGTCAAATATTTCTTCTTGTAGCGGCGTTCCACATCGGCAACGTTCGTCACATGCACCTGCTGAGACAACGCACCAAGGGAGGCATTCTTTTCTGCCACCGCAATAAGGTTCATGTGAATCATACACCCTCCATCTGGTTCAATGCAGCACCAACGGCACCAACACAGTAAACCAAGTTATTGGGGTCAACACTCTCGTCACACGGAAGTTGAGACAAAGACCTCAACAGCGACACATTGTAATCGCCCAACTGGCCCATAAGATGTTCGACAAAGGTTTCTTCCGATGCCATTTCGCCACACAGACGAATATCCTTCACTCCGTTGATAGCGTTTTCCGTTTCAACCAACTTTATCTGTTCAACAATTTCATTGGCAAGAATCGGGTACGCGTCATCAGCAGTTTTGCCGACCATCGAAAGCGTAGAAACACCGCGCAAAGCCAAAAGTTCATCGCGACGCATCCAGACAATCGTCACACCGTCAAAGTCAGCCTTCACGATGCAGACGGCATCCTTAATCTTTTCACCAACATCCATCACGTTCATGAGCGAAAGCACGTCGACTTCCAAGGACTTCGGTGCAAGCACACGGGAACGGAAACCCTTACGAAGGGCATCGACCCATTCCTTGCGGACAGCCATCACAAGTTCGTTATAGCCCAGGGAATCATCGCCACTCAATGTCTTGGAATCGACAATGTATGCATCCACGTCGGCATTCGTAAACAGTTCCATATACCACTTTAGGTACTGCCCCTTGTTTGCGGCAGCCTCGGGCGGTACATAGACCTTACGGATAATGGACATTTTTGCAGGGATTGTGACAGAAGTCGCTGCGACATCCTTAATCTGATTTTCGTCGATCCACATCTGGAGCGTACTTTCAAAAAGGAATATATCGTAAATGGGGTTACACTCCACCGGGAGGATAGCCACCTTGACCACCTTCTTTTCAGAAGAGTCCACAAGAGCAACCTTCATATAATGGTCGCCGACTTCAACACCTAGGTATAATTTTGAATCGCTCATATATATACTTATGTAAAGTTTTCTTCCTAAAACTAATCAAAAATTATCGAATGTAACAAGTTTTCAAGTTTTTTCTTTCCAATTCCATGCACTTTTTTTAAGTCTGAGGGGCTTTTGAACGGTCCAAAGGCGTTTCTATGCTCTATAATCTTCTCTGCAAGCTTCGGTCCGACCCCCTTTAGCGCACATAAATCGTCTACACCCGCCGTATTAATATGGAGCGGAAGTGTAACCTTCTTTTTTACTTTCCGGTGGTGCTCAAAAGGGACCTGCCCCTCCTGACGGACCTCGGAATCGGGATTTGCAATGGGTTTTATTTTATTTACAATCGTATCCGTAGATGCGTTGGGGACTGCGTCTGAAGATGCGTTGGGGACTGCGCCCGGAGACGAATTTGCGACAAAAACGGACTCCCCGACTTCAAACGTTTCGATAGACGGGAGCCCCCACGGGAGGTAGCGGATGATCAAGCCAATTGTAAAGAGGATTATTGCAAGTTTGAGGATTCTTTTTTCAGATGCGTTCATCGCCTTTTCTGAGAGGTTCATCTAGCAAAGGATAAAGCAAACGATCTAATAAAATATTCTCGACGTGGGTTGCGTCCGACGGGACGTCCACGGAAATGCTCGGGTAAGCGCTCTGCACAATGCGGATCGGGCGGCGCCCCAGAATTCGCATTTGCTCTAGCGAGCGTTCCAGCTCAATCTTGTTCTGCGGGAGCGACGCAAACTCGTCGCGGGCTTCGCGGGAGTAAGCGTAAATGCCCTGGTGCTGGAACCAGCGGCTCGCTTCTGCAGGCGGCACAGACCTAGTAAAGTCGACCGCCACACCATCGCGCACGAGCACTTTCACGACGGTCTTGAGTTCAGCTTCTGCAGGGTTTAGCGGACATGCGACCGTCACCCAGCAGTCGGGGTGTTCCGAGAGGTCTTTTGCAACATCACGAAGCACGGAAGGTTCAACGAGAGGCTCGTCGCCCTGGAGATTCACAACCAGGTCAAGGCCAAGCTTTTGGGCCGCCTCTGCCACGCGGTCGGAACCTGTTGCACATTCGCCGGTCATCACGCAGTCAAAGCCTGCCGCCGTGACCACCGCTTCGATTTCAGCGCTATCCGTCGCACAAACAATGCGGTCAAAGCAATCCGCAAGGAGCGCACGTTCCAAGGTACGGACAATCATCTCCTTGCCGTTGAGCTTCAGGAGAGGTTTCCCTGGGAATCTGGACGAGCCCATGCGGGCCGGAACGATGCAACTGACCTTGTTCAAAGCGAAATGCGTAACGAAATGCGCGGTATTCGGAACTGCGTCGGGCAAGTACGCCGACTACAGTACGCCTAATGCGCCGGAAATGCAACAAATGCACGCGGAAGAGCGCGCCGACTACATCACCTTCGGGATGGCGAAGTGGTCGTTTTCAACAGCCGGAGCGTTTGCAAAAGCCTGGTCGAGCGTAAAGCCCTGGACCGGCACGTCTTCGCGGAGGATGGTTGCGCCGTTTTCGACAGCGGTCATCGGTTCCACGTTCGAAAGGTCCAAAGCCTTCAATGCTTCAAGATGGTCGAGCATCTTATCCAAGTGACCCTTGATAGCCGGAATATCTTCTTCAGCAATGCTCAGGCGAGACAACTTTGCGAGTTTCAAAACTTCTTCACGTTCAAGCATAAAAAACCTCTTATTTTACGAAATGCAAGATAGAAAATTTTTTCTACTCCGCTAAGATTTGTTCCTCGGTATACCCAAAGTAAGTTATCCATGAGACTGTCTACTTTGACGAAGAACCTCCAATTTGGCTTGCATTTCAGCAATTTTTTCGTCGGACATTCCCATTTCACGTAGAACAGTTTCGGTGTCATCACGATTCTGAGCTAATTTTGCTTCCGCCTTGGCTTGCTCTTCGGTTCGCGCATCGGCAATTTCCTGGCGGAAAGAATCGCCGGCACTGACGAATCCGTACTTCTGTCCAATGCTCTTGAAAGCCATGTTCAACTCCTTCATAACTTCTTTACCGAGATACTCTGCTAAATATAGACTTATTTTTTCGAGCAAACAAGATAGCTCGTTGCTGGGCATTTTTCGCAATTTCGGCTTGAATTGACGGAACACTTCAAGGAAGGCATCCTTGTCGTAAGCATGCGCCATCGCCGCAATACCAAAGCCAGTCGTTACATTTTCGCAAGCGAGGCAGTCACTGTCCGGGATGTCCGACATGTTCACGAACGCACAGCGGAACGGCAGCACCATGCCGTGAAAATATGCGGGATAATCCTTTTCAAGCAACTCAAGCGGGTTCCAGTTATCACGCCCGTTGTAAAATATCATCGCCATTGTCGGGAGGCCGTCGAATAGGCGTCCCTCGTCAAAGCGTTTCATCACAGAACGCATGTAACGCGCAAGCTGATTGAACGTATCGGCATCGCGACCGGACTTGTGCTCCACAAGGATTCCAACAAATACGGGTGCGCCCGTCAGAACATTAACACGGAAAGCCAAATCCGCGTCACCCGTTTCGTACACTTCGGAATACGAATCCGGAATGCGGACAAGCGTGTCCAAATTTACCGCAGCGAGGAACTCCCCCACATCAATATTTATTTTACCAGCAAGTTCAAGCAAGTATCTGAGATGCTTAACATCTGCAAATAGCCAACGGAAAAAAGCATCGTGAGGCTTTTTTGCCTCCTGTTTTTCTTCCATAGAATATCCTTTCTCTTTTTAGAGACAAGTTCATAAAAGAAATGATATAAGAAAGGATATAGAAAACGATATAATAAAGTCAGTTCGTTAGAACTGGCTATAATCTAACAAACACGTTCAAGAAAAACAAGGGGTCGCTTTGCAGAGCATCCATTTTGCAAACAACCGTTTGCACGAGTGTCGCGGCAACCAAGCTTGCTTGAGTTGACATGACCGAGTAGCAGGTTGTTCTGCAAACAACCGTTTGCAAATAAAATTCATTCAGTAAAGGTCAACGGGATTGAGACGATTGTTTCACCTGATTTTACCCTGAAAAATACCCAGCTGCCTACTAATTGTTGTATTTCGACATCAAATTTGCGATTTTGCGTTGTAGAAGAAACGATGGAAACGTCTGTAATTTCACCTTTGGGAGCAATTGTGAATTTTAAGGTAATCTTACCTTGGAATCCAGGATTCTTTTTCAAATATCTATTATAAACATGACGAAGTCCTGGTGTTCGTTGACGAAAAACTTTCATAACATCTGAAGCAGTTCGATTGGCTCCATTTTCATTTTTTAAATCAATATCACTTAAAGACGGAATCTTAACATGTCCCTTATACATGTTTTTCACAGGTGGATAGCCTGGGAAACATGACATTACAGGAGAATCACACAAAAAAAAAGTAGTTTCTCGCTCCTCATTAAAACCAGGAATTGGCTTACCTCGACGATACCAATTACTATTAGAATCTATTTTTGCACTAATCCTTCGAAATTTTACCGATTCCTTCGTTACAGTCGAACTACTAGACTCCATCTGTCGGCTAGTTTCTTCTTTGCAGCTTGAAAATACGAAAGCAACACTTGCGACGACAATCGCGATGAAAAAGTTTTTCATTTTACACATTTTCATATTCGCCTCGCATTCTTTCAGCACTGCAAACGTGAGAACATCTGAATATCATTTACAAAATCGCAAAAACAACGCCAAGCGTTTTAATGAAAATTTACATGTAACGGGAGAAATGCCCTACCCTATAATTTCCAGCGCAGCGTACTTGAGGATAATGGTGCGGTTGATATTTTCGCGGTCAAAACGAACATCAACGCGGGCATTGTCGCCACTACCATAAGCCTTCATGATAACGCCGTTGCCGTACTTGGAATGTCGAACACGAACGCCAGCCTGATACGGATTCTGGTTTGCAACTTGGCTGTATTCATCGTAAACAACATGCGGGCCACTCGGAACAGCAGGCTTTGGCGAAGCCACTTTAATCGGATTGCGATAGACAATATGCTTATCGTTTTTCTTGATGGACGCAGGTACCGCCGCCGGGCGAGAACCATACGAGCCATACGAAGAACCGCCATAACTGCCGGAACCGCTACGAGAGCTTCCGTTAGAATTTCCGCTGTATGAGGCGCCGGACGAACGCGAATTACCGTAAGATCCCGAAGAACCATAAGACGGACGAGATCCATAATTCGAAGAGCCGTAAGAACCATAAGACGGCTTAGAACGAGTATTGCCTACAAAATCAGGCACACCCGGACGAGTATTCAAACACGGCGTAAAGTCAACAACAGACGGATCCAATTCCTTGAGGAATCTGGACGGTGCAAACGGACGGATATTCCCTTGGAAGAATCGACGTTCGGCATGGTACAGATAAAGTTTCTTTTCGGCACGAGTGCAGCCCACGTAGAACAAGCGGCGTTCTTCTTCCATCTGCTCATTGATTTCAGCCATCGAAAGCATAGACGTTCCGCGCACCAGCGGGAAGATTTCGTCATCGCAACCTGCAAGGTGAACCGTATTAAATTCAAGGCCTTTTGCCATGTGGATTGTCATGAGCGTCACAAGGCCTTTCGACGTATCGACTTTCTTATCGCCATCCGTCAAAAGCGAAATGTCCTGCAAGAACGCATCGAGAGTCGCCCCCGGATGGTCTTCGTCAAATTCGCGGATAGCGTTGATCATTTCGTCCAAGTTCGCAATGCGTTCATCGGCCGTAGTTTCGTCTTCCTTGCGCAAGAATTCCTTGTAACCGATATCGTTGATAATGTTTTCAGCAAGAATCGGGAGCGGCGTTTCTCCCGAATTCATCATGTTTTTCCAGCGGATGACTAGGTCAGTAAAGCCTTTCAGCTTCGGAGCGCCGCGCCCCGTGCCGTTCGCTTCGGCCAAAAGATTGTCCCAAAGCGAACCCTCGCCCGCCTTCACCTTGGCTAGAACGCCTTCAACAGTAGTTTTACCGATGGCACGCGGCGGAGTGTTAATCACGCGCAAGTAGGCGGCATCGTCTTTTTCATTTGCGAGCACGCGCAAGTACGCCAAAATATCCTTGATTTCCTTGCGGTCCCAGAATCTCGTTCCGCCAAAAATCACCGATGGAATTCGCAAATCGTTCAACGCCTTTTCGAGCAAACGGGACTGGGCATTGGTGCGGTAGAAAACAGCAGTCTTCGCATAAAAATCAGGCCCGGCCTGTGCAATAGCCTTTGCGATATTCGAAGCTTCGGAACGGTCATCCTCGAAATAGCGCACGTGAATGAGTTCGCCAGCCTCTTCTTTGGAGAAAACGTTCTTTTGCATTTCTGCAGGGCGGACGTTATGGGCAATCACAGAACCAGCGCCCTTAACAATGTTCGCGGTCGAGCGGTAGTTGCGTTCGAGCTTGACAATCGTCACCGGGGCAAAATCGCGGTGGAAGTTGCGGATAATCTTGATGTTCGCGCCACGCCAGCCGTAAATACTTTGGTCGTCATCGCCCACCACCGTCACGTTTTTGGTTTCTGGATTGATGAGTAACTTCAAAAGTTCATACTGCACATCGTTCGTATCCTGATATTCGTCGACGACGACGTACTGGAACTGGTGTCTCAAAGACTCAACCAATCTAGGTACCATCTGCAACATCTTGACCGTATTGAAAAGCAAGTCATCGAAGTCCATCGCATTCGATTCCGACAGCTTTTTCTGGTAAGCAGCATAGTAACGAGCATTGCGTTCTTGGTCGGCAAATTCCGCATTCAACATTGCGATATCAGGAGTCTGCAACGTTGCCTTGTCGCCTTTATACAAAATCGTATTCTTGTAGCGCGAAATCGCACCATGAACCTTTTTCAGTTCAGCAGGGTCATAATCATCGCCCAAATCGTCCTTCAAGATTTCCTTGAGGATGCGCTTCTGGTCGTCGTCATCGTAAATCGAAAAATTCGCATCAAACCACTTGCCACCAAGCGCCTGAATCACAAAATCTTTCGCAAGGCAGAGTTTCAAAAGCTTAAGGCACACGGAATGGAATGTTCCCATCCACATAAAAGGCAAGCGATTATCCAACAATTTCTGGATACGGTCCTTCATTTCACGAGCGGCCTTGTTCGTAAACGTCACCGCCAGCACTCGATTGGATTCCACATTGTGAAACGAAACTAAATGGGCAATCTTGTAGGTAATGCAACGCGTCTTTCCCGAACCTGCACCAGCAAGAATCAGCATCGGGCCGTTGATTTTCTTTGCAGCAGCCGCCTGTTCCGGGTTCAACTCACGATCTAAAACATTACCATCTACAGTATTTGCCATCCTGCACCTCTAGTCGATATACAGATGTGCAATATAGAAAATAGGTTGTAGGTTTTAGGGGTTAGGCATTAGGAAATAGCCAATGGTTATTGGTCATTGGTCAATGGTCATTAGTTATTAGTCATTGGTTATTAGTTTAGACTCTTACAAAAATAGGAGATCCCCGCTCGGAGGCGGGGATGACAAGAATAAAAGTTCGGGGTGACAAGCGTCTATTATTCGTCGGCGGTGGATGCGCCAATAGCCTGTTCCAAAGTGGTCTGTCCCTGGAGTGCCTTGTTGATACCGTCCATACGGAGCGTAATCATTTCGCAAGACTTGATGGCCTCGCGCTTGATTTCGTCACCGGAAGCACGCTTAATCACAAGGTTACGCACAGATTCGTTCGGCACGAGGAATTCGTAAATACCGCAACGGCCCTTGAAGCCCGAACCATCGCACTTTTCGCAACCACGGCCATGGTAGAACTGCATGTCCGGCGAAAGGTGGAGTTCATCGCGGAGTTCCTGAGAAATCTCGACCGGTTCCTTACAGTTCTTGCAAATACGGCGCACAAGACGTTGAGCCAAGACGCCCTTAATTGCAGTAGACACAAGGAACGGTTCCAATCCCATTTCGAGCAAACGAGGGAATGCACCTGCAGCGTCGTTTGTATGGAGCGTACTGAAGACCAAGTGACCTGTCAAAGCAGCTTCGATAGCCATCGTCGAGGTTTCTTGGTCACGCATTTCACCGATCATGATAACGTCAGGGTCCTGACGGAGCAAGGCACGAATGCCCGCCGCAAACGTAAACCCTGCGGCATTGTTAATCTGACCTTGGTTCACACCATCAATATTCAATTCCACCGGGTCTTCCATCGTCGAGATGTTAATCGTCGAGTCAAGAATTTCACGAATAGAAGCATAAAGCGTCGTAGACTTACCGGAACCCGTCGGACCGGTAACCAGCACAATTCCGTTAGGAGCGTTAATCGCATCGATAAACTGCTTGAGCACGCGTGGGTCGAAGCCCATTTCCTTTAGCGGGAACTGACCCGAGTTCGGGTCCAAAATACGCATAACGATTTTTTCGCAAACGCCACGCTTACGCAAAGAAATCGGGAACGAGCTCACACGAAGGTCAACCTCGGCGCCCTTGTAACGCACGGTAAAACGTCCGTCCAAAGGTTTACGTTTTTCTGCAATGTCCATTTTGGACAAAAGCTTAATACGCGAAAGGATCTGCGGCATCAAACGTGCCGGAATCGGAGACATCACCTGCAAATCACCATCGATACGGTAGCGCAACTTGAGGAACGTTTCTTGCGGTTCAAGGTGAATATCGGATGCATGGCGGGCAATGGCTTCGTGAATAAGCGTAGTCACGATCTTAACGACCTGACGACCTTCTTCGTCGGTCAATTCCGGTTCGTCGTTACCACCCTGACCGCGTTCAACGGTTTCAAGTTCATCGTCGTTAGAAGAGCCGATAAGTTCAGCAAGGGATTCTTCGGCAGGTCCGTGGCCAGCAAAAAGAATATCGATAGTCTTCTTGATATCCTGTTCGGATGCCATGACCACATCGACGTTTTTCTTGACCTTGAACTTGATGGAGTCCCTGAGTCTCACGTTCGTCGGGTCCGCCATGGCAACAACGAGCGCCTGGCGAGAATCCTTCGTCACATAAAGCGGTACAATTTTGTGTGTTTTACACTGATCTTCAGAGATATACTCGTAAACCTTCTCATCAAGCTTGATAGCATCGAGCTTTACAAAAGGAACTTCGAACTGGCAGCAAAGAATGTCAGTGAGTTTCTTTTCGTCAATAAACTTCAAATCGACGAGCACGCGACCCAAGCGCTTGCCCCCCGACGTTTTTTGCTTTTCAAGAGCCTCGTTCAACTGGTCCTGAGTAATGAAGCCCTGGTCCAAGAGCATTTCACCAATACGTTTCTTGGTTACACTCTGCATCTGGACACCCAGAATATCGGTCAGCTGTTCCTGCTTGACCATTCCAGCCTTAATGAGGATCTGGACGAGGGTCACCTTCTTGCCCAACTGCGCCTGATACTTGACTTCGTCTTCGGCGTACTTCAACTGGTCTTCGTTAATCAAGTTAACGCGAACCAGCAACTGTCCTAAGCTGTTTGAATCCTTCATAGATGCGACCACGCCTGAGCGTTTAAAATTATCCTACCACCAACTAGGTTTTTCAAGTAAACACCACACCCTGAATCGACAAAACCAATTTCGTAGATTTCGGCTTTTGGGGGCGTACCTTCTAAATATATACTTTTTGTAACATTAGAAGTGAACAGAAGTTCGTATTCTTCACCCCCATTTAACGCAAATTTGAGGGGAGAAAGCCCAAAATAATCACACATTTCCAAAACATCGGGGTCAATGGGCAATTTTTTTTCGTCAATTTCGATGGAAACACCCGAAGAAAGGGCCAAATGGTTCGCCTCGGAGCTGAGTCCGTCGCTAATGTCCATGCAGGCGCCCCGCACCCCTTGTTTTACCAGTTGAGCCCCAGCATCCTCGCAAATTTTGGGGGCAAGATGATATTCAACGAGTCGGGGGAAGCGCGCGGCCTCTTCGGGATGGTTCATCAAAAGCCATAATCCGGCATCGGATTTGCCAAGAGTTCCGGCCACATAAACACAGTCACCCGGTTTCGCTCCGTTACGGAGGAGAGTCGTTTCGCCTTCGGTTTTGCCCAAAAGCGTTGTCGAAAACATCCCGACATCACCTGAGACCGTATCTCCACCAATCAATGTAATTCCTCTTCTCTCAAAGCCTTGCGCAACCGCTTTTGCAATTCTGTCGCAAGTTTCTTTGCTCCAAGATTTGTTCACGCAAAGTCCAAAGAGAGCAATGCAGGGCCGACCGCCCATGGAAGACACATCCGAAACGTTGGACACAATGTGCTTCTCGACCGCCTGTTCCGGACTCGACCAGTCCAGGCGGAAGTGCGTGTTCTCGACCGAGAGATCCTTTGTTGCAAGCCAGCCATCAAAGATGGCGCAGTCATCACCGGCGGACAACCAGCTGCGGTGCGAGGGCGATTCTTTTTTTAAGGGTACAGCCCCTTCCAAAATTTTGCTGACGAACCTGAATTCGCCAAGATCAGGGAATTTCATATTTTTAAGGACAAATCAATTTTTTCTCCCAATAATTTAACAATAAACTTTCTATACTTTAGGCGTGGGACACATATTTTTTATAACGCCATCATCGCCCGGCAGCTTAGACAAGCTGAACCAGTGGACCTTCCGCTGGCTTTTAGAACATGGGAACATGGCAGACGATTCCACCCTCTACACGTGCAATTCCATCGAAAGCGCCCAGAGCCTTTTGGAATCTGCACTCATCATCGGCCAGTCTCCGTCGCTCATCATCTTTGATCATGCGAACCATGCGACCGAGAAGAACCTTGCATTCAGCAAGGAACTCCACAACGGCATCCCGGAATCTTGGATAATCGAAATCATCCCGGACGACATGCCGCTCCCCGAAGATTCCAGAGACGAAAGCACGTTCTGGATTAGGCGCCCTGTAAGCGAAGAAGAATGGTGCGCCACGCTCGAAAACGTTCTGCACAAGAACGGTTGTCCGCAATGGGCCAAGTGGACCCAGCACAAGAGCTACAGAGGATTTTAACAGAGGTTTTTAACCGTGATTAAAGGCGTCAGCTATTTTGGTGTGCGCTCTCCGGAGCTCGCACGCATCGACCTTGTACATATAAAAGAAGCAGGATTCAATGCTGTGCTCCACACATGGAGCGAAGAAGACCTGCAATACTATTACGACACCATGAAGCAGATCGTGAACGAGTCTGCCGCCATGGGGCTCTCCGTTTATGTGAACCCGTGGGGTGTCGGCCGCGTGTTTGGCGGTGAAGCATATTCGGAACTCACGGCCAGAAACCACGACATGTGCCAAGTGGCGCTCGACGGAAAGCCGAAAGTGGCGGCCTGCCCGAACCATCCGGAATTCAGAGCGTTCATGCACAAGTGGATTGCAACGGTTTGCGATACGAACGTTTCTACAATCTTTTGGGACGAGCCGCATTTTTACTTTGAAAAGGGCGGGCTCAGCAACTGGAGCTGCCGTTGCGAAAAATGCCGCCATTTATTTAGAACAAAGTTTGGGTACGAAATGACCGCCGAGCTTACGGATGACGTAAAGCAGTTCCGCGAAGAAAGTTTGATTGAATTCTTGGACGAGATGACGAAAGACGTTCACGACCGCGGCAAACGCAACTGCGTTTGCATGCTCCCGCCGTGGTTCCCGGCGGGGCTCGACGACTGGGGACGCGTCGCCAGTCTCGCCGCGGTCGATGAAATCGCGAGCGACCCGTACTGGGAACGGGGAGCGAGCGAAGATTGGGTCCGCGAAAAATATCGCGAAACCGCAAACAAGCTTGTGGAAGTCGCGGCCCGCTACGGGAAATCCGTACAGATGTGGATCAAGGCGTACCAAATTGAAGCGGGCCGAGAAAACGACCTCGCCATCGCTGTCGAAGAAAGCCGCGCCGCAGGCATCAAGAACATCTTTGCATGGAGCTACCGCGGTACAGAAACCTTAAGCTGGCTCAAAAGCGACAACCCGGATGAAGTCGCGAGAGTTTTCCGCCGCGCTGTTGGTGCTACGAAGCCCTAACAATATTCCAATCACCTTGCACTAAAAAAGGTTATATACAGAAAAAGCTCCCGTTTCACGGGAGCCTTTTTCACTAGCATAAGAGCCGAGCGGTCTTATTACTTTGCGCGTTCGAGGTAAGAACCGTCGCGGGTATCCACGCGGATCTTGGTGTTGTTTTCGATGAAGAGCGGAATCATCACCTTAGCGCCAGTTTCGAGAGTAGCTTCACGCATCACGTTACCGCTAGTGTTGCCCTGAACTGCCGGAGGAGCGTCAACGATCATCAAGTCAACGAAGGTCGGCGGGATAACTTCGATCGGAAGTGTAGCCATCGTCTTCGGATCCTTCCACCAAGTGACTTCGACAGTAGCGCCATCGAGGAGCCAAACTTCGCAGCCATTGAGAGCTTCCTTGGAGATTTCTTCAGTTTCCTGAGTTTCGCTGTTGAGGAAGTACCAAGTAGAACCGTCGTTGTAGAGGTAGGTCATTTCGGTGTAGGTCACATCAGCTTCTTCCACCGTATCACCGCTCTTCCAGGTGCGTTCGAGAGTACGGCCAGTCACCAAGTTCTTGATACGAACGCGGTTGAAAGCCTGACCCTTACCCGGCTTCACAAACTGGTTTTCGATGATTTCATACGGCTGACCATCAACCATGATTTTCAATTTTTTACGGAATTCGTTGGTGCTTACAGTACCCATATTATCCTCTTTTGGTTTTTGATTCTAAATTTAGCAATATAATGGAAAATTCTGTTAAAACTTTCACGCATATTTCTGATTTTTTAGACTATTTGGGCAAAGATTTTACAGGTTTGACAAGCGAAATGCAAGCAAACCTAGACCACAACCCTTCGTTTGCCTTTAACTGTTCCAAGCATTACGCCGACCTTATCAAGAAATCAAGCGAGCCCGTCAAACTGCTACGCGAGGTTCTACCTTCTACAGACGAACTCAAGGATGCTCCGGGATTCGTCGATGATCCCGTTGGAGACCTCCCTGCGGGCAAGTCCGAATGCATTTTGCAAAAATACGAGAATCGCGCCCTTATCGTTTCGACATCAGCCTGCGGTGTGCGTTGCCGTTTCTGTTTCAGGCGCAACTACCCCTTCCAGGACACACTGAATATTGCAAGTGAAGTTTCGAACTGGCTGGACGTTCATACAAACATTTGGGAAGTCATTCTTTCGGGCGGAGACCCGCTCACACTTGGGCCAGGGCCGTTCCGCGACCTTGTGGAAGCAATTGCATTCCACCCTTCCGTCACGACACTCCGCATCCACACAAGACTCCCCGTGATGCGTCCCGACCTTGTGATGCAGCATTTTGAACTTTTGCGTGAACTCCCCGCACGATTCAATTGCGTGCTCGTGGTGCACGTGAACCATCCCGACGAACTCGATGAAGAATCTGCCGCCGTCTTTGCGCAGCTCAAATTTAGCGGTTGGACGCTTTTAAACCAGAGCGTGATGCTGAAAGGCGTGAACGACGATGCAGAAACGTTGGAACGTTTGTGCCGCAAGCTTTTTGAACAAGGTGTACTCCCCTACTATTTGCATCAACTCGACCATGCAAAGGGGGTCGCCCATTTTGAAATCAGTGATGAATGCGCCCGCGAACTCATCGCGCAAATACGCAAAAAACTCCCCGGCTACCTCGTACCGAAACTCGTTCGTGAGATTGCCGGGGAAAAGAGCAAAACGCCCGTTTAAAACCAGTAGCCGATGCCGAGCTGGATTTTGTTTATCAAGAAATACGAACCCACTTCAATTTTTTCGATATAATCAAAATCCTTCTCATTGATGGTCTCCCCCGTCTCAGGATTGAGATAAGTCTTCCACGTAGTAACAGTATAACTGCTACAGCTCTTATCAATAGACACAAGATCCGTCAATTGGAACGACAAATGGGCATCAATGAAAAAGCCCGATGAAAAAACGTGCCCGAAACCTACAGATAAGCCAGCTCCAGCAATGCGGTCTTCTTGGCATTTATCTTCACGAATTTCTCTATCAAAGTAGTCTTTTTTCCGCATGAGTTTAAAATCAAAAACAGGCCCCGCCTCGAAATAGAGAATATTCGGAATATGAAATTGCACCAACATCGGGATTTCTAGATAAAGCAAATAGTCTTTATTTGAACCGGACCAAAAACATTCACTACGAGACGAACCTTCTACATCTAGATCAATTACTGTATTTTCCGTTTCACATCCCAAAAATTGGTGATCTGAACCAAAATAGCGGTAATCCACGCCCACACCAGAATGGAGCGAAAACCGAGGTGAAATACGGTACAACACATCAAACGAAAGCGTTCCGCCATACCCCACCCCATCGGCATAAATCCCCCAAGGAGCATCGGTAACTTCGTTAACTTTGTTTACGCCAGCGTGAATGCCCAAACGCAGAGATTTATCCGCCGCATCTGTCGCAAAACCGGAAGCGTAAACAAGCAACGGCATGGAAGCCAACAGGGTCACCACCAATTTGCCCATTCTATTTTTTAACCACATATTTTCCTCCTAACACAATTTATTTTTAATTTTTTTCAATGCCTTGGATTCTGTTAATACAAGAACCGAATTCCTCGTAATTGTTATTTTTATAGTTCCATACATAAGTATCAAAGCTATACCAATAAGTGCTATACAGATACTCTTCAAATTCTTCACGGCATAATTCTTGAAAAGAACTCTTTTTCTCACGGAAGTGCCATTGACAGGTGGCGTCACCAGACGAGAGACTCACAACCGCAGAATCAGACCTACTGACATAATCAACATTCAAAGTCCAGAATCTACCTTCATACGTAAAAGTCATGTTTCTATTTGTTTTATTATTAATAACAAAGTTATCTTGAGTAGTCCAATATTCCAAATCCATTGAATGCGCAAATATATCAGCTTGACTCAATACTGAATAATCAATCCGCGGTTTTCTATCAATAAAAGAAAAGAGATTATAAACAAAACCTGAACTCATATAATCAAAATTATCTTGAGATTCACGGAATTCTATTTTATCGCCATCAATTTGAATAAACGTCGTTACGCCATCATCCCAACATACAAGATCACCTTGAAATGAAACACACGGAGACACCATCCAAATGCCATCTAGCACACCGTTAGTTCCTCCGACAAAAAAGAACGATGTATAAGTAGGCAAACCTGTATCATGATTTATAGAAGAATCCGTAAGAACAAGAGTATCGCCCTTGAAACTGCAATAATATTTTATCGTATCTCCCCAATAGAATGATTCATCCCATTTAAATACACTATCTTTCTTAACGCATGCACCGATCTGTTCGTGAATAATAGTTATCGTGCTTTCCGTTTCGCCCACATCCACTTTTCCAATCTGAGTGGTGCGAGCCGCAGCAAATTGACTTTCTAAATTAATATCAATTGAGTTATTTGTTTCTAAAGAATTTCCATCTTCGGTAAAGCCAGCACACCCTGCAAAAACAATTAAGCAAGCAAAGCAAATTGACAAAACACTTTGTATAGAGTATTTATTCTTTTTCATTTTTATCCACCTTTTTGCTCAATGGAAAGAGCTGTAAATTCATTCGATAAACGCGGTCGTAACTTTTCACGTTAGACACAATTTCTGCAACTTTTTTGCGGAAAGCATCAAGTTCACAAGCCAAGCGTTCATACGCTTCACGGTCTAGCCCCATCGTCATTCCAGAGATGTGGCGGTAATCGCGCGTATAACGTTCTAAAGCATCAGCAGCTAGTTGCGCATACTGCTTTTGCATACTGACAACCGTTGCCGACACCATTTCGCGGGTACTTGAAACACCTTCACTCGTTTGATGATAATTTCCACATTCGTCTTTTTTCAAGAGGCCAAGCGATTCCTGAAGTTCCAAAGATTCGCGAGCGTCTGCAGCAGAAATTGCAGGGACAAGCGCATGCCCCATTTCAAGCGGAGTTGCGCCCTTCATAATCGGGGCAAGTTCCCTCAACGCGGGATTTGTCCACGACGAAAAATACGCGAACGACTTCGCTTCCAAAAATTCCACGCGGTTTTCTTGCGCAATCTTCATCATTTTTTCAAATGATGAACTGCGGACTTCAGGTTGTTGCGAATCGCAGAACGAGACCATCAAGCGGAAATATTCCGCCTGTTCCCCAGACAAATTCATCGCAGGCAAGACCTTTTCTACCGCCACTTTCGAAAGTCGGGTTTTACCGTCACAGACAAGCTTTAAAAATCCCGAAGAAGAAAAACCAGCCTGCTTGGCAAATTCGCGCCAAGTGAACGCGGAACATCTTTTACGACTCTCGTAAAAGTCTCGAATGTACTCGCGGTAGTTTCTGTATTCAAAAACGGATTTCATTTTTACATGTAACCTTTACACCAATAAAGATAAATTATGCAGTCCAACAATTCAACACTAATGAAACAAATTTTTCAAATTTTATAAAATTTTAGCAATTTTTGTTAAAAATTAGCAATTTTTAGTCACTCACAAGAAACATTGCGTTTCATAAAGGCGATGCCCGTTCAAGGCGGGCATGACAAAATAATTCGTGAAATTACTGGATCCTTCGCCCTATAGGCTCAGCATGACGTCAAGAACACGCGAGTACGGATTCGATAAACTTCCTTTCTAGGAAATCATCAAATGACGTCGGTGCCATCACACGTAAATTATTGCCTTTGCTATACACCAAGCAATTTCCTTCAAGCCCGCCATACCATTTCATCCCCTTGAATACAAGAGTCATCCAGTCATCGACGGCGTAATCAACGGCATCGTATTCGGTCTCGGTTGCGACATCCTCACCATTGAGGTACGGGTGGAAAAGGGCGGCGTTGTACTTGGGCTTGAATTTTTCGGTAAAAACGTTCTCGGCCGCCACCGCAAGCAAATCGATTGAAGGCAAGGCAAGACCGTTTAAAGGGAGTTGAAATTCGTTGATCGAAACCGCATTGCCAATTAAAAGGCTATTATCCCGCTCTTCAACATCAAAGAACAGGAGCACAACGTCATTGCAGATATCCTCGCAATCTTCAATTTCGGACTCGAGCATATCAAGGATTGTCTCGCGTGCATGGCGCGTTTCTGCATTTTTAACAACAGGACGCACCACCTTCCCGATAAACATCGGTTCGTAATTCCAAAGGAAACACTTGGTTTTATCCAAATTCGGAATTCGAATCAACCGATTCGAATAAAGGTACAAAAGTCTTTCGGGCGTCAGCCAAGCCACAAAGGAGTCCTCGTCCAAGCACTTTTTCAGTTCCTTGTCGCTTGCCTTTTCAAAGAACGCCGTATCAACTTCATAGAATTTTATTCCATGAGTCTTTGCAACAATTTCATCTTTAGCGAGAACATGCGGTGCGTCAGTACCAACATCGACTACAAGCGTTTTCTTTTCACTCGGCTTAAAAAGCGGTTCATCGGTAGGGATAGAAACGCTTACGCGACCACATTCGCTCACGAGGTCAAAATCAATTTTACGCCCCGAAAATTTCATATTGCAAAAATCAACGCGGGGCTTTTTAGCCACCATATAGACGCGTGCTTTAGCAAGCGATTTACGATAGTCGACATCGCTTTTAGCCCATGCAATATCGCAGAAAGCTAAAGGGCTACACGCCAACTTCAATGTCGTAGAAATCACTTTCATCACGGCCTCGCTAAAACACCCACACCGAGGCAAAACATAAAACTTTTATAAGAAATAACTTAATATGCAGGACGTATATTAATACGTTAAATATCTCACAAAATAAGGATTCTTTACAAAAAATGGCGAAACCGAAGTTTCGCCATGCAAAGCTTTACAAGATGTGAAAAGGATTCTAAAAAGGCGATGCCGTCCCCATACGCGGATCATGACCACGTAAGAACTAAAGTTCTAAGTGGTCAAAGAGAACGAAGTCCGGCATGACAATAAAGATAAAGCCCGCTTTCGCGGGCATGACAAGTTCGGCAATTCTCGCGCTTTTCAACCGCGACGATTCTCGCGACCTTACTACAGAACGCCTTTGCTGCTGGGGATGCCTTTCACGTTACGCGAAGGAGCCACAGCCATAGCAACGGCACGAGCAAAAGCCTTGAAAATCGATTCCAGGCAATGGTGGTTGTCATTGCCGTAGAACAGTTCCACATGCAAGTTCATGCGTGCATTTTCGCAAAGGCTCTTGAAGAAGTGCTCGAACATGCTGGCTTCGATTCCGCCTGCAGTTGCAGCAGGGAGCTTTACATTCCAGACAAAGCCGATGCGGTTGCTAAAGTCAATGCAAACGCGGCTCAAGGCTTCATCCATCGGAACAAAGTAAAAACCGTAGCGTTCGATTCCCTTCTTGTCGCCCAAAGCTTCAACGAGAGCCTGGCCAAGCACAATGGCGATGTCTTCCATGCTGTGGTGCATATCGACTTCAGTATCGCCCTTGCAGGTCAAGTCGAGATGGAAACCGCCATGCACTTGGAACAAGTTAAGCATGTGATCCAAGAATCCCGAACCCGAACTGATTTTTCCTCTTGAGCAATCATCCAAATTCAAGAAAAGCTGAATATCGGTTTCACCCGTCTTGCGAGAAATCTTAGAAGAACGCATCTTAGCACCTCTTATTTAAGGACACGACCGTCATAAACGCTAAAGCGAGCCACACGGCCAAACTTCGGCACAGGAACCGGGGTTTCCACTCCGTTCAAATACATCTTGCCAATAGCACGCGGTTCGCCAATCACGATATACAACGTGCCGCTAGCCGTATAGACCAGCTTGTTATCGACCGTTGCAATATTCGCTTCTTTCACAAATTCATCATCATCTTCGTCGCGCTTGATGCCGACCCAGGAACGCATTTCGCCGGAACCGACAAGTTCAATCTTCGTGCGGCCATTGTCCGAAACCGGACCCGTCACGGTATCTTTCTTAGAAGATGCCGAAATGAAAATCGTTGCAGATGCCGGGAGGTTTTCAGACTTTTTCATAGCCTTATCGACATCGGCTTGCGTCACCTTTTCATTCTTTTCGTCCTTGATGGAATCTGCAGGAACAGCTTCGGCTCCTTCAGGCATATCCTGACTGATTTCCGAAGAATCTTCAGCAGCAACCACCGCCGGCGGATTGGCGTTACTATCAGTAGTAGCGTCACCCTTCGTTACAAAATGGAGCCCGACAATGAAAAAAGCCACAATGACAACAATGGCAATAGGCACGGCCTTGCTGCGCGGCTTACTTTCTTCTTCCGTGATCGGAGCGATATTCTTCATCGGTTCCGTGTCGCGCGTAGCGAAGCTTGAACCAGCTTCTTCAGCATAAAGTTTAAGGACAGCCTTTGTATCCAAGCCAAGCTTAGTACTTACAGAATTCAGGTAACTACGGACATAAGCGTCTACCGGCAAAGACTTCCAGTCACTCGCTTCAATAAAACGAAGCATCTTCACCGAGATTTTCGTACGTTCCGAAAGATCGTCAATAGAAAGCCCTTGAGATTCGCGAACGCGGGCCAAAAAATCGCCGAGACGTTCGTTGGGATTTTTCTCATCCAATTGAATCATTTGCTATACCTTAACTTGTAAACCATCCAACATTTCCAGTGTACGTGCAACTGGTAACCCAACCACGTTGTAGTAACAGCCGTTGATAGACTTTATTAGGCGCGCACCATTCGTTTGAATACCGTAGGCACCCGCCTTATCCATCGGGTCTTTAGAATTTACATAATCTTTAAGTTCCTGTAAGGAACAGTTTCTAAAAAAGACCTCTGTTTTCTCTTCAGAAGCGCAAAGGACTTCGCCGTTGCGGGCTATTGCAACACCGGTTATGACAACGTGGCCCCGATTATTTAGCTTGCTTAGCATTTCAAGGGCGTTTTCTTCGGATTTCGGCTTGCCGAGCGGCATGTTGTCCAAAAAAACAAGCGTATCAAAGCCGAGCACATAGGCATCGCGTTCCTGGCGCGATACAGACAAAGCCTTGATGCATGCGTTTTCACGCGGGAAATCGAGCGGATTTGTGCTTGTGGGCTTTTCGTCTTCGCCAGAGACCACAACGCGGAAATGAACACCCAACTGTTTTAAAATTTCAGAACGGCGCGGAGAACCGCTTGCAAGGATTATTTCTGATTCAGTCATAATAGCTTATTAGTTACTAGTTAATATCACAAATTATTGACGAGATGGCGATCCGGGATGACACTGCAACAGACACATCTTTCGTCTAACTTAATCATAAACCTTCGTGTCGGTGCTACCGGCATTCAGCTTGATATCCGGCAAATCACGCACATACACAGAGAAGCTCCAGCCAGCGGCAGGACCTGTCGGTGTCCATGTAAAATCGAGCTGCCAGCAATGCAGCACACGCTTGAACGTGAATTCATGCGAAACAAACTTACCTTCATTATAATCGTATCGGGTGCTGTAAGAAACATCCCAGTTGACAGTCGGTTGGAACGATGCCGAAATACCCGTCGAATGAGAAATGTTGTCTTTGAACAAATTCTTAGCCACGCGCGTACTGCTGAACGAATAGCGGTAATCCAAACTCAAAGACCAATTCAGCATTTCGTACTTTTCAAGTTGCGAAGGCAAGCCTCCATTAAACGTACCGCTCCAATGGAAATTCTTTGAAAGTTCATACCCCCAGTATGTGAGTTCCGGGAACTTGACTTTATTCGGATTCGAATCGTACTTGTGGTAGAAGCTATGGCGGGTATTGATGGTAAACATGTAGTCCGGCAAAACCTGGAATCCAAACGAAGACGAAATATCCGAGAAATTCAGCGAGTCTGCCGCAAAGTTGTACGAAAAATTATGTCTTGTAGTAAGCAAGCGGCGTGTGCCATACTGGTCCTCAACGGCCTTGGCCTTTTTCGAGGAATCACCGCGAGTCGTATCGACTTTTGCAGCCACCTTGAGATACTTGATATCAAAATCGTTACTCAAGCTAAAGCCAATCGTCTGTTGCTTTTGCTGGTACGGATATTGTCCGAGATACGGATGCGGAGCAAACTTTTTGACCGTATCGATTTCAGGCGCATACGTGTAAGAAACGCTTGGAGAAAGCACATGGCGAATACCAGTGAACCGCCCGATTTCAGGAACCCAGATACCATAGAGTTTTGTATCGGCGGTCAAGCTGTAGCTATGGTTGTAAGCAACGTTACCATAAGTTCCTTCTTCAGGATTAAAGCTCACATAGCGCTTTCTTTTGTACAAAGAATCATTCGGATTGCGCCAAGAGGTACCCGTCCAATATCCCGTAAACGTTGCTCGCGGCGTAATGTTGATAACGTCAAAAAGTCGTCCAGAATAATCGAGCGTATAAGTACCCGTGTAACCTAAATAATGCGCCGTCGTATCCTTGTTCTGCAAAGTGTCGCGTTCGCGGTGCGACTTGTAGTTAAAGCGGTTCGTAAAGCTGTAGTTGAACTTTTCAAGGAACGACTGGAACGAGCCGTCTTCGGCAGCAATTTCGCCTTCATCCAATTCAAAATTGAAAAGGTTTCCGCTCATGCGGTACTGGATATCGGGCAAGTCGCGTTCAAGCATGCCCGTCGTAAGGTTATGATTCTGTGAAATCTTGACCGTCAAACTCTTGTTGTTGCCGAACTTTCCAGAATAAGCAAGTGAAGCATTTGCCTGTTGGTTCAAAATGGTGCTCGATTCCAGCGAGTTATTCTTACGGATTCCCCTATCGCTCACAAAGGAGCCCTGACCACTCAACGTGTGCTTTGCATCGGGAGTCAAGTTCTGGTTATGCGAAAATTCAATATCGTAACCGCTGTTGCTAAAATCGAATTCTTCGAGGTAGCTCGTATAGCGCAAGTAGCCATCGAGCAAATATCGTTTCTTATAGCGAATTTCGCCCATCAACGTCGAGCGTTCAAAACGTGCTTCGTCGCCTTCAATCACGTCTGCAGAAATCGTAGCATCCCAGTAATCATTGGCAGCGTAGTAAAAACCGATATTGCGCAAGTAATAGCCCTGCTTTTGGTCGCCACCGAACTTGGGCGTCAAAATACCGGACTTACGACCACTCTTGAGCGGAGCCACAATCATCGGGAGAACTGCCACAGGCACATCGGCAATATTCAACACCACCGGTCTTGCGGTAATCGTCTCCTTGGGCTTTACCACCATGCGGCGTCCATAAAAGTAGAAGTGCTGGTGAGTTGTATCGTTACATGTACTAAAGTCACCGCGCGCAATCTGGATTCGCGTATCCGGCAAACGGCGGACTTCCATACCGTTCAACTGCTGGTTGTCCTGGAACGTCGTTGCGTAATAGACCTCGCCTATTTTAGACTTGAGGTTGTACTTGAGACGCATACCCGAAAGCGAAGGATTCTTGGTTTCGCGAAGTACGGGATTTCCAGAAGCGGCCAAAATCTGATTCTTTTGGTCCATCCAGATGGTATCGGATTCAAGTGTTGCGGTTCGGTACTTGAGTTGAGCAGACTTGTTCAAGTTGAATGTCGATGTTTCTACATCGTACACCAGGTCAACCGCATGATATTCAATGGTATCGACGCCTGTCGTATCGTTCATCCAATCGACCTCGGTCGTATCTTCTACAGGCTGCTCGCGCTCTTCGAGTTCAAAGCGGGTCATGTCCTCGCCATAAGAGCAAGGAGCAAAGACCGCAGCGACAAGCAATGCAAAAACGGCCCACAGATAACGATGGGTTTTGGACAAAATCACGGTTCCACAAGATAGAAAAAAAGAACGCTCCAAATATGAAGCGTTCCTCAAATTTTTGATTATAGCGGAATATTACTTCAGCAGGGCGTTGGCGCCGCTTACAGAACCATTGTGGTCAATGGAAATAACGTAGCGACCGCTCGGGAGCTGAGAACCATTCCAGTTAATCGTATTCACGCCAGCAACAGCATTGTCGAGGCCAAGCTTTGCGACCTGTTCGCCATCGGCATTCATGATCGTCACTGCAACACGACCCGTAGACTTAACCGTGAACGAGAGAGCCTTGCGATTGAAAAGGCGGAGGCTTGCATCACCCGAGCGAACCGGAGTCGTCTTGGTGAACTTCGGAGCGGTCTTAGCCTTTTCCACATAAACGCCATTCACATCAGCAGAAGCAACAGCGACATCGTTCTTGACAAGGTTACCACGGCTGAGCACAGCAACGAGCTGCTTGTCATTTTCGGTAGCGCTTGCAAACGTTTCAAGTTCCTGAGCGTTCACGCGTTCCTTGTCGCCATACCAGCTCTTGACGGCCTTGTTGTCCAAGTCCTTCACGGTAATCTGGGCGCGACGAATCACGGTAGAATAGGTTTCGCCATTGCTCGTATAAGTGATTTCGAGCGGCTTGTTGACCTGGCCGCGGAGCTTTGCCTTAGAAAATTCAATATTTTGACCCTTGAGGCTTACACCATCAACAGCGGTAATAACATCACCGGCACGGAGATTGGTTTCTGCTGCCGGAGTGCCCGGGATGACTTCGGCCACATGAACGCCTTCGCCCACCTGATAAATGGTAATGCCGACACCACCAAAAGATTCGTCAGCCATAAGCGGAGCCGTCATCATTGCGGCAATCAAAGAAGCCTTAACAAAACTATTCATAATAATCTCCTTAAATTTCTTCCATAATATATAATAAAAAGTTCTTATTTCAAACGGATTCAGGCCGAAATATACGGAATAAAACGGCAAAAACACCCTTCAACGCAACGGATGGGCACATAAGCGGTCTTTTTTGGCTAATGCAAACTACTCTTTGACGCAACGAATAGGGACTAGCTCATCCTCGTCCACATAATAAAACGTCATGTAATTGAAACCAAAGCCAAACGCCCAAATATCACCTGGATTTTTGTAGCTATAAGCCCAGTACTTGGTATTTTCCGGTCCTCTTTCGGTATGCGGCTTTTTACTTGTTCCTAAAGGCAAAAATGAAGTTCCTTTAGTATTACAATCAAATCCATTACAGCGAGAACCTATATCAGACACAAATTGTTCATTATAACAATTTTGCAAAAATGGAGAAAGATAGTCATATTCCCTTGTTTTTAACGAATAAGCAGCCATCGAATCAGGTAATTTCCAGCCTGCAGGGCAAGCGGTTAGAGCGGCTTCCTTCGAATAAAATCTACCAGCAATTTCGCACCCTTCTTCAACAGGGATGCTTTGCGAAGCGTCTGCCGTCACATATCTCAAATTTTCAGCCATCCACGTGTATCCGTTATGAACAACAGTCCTGTAAGTTTCTCCGTCACGTTCATCAATTAACGTTCCATACTCGATATCAGGATTGAAGTAATACTCCTTCGGGAACTCACAACTCCATTCCATCATAGAATGCCATTTGCCGTTATAACAGATATATTGGTTTTCACCCCCAGCATTGCGATTGTAAAGCCTTTTGTTATCTGTATCGCAAGGAGCTTCATTGAAATCGACCCAAACATTTTGGAAACATACATAGAACATCAAAGTATCGCGTAAGCCCTGGATTGTCATCCCTTCTGCATCACAGGCTCTATCGCCAATGTCCCTTTCTCTATAAGTAGCCTGGTCCCAGCCTGATTCATGGCAGATGTAAAAGATACCACCATTACTTTGGTTACTCCATTCACTTTCTATCATTTTTCCGATGCGGTCGCAAGGAATTCCTGTCGTTTCCTTTTCCAATTGAGTAGCAATTTTCCATTCTGAATTTTTGCACAGATAGAACCTAGTCGTATCCGTCGGACTTTGAATAACTTTTGCTGAATCGCCGCACGGAATATCCTTAGTCTCATAATCCATTTTTGTAGCGACATTCCAGCCGTTTTCCTTGCAAACATAATAATGTTCACTTAAAGAAGCACTCTTGAACATTTTGCCAATTTCGTCACAAGGAATATCCTTGGTATCATCTTCATAATTCATCAAAAGCGTCCAGCCGCTTGTACCGCAATAGTAAAGCGTGTCAGCTATGATATTTTTAAGACCAGCTTGTTCGATAATACCAAATTGTTTACCATCGCAATAAGGGAGTCCAATACATTTCCGATAAACGTTGTTTAAAATATAAGTAGGTGGAACAGATTCATAACCGGTAGCGGCACATCCTGGTTGACCGATTGTTCTTGCCCACAACGAAATGTTTCTATAAGGGATAAAAGCATTTTCTTCGCCTCCCCAGCTATTGCTTGGAGAAACATTCCATATGCCGCAATATTCGGAACGATCTAAAGTTCCCTTTTCAGAAAACGACTTGACAATGTTATAGGTCACAACAGTATCACGATCAAAGAAATAATTCAATGTATTTTCAACGTCAGCCCTCGAAAAATTAGCCGGCCTATCCATCAACGGGTTTTGAACAAACAAAGTATCCAATCCCAATGCTGCAACGAGTTCACTCTTTGCAATCTTTTCGGCATCTTCCGCAGCAACTCCATCCGCAATCAACTTTACAGCACGTCCTTCAACAAGCAAATTATAGCCGTTAATCGAACGAGGAAGTTCTTCAGGACGAAAACCGCCCGTTCCCCACGTATAATCAGGAAAAGCAGTAGCACCATTCGATGCAGATAAAGAGGCAACACAACCTCCGCCAGCACCTCTGCCCGGAATTCCAGTATCTAAAAAGTCCAAATAATACGAGCTTGAAGAAAGCAGCTTATCTTTAGCATCAGAAGACTGTGCAACTAGAGAAGAACTAGAAGCTACGACATCTTTCGAGTCACTAGACAAGGTTGTACTAAATAAAGAGGAACTTGAAGATTGAGTCTCATCCGTAGCAGACAAATTTTCGTCACTAGAAGAGCTATCCTCCTGAGCAATTGCACCACTATCAAAATCCGCGATATTTTCGGATTCCGAGCACGCGACTAACGCGACGACCGACAGCAAACAAGCAAATTTTTTCATCAAGCCTTCTCCCTCTTAATTTTATTCCTTGATGCAACGAACCGGCACGTAAGTTGTATAGTCGTATTCCTTACCTGCGTACATTTCTCTAAGATCTTCGCCCCACCAAAAATCAACATCAATCCCATTAATGTAGGCGATACGGCGTTTCTTTTCTTGAGTCGGGCTCATCCACATAAGATAGGATCCTCCTTGCCCACCATATAAACTAAAGTCAGGTTGGTTCATGATTCTTCCTGTCGGAATAAAACTCAAGCCGTGAGGGTCATTCGTTCCTCTAGAATAAAGCAGCGAAAATAAATTTCTAACATCCAATGGCGAACCTCTAAAATCTTCAATATCGCTAGAATCAGGGAGCCGCCACCCCTCGGGGCAAACTTCTGCGGCAGTGTATAAATCGTAGAAACGCCCCAAGTTTTTACAGCTGTCTTGGAGACAAGTTGTCGATTGAGGATTGTCCGTCAAGAATGTTCCCTCGTACTTCATGTTTTCGGCCATCCAAGTTTTGCCTTTAAAAACAGTCGTACGGTAAATGCGATGGTCGCGTGGGTCTTCGAAACTTCCGTAATCAAAATCGGGATTGAAATAATATTCAGTGGGGAAATCCGTGTGCCATTCGCCTGCGCGCCGCCATGTTTTGTTATAACAAATGTATCGATCGAAGCCTGGGTTAACATTTTCATTTTTAACGGTGACACGCATATTGTCGGTATCGCAAGGCATATTGAAAAACTTAGTCCACATTCCGTCATGGCAAACGTAGTACAAGTTCGAATCCGACGGACTTTGGTACGTCTTGCCCTCGCTATCACATTGTGCGTTCAATGTTTCAAAATCCATTTGCTGGGCATAATCCCAGCCGCGGTCAGCAAAACAAGGAGCTTCTTGATGACCATTATGGGTTCTGCAAAACGCCGTCGTTCGGCAAACGTAGGTGACATTTGGTCTGTTCGGGCTTTTGTAAAGTTTACCATGTTCATCGCAGGGAACGTCAAAAGTTTCTGCATCGATGGTCATCGCCTTATGCCATCCCGAATCTAAACTGCAAACGAACGAAGTATCGGGACGTTTAGAATAAAATACGTATTTACCTTCTTTGTCACATGGATTTCCATCAGTTGCAAGTTCCATCTCATTCGGCGTATTCCAGCCATTTTCCCTGCAAACGAACGGAACTGTACCCAAATACGCATAAATATGCTTTACCTCGACGACGGTCTCGCGATTGGACTGGTCGCAAATAGGAAGGTTCATGCACTTGCGTCTTGTCTCATTGACCAATTCTAGCGGGATGGGGCGCGGTATGCCTCCAGCACATCCTTTCGATTCGAAAGCACTGTTGTCGTATAAAGTGTAACGGGGATAGGTGTTAAAAATATTGGGATAATATCTTCCGTTTTTTCTTTCACTTTTGTAGTTGTCCAAATCCTCAAAATTGCAGTAATGCTCGAATAAAAGCGTGCCGTTCTCTGCAAAATAATCGTTCACACCCTTATAAAAATCGCTTTGCGTCGTGCCGCCAAAAATATAGTCGAGAGCTCGACTGACGGTGACCTTTGTGACACCTGATTTTTTATTGATAACGGAATCGATTCCCAAGGCCTCGAACAGTTCCGTTTGTGCGATGCATTCAGCCTGCTGCTTTGGTGCAATTCCCGATTCGGAAAGTTTTTGGATACGCTTTTCGAGAATCGTGTCGAGCGCAACCATGTGCGCGGGAGGATTGCGTGCAAGGAGAGTATCGTAATAGGAGGCGTAATCACTCGCCCCAATTCTGCTAACGCCAGAACCTTTGACAAACGCGGCTACACCGCAGCCAGCTCCGCCGCCCTTATCCCAAGAATAGTCTTCGCTGGACGCAATGGAGTCAAGACCATCCGTGATGATCATTGACACACAATTTTGAATGAGCATGGGCGCAGACGAACTCGACAGCAACACATCGCTACTGCTAGCGGCAATTTCCGAAGAGCTTGATAGTTCCTCGAAGCTCGAAGAGCTCCCCTCCTGAGCGGTGAGGTCGCTATCATTGAAAAACGCAACATTTTCCGACTCGGAGCAGGCAAACAACACCAGCACCGAAAACAGAAATGCAAAAAATTTCATCCGTCCCCCTTCTACACAATTGTAGTGCACCCAAACACTCGTCTTAAAATACATTCAAATTATTTGAATGTATTTAAAAAAAATCAACGCCCAGAATAAGCGTTGAGAGTTACGCATTTTTCAAAATCAAGTGAAAAATGCCGAAAAATATTGCAAAGTAGCATTTTTATACTTTAAATTATATTGAAAAGTTTCAAAATTGGCGAAATCAAATAAAAAAGGCGACCCCGGCACGGAGGCCGGGGTGACAACTCAAAATTATTCCGTCAGTTCGCGGGATTCTTCGTAAGACGGGCGGTCGTCTTCGTAGTCCTTGATGCTCTTGTCGCCAGGAACAACGATAAGGCCAAGCGTTACAGGTTCACCCTTCAAATTGATGTAGGCTTCAAGATAAAGTGTCGTAGAGAGGCGAATAAGACGCAAATCCATCATCGTGCCACCCTTGTGGATACTCATCGGATTGCGATTGAAGAAGAGGAACTTTTTGTTGATGTATTCAAAGCGGTCTTTTTCATAATTGATGGACCATTCGGTATCGCCATCATTTTCTTGGCGGTAGGTGCAGCGGTCATTATCGATATCACATTCGAAGCTAGCACTTTCCTGGTAGCGCTTGTTCCATTCGCGGCTGAAGGCGCACGACTGCACACGGGAACCGCCATTGCGGTGCTTGTTCAATTGATCGTTGATGACAACGTAGTCCATCTTCATTTTCTTGACTTGATTATAGACATTCATGAGGATGATGTAGGCTTCGATATCCTTGGGGCATTTGCCGGTAAGGTTCACATCTTCATGAGCTTTCAAAAGAGTCTGTTGCAAATCGATATCGATTGCATCCGGGATTTCACTTTTCTTGATTTTATCAAGAACTTCCTTGGGCGGGACACGTACGATTTTGTCACCCTTCTTGATAGCGTAACCGAGCTGGTCACGAACATAGTCCAAGCACTGCTGCACGTGAATATGCACGGTATTCGAACCTGCCGAAACAAAGTCCGCACCGATACGCACGTTCCATTCATCTGCCGTATTTTTTGCGTCTTTATCGAGTTCGCAGAACGGGTCTTCGCGAGTACCGTCCACAAAAATCAAATTGACGTGAAGCTTTGTCACGAGGGATTCTTCTTTGTTGATGGCACTGCCCAAACTCCAGAAATTCGGATTCAAGCGGAGCACTTCTGCAAAGGCCTTGTCGCCATCGAAAGCAGGCAGCAAGGAATCGTTACGGGCATTCTTTTCTTGTAACAGTTCAGAATAAGATGTCTTGACATCCATGTTGTCGAACGAATTACGGGCAACGGCAGAGAATGCCGAAGTTGCCATAAACGAGCACAAGAAAGCGATCGAAATACGCCATTTAGAAAACATTTTCCCTCTCCTATTTTTTCACAATCTTTTTTACGGCAAAGTTGAGCAAGTACATGACAACTCCACCCGCAATAATCGTGGGGCCCACGACAAAATTGAACTGGCATGCAACCAAAAGCCCAAGCACAACGAGCACAAGCGAAACCAGAACCGAAATCACCATCATCTGGAGCAAGTTCTTGGCATAACATTCCGCGATATACGCAGGAATTGTCAAAAGCGCAATCACAAGAATCATGCCCACCGCCTGCACAGCAATCACAACCGTGAGCGCAATCAGCGCAATCAAAAGCATGTAATAGTTCAGCACGGGAATGCCACGGACACGCGCAAATTCCGGATCATATGAAATCGATAGAAAGTTACGGTAGCAAATAGAAACTGATGCCAATATGAACACAAGCAACGCGCCCATCCACCAAAGAAGTTCCGTCGGCACGGTCAACAGGCTACCAAACAAGAAACTCATCATTTCACTGCTATAACCCGGCGTTAAATCCGTGAGAATCACGCCAAGCGCCATACCCGCAGCCCAGATAATCCCGATAAACGTATCGGCATGTTTGCGGTCACGCCAAGTAAGCGAGCCCATGAGCATCGCACAAGCCAAAGCAAAACCTAGCGCGCCAAGCATCGGTGAAAAACCGATAAAGCAAGCAAGCCCAACACCGCCAAACGAAGCATGCGCCACACCGCCCGAAAGCGAAACGAGGCGGTTCACGACGACATACGTTCCCATCACGCCGCAAGCAATGGCCACAAGCACCGCTGCAATCAGGGCGTTCTGCATAAAATCCATGGAAAGTAAGTCGAGCATATTTTTAGCTTTTGGTTATTAGTTATTGGTTATTAGTCAATAGACTTTTGTTTAATAATCGCGTCCAAGACGTCTTATAAAAACTAAAGACCAATGACTATTGACTAAAGACCTCTGTTATAGATTCGTAATTAACTTCTCTCTTAAATTTAGTAAATGCGGGATGTGAAAATCCACCCAATCGGGCGCTTGTATGTTAGGATTTACAAGAACTGTAGTCCAGCCGCGTTCGTGAGCGGGTTCCAAATTGCGGAGTGAATCTTCGAGCAGCACAATTTGCGACTTTTCTTTGGCATTTGCATCCAAAACGCCTCGCGCCACAAGCCAGTTTTCAATCTTTTCGTATGCGCTTACGTGCGGTTTACCTTCCCAATCCATTAGCTTGAGGTCAAAAACATCCTCAATGGCAGGCGCAATTTCCATGCGGGCCATACCGGCGCGGCTCCAGTCCCCTCGCCCATTCGTAAACACAAAGCGGTGCCCCACAAGCGATTTTAGTAGAGCAAACTTTTCAGGCGATACTTTGGGGTAAACTAAGTATTCCGGTTCATGAATAAAGTCAAAGAAATCATCAGGCGCAGTTCCGTTCATTGCCATGAGGCCCGAAAGCGTTGTTCCAAAACGATGCAGATAATCCTTGCGGATTTCCGTTGCACTTTCGAACGTACCGCCCACAGTCTTTTGGACAAACTCAGCAATGCGGTGATCGAGCGAATTTAAGACAAAACGTTCCTCTTCGCCATAAAGCGTCAGGTCGTAATCGAACAACCAAATTTTAGAAGCATCGTTTTTTATGCCGTCGTTCAACGCACTCACCTTGATTAATATCCCATGGCAAGGCCGCCAATTTGACGAGCCAAGTACGTTGCATAATTATCCGTCATGCCGCTCACAAAGTCAAGTACCTGGTGGTACGCTTCGGCAGTCGTGACACTCTGCCCAATTTTAGCCTGCCCGATAAGGCGTACAATTCTGTTTGCACGGTACGAGTTGCGACCGTTTTGACGATAATCGTAAACGCCGTTGATAAATGCATCAAGCACGGTGCTAAGCGTCGTGTAACTACCGACTTCAAGTTCCGTCTTGCGGCGGTCAGGATAAATGCGTTCCACGCCCAAACGCTTTGCAATGCGAATGCCTTCCATCGTATCGGAACGGGAAAGGTCAATCAAATGCTTGTCGAGCGTTCCTTCCATAATGCGGTCGTAATGCTTCACAAAAAGCACAGCCACGTCATCAATCAAATTCTGGATAGCACGTCCACGAATGCTGCTGAGGAAGTCTCTGAAGTTCTGGCCATTTTCTTCAAACTCGCGGTCGATATCCACGTCCGGACCGCACAAGAAACTAAACATATTGCGCACATCGCCAAACGTCAAAATGCCAAGTTCAATTGCATCTTCAACATCGAGAATGGAATAGCAAATGTCATCTGCAGCTTCCATCAAGTACACGAGCGGATGGCGAGCCCACACGCCGTTTTCAATTTCAGGAATACCAAGGATTTCTGCCGTTTCGCGGTAGAGTTCGGCTTCAGTTCTAAACAAACTTGTAGGGCAACCGTAATAAGCAAGTCGCGGATACTTGATCATCGAACCGATCGTTGCATACGTTAAGCGCATGCCGCCATCGAGGAAATGGTATTCCAGCTTGCTCAAGATGCGATGGCCTTGAGCGTTACCATCAAAGTTTTCAAAGTCCGCAATTTCCTTGTCACTCATTTCGGACATCGGCGCAGAATGGCGATTCTTGCGGAACCATTCACGGATAGCGGCTTCGCCCGCATGGCCAAACGGAGGGTTACCGATATCGTGCGCCAAGCATGCCGACTGCACAATCGTTCCGAACTGGTATTCGTTCACATACTTCGGCAAATGCTTTTTAATCAAGTGATACACCGTAATCGCAAGGCTACGGCCCACGCTCGAAACTTCGAGGCTGTGTGTAAGACGGCTGTGAACATGGTCATTCACCGAGAACGGGTGAACCTGAGTCTTACGGCCTAAGCGACGAAAAGCTGTAGAAAAAACGATGCGGTCGTAATCGCGATGGAAGTCAGAACGGTTCGGGTCCGGATCGGCCGGGTGACCGTAACGCGTTGCAGAAAGAAGCGTATCCCATTGTAGCATATTATAAATATAGAAAGGTTATAGGCTTTAGGTATTAGGCGTTAGGTAAAGAATCGCGGCTTCGCCGCCCTATACAGATGCATAAAATGCATGGCTATTTCCTATTACCTATGACCTACAACCTAACTCCTACATAGCGGCGACCGAGACGAACTTTCGGTTATCGAGTTTCTGTTCACCATCAAAACGGTAAGCAACGAGGCGCCCGTCACCGCGGTAGCCTGCAACGCTGTAATCCAAGCAGCAAACGTTATCACGAATAAGTTCAGGGAGTCCCGTCAACCAATAATGTCCAAAGAAAACAGGACGTTCATTTTCGCCATAGAAATCGCGAGTCTGGATTTCAAGCGGCACTTCGAGCGGAGGCAATTCCACACCCGGCTGGAAACTGAGTTCCTGCAAGTTGACGTTTTTCGGGTTAATCCACCAACGGATTCGCGTACGCTTACGGAGTACACCTTCAGCATCTCGGAATGTCACGCCCTCCGGCAAATCCAATTCCGGGCCCTTTAAGAACAAACTTATCGGCCAATACAGCGAATCATCGTATTCGTCATTTTTGTCGTTCGCGCGTGCAATCAGCTCATCGAAATTGCCATCCGTAAAAGAACGGATGCCTTCGGCTTTAAGCACTTCAGCGCATTTCAAGTCAAAGCAGGCGTGCTGCGCACGGAACAAATCCGTTTCCAAGTAAAACGGGAGCGTCTTGAGGAAATCGAGCATTTCCTGAAATTCAGCCTTGCGCCCGCGATAGCTTTCTACTGTTTTCACGTGAATCGCTACTTTGTTAAAAGTATGTTCACGCAAATAGCCGCCATGAATTGCTTTTATAGGTCGCCCACCGGCTCCATTCTCTTGCCAAAAGCTAAGCGCATTGAATTCGTGATTGCCCATCAACGCAACTGCAGACCCCGCATCGCGCATGGAACGCACAAGATTTACAGTTTCGCGAGCATGACTTCCACGGTCGATATAATCGCCTAAAAAGACAACCGTTCGAGCATTGCCCGGATAGCGATACGCGCCCCCCTGCTCTTGGTAGCCTAACTTTTTAAGGAGCACCACGAGTTCATCGTAGTGCCCATGAATATCGCCAATGAAGTCAATCGAAGCGTTCATTAAACCGCAATCGGAGCCTTGATAGTCGGCCACGGATCATAATTCACAAGTTCAAAATCTTCGAACTTGAAATCAAACAAATCCTTGACATCAGGATTCATCTTCATCGTCGGAAGTGCACGCGGTGTACGCGAAAGCTGTTCACGAGCCTGGTCAAAGTGATTGCTGTACAAATGCAAGTCGCCGAAAGTATGGACAAACTCACCGGCTTCGTAACCGCAGACCTGAGCAAGCATCATCGTCAAGAGCGAGTACGATGCAATGTTGAACGGCACGCCGAGGAACATGTCGGCACTGCGCTGGTAAAGCTGACAGCTGAGCTTGCGCTTGCCACTAGCGCCTACACCGCCCACGTAGAACTGGAACAGGCAATGGCACGGCGGCAAAGCCATCTTGTCGACTTCTGCAACATTCCAAGCGCAAACCAAGTGACGTCGAGAATCCGGATTGTTCTTGAGACTGTTAATGAGATTTGCAATTTGGTCAATGTGTCCACCATCGGGAGTCGGCCAAGAACGCCACTGGTGACCGTAAACCGGACCCAAGTCGCCATTTTCATCGGCCCATTCGTCCCAAATCGTAACCTTGTTATCGTGCAAGTACTTGATGTTCGTATCACCCTTCAAGAACCACAGCAGTTCGTGAATGATACTGCGCAAGTGGAGTTTCTTGGTCGTAAGGCACGGGAAGCCTTTGGAAAGGTCAAAACGAGTCTGGCGGCCAAACACAGAACGAGTGCCGGTGCCAGTGCGGTCGGAACGGTCCACACCGTTATCGATAATATCTTTGAGAAGATCTAAGTATTGCTGCATATTGTAATTATATAAAAATTGACTGGATTCTTCGGACTTCGTCCTCAGAATGACGTCAATACGTTTTCCTAAGCCGAAGCGACTTCGTCGTTTCCGAACACTTCTACGCGCTTGTACTGCTTGGCAACTTTGCCTTCGACTTCAGCGGCATTTTGCAGCAAGAGTTTGTTCAAAGCCTGCAATATTAAGTCCTGCGTGTGCTTGGGAACAGGCTTCTTGCCAAGGCGTGCCTTCTGCACCATCTTATGGTTCAAGTTCACAGGGAGCATCTCGACAAGGTCGTGATTGCTAAAGTTATTTGCGGTCAGAATTTCATCAAGTTTTGTCATATTGCAAATGTAGAAATCTAAAAAAAAGGCGACCCCGGAAAGGCAAACGAGGCGAACGCTGCGTCAAAGAATTTATTTCTTTGACATAGCTGAGCCGAAGGGCATTGCGCTTGCGCAATAAATCCGGGGTGACAGTGAAAGGCGACTCCGGCATCATGGAACTCGATGGATCGCCACGCATCTTCGATGCTCGCGATGACGTTGTTTGGCGGAATACCTTGAATCTATTATACAAGAAAAGCCCCGGGCTTATGCCCGGGGCTTTGTTTGAGACTCTAAAAGGTATTAGTCACCAACGTAGTTGCTTTCGCACTTCATACCGTCATTTTCCGGTGTGACGAAGTGCATTTCAATACGACGGTTCATTTCGCGACCATCTGCCGTAGAGTTATCGTCAACCGGGCAGGTAGAGCCGAGACCAACAGCCTTGATGCGATTCTTAGCAACACCGAACTTCGTGAGCTGCTTCATAACGGCCTTAGCACGGCGGTCAGAGAGCTTGAGGTTCTTCTTTGCCTTACCGCGGTTGTCGGTATGACCCTGGATCACAATCTTGAGATCCTTATAAGCTTCGTCTTCCTTAAGCTTCTGAGCGATACCCTTAAGGATTCTCTTAGCGTTAGCGTTGACGGTTGCAGAACCGCTCTTGAAGGAGATACCTTCGAGCTTTTCTACCTTCTTCTTCGGGCAGCCGAAGCCATCATCGCCAGCTTCATTCGGGCAGCGGTCAAGACCAGCGCAGACACCTTCGTAAAGGTTGAACATGTTCTTTTCGGTGACCCAAGCATCGCAGACGCCGTCCTTGTCAAGATCCGGATCCGGGAGCGGGCAGCCATCGTATGCAGGCACGCCGTGTTCGAGCGGGCACTTGTCAAGGCCCTTGCAGGACTTGCCAATGAACCATTCCTTAGCGAGAGCTTCATCTTCGGCAGCCTTTTCGAAGTAGTAGCCGAGCTTCTTCTGTACAACCCATTCGTCGCAAACGCCGTCGCCGTCGCTATCCGGGTCATCCCACGGGCAGCCCTTATTGCCGGCAGCACCTGCTTCACCCGGACACATGTCGTAGCCCTTGCAAACGCCAGTGTACTGATCGAGCTTGTTCTTGTCGGTAACCCACGGAGAGCAGAGACCGTCGCCATCCGGGTCCGGATTGTCTTCCGGGCAACCGTTGTTGACAAGCGTACCAGCTTCAGCCGGGCACTGGTCGATGCCTTCGCAAATATCCTTGAACTGATCAAGCTGACCCTTCTGGCTTACCCAAGAATCGCAAACGCCATCCTTATCCGGGTCCGGATCATCGGACGGGCAGCCATTGGAGTTGTTACCCTTTTCGGTCGGGCACTGGTCGATACCTTCGCAAACATTACGGAATTCGTCAAGCATACCCTTTTCGGAAACCCAAGCGTCGCAGACACCATCTTCATCGCTATCCGGGTTACCCATCGGGCAGCCGCCGTTCAAACGATGACCATAGTCATCCGGGCAGCGGTCATCGGCATCAGCCACACCGTCGCCATCGCGGTCCTGCGGAGCAAGGAAGCCGGACCAAGTAAGACCACCGAACAAGGCGAGCTGCGGGTTCACGCGAGTCTTGGTAGCCTTGATACCGGTGAGGAAGTTTTCTTCGTTTTCCATCACGCGGGCAAAGTGAACCATGTTGTCATTACCAACATAGACAGATGCACCGAGCTGGATGTCAAGACCGATCGGCAAGTGGAACACGGCACCACCGGTCACCTGCTTCATGTCGAGCTTTTCCGGAATGACAGAGCCATCGGCCTGGCGGTTCCAGACGAAGTCTTCGGTCTGAATATCCATGTAGAATTCACCGAAGAAGGAAAGGAAGTCAAGCACATAGAATTCAAGAGCTGCGCTTGCAAACGGGAAAGACATGTAAGCCTTGTCCATAGACATACGGTAACCACCGTTGACATGAACGAGGAGAGGCATAACGTCAATCTTGGAAAGGTCGAACGTCAAAGCGGCACCGACGGTCATCACAGACTTAGCAGTACCGTACGGGAATGCCATGCCAACTTCCTTGGCAATGTATTCCGGTTCACGAATCCAGACACCCTGCTTGGAGTTCTTGGAAGTCTTGAAAGAATATCTGAAGAAAGCAGCGAAGTCGATAGGCACATCTGCCGGAATCGGTGCGCGAGCCTTCAAGCTAGCAGTCACGTTACCGATGTAGCCAACCTTCGTACCGGCGAGAGGAGCGCCATTGCAGCCCGGTTCTTCACCGCAAACGGAATTGCCGTTGAACTGGTCATAGAAGACCGGCAACGTTACACCGATATCGAAATAGTCCAAAAGACCAATAGCGAGGCCGACATAGGCACTGATACCGCTAAAGTTTGCAACTTCAGCCTTCTGACCGTAGTAGTCGTTCTCCATTGCATAATGGAAATTGTTCTCAGGATCAGCCTTGAACATGCTATTTCCAAATGTATAATCGCCCAAAGCTGTAAACACAAGCTTAGAATGACCAAGAGACTGAGCTGACTGTGTCTTATTGACACCGACGAAGCCCGTCTTGTTAATCGTATTGGCGTGACCAGCGAAGGCGGATGATGCCGCCAAAGCCAGGGCCAATCCCATTGCTACTCGTTTCATAGAGTCTCCTTGATTTTGACCAACCCTTGTCTAGAGTTGTACTTATAGTAATGTATACGTGAAATATAACTCTTTAAAAAAAAGTCCGCACTTTTTCTAACGCAAATTAATGGATAAATAATACATAAAATTTAATTTTCGCCATTTGATTGATTTTTTTTTACACAAATTCACTTAAAAAACGTACTTTCGAAGATTTCCGGGTAGCAACGGCATAGACTTGTAAACCCACTTTTACCAATGATTATATGGTCCAAAACCGGTATTTGCAAAATTTTACCTGATGCGCAGAGAACACGCGTAATCGACATGTCTTCGGGACTAGGTTCTAACGAGCCCGAGGGGTGATTGTGGACAAAAATCACAGATACGGCGCGGTCCTCGATAGCCAAAGCAAAGGCCTCACGCGGGTGCACAGGAGTCTGATTTACAAGTCCAGTCGTGAGTTCATGAACGCGAATGATGTAATTTGCCGAGTTTAACGAGATAACAACCAGATGTTCCTGCGATTCGTATTTCATGTACGAGACACGCGAAAGTACATCTTCGGGAACAGAAACGGGAATCGCCTTGTCGCTTAAAATAAAGCGACCCGAAAGTTCCAGACACGCCAAAATTTGTGCGGCCTTGACTTTTCCAAGTCCACGAATTCGCTTAAGACTTGCAAGCGTAGGGACCGAAGTTTCTGTCGACAAGAATTGAGAAAGGCGCCGAGCAAGTTCAAAGACATCACAATCATGGCAACCACTCCCCAAAATAATTGCCAACAGTTCTTCGTTGCTCAAAGCGCTGACACCGGCGTATTCCATTTTTTCACGCGGCATCAAATTAAATTCGGGCCTTGCAAGCAAGGCCACCTGATTATGATTCATCCATGTATCTCCTGTAAAAAGGGTTCTGCTATATAAACACGCTTTTTACAGGCTTTTGTACTAAAATTTTTTGAAAAAAAAATTTTTGATGCAGCCGTTACCGAAAGTTGAACCTTTCGGGGCTAGGCATTAAAAGAATACATTGAATACAAGCTGAAGAGCAAACAAGCTCGATTTGTTTTCAACAACCTTTGCTACGTGTATTGTATTATTTGCAGAAGCATAGATTTCTGTGTCCCTGTCTTCAATTCCTCTAAGGTCCCAAATAAAGCGGAGGCCCAAGTCACATTGCAACCCGCTAGCGGAGAATGAAGTACCAATACCGCCAACAACAGACGGAATGAACGTCTTGATTTTCCATTCATCTTCTGCAGCGCGCTTAACGGTCTTATATTCACCATCCTTAGGATCATAATACTTCAGAGGTTCGCCTGCCGCGTCCGTATATTCGTATTCATGGTCCGTGTCGAAATTGAAGCTAAGACGAAAACCGCCTTCGAGATACACATACGAGGTATGCAAGCGCAACATGAGCGGGATATTGATATTGTAGAACGACTTTGCGTCATTTACCTTGTATTCACCCCAGAAATCATCGTCACCACCTGCGCCCTTGATTTCTTCAGAAAGATAGCCAAGCCCAAAATTCAATTCAGGAACAAAAGAAAGAATTGGATTTAAAGGCATCATGAAGATAAGACCGATATCCCCAGAGACACCGACCCATTCGTTATCGCCATACTGCTTTACGAAATCTTTATCGGTCGGATAATTTGCCACAAAGGCAACACCAAGACCAAGATGGACACCCAAACGAGAACGCATGCCCTGGTTATTGCTACTGCTATTGCTGGTACTGCCATAAGACGAAGCACGAGCTTCTTCAAAGGTTTTGTACTCAGGTTCATTACTTACCGGCAACTTGTTGCCATAGCCATCATCGACAGTGCCTTCGGACCTTGCAGGCGGGATGTCGTTACCGTAGCCATCATCTTCGGCAAAGGCGTTTGCGCTAAGGCACATCATGGCTATAGCAGAAGCAATCATAAACTTTTTCATTTTTTCTCCTTAAAACAACATCCGGTGCTGTTATAAATTCGATTTTATTTGATAGGGTTTAAAATACAAAAAAGAAGAACAACATTTCCAGTCCCTTTTACAAAAAAGTTTCAAAAAAGTTCCATTCTTCTTCTACACCGCTAAATTTGCTCAAAAAAAGCAAATTTGGATGTATTAATCTTTTAATTTAAAAGCAATTAGAGTCGTGAACCGAAATAATAATTGACAACAAGCTGTATATTCCACACCTTTGTCTTGTTTTTCACAACGCTATGTTCAACGTAAAATTCGTCATATTTTTCAATACCGCCAACATCAAGAACAAAGCGTGCACCAACATCAATATCATGATGATCATCGGCCCTGAAGGTACCGCCAAGACCAAAGATAAGGGACGGCACAAAAGTCTTTGGTTCCCAGTTCCCTGATCTCGAAACCGAAATCGTATTGCCATCAATGTCCGATCCGCTAAAGGTATGAGAAGAGGCAAAGTTCAGGCTCACGCGGGCTCCGGATTCAAGATAAAATTGCCGATGCGGAGTAAAACGAACGGCGACAGGAATTCTGAATCCATATGCACCGCGATTTTCAGAAACGTCATAATAAGAAACAGAACCAGCATCTCTAGAGCTTATAACCATGCCAAAATTCAATTCCGGCACAACGCTCAAATACCGGTTGACTCTGATGTTGAACGCGCAACCCAAATCAAAAGCCACGTTCATCCATTCATTGCTTCCCAAATATTCTGATGGATAATCCCAGTAGCCACCCAAGCCCATCCCCACATGGACACCGGTGATGAATTGTTCTACAGGGGGATCATCAACGGCAAACGCATTGGGGCATAAGCACATCAGCGCAACAGCCAACGTAGCTATAAAACGTTTCATTCTAACTCCTTTTTTAAACTTTCCCATAAAAGAAAATAATTCTTCTATGGTTCACATAAAATAAAAAAAGGAGAACTAGCTTCGAGAAAAGCGTTCCAAGAATGAGCTTAATCGTTTGTTTTGAGATTGATTGAACACAAAGTCTGGCGTTCCCTGTTCCACGACAACGCCCTGATCCATGAAAATGACTTTATTTGCGACATCGCGGGCAAACGCCATTTCGTGCGTCACGATGACCATCGTCATGCGGTCTTCTGCAAGTTTCTTGATAATCTTGAGAACTTCGCCCGTCAGTTCTGGATCCAGAGCACTCGTCGGTTCATCAAAGAAAAGAATCTTTGGCTTTAATGCAAGCGCACGCGCAATGGAAACACGCTGTTGCTGACCACCCGAGAGTTCACACGGGTAAGATTTTTCCTTGCCTTCAAGGCCCATCTGTTTGAGCAAGAATCGAGCAAGCGCACGAGCATCTTCACGGGAATCGCCCAGCACGCGGATTGGAGCAAGCGTCAAGTTCTGGAGTACGGTCAAATGCGGAAACAAGTTAAAGTTCTGGAAAACAAGACCTGTCGAAAGACGAATTTCGCGCAAGACCTTTGCTGGAGCGTACTTAATGTTTCCACCAATGCAAGAACCTGGAATAACCATATCCTTGCCATCGACTTTAACCTCGCCCGCCTCGAACGTTTCAAGCTGGGTAAGGCAACGGAGTAGCGTGCTTTTGCCAGAGCCGGATGGTCCAATAATCGAAAGCACCTCGCCCGCCTTAAGATCGAACGAAATATCCTTGAGCACATGCAAGTCGCCAAAAGATTTTTTTAAGTGCTTGACTTCGAGAATCGGAGTTTTCAAATCAAGAGCGGCATCGTTTATAATTACAGACTGAACATTAGCAGAATCCATGCCACGCCTCACTTGTAATAATTGAGTTTGCGTTCAACGTAAGCAAAGACCATGCTCAAAAGCAAGTTCGCCACATAATAGAAAACGCCTGCCACAAACAACGGGTATATGCTTGCATAGGCCGCCTGCTGCTTTTTGGCAAGCGCAAAAAGTTCCGTCACGGCAATCACCTGCGCTAGCGAAGTATCTTTCACAAGCGTAATGACTTCGTTTGCACTTGCAGGCACAACACGTTTTGCAACTTGCGGGAGAATAATGCGGTAAAAAGTCTGAGCACGAGTGAGTCCCAACATGTAGGCCGCTTCGTACTGACCTTTAGGAATCGACTGGATACCACCGCGAAAGATTTCGGCAAAATATGCAGCATAGTTTATCGAAAACGCGACAATCACTGCCGGAAAACGGTCAAACGAGAGATCCACGCCCGCATATTCGCTCAGGTAATACGAGCCAAAGTAAATCGCCACAATCTGCAAAAGCAGCGGAGTGCCACGCATCACCGAGATGTAGAACGACACCGGATAACGCACCAAGCGGTAACGGCTCATTTTGAGTACAGCAATAAGGAGCCCAAGAGGAATCGAGAACAGGAGCGTGAGCGCAAAAATTGCAAGCGTTGTGCAGAAGCCGCCCCAAAGGACCGGAAGTAAACTGCTTAAATCAGACATCAAACAAACACCCTCGCCGCCCCCAACTTATTTGCCAAACCACTTGGCCGAAATGGCGGCAAACTTGCCATCGTTTTTCATAGAAGCAAGAGCCGCATTCACGGAATCACGCAAAGCCTGATCTTGCTTGCGGAAGCCAATTGCATAGACTTCTTTGTATTTACCTTCGTCAAGAATCGGATAGTTTGTACCATGCATTACATTCCAGTATTTGGCGAAGACTTCGTCCATAAAGACTGCATCAACATTTCCGGCAACCAAAGCTTCAATAGCCAATTCCATACTTTCATACGCATTAACTTCGACCACCTTTCCTAATTCGGAATTCATCAACACGGGTTCAGAAGTCGATGCCTTCTGTACGGCAATCTTTTTTCCCTTGAGGGCGTCAAGATGTTCGATAGACTTATCCTTTACCATAAAAACCAAACGGTTCATAAGATAAGGATCGCTCAGGTTCATCGAAGCAGCACGGGCGCTATCGACACTCATGCCATTCCAAATACAATCAACATTACCAAAATTCAGTTCATTTTCCTTGATTTTCCAGGAAATCAATTGGGGTTTGAGCTTCACGCCCATGCGCGCACAGACTTCGGTTGCAACATCAATGTCAAAACCGACAACATTGCTATCCTTGTCATAAAAGCCCATCGGCGGGAACGCGCCCATATGCCCTAGAACCAATACGCCGGCCGATTTTACCTTTTCATAAGACAAGTCGGAATTAAAAGAGACTTCCTTCTTTTCGCTGCATCCCCACAGCAAGGCAATAGCGAATACAGCAATCGGCGCAAATAATTTTTTCATTTTATTCTCCTTATTCATCAAAATAAAAATATTTCAATAAATAAGGATTTATTTGCCGAACCACTTGGCAGAAATTTCATCAAATTTGCCGTCTTTTTTCATTGCGGCAAGCACATTGTTCACAGAATCGCGAAGAGCCTGGTCTTTTTTGCGGAAGCCCACAGCGTAGACTTCGTCGGAAAGACCTTCTTCCAAAACGATGTACGGCTTAGCATTTGTCACAATCCAGTACTTGGCAACGATTTCGTCGAGGAATACAGCATCGACACCGCCCTTATCCAAATCCATGAGTGCGGTCTGGTTATCGTCAAATGGAACGATTTCCTTGGCGGCCTTGCCTGTTTCAGAAGCATCGAGCAACTTCTGAGCGGTAGAGCCATTCTGCACGGCAATTTTCTTGCCAGCAAGAGCAGCAAGGTTTGCAAGAGACTTGTCCTTCACGGTGAAAATCATGCGGTTCTTGAGGTATGCATCGCTCAAGTTCATGACCCTAGCGCGATCAGAATCAACACTCATGCCGTTCCAGATGCAGTCGATCTTGCCGGTGTTCAGTTCCTGTTCCTTAGCATCCCAAGAAATCGGCTGAGTCTTGAGCTTGATGCCGAGACGGGCGCAAACTTCAGTTGCAAGGTCGATATCGAAACCAACGATGTTGTTGTCCTTGTCGCGGAAACCCATCGGCGGGAAGGAATCGTCGAGGCCAAGCACGAACACTCCAGCAGCCTTGACCTTGTTGAAGGATTCATCGGTAGCGGTCTTAGTTTCGGACTTCTGGTCGTTGCAGGCAGAAAGGAAAGCGGCGCAAGCTACCGTCGCAAGAATTGCAATAAATTTTTTCATCTTAGATTCCTTGTTTTTGTTTTACACAGCAAATATAGGAAAGGAGTCGTTAAAAGGCTCCACAAACGTGAACGGGCTACAATTTCTTTTGGGGACATCCCGAAAAAAAGACCTTTTCCCGAGAGATTTGGACAATTGCTGTTTTCATACAAAAAAAGGGCCGCATCGCTGCGGTCCCTTTTTTCAGGTGGTAGGTTATAGGTTACAGGTCTTAGGGGAAGTATCACGCACTTCGTGCGTCCTTATAGGGCGGCGAAGCCACGATTATCAACCTAAAACCTAACCCCTATTACCTAATTCCTAATTAATCCTTGCCATAAACCTTTTCAGCGTAGGTGACTGTTGCGCCGAGGTATTCGCGGTTCATCTTGGCGATGTAATCGACGGTGATACCCTTCGGGCAAGCAGCCTGGCATTCGTAAAGGTTCGTGCAGTTGCCGAAGCCTTCCTTGTCCATCTGGGCGACCATGGCCAAAACGCGCTTCTTTGCTTCGACCTTGCCCTGCGGCAAGAAGCTGAGGTGAGAAACCTTAGCAGAAACGAAGAGCATAGCAGAGGCGTTCTTACATGCAGCGACGCAAGCACCGCAACCAATGCAAGCAGCAGCGTCGAATGCGCGGTCGGCATCAGCCTTCGGAACCGGAATCGTGGATGCTTCAGGAGCAGCACCGGTGTTGACGGAAACGAAACCGCCAGCTTGGATGATGCGGTCGAATGCGGTACGGTCGACAGCGCAGTCACGGATAACCGGGAATGCGGCGGCGCGCCACGGTTCGATCACGATGGTGTCGCCATCCTTGAACTTACGCATGTGAAGCTGGCAGGTAGTCGTTGCATGGTCAGGACCGTGCGGCATACCGTTGATGACGAGAGAGCACATACCACAGATACCTTCGCGGCAGTCGTGGTCGAAAGCGAAGCCTTCCTTGCCCTGCTTCATCTGTTCTTCGTTCACGATATCGAGCATTTCCAAGAAGGACATGTCCGGAGAAACATCGTTGATCTTGACAGTTTCGAACTGTCCCTTGGTCTTGGCATCCTTCTGACGCCAAATCTTCAAAGTCAAATTCAGTCCGCTCATTATTTGTAGCTCCTAGTAGCAAGGTGGACGTTATCAAAGGTAAGAGGTTCCTTGGAGAGTTCCGGTGCGATACCGTCGCCCTTGTATTCCCAAGCACCGACGTAGCAGAAGTTTTCGTCATCGCGCTTTGCTTCGCCTTCCGGAGTCTGGCTTTCTTCACGGAAGTGGCCACCGCAAGATTCTTTACGATGGAGAGCGTCGAGAGTGAGGACTTCGGCAAATTCGAGGAAGTCTGCAACGCGGCCAGCACGTTCGAGGTTCTGGTTGAAGGAACCTTCGGAGCCGAGCACGTTGACGTTTTCCCAGAATTCCTGACGGAGTGCCGGAATCTTTTCGAGAGCCGTCTTGAGGCCGGCTTCGTTACGAGCCATGCCAACGTATTCCCACATGATGTTACCGAGTTCACGATGGATATCGTTAACAGTGCGGTGACCCTTGATGGAGAGGAGCTTGTGGATGCGTTCTTCGGTCTGCTTCTTGCAGTCTTCGAAGGCAGCATCGGATTCAGAGACCTTTTCGAGCTTGGTACCTGCGAAATAGCCACCGATGGTGAACGGAATCACGAAGTAACCGTCGGAGAGGCCCTGCATAAGAGCAGATGCACCGAGGCGGTTTGCACCGTGGTCGGAGAAGTTTGCTTCACCGAGAACGAAGCAGCCCGGGATAGTGGACATCAAATCATAGTCGACCCAGAGACCACCCATGGTATAGTGGATAGCCGGGAAGATGCGCATCGGGACCTTGTACGGGTCTTCGTCTGTGATTTTTTCGTACATCTGGAAGAGGTTGCCGTACTTAGCAGAAACGCCTGCAACGCCCATACGCTGGATAGCGTCAGCGAAGTCGAGGTACACAGCCTGCTTGGTGTTACCCACGCCGAGACCCGCATCGCAAACCTGCTTAGCGTTACGGGAAGCCACGTCACGCGGGACGAGGTTACCGAAGCTCGGATACTTTTCTTCGAGGTAGTAGTAACGATCTTCTTCCGGGATCTGGTCCGGAGAACGGTTATCGCCAGCCTTACGCGGGACCCAAATACGACCGTCGTTACGGAGAGATTCACTCATCAAAGTGAGCTTGGACTGCAAATCGCCATGACGCGGAATGCAAGTCGGGTGAATCTGAGTATAGCACGGGTTTGCAAAGAGAGCACCGCGCTTGTATGCACGGAATGCAGCCGTTACGTTGGAACCCTGAGCGTTTGTAGAAAGGTAGTAGACGTTACCGTAACCACCGGTGCAAAGGCAGACAGCGTCTGCAACGTGGCTTTCGAGTTCGCCAGTGATGAGGTTACGGACGATGATACCGCGAGCCTTGCCGTCGATTACGACGAGGTCCATCATTTCGCGACGCGGGAACATCTTCACCTTACCGGCGGCAACCTGGCGCATGAGAGCCTGGTATGCACCGAGGAGGAGCTGCTGCCCCGTCTGACCGCGAGCATAGAACGTACGGGAAACCTGCGTACCACCGAAAGAGCGGTTGTCCAAAAGGCCACCGTATTCACGACCGAACGGAACGCCCTGAGCGACGCACTGGTCGATGATGAGGTTGGAGTTTTCTGCCAAGCGGTGCACGTTGGCTTCGCGAGCGCGGAAGTCACCACCCTTAACGGTATCGTAGAACAAACGATAAACGGAGTCGCCATCGTTTTTGTAGTTCTTTGCTGCGTTGATACCGCCCTGGGCTGCAATGGAGTGTGCACGGCGCGGGCTATCCTGAATGCAGAAAGACTTTACGTTGTAACCAAGTTCACCGAGGGATGCGGCAGCAGAAGCACCTGCAAGGCCAGTACCCACGACGATCACTGTGAACTTACGCTTGTTGGCCGGGTTCACGAGTTTGAGTTCAAACTTGTGCTTGGTCCACTTTTCTTCGATGGAACCACCAGGAATTTTAGAGTCAAGAATCATTAGTGGTCTCCTTACTTTTCAATATTGAAAGAAACTTGTACTTCGCCAACAGACGGAATGACGAAAGCAGCCTTGTCGGCCTTGGCCTTCTGCTGTTCGAACTGCTGCTGGAGGCTACGAGACTTTTCGATGAGAGCCTGGGTTTCAGGCTGGTTAGCGAGGTAGTAGGAAGCGACAGCGGTGATGCCGAAGCCGAGAGCCACAACGACGCTATAGACGATACCGGCGATGTCGATAATCGGAGTCCACTTCTGGTGAGCGATACCCATCGTCTGGAATGCAGACGAAATAGCGTGGAACAAATGAAGGCCGATTACGAACATGCTAACCACATAGAATGCAGCCCAGCCCGGATTTGCAAACATCTGGATCGTGGTGAGCCACATGTCGCGGATGATTTCGCCCTTGTCGTTCACATAGAGGTAGTGTTCACCGAACTTGAGCATCATGAGGTGCTGGACGAGGAAGCCGAGAATGAAGAGACCAGACCAGATCATGGTGAAAGTGGCGAAAGTCTTCTTGCCCTTGCGTGCGTTGACTTCGTATTCGATTCCACCACGAGCCTTCTTGTTCTCAATCTTCAGCTTGATAGCAAGGAAGATGTGGAGAGCGAAAGCAGCCACCAGCACCAGTTCGACGAGGTAAATCATCTTCACCGGGAAGTGGAGCGGGTTGAATCCGGTCAGGAATTCGGTATAAGCGTTGTAGGACGCCTGTGCCGCAGCCTGGTCGAAGTTCAAGAGCTGGAAGTTACCACACATGTGGCCAAAGATGAACAAGGCGAGGAAAGCACCTGTGCATCCCATGATCTGCTTCTTACCAATGGAAGAAGTAAGATACGTGATGATCCATTTCATTTGAGTCTGTCTCCTTAGAAGGATTGTTTTATTGTTAAAAATTAGAGGACGCAGCAAGCCTTGAGGCAGGGCATTTCGTAAGCGTAGCGTTCTTCCTTCTTGAACCAGAAGTCGAGTTCGCGTTCTGCAGATGCCGGGCTATCGGAGCTGTGAACGACGTTTTCGGTCATGGAAGGAGCAAAATCGTAGCGGAGGGTACCCGGTTCCGCCTTGGCAGGATTGGTAGCACCGTTAATGGCGCGGACCTTTGCAATTGCGTTTTCGCCACCGAGAGCAAGCATCACGGACGGGCCCTTGGTCATGTAGGCTTCGAGTTCCGGGAAGAACGGCTTCTCGACATGTTCTGCATAGAAACCGCGAGCATCTTCAGAAGTCATCTGATGCATCTTCACGGCGCAGACAGAGAGACCGGCGCTGATGTAGCGATCAATAATACGGCCAACCAAGCCAGACTTGACAGCGTTCGGCTTGATCATTGCAAATGTCATTTCCATAGTAGTACCTTTTAGTTAAAGATGTGAGAAATATAGATTTTTTACTCTTCGGATGCGATTTTCTTCATCAAATCATCGGCGAGTTTGCCGTTGCTCTTGATGTTCTGAATCAACCAATCAACCGATTCCATGAGTTCACTCTTCGGGTAAGTCTTCTTGAATTCTTCAAAGACCTTGAGCGCTTCTGCATCCTTGTGCAAGTTTTCATTCAAGATGAATCCGCGGCTGAACATTGCCTTTTCTGCATCCGGAGATTCCGGCCATGTTCTGTAGAATACGCGATATTCTCTCTGGGCCTTGTCGTAATCTTCCATATCGCTGTAGACGTGGGCCAGTTCAAAAGTAGCCTTCTTTGCAACAGAGTCAATATCGGCATAGCGGTCACGGATACCAGACCATGCAAGATAAGCCTTCTGGAGGCTCTTTGCCTGCGTATAAAGAGAATCGGCAGACCTCATAGCAAGTTCAACAGACCATTCCTGCGGCAAGAGCGTAATGTTGTCTGCAAAGAGATCGACCTTAGCCGTACCCCAAGAGGTCACGACTTCCTTGTCCCAACGGGCATTACGGAACACCAAATAAGCTTGTTCGAACACGCGATTCTTTGCCTGTTCATAAGTATCCGGCAAGAAGTCTTCTTCGGCGTAGTAGTACGTTCTCTTCATGATATTTTCAGGAATTTCGAACCAGTCGTTCAATTCGGAACGGGACTGTTCGTAAGTCAAGGTCGGATGTGCCGGATTGCCCATACGTTCATAGAGAGCCTTGAGGGAATCTTCCGGAACAACAATACGGCTGAGAACCTTGTTTCTATAAACCTTGATAATGTAATCTACATCGCTTTGGCGCTTCATGGCACGATATTCCCAAGAACGGTCAAGGCCAACTTCACGGGCTTCGGTAGCAAAAGCAAGCTGGAGTGCCAGAGAACTTACAATCTGGTCATGAGTCTTGCGGGAACGGATCATCATACCATTATCGTTATATACAGCAAGAACATCCTTTTCACGGACTGCCGGTTCACCATTCATCGTCACGAGAACATAGGACGAATCCAATTCATAGTTCGCCGTTGTAGCAAGGTCACGTTCGATGGTCTTACGGACACGGTCAAGCGGTTTAACTTCGGCCGGAACCGCAGAAACACGATAGAACACATGGTAACGTCCAGTCGATTCCGAGCGGTGAACCGCAGAAATCCCACCATCCGGCAAAGTATCGAGATCGACGAACATGCTATTTACAAAGCCAATGCCATACGGGAGCGAATGGCCGATGAGGACCTTACCCACCGTGCCCTTTCCCTTCTTCGTTTCCGGATTTTCGCTATACCTGGAGGCTAACGTTGCGAAAGAACCGAGATCCATTTTTCTGTGCTTAAAGCGCTTAGCAAGTTTAGCGGAGTCCGCAGATTCTACGTGAAAAACAACAAAGCCATTCGGAATCATGTACAAATTCTTGTGCTTTTCGTAGTATTCTTCCACGGAAGGCATCTGGATTTTAGTTTCCTGAATGTTGTACTTTTTCAAGAGAGCTGGACCCGTTTCACGAACAATCCTTTGGCGATGGTCCGAGACGAAACGTTCCTTTATATCGTATGTAATCTTGACTTCGGCATTAGAATCGGCCAAATTTCTATGATGGAAAGCATAGGACTTCAGGGAATCGTAGTTGGATTCGATATACTTTGCATCGGCAACCTTGTCACGAAGGTTCATGTACGAAAGCGAATCAGCAAACTGGTCACGGTGCTTGTCGTAATAGAAAGCCAGTTCGTCGTCACTGTACATCAGGCGGTCCATCGTATAAAGACGCTGGTACACAAAAGTGAGCAGGTAATTTTCCAAGGCCGCGTTATGGGCTGCAAGCTGTTCCTTTAATTCCGGATACTTCTGGAGAGCAACCGTATAGAGAGCCTTACGGCTAAACAAGGAACTCGAAGCCTTTCTCATCTGCTCGGTATTAGGGACAATGTTCCCCACACGCATGATGAATGCGTAGTCTTCCTTAAAAATGGGTTCGCCATTCACCCTAGCAACGAGAGTATCCTTGTCTCCAATAGAATTACACCCTGTAAAAACAAGGGCACAGAAGGAAATAACAGCAAGCAAAGCCTTTTTCATAAAGTCCTCATGAATATGTGCGTGTGAATATAACAAATTTTTATAGTTAATAGTTACTGGTTATTGGTCATTAGTTATTAGTTACTAGAGATTCTAAAAATGAAGTTTTGGGAACTTGGGAAATAAAGCATTGTCGACCATTGACTAATGACCATTGACTAACGACTAGCAACAAATTACTTTATCCTAAATAAATAATAATTTACAAATCGTCATATTCTGTATACTTTCACACCACAAGTTCCACGTCAGCAATCATTTAACAAAAGGCAACATTAACTATATTAGGGGCACTTGAAGAGCATACTCTCAATCTTTTTTGTAAAAGCCGTCATAACGACGGCGATTGTAGGCGCTGTGGCACTTGGCGTCTGGTATGTTCATTTTGCCATCGAAGAGATTCTTTCGACCCCGCACACGTTCGGGAACCTCACAATTACCCCATACGGGCACCGTCAAAACAACCTCCTAGAGCATTTCTACGATTCAGTCCACGTTCAACAGGGTGAGTCCTCTTACATGATTCGAGGGCCGCATTTGGACATCACCCCATTCGGTGACAACAGGGGGATTCTCCTCGAAGCAGACGAGGTGTCTGCAAATTTTGTCGCCGACACAACAAGCAAGGACAAAGGACCAAACGCCGCCCCTCCAAAAAAGTTTGAACCCATTGAATTTCCTGACAATATCAGAATACCATTCCCAGCCAGGGTCCGCCTAGGAAAGCTCGACTTCAACATGGGAGATATGGGTTGGAGCGCGCAAAACATCGATTTGCAAAACGTCGATGAAAAGGTTGTCACTTTAAGCGCCGACAGCATCAAGGGCGACTTCATCAAGGATGCCGCAGGATTGCAGCTCGATGTAGACTTCACGAACAAGAATGTCATTGTCAATGGCAAAATCAAGACACAAAACGACTACATAAATCTGAGCGCCTCGGCCCCCAAAAACGACCTCACCCAGTTAAAGGCTTCGACGAATATAAACGTCAAGGATCCTCTCAAGTGGGTTCCGATGAAGCTTTCGAAAGCGATTCCAGCAATCACGAACCTCAATCTCAACGGCAACGTTTCTACTTCGCTCACCAAAAAATCTCTACAGTACAACTTTACGCTTAAAACGCATATCGGTGAATACTGGCCGTTCTTGCCGCTCGACGCTACAATCAAGGTGAACGGCACCCCCAAGCAGACCAATATCGAAACGTTCTTCAAGAACAACGAAGGCGGCACCATCAGTCTCGACGGAACCATCGATGACAAGCTCGACTTTGACTTTTCTGGCGAAATCGCAAACATGAGCGCCATGTACGGCCCGCAAATGATGCCCATGGACATGGATATCCAGTCCATCACCAAATCAGGGGACAACATCGACGCATCCATCGAAACACGCGAAGGCTCCGTCGTCAGGGCTCACGTGAGAACAAAGGACAGCCTCAAAGTATTCTTTGCAGCAAACCTTTCGGCCATGGAACCTTGGGCGCTGGACTGGGTCAGGGGTAACGTCGAAATCGCGAAGAATCCAAAAATCATCGGTTCCTTCCAGAACAACAAATTGCGCGCTTACGTAAAAATTGATTCCATCATCAACGCCTACCACCTGAAGGCAGACTCGCTCCGCATGCAACTTGTCCTTGACCTCGGACGCCGCTTCATTGATTTCCCGAAAGCAACTATATACACACCCAACGAAGAATTTTCCATTACAGGCGATGTAGACTACCACGATCCCACGCTCCGTACATCTTGGCATCTCAAGCAAAAGAACGGAGGTTCAGCATCAACGACGGTACATGTGGGCGACTCGCTCATGATCTGGGCTGAAGCGGACCACGCCGAAATTTCGACCATTCCGTTCTCTGACATCGAAATAAGCGACCAATTCAAAGGTTCTGTTACAGGATCCATTGCCTACAATCTTGATTCAAGAGTTGGCGAAGCGGAGCTCGATATCGACGGAAACGTGGAACCGTTTATTGTTCACGGGCACACCAAGATTAGGGAAAGTGGCGACACTATCGTCATTGACACCGCAGTCTTTATGCACAACAGCAACAAGGTTGCCATGGAAGCAACGTTTGTGCTCCCGAACGATTCGAACCCAGCCTACAAGCCCACCGCCATGCTCCCCATCCAAATTTTGCACGCATGGGCTTCGGCAGAAGACTTCAACTTACCGATTCTTTTGGAACCGCTTGGCGACACTACGCTTGCCTCGGGTAGTTTCAATGGTGAAATTTCGTTCGAAGAAGAAAGTGGTTTGCTCGGCAACATCGATTTCAAGAATCTGAAATTCAACAACATTCCCCCAGAGCTCTTGAAGATCCAACAAATGAACGTTTCGGCAAAGAAGAACAAGATTGAACTTCTTACCGACTTCGAAATTTTGAACGGCACATGGACCGGCAATACAAACATTGTCGTCGATGATATTTTCGAACCCACAAGAAAAGTCAAGCTCACTTATTTAAGCCCCAACAGCGGGTATATCAAGAGCGAAGGCATCTTGAACAACGATTTCGATTTCTTGGGCACCATCAATTTGGGAGGCATGTGGCTCATCCCCGAAACGCGTGCTGAAATCGCAAAGACCGACCTCAAGATTGACGTTCAGGCAACGCTCCGCGAAGGTTTGAAAGGAATCAAGGCCCAAATTTGGTCGGACTCTACCATACTCAAGTATTCAACGCTCCCGACAGACTTCCCGCTCCGCGTGAGAGGCGACCTCAAAGACGGCATGCTCGCCATCAACGAGATTTCTACGCAAAACGAATTTGGCGATTTGCTCATTGCCACGTTGCTTTACGATTTGCAACAAATGCGATTGGAAGCCATCGATATCAGTACCGAAAAGTACACGCTTGAAATGGACAGCCATATCATCACCTTGCGAAACGTCACAAGCCACTTGGAAGATTCCGAAGACCAGATGTCCATTGTCACGAACATTCCGACCATTCAATACAAGTTTAATGACGAAACATTTGGTACTGCAAACTTGATTGGCAAGAGCGATATTACGCTCAACATTCCGCACACGCAAGAAAGACAAATCAAGAACAAGAGCGTCAGCGGCAATTTCATTATCGACAAGCTCGTCTATAGAAAAGACCTGGACATTGAAATCACGCCAAGTTCTCTCGATAAACTTTTGTCGCTACTGAACAACGCTATTGCAAACCTGCGCAATAAAGAAAAGACCGAAGCCAAGATTTCTGTTTCGAGTCCCATCGACTTGTCGTTCCATGTCAGCGATTCACAAAGCGACTCCGTCGAAATTATCACGCCGTTCGCATCATTCCCGCTTACGCTTGACATTTGGGTTCTCGGTACAACAAACAGGCCGCTCTTGCGCGGTGACGTTACCAACGCCGACAACGGATTCATTGGCGTGAAAGACATCTACGAATTTGACCTGAACGCATTCAACATCTCTTGGAATGACGTTCCATGGCAACACGGCATCATCGATGTTTCGAGTACGCAGGAACTCCCCTACTGTTCTGAAACAGAAGACAAAGAGAAAGAAACCTGCCCTGTCAACCTAGACATTCAGGGAACGATTACAAACCCGCAACCCATTCCGAGTTCGAACTGCGGAACAGAATCTACGGCTGCCGACACGTACCGCAACATATTCCTGGGATGCGTCGCTACAGAATCCGGCGTTTCCGCCGACTGGAACAAGCTTGCGGGTAAAGCAATCGGTAAGTTCATTTCTTCGACCGCAAACAAGACTTTGGGCGGCGATTACATTGGCGATATCGACATGAAGGTGATGTTGTTCGACAATTCCGGCAATGACAAGGATTCTTCTTACGTCAAGGTTCCGATTTCGCTTGACCGCTGGGTGAAAAACTTGAGCCTCATCTTCGGTTATACGCAAGACCAGAGCCAGAGCCCGACATACGACCAGGCTTTGCAATTCGGTGCCAGCTACACGCTCCCTGTATTCCAAGATAAGGAATACTCGCACAAGAACCATTTCTCACCGTCGCTTTCCTTGAACGGTCAAATTGTCAGAAAGCAATACCAGTTCAGCACAGGCGAAGACAACGACAGCCGTATCGAAAAGAACATCGGTGTGAACTACACGTACAAGTTCTGGAATCCCTGCATTTTAGGCATCGGCCATTGCGAAACGGTTCGTCCGCCAAGAGCAATGCTCCAGCCCAACGACCCGAACGCCGTTGATTCGACAAGCACAAAGAACACCGAAATCAAACCGAACGGAACCAAGCCTACGGAGAAAGCAAAATGATTTTACTGATTTGCGCATTATTGTTTTTTTCGTCGTTTGCGTTTGCTGATAATGATGACAAGAATCCTTGGTCCGTCAACATCAGCGGAAATAAGATTTTCTCGAAATTCCAGCTGAACGAACAGCTCGACATTCCCGATGAATTCGGACAGCTTGATACGATTAAGCAAGACTTTTTGATGCGCCTTTCTTCGGAAAACGTACGAGCGCTTTATTATTCCCGTGGTTATTACAGCCTCGATTTAAAGCTGATTATTCAACGCGAGCAATTATCGGATGGAGCAATCCAGCGTAACTACTACATTACCGTTAAAGAAGGGGAATGTTACCGGTTTAACGAGGCAAAAATCATTTCTGCAAGCGATGATTCCATTCCTATTGACTTGAACACGCTAAAGATTACTAAGCATCACTACTACAATCAAGAAGACCTTTCTGAAGATTTGCAGGACATTCAGAAAGCGTACCGCAAACAAGGCAATTTACACGTTTATATTTCATCGGAAGAACTCGTCGATACAACGGCCAAAGTTGTCAATGTAAACATCAATGTCAATCCGGGGCCAAAAGTTTTGATGGGCAACATCATCACTACGACCCAGCGCATCATGAATAAAAACGAGAAAAAGACAGAGCCGGAACAAGGGCTTACCGACACCGCATGGCTTTCTTCTCTTTGGCGAATCAAAAAAGGCGATATCATTGACGGTAACCAGTATTTCAACTTCAAGAGCAAACTTTACTCCACCCAGCTATTTACGCAAGTCAAGTTAAACGACGAGCTTCGCGAAGACGGTCTCTCTGACGTTCACTTGGATGTTATCGAACGCGTCCCCGGCGAAGCGAGATACGGCTTTTTCTTCGAAGAAGTTTACGGCTTTGGAGCTTTATTCTACGCCGACCACAAGAACTTCTTTGGAAAGTTCAATGAATTTTCAACGAACTTCCAAATTGCACAAAACAAGCAAGAAATCACGCTTGGCTACGCAAACCCGCTTTTGTTCGGAACCGCATTTACATTCATTCCGACTGCAATCCGCTTTGTGGACCGTCTCTCGTTCAACCATGAAAAAATCACCCCGCCCGCCTACCCCGACAGCGTTGAAGAACGTTACGAAATCATCAACCGCGGCGACTTGACATTCGGCATCACAAACAACATTAAATTCCGTAGTTCCATCGATACGCGATACGTGAACAAAAATCACGACGAACTTTTCAAGCTCAAAGGCGAAATCGGTCTGACTTTCGACTACACCAACGATTACTTCAATCCGACCAAAGGATTCCGCTTTATGCCTACGGTGGGTCTAGGCACAAACTTTAACGTGAAATCAGACAACAGCGGATATTCGGACGACCAAGATGGCCACATTTATACTTATAGCGAAGCTACATTAAACATCTACGTTCCCTTATTCTGGACTCTTTATGGAGCGCTCAGCGGAAGTATCGGTAGCTTTTTCAACAAAGCTATCGAAGACGACGCCCGCATGTTCTATCAAGGCGGTTCCCGTTCTGTACGCGGTTACCGATTCCGCAGCGTTTTCGCAAGCTACACGACAAAAGACACGGTTGCAGTCAAGACCGAAAGTGGCAGCGATTCCTCGGAAGTTAAAGACAACATCCATACGGCTCTAACGCCGATGTATTTCCGCATCAACGAAGAACTCCGCTGGACACTTCCTTGGAAATCGTTAAGAAGCTGGCAAATTGTGCAATTCTTTGACTGGGCCAAAGTTGTAGATATAAAAGACAACACTTACGAAGACGGTCAAGAAGCAAGTATTGGCTTAGGCATACGCTATCAATGGCAATTCCTGACGTTCCGCCTTGATTATGCAATAGTAAAAGGCCTCATGACTAACGAAAACTGCAGTGACAGCGAAAGCACCAACTGCAGAAATCACAAGAAGAAAAAGGGCTTTGATTGGAATAGAATCGCCTTTGACCTTTCGCAAGCATTCTAGTGAATTAAATCTCTATAAATTTTCGATAGAGACGTCTGCACAGAATTAACATCTGCGGAGATTCCGGCTGCAGCAAGAGCAGCGCGGATTTGTTCAAGCGATACACCTGCGGCATTGATTTTGAACGATGCAACATCGGCGCCGATATCGGCGACTCGCCCACTTTTCAAGACATGACCGCAATCGATAATAGCATAATCCGTAGCCCATTCATCCATTTCTGCAAGCACGTGCGAGCAAACAATTGCAGTTCCGTGAGTTTCTTGGCGCCATTCGTCAAGTAAATGCCAAACAGAATCTCTCGAAATCGGATCAAGATTTGCCACAGGCTCATCGAGAATCAAGAGCTTGGGATTATGCAAAAGCGCGCGGACAATTTGCACTTTTTGGCGGTTCCCAAGCGAAAGCGTTTCCAAGCGCTTATCAAGAGCCGGCAGATTCAATCGATCCGCCAAAAGCTTGCAGCGGTTCAACATATCACCGTTTTCACGCCAAGAATCTTCGCCAAAGCCGTAGAAACCCGTAAAATACTGGAGGTATTCTCTAATTGAAAGTTTCGGATAAACGCCTGGATTTTCTAGCAAGACGCCATATTTTTCGGCATTCAAAAAGCCTTCGGAATTGCACAAAGCATCTTCAATTTTGATAGAACCTTGAAAAGAACCCAAACGCCCACAAAGCAAACGCAATAGAGTCGTTTTTCCGGCACCATTAGGGCCTATCAAGGCAAAAAAAGAACCATGCGGAATACAAAGCGAAATATTCGACAATGCATCCGATGTTGATTTCGGATAACGAAATGTTACCGAAGAGAGTTCAATCACGCGCAAAAGTCCTTGACTGCTTGAGCAGGATTTTTAATGAGCTTGAGTGCATCCTTGGACTGGCGAACGGCTTCCATCTGCACGTTTTCGCTTGCACGCTGCAAATACTGGATGCAACGCCAATCCGTACGCACGGCAGCAAGCTGCACCTGTTCTGTACGGCGACGAATGCTCACATATTCAAACGCATGGAAATCCTGCTTGACAGCCGCCACAACAACTGCAGCCGTTGGATTTTCGATTTCCTGGATGTACTTCCATTCACGTTCAACAGCGGCAATAAGCACCTTTTCGCCAGGATTACGAATAAACTTCAACGCATCTTCGCTCTGACGAACGGCCTCGGCCCAAAGTTCATCGGACGCGCCATCAATCTTACGGACAATGCGCCAGTCCTGCGACACAGCAGCCTTGAGAAGCACCGGATTCGTAATAAACTTGAGCAAATTCGGTTCAGCCTTGAACGAAGCTAGGAACTTAGCCTCGTCCATAGCATTGAGCGCTTGTTTCAAAGCTTCGCACGGGCCACACTTCACATAAAGAATAGCCTGCTCATTTTTATCAAACGCAGCCTTTTGAACCGTTTCAGTCGGATTCTGAATTAAGCTGATTGCGTACCAGTTCAGCTTGATCGCTTCAAGCTGTTGTTCTTCAGTGGGGTTCTCAATGTTCTTTATTTCGGTCCAAGACTGCATAAAACCTCGTATTTATGATACAAAGATAGGTTTTATTTTTGAGTAGGAAGTAGAAAGAGGAAAACAGGAAGTTGTTTTTCCGTCTATTCCTTAACGCAGCGAACCGAGAAGGCTAAATTATATGTATCGATAGAATAAGGGGAATGAAGCGCCCAAGAAACGGATTCATTAAATCCTGACACATCAACAGAAAAACACGCATGAGCCCCATTAGCATTTTCACCATCGACCCAATATTCAGCATTTATCCTCACGCCTACGTTGCCATATCCTTTAGGAGCATTACAGAATTCATCGATAAGCACGGAGTTTGTATCTAAACGGAAATGCATTTCACCCGCAGGAACAGCACTAAATCCGAATGTATTGTAGCCTTCTTTATATTCCCAACCTACAGTATCCTTTAAAAAATTTTCAGCATAATCAAAACCACCCAAGTCGTATTTAGCTTGAGCGGCAAGCATCAATAAATGATTAGCCTCTTCTACAGAAGGCAAACGCCAACCAGCAGGACACGCATTTTTCGCCACATTCCAAGGATACAAGCGACCACGGCTATCACACGATGTCGTATCGGCACAATTGCAAAAAGACAACGCATTCGGAACTTCATATTTTAAGTTATCTGCAAACCAAACGGTACCATCAATATCAACAATCCTATAAACATTGCCATCTCGTTCATCCGTAAACTTACCATACTCGCCAGAATAAGTTGCTGGTTTTTCGGGCTTTATAGAAAAACCTAAAGGAGACGAAGACGTTTGCATTTGGCTTTCATCATCTTTGAGACAACGAACATAAGCCTCATAGGAATTTCCAATTCCATCTGTTTCTAACCCGGCACTGTCAGCACCAATTTTCAAAACGATATTGCCGAACCAATCCCCCCTAGTGGGCGCATTCGACGAAGACCAAAAGCGAATCTGATCTTTTCCTTCGGGAGGCTTAGCTCCAAAGCCGTATGCATCAAGACCATTTTTCCCTTTAGGCCAGCCACTCGTTGATTTCAGCATCGATCCCGTAAAGGACCCTTCTACAAAATTTGTCGCATTGTTTAAACCATTTACAAAAGCACTAAGGACTCTCCATTCATAATAACTCGGTACATGCCAGCCATCTGGACAAATTCCCTGGACCGGTTGTTTAGCAGAGCAATAGTTCCACATTCCATAATCATCGCCCCATATTAAACTATCCAAATAGCACCCCGTAACTGGAGCATTTATCATTTCTTCATAAGTGTAAGTTTCTTTGGAACCATAAGATAAATTTTCGGCCATCCAAACCCAACCGCCAATATCGACTGTTTTATAAACATGCCCATCGCGTGAATCCGTAAACGATTCAAAAGGCCCTGTGTAAGTTCTCTCAGTACGCTCTATCGGTAAATCTAAACCGTAATTTCCATCCCCCTGAATACAACGGACTACATATCCGCTCGCTTCATAAGTTGTCACAGAAGTAAAATACGCAAAAGCATTTTCATAAGACATGTACAACGCTTTGGGTTCATCAGTCAGAATATGCAAATCTTCATGGAGACCAGTTGCATAATCCTTACTATAGGACGGCAAAGCACTGAAGCCAAAACAATCTAATCCGTTTCCAACACCACTCCATCCAGTAGTTGATTTCAGATACTTACCTGCATATCTCGAGCCCCCAGCATAATCAAGCAATGTTTGAACATCATCCGTAGTTGGGATACGCCAGCCATCAGGGCATAGGCCACGAGCAGGCCTTGCAATAGGGCAATTTTCAAATGTTACACCGTCATAGACAAAATGATTTTTATAAACATACTCCCCGTTATATAAAGCAGGACGTTCGCCAGAGCAACCCGCAGCTATTCCCCCAACAGCATCAACCCAGGAATAATAATACTTCGAATCGCCCGTATATCTTTCACGATTATACTCCAAGTTTTCCGCCATCCAAACTTGATCACCAATTTCAACGGTCTTATAAACATGCCCGTCACGAGCATCCGTCAATTCACCAAAAATTTTTGTAGAATCGGAGCACGCAAATTTCGGATCCTCATCATAAACGACTGGAACCCGCGAACTAGACGTTGAGAAATCAATTTTTCTAGGGGTCGAATCAACAGCTTTGGGGGTTGAATCAATAACCGAAGATGAATTATCTTGGCAAGCTGTAAAAACAAGCAATGCGCCGCAAATTACCCAAAATCTGAGGCCGGAAATTTTGCAACAAAACAACGTCATGACGTAATCCCCTTTAAACTATTCTTAATATATATTCTAAATAAGATAAAGGAACACAACCAAGTTCATTTTGAAGCAAACGGATTATGATTTTGTTGCATCCGTTGCATAAAACATTCTTTCGTCTAATTTAATCCTTAATGCAACGGACTGAAAAGGCATAGTCCTTTTCGAACCCCCATTGGGCCCCACCTCCATTGTGTTTTTGCAACCCTACATAGCGAGCTTTATACCAATCATGTTCGGTCGCACTCCAAAAAAACGCTTCGGTACTATCTCCATAGAAACTACCAAGAAAATCTCTGTAACCTGCAGGAAGCGCCGAGAAGCCGAATAAATCTGAGCCATTTTCACTGCCACGATTCCAGCCCCATGCAGATTTAAGTTTCGCCCCTATGGAATCGCTCGCCATCGCAAACAAGCTGTTCCATTCACTAGCATCAGGAATATGCCATCCATTAAAGCAAATCCCACGCACCGGATATGTCGGCGAACATTCCTTGTCATAACCGCAGCCTTTGCCATTTTCACTGAATACACCGGCACTATCTATTGCAGTCGACCAAGTATAAAGTCGTCCATACTTAGAGCAATATTTGTCGTTATTGTTATAGCAATAGCTATTTACAGTTTTGTAGTTCAGGTTCTCCGCCGTCCAAACCTGATTACCTATTTTCACCGTTTTGTACGTTTGTCCATCGCGCAAATCTTTGAGCGTATTTGTCTCTGCATCATACACACAGCCATCATCAACTTTTTTTGAGGACTCATTGGATAAAGGTTTTACAGAACTGCTTGATTTTGCGGAACTGCTACTAGACTTTTCTTGTTTATTAGATGAAGAAGTTAGAGAGGAACTCATTTCATCACTCGGATTCACAGATGAATCATTTTCGCTGCACGCAGCAAAGAAAAACATCGCGATAGACAAAACAAGTGCATAAATATTATTCATTCCACAACTCATTACAAATAAACCAAATTTACTTGTTCGCAATATACAAAACAAGCTATAAAAAAAGCAAAAGCCCCCGGCTTTGAACCGAGGGCCAATTTACTTTAGCCTATTTGGTCAAAAAAGGTATTTTAGACACCACATTATATATTGACAGAATGATATAAAAATCCATACGAGCGTCGTTCTCTTTTTCACCTCTAAACCTTTGATACAACGGACAGAGTGTCCGGTGTCCTTGTGGCCGTAACCCAGGCCTGCAATGTCGTCGTGGTAGTGCAAGTTCATACTGTATGCGATACCATCATCAGTAGAACCCCAGAAGAACGCATAAAGGCCCTCATCACGGTAAATCCCACCGTTGTCGGACCATTCGCCAGCAGGCAACGCCGTGAACAAGTAGGCATCCGTACCATTGCCGCTTTCCCCTTCATCGTCATCCCAGCCGCTAGTAGACTTGAGCATCTTGCCTGCTGTACTAGAACCGCCAACAGTAGCAACTAGCTCTTTAAATTCAACCTCTGTCGGCAAATGCCAGCCGCTCGGACAAGCGGTTTTCGCAGCAGCCCAAGTGTAAAGGCGACCGTACTTGGTGCAGTTGGACACGCTATCCTTGTAGCAGTAGGAGTTTGCCGTTTCGTAGTTGAGATTTTCCGCCATCCATTCCTGATTGCCGATTTTCACCGTCCTGTAAGTTTGACCATCACGAGAATCAGTCAAGATGCCGCAAAGAGCGTCCGTCGCGAATGACAACGCAAGCAAAGCAAGAATGGCAAAAGTACGATTCATAGAAAGCCTCATGAATTCTATAATTATACAATTTTTTGGCTAGTTCACCGCCACTTTGACGATTTTGTTCTTTTTCTATATACAAAAAGATCCCCGAACAAGTCGGGGATGACATAATGCGAGTCTGGATCCTTCGGCCACTTCGTGGCATCAGGATGACACAACACGCGGGGCGTTTGCCCCGCTACACTTTACTTGTACAGCGGGTGCTTCTTGCAGAGAGCGACGATGTCTTCGCGGATCTTGGCGAGAGCGGCTTCGTCGTCCTTAGCCTGGATTGCACGGTCGATGATGCGAGCCACTTCGCGGGTGTCTTCTTCGTCGAAGCCACGAGTCGTGATAGCAGCAGTGCCAAGACGAACACCGGACGGGTCCATCGGCTTGCGCGGATCGAACGGAATCGTGGAGCGGCTGCAGGAGATGCCGACCTTTTCCATAGCGACTTCGGCTTCCTTACCGGAAACGCCCTTAGAAGTCATGTCAACAACGATGAGGTGGTTGTCGGTGCCATCGCTAATCACCTTGTAACCGAGCTTCTGCATTTCGGCGCACATAGCCTGAGCGTTCTTGATAACATTCTTTGCATAGACCTGGAATTCCGGCTGCAAAGCTTCGAGGAATGCAACAGCCTTACCAGCGTTGATGTGGTCATGCGGGCCACCCTGCATACCCGGGAACACGCCCTTGTCGATTTCCTTAGCGAGGGAAACTTCCTTGAGTTCGCCCTTCACCATCTTCTGGATCGTGCGATCCTTGCACATGATGATAGCGGAACGCGGGCCACGGAGAGTCTTGTGAGTCGTGGTCGTCACGATGTCGAAGTACGGCACCGGAGATTCGATTGCCTTACCGGCGATGAGACCTGCAATGTGAGAAATGTCGGCCATGGTGAGAGCGCCTACTTCGTCGGCGATTTCCTTGAAGCGCTTCCAGTCGAGGTTGCGGCTGTAGGCAGAGAAACCAGCGAGAATCATCTTCGGCTTTTCGCGGAGAGCAATTTCGCGAACCTTGTCCATGTCGATGCGGCCAGTTTCCTTATCGACTTCGTACTGCACGAAGTTATAGAGCATACCGGAGAAGTTCACCGGATGGCCGTGAGAAAGGTGTCCACCGTGGTCGAGCTTGAGGCCGAGGACCTTGTCACCCGGTTTGAGAACGGCAAAATAAACAGCAGCGTTAGCCGGAGAACCGGAAAGTGGCTGGATGTTCACGTGGTCGCAACCAAAGAGCTTCTTGCAACGATCGATAGCGAGAGCTTCCATTTCGTCGATAACTTCGTTACCGCCATAGTAGCGCTTGCCAACGTAACCTTCACTATACTTGTTGGTGAGGACGGAACCCATGGCTTCCATCACAGCCTTGGAAGTGTAGTTTTCAGAAGCGATAAGTTCGATACCATATTCCTGGCGTTCGGCTTCCTTCTGGATAATGTTATAGATTTCCGGATCTGTCTGTTGCAATGTAGATTTAAGCATTATAGCTCCTTTAAAGTTCGCGCTGCAAATATAGCTTTTTTAGACGAAAGACGAGAGACGAGAGACGAGAGATTTTTCTTAAAACAAGCACAAAGAGCTGTCTTTTTTATAAAAGGGGGAAGCATCCCCCTGGTTCGCACGTTGTTACTCTCCACCCCCTCTACGGGCTTCAAACGCCAGCCCGTAACGCCCGGCTTAGCAAGATTCTACCGGGGACCGGCTTCATTTTTCACACGAACGGCAAGTTCTGCACCAGCTTCATCAACAGAAACCTTGTAATCGGGCTTATAGCCCTGGGCATCGCCAGCAAGATCCTCGCCACCACGACCAAACGTATTCGAATCCATGTAGACAAATCCAACCGTCGATTCATCCGGCGAGCCATCTTCGTTTTTCAGGCGATATCCCCGAACTGGCACATCGTTATTGTAGACATTGCCCTCGATGTAGCAAGCCGCATAATCAGAACATTCCATTCCGGCATCGCCCACGCCGTAAATGAAATTGTTGTAGGCGTGGATTTTACCACGACGAGCAAGCACACCGCGAAGTTCCAAATTCGAGAAATAATTGTGGTGCAAAGTCAATGTCTGCGCAGAATCGATGAAAATGTCCGGTTCAAGCCCAAATAAAATGCCGGACTGTGCATTTTCAAAACGGTTCCACGAGAGCGTGACCGCATTCGAGCCTCGCTTGACATCAACCAAGATTAGCGGATACTCTTCAAACGTGCAATGGTCCACCCAGACATGGTGCGTGCGGTTATGAATCGAGAGAGCGCGACGGCTTGTTGTATCATGAGCTGTTATCGCAGGCGCCGTAAAAGTCAAGTTTTCAAAAATAAGATTGGATGATTCATTTGTCAAAACCCCCATGCCCGTAATGCGAATATCACGCCCACGACCATCCACAGTTTTATCAGACTTTATGCGCAATGGCGAACGCAAATTGTACGTTCCATCTTTTTCAAAGAGAATCCAGACTGGAGTATCCTTCTCGGCGCATTCACGGAAAGAGCCCTGGGACAAGGCGACCTTAGTTCCGTAATTTCCCAACGAATCCACCTTTGAAGAGTCGACAACATCAATTAAATCTTCAGTTGTCGTGACAATGCAAACTTCGCCTTCCACTTTCTCAATTTTTCCCGTGCTGTCGGTTTTTCCAGTAGCACCAAGCGTTCCAACAGCATAGCCTTGAATTTGTTTGAGCAAGGCTTCATGAGCACTCCAGTCGCTCTCGGGATATTCTGTTGCTGTTGCGATTTCAGGCTTTACGACCTTGATGTCCGAAGCCACATCGGAGCCGTCAACAAATAAAGTATCACCTGCGTTGGACTGCACTAACGTCGAATGAACTTCATCAGGGTCACCAATTTGCACATCGAAACTCCCCTGCGGAAGCGAGTCAATTACAAAATGCCCTGTACTATCAGGAACAACATAACGGTCAAGACCCGCCACGCGGACAACAGGCGATTCACCAAGGACTACATAGCCTTCTATAGACGTTAGTTCGCCCAACTTGATGGTATCAACCTTGGAATCGGCCTTGGCATCAAGCGCTATAGAATGCACTGCACCCGAGGCATCTGTTTCGCTCACATTGCGAGCTTCAATGGTGTAGCGACCTTTGCGGACTTCGAACAAAACGTGCCCATCCTCATTGGTTTCGTTCCAAGTTTGTTCCGCAGGGCCGCTAGAAAGGTAGTCATCAGGCAAAATGCGGACGCGCGCCATTGAAGCGGGCGTTCCATCCGCCATTTGTATGTACAAAGCAATTGTCGATTCGGCTTCTGTTCCACCGGCAACTTTATTGTCACTACAAGCAGCAAGGAATACAGCCAATGCACCGAATAAAACGTATGCACGCATTCGAGCAACCATCATCCATTCCTTTTTCATGATTGCCTCCCTTGAACTTCGGCAGATTTGCGTGACTCATCCACAATTTCACGAGACGCACCCTCGCCCGAAGATTGTAGCATTTCAGCACCGCGAATACGGCGTTTGCGCCCGCGCCTTTGCGGCGGCGGATACGGGTCCGAAAGCGGGAAAAGCTGCATGCCCAGTTGGAAAACGCGATTCGGCTTTTGGCAAGCCCCAACCTTCGCTAAGACCTCTCGACGGAACCGGCGAACCATTTCCACAAGCTCTTTATAAGTCGTTTCGTCACAACCAAACGCAAGCGTCGAAAGATTGCGTTCACCACGTTCAAAGCGGTCCATCGCCGTTTGCGCCACGTCCAGATTCTGTTGGATGTAAGCGTTCACCGCCGTATTGTACGATTCAAAACCACTTGAAACCAAGCCTTGCGTTTGTTCATAAAAGCCAGTCGTCTCGTTTTTCTTAATCATTGAAAGGCGTTCCAAAAGCGCAATCGAAGACTTGACCTGACTTGCAGAAATCGGCGGACGCACCATGAGCCCCAAGGCAGCATCGTCACCCACATACGGATAAAACGTCACCAGTTCACGAACAACGGCGTGGTACCAGTGGTCAAAATATTCAAACTGGTCCTTTGCCAAGTTTTCGACCTTGCATTCCTTAGAAGCCACAAGCTTTTCTAAGAACTGGCGACTTTCGGTATGCGTTTTCGCCTGGTTAAAAGCGACCATGTCGGCAAAGTACGCTTTTTCGCGTTCATCACTGCAAAAGATAGACGCAAAGACCTCGACAATGCGGTCGGTCAAATTGCGCTTGCCTTGCAAAATCTTATTGAACATCGATGAATCAAAACCTGCTTTATCGGCGATATAACGATGGCTAAAACGCCAATCACTCGCATGGCGTTCTTCGTATGCGTCCTTCAAAAATTCGCGATAATTCAGATATTCAAAGATGTTGATCATGTTTTAGTAGGCTGTTAGAAGTAGACAGTAGGCAGGAACTGCATAACTTAATATACATTATTGTCCACAGTTTTGCAAATTTAAAGTCCACATTATTTTGTAAAAAAACGATTTTTCGCGAAAAAAATTTTAAGAGGCGTTTTTTACGGGAAAAAGAGTGTTTTTCGTTCATATTTCCCGCAAAATCACAGACAAATTCGCCAAATTTTACAATATCGCCACTGCAAACAAAAACAAAAAAGGACTTTTTATCTTTAAAAAGCCCTTTTCAGTTCGATTTTTGCAGAGACGCGCCCTAAATTTGCACCATCGTTACATACAACATTAAAATTTCACGTGAAAAGCGATAGAATTTCTCGATTTTTCACGTAAATTTCGGCATTATTTTTGTTTTCCGCTTCTAGCAGACTTTTTAATAGCGGAAGTAGTTGCCTTTGGGCAAGTTTCGCAAGTCCGACTGGTCACGCACATTCTGCACCTTCTGGCCAAGCGCATTGACCGTGATACCGCTAGCTCGCGGCTTAGTCACAATTTTTTTCGAAGCAAGCGAAACAGGTCCCTGCTGTTTTTCGCGGACAGCCTTGCAACCCGTACGGTAAACGTCCTTCATGTCAAAGGCAATCATGTCCACATTCGGGCCGCCATCAGCTGTCGCCGACTGCAGAACCACCTTGAAGTCCAAGGCATCCACCCAGACATTGTCGATATAGACCGTGTCCCATTTGTCCCAGCTGCCTGTCGGCGGAAACACAACATCGTAAGTGCCGTTATCGACTGTAACTTTCATATCGCGGTTTGCATTCCCCGCAAACGAATAGCGGATCATCACACGGGCATGTTCTGCCGACTGGTCCGACGTTACCATGTACGTAGCCTTGCTGTAAGCGGAATTATCAAGATTGAAGAATCCACCGCCGGTATAGCTTTCATGGTTCTTTTCGGTCCAGCCATCACCAAATTCTGGTTCAGCCATATCAATCACAGAGGGCCAAGCATCCGTTCCTGCATCAAGCGAGCAAAGGGTTTCATCAAGCTCCTTGACTTCAACTTCACCGCTGGAACTGCTCGAATCGCCACCAGGACCGTCTTCATAGGAATCTTCCGAAGCATGAGAAATCGGCGTGCAAGCGGCACCGCCCTTGAACATCGCCGTGTATGTGATGTCACGGGCCTTCGTCTTGAAGCCGTAATAAATCATGTTCTTCGAAAGTTCATTGCAATCGTCATCGACCCACTTTTCAAACGTTTGGCCATTAGGCGTCACGCGAAGCGTCATCGGGGAACCCGCCGGGAAATACTGCGTCTGCGTAATGAGGCCGTTGTAATTCGAGAGGTTCGTCTTGACCTTGATGGTATAGCGCTTCTTAATCGCCGACACAAGCGTCGTAAGAGCAGTCTTAGCATCGGCAGAAAGGTTCGTGTTGGACTTGAGATTATCTGCAAGTTCTTCGCAAATCATCTGAGCGTGCCCCATGGAACCCATTTCCTGGAAGTGAGTCGTTCCATCGTTCACACCATCGGGATAATTTGGATATTCACCCTTTTCCAGTTTCTTATATAGGTAACGAGTCACATAATCGCCCATGCCTTTGTACGTATTGTTATACGTATTGTACGACTTCATGTTCAAATCGACAAACGGAATCTTATTGTTCTTCGCAACGGTCTGCATCATACCACGAGCATCGTAATTGTTACTCCCCGTCGAAAATACGTTGCGGCTACCGTTCAAGTTCATCGGCGAAACGAGAATGACATTTGCGCCCTTCGCCTTACCCGCATCTACATACTTCTGGATGTAGCCTGAAAATTGCGATGGTTCCACATAGCGGGCAGCCTTGCTGTAGTCACGGTCGTTGTGTCCGAACTGCACAAAGAGGTAATCGCCCTTTTGGAGTTTACCCTTGACTTCGTCAAGACGGCCTTCTTCGATAAACGTTCTGGAGCTGCGACCGCCAATAGCGTAATTGTTCACTTTGACACGAGATGCATCAAAGAAGTAGCCGAGAACTTGGCCCCAGCCTGTTTGCGGATAAACGTTATCCTTGTAGGTTTGGACCGTCGAATCGCCAACGACATAAATCGAAAAGCTGGTGGAATCGCTCACGGCAACACCGGTGAACACAGCAGCAGCAAGGAGATACTTTAGTATAGGTTTCATAATACGGTTCCTCCCCCCATTGCTATTTCACCTTCGCCCATGTTGTAGCGTAATTGGTTTTACCTTGGCGAACCATCACTCGGTAGAGGCCATTTGCACGCACGATAGAAGACAAATCCATCACGCCAGCCGAGGCGACCTTACGCATCACCATGCGACCGCTCATATCGAATACGCTTACTTCGGCACGATCCGTCAGCGAGAGCAAATCACCGCGAAGTTTCAAGCCAGCTTCGGTTTTAACAGTTTGCAATTTCGTTGTTTGGCAATCGACGCCCACGCGACAAACGCCATCCAAGCTAAAGCCAAACGCATCAAGGTTCGGAGCACCATCAGACGTAATCGACATGAACTTGAGTTCTGCTTCGCCCTGCGGCACGTTCAAAACAACATAAGCAGTATCCCACTTGTCCCAGCCACCTGTCGGAGGAGCACTCAGATAGTAGTCATGGTCAAGATAAGCGTTGAACATGCGGTCTGAGGAGCCGCCATTGGCGTAGCGAACCGCAAGCGTCACGTAACCTGCGCCAGGGAACTTCATATTGAAAGCGGCAAACGAAGCGTTCGTGTTATCCAAGTTGTAGTAACCATCGCCCGTAAATCCGGACCATTCGTCTTGAGTCCAACCGATTCCGGCATCATCCGGTTTAGCGGCATCAAAGAACTTCTTGATGTCCTTATCCACCTTGAGAGTTGTATCTTTCGGGCCATCAATCGGCGTAAACGGTTCGAACGTCACGTCATCAAGGCTCTTCGGAGTCGTGGTCGGGAAAGCGGTCAAAGCCTTGCCATCGCCTTCGTACTTCTGAGCGGTACCGCCTTCGTAAACTGCAGTGTACTGCGTTGCGGCATCACCCATGACAAACGTATGGATATACGGAGACTTCACATTGGAACGGCTCGGAGCTCCAACCTTGTTGCCTTTACCATCATACCAACCGAGGAACTTCTTGCCGGACTTCGGGATGGTCTTAAGCATCACGGTCATGCCCTTCGGGTAGTAGGCGCTAATGGATGTCGCTTCGGCAGCGCCTTCCGGGCTCACCTTGACGTCAACCTGATACATGGGGGCCATGTAGTCACCAAGCTTTTTTACAATCGGGTCCTTGTGGGCGCGCATCTGTTCGGTGATGATACGGCCAAAAGCGTTTGCACCGTTCATCTGCAGATGCACAGCGTCCGTCTGGTCGCCGCCAAGATTGCTGTATTCAGACTTGCTCGCATAATTGAAGACATACTGTTCAGCATAGCGTTCACCCACAGAAATCATGTAGTTCGCGACCATTTCGCTCATGTCGATAAACGGCACGTTGAGCTCTTCGGAAAGCTTTTGGTTCAGCGCCGGATAGCCACGATAGCTGTTATGAATCTGCGTCGGAGAATCGTAATACTTACGACGAATCGGACTCATGATAATCGGATAAGCGCCTTTCGCACGGACATCGCTCACAAGCTTTTTCATATTGGAGGCAAAGAATTCCTCTGTACTGTAGTTCACGTCGTTGATGCCGAACTGGACAACCACATAGTCGCCTGCCTGGAGTTTATCCGCAATGCAGTTGCCCGCACTGCAGCCTTTCCTAAAGAACATATCGTAGTAGCCGACTGCGGTATTGCCCTTTTTGTCTTTACCACCGCCACCAAGCGACATGCCTCCCTGGCCACGATTCACCACCACAGCCTTGTTCACATCGAACCAGTAATGAAAATCCTGGCCCTGTCCCTGCTTGGGGTAATAACCTTCGGCCCAATCTTGCATGGTGGAGTCACCACACATATAAATAGTGACCTTAGCCATCGCAATCGGTGCGGCCAACATAGAAGCCGTAACAACCCCTTGCCAAACTTTGCTAAACATTCCCATTTTCAAACCCCTTACTTCAAAGCGTTGTGCTTGGATTTCGAGATTACATGGCCATTCAGCTTCACAACCATCATGTAGGCACCACGCGGGAGCATTTCACGATCAAACATGACCTTAGACGTTCCGGCAGTTACGTTGCGGGAAATTCCGCTAACAAGCTTACCCGTCATATCGTAAGCGTAAATTTCTGCAAGCCCGGCTTCACGAGTCTTGAGAATTCCCGTCACCGGATTGTAGACATTCGGCATAAACATCTGCGGAGCAATCGACACAGGCTTATCGAGAACCTGCGTTCCGTCATAAAGTTCTACACCATCGATACCAAACGTGAACATATCAACATTCGGGCCACCATCGCTCGTCATCGACGTAAGCTTGAGCGTATTGACGCCAGCCTTCAGCTTCACATCTACAGAGGCCTCTTTATACGTTGTCCATCCTGTAGCCGGGAAACTAACCGTACCTGCCGACTTGCCATTCACGCTAACAGCCATGCTACGATCAGCATTTCCACCATTGGCGTAACGGATTATCAAAGTCGTCTTAGCCTCGGTCTTCGAGAAGATTTCCCAAACACCATAGCTAGAAAGTGTGTTATCAAAATTGAAGTAACCGTTCTTGAGGAACCCTTCGTTTGTTTTTTCGGTCCACCCCACACCATCCTTCGGCGTAGAAGCATCGAGCATAGACAAACCGTCGTTCACAACCGGAGTCGTATCGACCGGCACTACGACATTTTCACCGACCACGTAAATATCCGGCTGCTTGAGAGATTTCGCCATATCGGGCAAGAAGTATCCCGGATGCGGTGGTTGGTTGTAAGCTGTATTTTCGGAAGCGACTGCCGTGCGGTAGGTGGCGTCGTGCATCAGCGTGTAAAGACGATACGGAGATGTCACCGGAGTCGAGACAATGTACATCGTGGTCGGGTCCTTTTCGCTACGCACCACCAGTTCTTCGCGCCAGTCGCCGAAGAGATCTGCCACGAGGCTCGGCGTATTCTTGGTGCCATTGCAACCCGTCACGCCAAGCGCGGCAGGGCCATCAAAGTAAACTTCTGCCTTGATATCCTTAGAATTGAACTTGGTCACGTAGGCGCCATCCAAGAGTTCATCCTGCAGGTCACCGTCAAAATAAATGCGGAAATTCTGCGAAACAGCCGGAGAACCGATTCTTTCGTGCTTTACAGTAAACATTCCACCGCCCTTCGCAGACCACATTTCGTAACCGCGATGGGTCGAATCTACGTCAGCAGCCATGCCACGGCCGTTGTCTACGCCAGGGTTCGGCTGAGGCGTTCCCCAAATAATCGTGCCATCGTTTGCACGAAGTTCATCAGTATATTTGGCATCCTTGTGTTCGTGCACGTCCCAAGATTCAAGCCCCGGACGGTCCGGATCCATATCGGCAATATGGTGGGCATCGCCATGACCAAGGCCAGTGCGGTAACGCAGGGTGCCATCGTGGTTCAAGGCTGCAGCACCGAAAAACACTTCATCATAACCATCGCCATCGAGGTCAGCCGCCTGAAGACTGTGGTTACCCTGTTCATAAAGACCCTTGCCAGGATCTTCGGACTTATGCAACCAGCGGAGTTTCAAGTCTTTTCCATCAAAATCGTAAGCAGCCACATACGCAGAGCTATAGTAACCACGGGCGAAAATAGCACTCGGATGTACGCCATCCAGATAACCCGTCGCCGCCAAGTAGCGTTCGCAGCGGTTGCCGTAGTTGTCCCCCCACTTGCCTTTAGCCTGCGGAGAAGAATGGCTCAAGATGTTTCGGCTGGGTGTATATTCGATTGTCGTAATAGCAGCACCATCAGTGCCACGGAACACCGTCAGATATTCAGGCCCCTTGAGGATAATTCCGTTACCATCGCGATAATCCGCAGACTTGTCACCAATCACCTTGCCTGTTCCGTCGATTGTTCCGTCGGCGGTTTTCACGATCATTTCGGCCTTGCCGTCGCCATCGTAGTCAAATACCTGGAACTGCGTGTAGTGTGCACCGGCACGAATATTCTTGCCGAGGTCGATACGCCACAAGCGCTTGCCGTCGAGCTTGTAAGCATCAATGAACACCGTGCCCGTGTAACCCGTTTGCGAGTTATCGTGAGCATTGCTCGGATCCCACTTCAAAATCAATTCATATTCGCCGTCACCATCGAGGTCGGCTGCACTCATGTCGTTCGGAGTGTACGTGCAAGTTTCGCCATTCGGCATTTTCTGACTTGCAGGAACTTCTAGTTTAATCGCCTTATACGGGAAAGATTTACCGCTGTTCGAAACCGTTTTATCTAAAACGAGCGACAAACCAACCTGAGATTGCTCCTTGCCATCGACAACGGCAGCCACCGTGTACTTGGAGGTAGCTGTGCCAGCAGCATCAAGGTAGCTCGTGCCGGCAGACTTGCCAATCGAGGCAAGTTTCTTGCCATCGCGATAGAGAACGAATTCCGTCGCTGGGTCATCGGTGCCAAGCAAGCGCCAGCTGACAAGCATACCCTTGCCCACATTTGATGCGACTAGGCCGCGCGTCAAGTTTTCCATTTGACGCGGTGCAGCAAAAGACGGAACAGACAAGCCCGCAGCCAACAACGAACTTGCCAAAATAGCTTTGATATTACGGTTATATCCCATATACAACGCTCCTAACGGTATAAAAACCAAACTCTTGTTTCTTTCAAATATAATCTCTTTTAAATAAAAAGTCCACATTTTTTAGTATATTTTAATCTTTCAATCCGCAATTCACTGAAAAAAGTCCACAAACTTATTTTATTAATTGTCCACATTAATAGACCTATTCCAAGGAAATTTTGACCACCAAAGTACGTTTTTTCGTAAAAAATTGAATGGATGGGCATTATAGGGGCTCCTAAGTCATTCCTTTAACTATATTTAACGGCGAGTATGCCGCATTGGTGGGAAAATTTTTCGTGGGAATGGTTGTTCGATAACATCGCAGCCCGGTCCCCCACATTTGTGAAAGTCATGGTTGTCACGGGTAAGTCGTTCCTGTATTATCACGGAATGACTCGTGCGGCGTCTTTGACCTATACGACGCTAGTGGCAGTCGTCCCCCTGCTTATCATGCTCACATCTATTTCGCTTGCAGTTGGGTTCGGTAATTTCATTTCGGACTACCTCCCCATCGTCATCGAAATGCTCAATTTGGACTGGCCGACCGAGCAAATTATGGATCTTGTGGAAAATGCCGAGCATATTCCCATCAGAAAACTCGGGTTTATCGGTGCCGGTGGTCTTTTTGTCACGTTCATCCTCGCATTTGGGAGCCTCGAAACGAACTTCAACGTAGTCTGGGAAAACAAGACTTCAAGAACATTGGTGCGCCAAATTAAGGTATACACACCATTTTTGCTCATCGGAGCGATTGTCGTCGGGATGTTCGCCGGGTTCGTGAACCACGTGCAAAACGTACTCTCAGTTATTATTGTCGACGGTTTCCATTTTTCGCCAGAAGTCATCAAGGCAATCATTACGGCATTCTGGTATTCCGCGTTCCACATTGCGGTCCTCCTCGTCATTTTCATTATGCTTTACTTGCTGCCCGCACGCCCCGCAGGACACAAGCCCTACACCCGCAAAAAACTGTTCCTGGCATCGATGCTTTCGACCTTGATTTCTTGGCTGGCCATCAATATTTACGTGAAAATTTTGATGCTCATCCAAACCGCGATGGTCACGCGCATGTCCATTTTCTACGGGTCTCTAGCTTTTATTCCACTATTCCTCTTCCTGCTATTTGGTGTTTGGTCTATCATTTTGTGCGGCAACAGTCTCGTGTGGACAATTTGCCACTGGCCAGCAGTCAGCACAAAGAGCTGGAGATGGGAAGGTCAATCGGAGGATTTATAATGAAAACAAAACTTTTGACATCTCTCCTCATGGCGTTTTCGCTCGCCGTAAGTTCCCACGCAGAACTCCAAGGCTCCAAGGATTACGAACCGGGCAAGGTCGAATCGTCTGAATGGAGCGCACTTTTGGGCGTTAGTGGCGGCAACTCCCTGATTGCCCGCGACGGTACAATTTTCATGAACCTCCGCGTCGGTGTCGTGTTGAACCCGCACATTAGCCTGGGCGCATACTTTTCCACCATCCTCAGCGACGTGAAAAACCCGAAGGTCCGCCACCCGCAAATGCTCGACTACCATTCTTACGGCATTTTCGCTGAACCGGTCGTTTTCCGCAGCGGACTTTTCTCGATTTCGCTCCCGGTGAGCATCGGTGGCGGCAGCGTGAATTTCTTGAACAAGGGCGACGAAGACGGCTTCAAGTCTGACGATGCATTCTTTACCTCGGACTTTTCGGCACAGTTCAACTTCCGCGTAACCAAATTGCTTGAAGTTTCTGTAGGCGGTGGCTACAGGCTGTTTGCAGGTATCGAAGAAAACAATCTCAAGAACAAGGATTTCCGCACGCCGTTCGGCGAACTGAGATTCACGTTTAAGGAATAAGCGCGAAGCACGAAATCGAAGGATCTAGTGAAATTAGAAACGCCCGGCAGAAGTGAACTGCACGGGCTTTTCGTTTTTTTAGAGGCTAGTGGACTCCTACGGAGTCCCTCGCTGTTAATCCTTCAAGCAACGAACACTAAACCCGAGGAACTTGTAGTTGCCGTTCAGGAATGCATTGTCATCGTTGCCGTTCAAGGACATGCTGATTGCGCGGTTGTTATCTTTCTCAGTAGAACTCCAGAAGTACGTTTTGGAACCCTCGAGGTCGTAATCTCCACGGACGAACCTGTAGCCAGCCGACAACGCCGAGAACCCGAAATCATCCGTGCCATTACCATTCCAACTAGATGTGGACTTGAGCACCTTGCCCGCGGTCGATACTCCACCGACTGCAATAAGCATTGTTTCCCACTCGGTATTACTCGGCAGGTGCCAGCCCTTGGGGCATACACCGCGAACAGGGTCCGTTGGCGAGCACCTCGTAAGATCACCACAGTCTTTGCCGTTTGTGCTCCATGCGCCCACGCTGTCCATGGCAGCACTCCACAGATAAAGCCGTCCATATTTTTCGCAATTCTCAGCAGAACTCTCATAGCAGAAACTGTTTGCCGTTTTGTAGTTCAGGTTCTGAGCCATCCAAGTCTGAGTGCCGATGGTCACCGTCTTGTACGTCTGACCATCGCGGGAGTCGGTGAGATTCACGGTCGAGCCAAGAATAACAACACTGCTAGAGGATGTCATCTTGACACTGCTGCTAGATTTAGACGATTTTTCATCATCATTCGAATTGTTCGCCGAAGTTGACGAATCATCACCGCAAGCAATAAGAAATAACGAAAGCAAAAAAGGAACAAGCAATTTCATGACCGACACCTTTCAATAAACATTTTAGAATAATTTTCTTTATTCTAAATATAGCATTTTCACACTCACGAACCTCTAAAATTTGCTTTGGGCGACCATATTAGTTATCTTTTAAACGATGCTTGATTACATTTCGATTCGCGGTTGCAGATTCCATAATTTAAAAAATGTCAACGCCCAGTTTCCGCTGGGGAAAATTACGGTTGTATGCGGACCGTCGGGTTGCGGAAAATCGACGCTCGTGATGGACACGCTCCATGGAGAAAGCAAGCGGCGTTACCTTGAAACGCTCTCGCCTTTTGCAGCCGATATGCTCGGAGGCAAGCGAAGCATTCCGCTCGACAGCGCCGAAGGACTCCCAGCAAGTTTAGCGATTGCCGCTACGCGTGGAGAAGCACCTGCAAAAGCATCAGCTCTTTCGATTGCTGAATGCGATAACGCCTTGCGTACATTGTTCGCCGCATTCGCAAAGCCTGCCTGCCCGATTTGCGGTGCTCCAATGGTAAGCCAGAGCCGCGAAGAGATTATCCGCGAAATTGCGGGAATGCCCGTTGGGACAAAGCTACAGTTCTTGGCAAAGATAGAAACGGAAAATACGGAAAAGGCGCCCCCAGAACAAGTCCGGGGTGACATTAATGCCGGCGGGAATGACAATAAGAAAGCGCAGGGCAAGAGTCGCACGACTTTGGATAAGCTTTCGGCGGTATTTTTAGCACAAGGTTTTACGCGTGCGATTGCCGATGGCACCATGTATTCGCTTGCAGACTTGCTCCCCGGCGAAAAAGTCCTGACGCCCAAAGAATTTTTCATCATCGTCGACAGAATCATCGTCCGCGAAAACACGCGCACGCGAATCGCCGAAGCTGTTGACGGGACGTTAAAGCTTACGCATTCTGCAATTACGCTTGACATTGCTGGCGAACGCAAATTTTACAGCACAAAGCCGCGCTGCCCGAACGCAAATGACGAGCAGCACCAATCGCAAATATCCAGCGAAACCGTTGCCAACTTAGATGCACGCGCATTCTCGCCTTACAACCGCACAAGCGTCTGCGAATACTGCGACGGCACAGGAATCATTCAGGAAGTTTTTGCAACCAAAGAAAAAGGAAATAGCCGCAAAAACCGCGCCGAAAACGATGTTGAAAGCAATGAGGACGAAAACGTAGAATGTCCACATTGCCACGGTCTCCGCCTCAAAAAAACGTACTTGAACGCAACCATTGACGAAGTCAGTTACAAGCAAATTCTCACTACGGAATTTGCAGAATTGCCCAGAATTTTGCACCAAATTTTCGATGGAAAAATCGGGCAAAATTTAAAGGCGACATTCAATTCGCTTCTCGACCGCATCGAGGCGATTAACGATTTGGGCATTGGCTACCTCACGCCAGGGCGCGCGGGGCAAACGCTTTCGGGCGGCGAATTGCAAAGGCTCAAGCTCGCAAGCCTCAGCACCGGGCACTTGAACGGTCTTTTGATTGCGCTTGACGAACCCGCCAGCGGCCTGCATGCAAGCGATGTCACCGCACTTTGGAATGTCCTCGAGAAGATTCGCAAGCGCGGCAATACGCTCGTACTCATTGAACACAATCCGCAAATCATCAAGCGAGCCGACTACATCATTGAAATGGGGCCAGGCGCAGGTGAAAAAGGAGGCGAAATTTTATTCCAAGGCACTCGCGACGAAGTGCTTGAAAATCCGGGATCGCCCACGGGAAAATGGTTAAATGAATTAGGAATTAGGAAGTCGGAATTAGGAATCGAAAAACTTCATTGCGAGGAGCAAAGCGACGCGGCAATCCATAAAACCAAAGAAGACACAGCAATTCTCGTCAACAATTTCGCAAAGTTCGATATGGCGCCGGTGAATGCCGCATTCCCCATCAACAAATTCAGCGTGATTACAGGCCAGAGCGGCAGCGGAAAATCGACACTCCTTTTTGAAAACATCGCCAAACGCGCAAAAGCAGAAGAATTCAAAAAGCTCGGCATCGACGCTCTTTCGATTCTCACGACCGGAGATTTTCACGGAAGCAAACGCAGCACCGTCTTGAGCGCCATCGGCCTCACCACACTATTACGCGACTTGTTCGCCAAACTTCCCGAAAGCAAAGTACGTGGCTACACCGCCTCCAAATTCAGCATGCACGCCCCCGGTGGCCGTTGCGAGAACTGCAAAGGAGAAGGCGTCATTTACGATCCGCTCGGCTACGAAGAATCCGAATGCCCCGTGTGCCTCGGCAAGCGCTTCCGTGATGAAGTTTTGGAAATCCGATTCAAGTCGCTTTCCATCGCCGACATTTTGGACATGGAAATCGGCAGTGCATACAAGCTATTCACGAACATGAAGCCGTTCGCCGAAAAGCTCAAACCGCTTGTAGACACAGGCCTTGACTACTTGAAACTCGGACAAACGACAGCACACCTCTCCGGTGGCGAACGCGCTCGACTCCGCCTCTCCATTACACTCGCGCGAGCCAAAGCGCCGAACACGCTATTTCTCTTTGACGAACCCGCCCGCGGTCTCCATCAAAAAGATATTCAGCAATTACTCGGCCTCATTCACGGGCTTTGCAATGCCGGCCACACCGTCATTGCTATTGAACATGCACAAGACTTCGTCGACGCCGCGGATTATGTGGTGGAACTGAAGCGGAAATAAAAATATCTTTCTGTAATTCAAAAATTATATTTTAGATGTACCGCACGGGACGTTGCAAGGAGGATATATGAACATTCGCAAATACTGGAAAAGGATTTTGTTTTCGGCCACAGCTCTATTTTGGGCTAGTTGCGGCGGAGACAGCGAAAATTCACCATTCATTCCATACAACAACGGAAACGAAACGCCATCCAGCAGCTCCGCCGAGAATACAACAAGCAGTTCTGTAAACAACATTGCTAGCAGTGCAGAAATTCAGGAAAGCAGCTCTAGCGAAGCACCATCAAGCAATTCCGAAACTCTTTCCAGTAGTTCTATCGCGCAATCTTCCAGCAGTTTCAACGCAACACTTACACACAAACTCGCAAGCGACACAACAGTAAAGTGTTATGGAGAACAAATGGGATACCACAAACCCGATTGTTTTTTACCTGGGAACAACTCTTATAAAAATAAATTGACCATCGTATCCGATCTTAAAGACCTCTTGGAAAACAACAAGACAAGAACCCTAGAAGAACTCAACGCCCTTGAAGATTCATTAGAAGCAATACATGAATTTGAAGATGCTCCCGTTTACGGCGTTTCTTATTGCGTCAGATACACATGGTTGATCCCCTACCATTGCTCAGATGGAAACCAATACTCCGTACACATACCCGATGACAATCCAACAATTGTGGAACACAATACTCTCCCTGCAGACGAATACATGCAAGAAGACAACACCATATATTCATGGAAAGAATACAAAGAAAAATTTCTCAGTTCTAGCAGTGAATCGTCCAGTAGTTCAACCGTTCCTTCACCCCTCTGCACAAAAAACAATTTTGCCAACATTTTTGATATACAAAAGACTTTCAATAAAACAAGAACAGACCTTACAGATAGCACCATAAGCACCTTAAGTGAAGAAGAGCTTAACGCGAAAAAGAACTGTCTAAACAAAATCTGGCCATTGGAACTACGCAGTTCTATCGCCACCAAACAAATTTGCGACGGTGACACAATAGTGAATCCGCGTTATCAGGCAAAGCTCGACTCCAACACAGAGTATATACAAAAGCAAATTGACGAATGTATGAAAGAGGAATAGCACATGAAAAAGACCGCACTTTCGATTCTAGCATTCGCAGCATTTTGCTCCGCATGGGCAGCACCTTTGTTTATCGGATATTACCCGGATTGGGGCAAATGGCACAAGCCCGCCTACACTGTAGATAAAGTTCCGTACAACAAATTAACGCATGTGCTGTGGAGTTTCATTACGCCAAACACGGATGGCTCTTTGCGTGGCGATGCCGCAGACAACCCGAGCGCTTTAGACGAAATGGTAAAGCTCGCCCACGCTGCCGGCACAAAGGTCATCGTCTCGCTCGGCGGTGGCGGACAAAGCGAAAATTTTGTACCCGTTGCATCGAACGATGCACTCCGCCAAAAATTCGTTGCCAATCTTGTAAAATACGTCGCAGACCACAACCTCGACGGCCTAGATATGGACTGGGAATGGGAATACAATCCCGTCCCCGAGGCAGACACTATCGCCTACAGCAAATTGCTCACAGAGCTACGCGAAGCCCTCCCCAAAGACAAAAGCCTTTCGGCAGCTCTCCCCTGCTCGCCCTATTACGGGAAATGGTTCACAGCCGAAGTCCTCGTGAAAAACTTGGACTGGCTCGGTTTTATGACCTACGACATCACCGGCGACTGGGACGAAAAAGCCATGTTCGATTCACCGCTCTACCCGCACGATGGTTACACCACATGGTCGTGGGAAGAAACACGCGACTATTGGAAAAAGCGCGGCGTGCCTACCGAAAAAATGGTCTTCGGAATTCCCTCGTTCGGTTTTGAATTCAAAGGCGCCACAGGTCCCGGCACAGATTTTACCAAAGGTTCCGCCAAGCAAGTACCGTATAAGGATATTGTTACAAACGCAGAATGGAAATTCCATTTCGACAGCGTTTCTGTAGAACCCTACGGCGTATCGTCCAACGGCTACGTCACCTTCGAAGACCCGCATTCTTCCGCCGTAAAATCGCGTTGGGTCAAGGAGAATGGTTACGCCGGCATCATGGTCTGGGAAGTTTCGCACGACTACATCGAAGGCGTCGGGAATCCGATTCTCGATAGCATTGCTGTTGTATTGCACGAAGGAACTACAGGAATCCGCGAATTTCACAAAAAGCGCTCGGTTTCTCAGCAAGACGCGTCACGAAAGCCAAATGCACAAATCAAGCGCGTGGATGCCCTCGGAAAAAGCGTACAAAACGCAAGCCACGAAAGACGTTTAAAAAACAAGTTTATTTTTAGAGTAGAACCGTAAATATTCCTTTCCCCTTGCCAAATATCTTTTACTTTAGTATAATTTGATAACGGTTATCAAATTTCGAGATAAGCATGGGCGTTATTAAATACAAAACAAAACAGCAGGAACTTCTCCTTTCCTGCTTCAAAGCGATGCAGGGCCGCCATTTTACCGCAGAAGATGTGTCGGCTTATTTCCAAAAAAAGAACATTTCTATCGGCATTGCGACGATTTATCGCCAAATTGAAAAGTTTGTGGCGATGGGCGTTGTTCAAAAGTATTTCCTTGGCGAACAAAATGCCGCCTGCTTCCAATACATGGGCGAAGAATGCCACAAAGAAGTATCGCATTTTCACCTGAAGTGCGAAAAATGCGGCACGCTCATCCATCTCGAATGTCACGATCTTGAACAGCTGAGTTCGCACCTGATGGCAGAACATGGTTTTGCACTTGATCCATTCCGCACTGTTTTTTACGGACTTTGTGAGAACTGTCGCCTAGCGGGCTAACAACATAACTACATAATTTTTAACAAAGGATTCTTATGAAAAAGAATAAGAAACCGGTGGTACTCATCACCGGGTATTTGGGGTCGGGTAAAACCACACTTTTGAACAATCTTCTCAAGCAAGAAAAGAGAAAAGTCGCCTTAATCGTGAACGATATGGGGAGCATCAATGTCGATGCCGAAATCTTGAAAAAGAACGGTTCGAACGTCACCGAATGCCCGATGTTCGAATTGCAAAACGGATGCATTTGCTGCACGTTGCGCGATGAATTCATTGAACATGTTGAAAAGATTTCCAACCTCGATTCCATTGAAGTCGTATTTGTCGAAGCTTCCGGCATCAGCGATCCCGGAGCCGTCAGCGCGAGTTTCCTTGCTTACGAAGAAGACAATCCAAATACGAATGTTTACTTAACGTCCATTGTCACAGTTGTCGATGGCGACAGAATTTATCGTGAATTTCTTAGCGAATTGAAACAGAAAAAAGAAGAACGAGACTCTCTCGCCGAAAAATACGACTTGAGCGATGAAGAAATTTCGACACTGATTGTAGACCAGATTGAATTCTGCAATTTCATCATTTTGAACAAGTGCGATTTGCTCAGCGCAGACCAGCTCAAGGAAGTGGAATCTATCGTTCGCGATTTCCAGCCTCGCGCTCCGATTATCCATTCCGTCAACGGCGATATCGACATCGAAAAAATCATGACGACAAAGCCGTTCAACTATGATCAAATTGATTCCTCTTCGGCCATCCAGAAGGCTACCGCAACATTAACCCAGCCAGGTCGCAAAAGCAATGGTTGCGTTGACGAATACGGAATCACATCGTTCGTTTTCGAAGCCAGGCGCCCGTTCAACAGAACCCGCTTTATGAAATTTGTCAACAACAGATACCCGTCACAGCTCATCCGTTCCAAGGGTTACATCTGGTTTTCAGACGCCAGCAAGGACGTGCAGCTTTTCGAACAGGCAGGTCGTAATTCCTCGATTTTGCCCGTTTCGTACTGGATTGATGCTCTGCGCGAAGACGTTAAGCAATCGTACATCGCCGAAAATCCAGAAATCAAAGAAAACTGGGACACTCAATTTGGCGACCGCGAAAACCAAGTCGTGTTTATCGGAAAAGGCTACAACAAGGACGACATCATTGTCGAGCTTGAAAAATGCCTTGATGAAAGAGCGTTTGCTTAAACATAATACAGAATATTTGCATAACCGCAAAAAACGAGCTGAAATAGCATAGGGACCGCAAGGTCCCTTTTACGTTTTAGAAAAACTCTTCAAAAGCCTTAGCGTTTGCGTAAAGGTCTTTACCGCGCCAGTCAAAAAGCCCTGCGCCCCAGGCACCGCCAATTGTCGGTTCCCAGAAGAATGTTCCAATCCAGCGGTTCATTTTGCGGACGGATTCACGAGTCTTTTGGCGGGATTTGTCGAAATTGTAGTGGTTATCGGAATCACCACCATTGTATTCCGCAACGATAAATTCCAAATTTGAATACTTTGTTGTAATCGTATTGAACAAATTACTCCACTTATCGGGAGTACCGTCGCCGTAAGCGGTGTAAGCAGAGAAGCCCATCACATCGGCGGGGATTTTATAATCGTCAAAGATGACGCCCATCCACCATTTTACCGTTTCTGCCTGGCGGATACGTTCAATGTGAAGCACCGTTTTCGTTGTCGGTGAGACTTCTTTAACAGCCTTGATGCCAGCATTGAAATACTTGGCGGCATTTGCCTTGCCTGCGGCAGTTCCCATATCGCCATTGACGGAAGTCGCCGCCTTATCGACGCCATTTCCCCAGCAGTCCGTTTTGCTGTTTGGCTTGTGGATCAAGATGCCAGGAGTCGTTTCATTGCCAACTTGCACCATGTCTGGCGTTGCCCCCGCATTCTTGAGAGCAAGCATCAAGTCCTTGGTGTATGCGTAAACGGAATCCGCCATTGCATTGGCATTATTCACGCCGCGCCAGCGTTCGGGAATAATTTGTTTACCAGGATCCGCCCACACATCGCTGTAATGGATATCCACGAGAAGCCCCATGCCAGCCGCTTTGACTTTCTTGGCAAAAGCAACAACGTGGTCTTTGTCACCATACGCTTCGGCATCGTGACTGCAGCCGTTTGCCGCATAGCCGTACTTTGCCTTAGGCGATACAAACGTGCGCAAGCGAATGGAGTTGAATCCGTGATTTTTTAGGATGGTAAAGATATCGCTTTCCTTGCCATCGACATCGTAAAACTTTGTATTATTTCGTTCGTATTCTTGAACTTCGGAAATATCCGCACCGTTGTAAAAGTCAATTTTTATAGGTTGTGCAGAAGATGAACTAGGTGTTTCCGAAGAAGAACTCGGTGTTTCAGAAGAAGAATTAGATGTTTGCGATGAAGAAGATACTGCCGATGACGATTCTATTGAAGAGGAGGATTGCAATGCATAGGATGATGACGAATTAGAATCACTCGAAATCGCGTCACCATTTTGACTTGAAGATTCAACACCCGCCGACAAAGATGTTTCCGAAGACGAGGAGTCACCATTTTGGCTAGAGGACGATAAATTTTCAACAGACGACGAGGATTCTTGTTCGCCGATAGAAAAGTTCGACGATTCTTGAGCTGAAGATGATTCTAACGATTCCTGCGCAGACGAAGAACTTAAAGCATAAACAGGCGACGAAGCCGTATCGTCACCACAAGATTGCATTAGCAAAGCAACAGAAGCGCAAGACACGCACGCCGCAAGATTTTTCAAAAACTTCATACCAACCCAATCCTATTAAAGGAGATTTCCGCTCAGAGGCGGGAATGACATACATAAAAATACATCTTAATCGTTAATCCTCAAAATTTAAAATTGTAAAATTCCCGCATAAAAATTAAATTTCAAGCATGTTCAACGCGGATTTACTCATTTCGGCAAAAGTTCAGGATTTCATCAAGCTTGCAACCAAGAAAAAAATGGATGCATTGCAAGTTTCGACGCAACTTGCCAAAGAATTCAGCAACGAAGAACGCGCCGCCATTATGGATTACATGGCGCTCGTGCCGAAATTCCGCGAAAAATTCGGCATCGAAAATACCGCATTCCTCCTTTGCGATAAATTAGCTTTGGAACAGAGTACCGCCCAAGATATCGGTCGTTGGAAATCGACACTCTGGGAACGAGCTCGCCAAGCGAACAAGAACATCAACAGCGAAACCGCTCCTACCGTTCACGACTTGTGCTGTGGCATGGGAGGCGATTCCTTCTACTTGCCCAATGACTTTTTGACCATCGGTGTGGACCTCGACAAAAACCGCCTTGAAATGTACCGCTACAACAGCAAGGTCATGCGAGATTCGGACGACCACACCATCCTCGCCGATGTCCGCGAAGTTGCCAAGCAAAACGATTCCGAATGTGCGACACCCGCCCGCCTCAAAGCCGACTACTTCACAATTGACCCTGCACGCCGAGCGATTGAAGGTGAGAACCAGCGCGACCTGCGCAACCTCACACCCACATTCGAAGAAGTCATCGAGATTTCAAAGCATTACAAGGGCGGCATGGCAAAAATCCCACCCGGCTACCCCATTTGCGAAATTCCGCAAGGCACAGAAATCTTGTACATCGGTTCCCGCACGGACTGCCGCGAATGCTTAGTGCTATTCGGCGAACTCGCCCAGAATCCAAACCATGTGCGCGCCGTGATGGTCGATAAAATAGGGAACGAAATCGCCAGCTGGGCGTTCGCCCGCGACGAAAAACGCGAAGCTCGCAACGAGAGCGAACAATCGCAATACGACCACAATTACGAACTCGAAGGCCGCGACCGCATTTACCGCACATCGAGCAGCGAATCCGATTTGCCGCTTGGGGGCATTTCAAAGTTCATTGCGGAACCCGCCCCCGTGCTGCTCCGCAGCCATCTCTTTGGAGTGGTCGCCCTCGCTCACGACGAAACGACGCACCTGATTTCGCCGGGCATTGCATACGTGACTAGCGAAAAACCGCTCCCCTCACCTGCCTTCGCCAACTACGAGATTTTGGAATCGTCTGAGATATCCACAGGCGCTGTCCGCGCCATGCTCAAATCGCACGACATCGGAAAACTCACGCTCAAGCTCCGAGGCGTCAAAGTAGACCCCGACCAAGAAATCAAGCGACTCAAGCCGAAAGGCAAGAACAGCGCAACGCTATTCTACACACGCCTCGACGGCGAGAAAATCGCAATACTCGCAAAGAGGCACGAGGTATGAGCACGCTCGTGAACACTCGCTTTGAGGCAGTTCCTAACCACTAACCACTTTTTACCAACCACTTACCTATGTCCGTCAAACTTGAACAATCCTGGCTGAACTTGCTCGCCGACCAGTTCGAACAGCCATATTTTAAGCAAATTAAGGCAAAACTTTTGCAAGAACACGCGGAGCACCACGTGGTTTACCCTCCCGGACCGCAGATTTTTGCCGCCCTCGACTATTGCCCCGTTGATAAAGTCAAGGCTGTCATCATCGGGCAAGACCCCTACCACAATCCGGGTCAGGCTCACGGGCTTTGCTTCTCGGTGCCATTTGGCATTGAACCGCCGCCGTCCCTCATCAACATTTTCCAGGAACTCCACGACGATCTCGGCATCACGCCGCCGCCCCATGGCAATTTGGAAGGCTGGGCTCACCAGGGAATTTTGCTTTTAAACGCATCACTCACGGTGCGCGCCCACATGGCCGCAAGCCACGCCGGCATTGGCTGGCAACAGTTTACGGACACAATTATCCAGCGCCTTTCGCAAGTCCGCGAGAACCTCGTCTTTTTGCTTTGGGGCAGTTTCGCCATCAAAAAGCAAGTGCTCATCGCGCCAAACCGTGGTCACCTCATCCTTACCGCCCCGCACCCGAGCCCGCTCTCAGCATACCGCGGATTCTTTGGCTGCAAGCACTTCAGCAAGGCAAACGCTTACCTTGTCAGCAAAGGACTTGAACCCATTGATTGGAGCATTAAATAGACGACAAATGCGTAGGGCGAGAGTCGCGCCCATGCTTGCATGGGCATGACCGTGTCCAGCATTTGGGATTAGAGCGAAGCGATAATCCAAAGAATACAGACGAGAGACGACAAATGCGAAAGCCGAGAGTCGCGACAAAACTTGTTTTGGCATGACCGTGTCCAGCATTTGGGATTAGAGCAAAGCGATAATCCAAAGAAAAATTAGCAGGAGAATCATATGGCAAAGAACTGCAATGAAGAAAAGCACAACGAAGAAAACCGCAATAAAGTCATCATCAAGACTAGCGTTGTCGGGATTGTCACCAACGTCATTCTCGCGAGCGTCAAGGCGGTTATCGGCCTTATGGCAAACTCCATTGCCGTCGTTCTCGATGCCGTGAACAACCTCTCGGACGCACTCTCGTCCATCATCACGATTGTCGGCAACAAGCTCTCGCGAAAATTGCCCAACGAAAAGCACCCGCTCGGTTACGGTCGCATTGAATACCTGACCGCCATGGTCATCGCGTCCATCGTGATTTACGCGGGCATCACCTCTTGCGTTGAATCGGTCAAAAAAATCATCCACCCCGAAGATGCCGACTACTCCACCGTTTCGCTGATTATCATCGCCATCGCCGTGGTCGTGAAAGTCGTCCTCGGTCGTTACGTAAAATCGCAAGGAGAACGCGTAAATTCCGGTTCGCTCATCGCCTCCGGTTCCGACGCGCTCTTCGACGCCATCCTCTCCCTTTCAGTTCTCGCCTCGGCACTCATCTTCATTTTCACAGGACTCTCGCTCGAAGCCTACGTCGGCGTTCTGATTTCCATTTTCATCGTCAAAGCGGGCTTTGAAATGTTGAAGGACACCGTCAGCGACTTGCTCGGCAAGAAAAATGACAACGAACTCACCAAGCAAATCAAGAGCCTCATCCGCAGCGAAGAAGGCGTCCACGGTGCATACGACCTCGTCATTAACGATTACGGTCCTGAAAAGAAACTCGCCTCCGTGCACGTGGAACTCCCCGACTCCATGACTGTCGCCGACCTGGATTCCCTCACCCGCAAACTCGAAAAGAAAGTCTACCGCGAAACAGGCGTCATCCTCACCGCTATCGGCGTTTACTCTTACAACACCCAAAACGACGAATCCGCCAAAATCCGCGACACGATTTTAGACAAAGTCAAGTCACACGATTGGGCACTCCAGATGCACGGTTTTTACGTAGATATCGAAGCCAAAGAAATGCGCTTTGACGTGGTCATTAAATTCGGCGTGAACGCCCAGGAAGCCCTCGATACAATCAAGAGCGAAGCGGCGCTGCTCTACCCCGATTACAAAATACAGGTTTCACCCGATATCGATTTGGGATAACCCAACAACCGCGTTCCCCATCATTCTACGCGCCGTTTTCGCACGCAGCGGATATAAAATTTCTTGTTTTCGATTGCATAATCGTGACTGAACTTTTCGCCATCGAATAAAATGGCGTAGAGACGGTTTTCGTCATCGTAACTCCACCAGCCCGTAATCATACCAAATCCCTTATATCCATTATCTACATAGCCCGCCGGATATATCGTAAAGCCGACATCCTTATTCTCTTTAAAATCAAGGAACCAATCATCCTTCGAGCGAAGGTAAGCGCCATCCAAGCCGAAGCGGCCAAACAAAGTCACCCAATCGCTCCTTCGCGGCAACCGCCAGTCCGCAGGGCAAGCCTCACGGGCATTTTCACCGTAAAGCCGCCCATGATTTTCGCAATGCATCTTTTTATTTTCGTAACACTCCTCACCCGGCATACTCCTATAAATATTTTGAGAAGACCTCTCCATCGAATCGATAATTATCGTTTTAAAATGCACCCCGGTAAGAGAATCCTTGTAGTACCCCAACTGCACAAGATTCAATTTTGCATAACCTAATCCATGCCAATTGTTATCGTCGCATTGGTACATGTAGCGATTGAAGCCGGTCATGATCTTTTTACCATTCATGCCAAACGTACACGGAATCATGTGCCTCAAATTCAAGACAACCGTGTCCGCCGAAAATTCCAGAGAATCCTGCAAAAATTCAAGCGAATCAGCTACTTTTTTCAACGTTCTATTTTCACATCGATAGAGAGCGTTGTCTTCAAAACCTATATAATTGCGGCCCTTAAGGCAATCCGTTTTATTCTTTGAAACATAGGCGGTTCCCGTAAAAAACATTTTATCCAAAAAAGACTTTGCTTCTAATTTCTCGTCTTTTTTGCAAGCCACGGATTTTCTTCCATCATACGCAAATTCACTATAAATCTTGCGGTCTTGTACATACGCAACTGAATATTCCTTCATATACCCCACATGGTAAGAAGATGTCCAATATTTATAATTCGGAATATCTGCGGTACGAACAATATAATTTTTCCACTCCAATTTATCCGATAAATGATAGCCCGCCGGGCATGAATTCAACGCATCGCCCCAACTATACGAACCATTAAGGAATATCCAATCCGCCGGAGCATTTACTTTCGGTTGTTCATCCTTGGCGTTTTCCCGATTTTCTTGACTGCAAGCCAACAGCAAAAAGACAAATACGATCATCAGTTTTTTCATTTTCACTCCAGTTCGACTTGATATTGTCCATCAACTTTTTTCACATTCAAAACGTTATAAACGGGTTCTTTCCGTTCGTCAATCTGAATCCGGCAACGGCCTGTTCCGCTCAATACAAATGTACCTGAAACATTTTTAGAATCACTAGATTCAACTTTCACAAAATTACATTTCGGTTTAAAACGTTGTTCGTTCGTGAGCAGAACCGCTTTGCGACCTTTATACGGAAACGGCAATCTTTCCGCATACATAAAATCGCACCGATCCGCTTCGCATTTTTTTACAAATAGCGGAAAAGGCAATTCAAAAAATGTGAATTCAGATTCATACGATTCATCAGTTTCATGATTATGTTCTAGCGTAATGTTCCAGCGGCCCATCGTTTTGTTCGCAATAGCCAAATACATCCGTTCACGAAGATTGGAATCCTTGACAGAAACTGGACACACGCCCGTTTTCTTGGGCTTCAACGCAACAGTCACGGAATCAATTCCATCAACAGGTTCAACCTTCAAAAAATCACAGCCGGAACGTATCAAGCCTGGTTCGTACTGCCGAGCCATATTCCCGTAACGGAACGGAGCGTTGTACCGCCCCTTCGGAATATCACGTCCAAACCGTTTCTTGACATTTTCGATGAACTCGTCTTCGGAATCGCAGCCATAATCAAACGGAAACATTTCGACGCCGCGAACGCCCGCCATGCATTTTTTGGAATCGCAGCTAAAAACCTGCAACGAATAAGCTGGAGAACGCACCCAAGCCGCGTAAGAGCCGCACGCCGCAAACGACGAGCTAAAAGAAATCAATACCAGCAAAGCAAAAGCAACATTCATAACCTAATAGCCTCAATAAATCACATTACAAGTTATTCTACAAAATTTTCGTTCCTCTCGAAAGGCAAACTAAAGAAAAATGACCATTGATAACAACCAACAACTAACGACCATTGACCAATGACTAATAACTAAAATACTATATTTGCGGCATGACTCACAAGAACTCATTGGCACGTGTCGTCCTTTTCATTTTTGTCGGCCTTATTTTAGGCGGCATCATGAGCGAAGCTCTCGGAGCTTTGTTTGGCGAACTCGGAGTCCTCTTGAACGCCGGTGGCTACGATAACAGCGTTCACCACATTTTTACGGCGGCAGCCGATTACAGTATCGGTTTTTCTGGCGATACACCGCAGCCCGTCGTCATTGATTTGTACCTTGTCAAATTTGCACTTGGATTCGGCATCAAAGTGAACTTTTTAAGTGCTATTGGCATGTTCATCGCCCTTTACATTATGAAATGGTCCGGAGAAAGATAATGCAGACTATTCAGGAACTTCAGGCTCAGCTTGCTAACGGCAGCACTACTGCCGAAAAGCTCGCACAAGCTTCCCTTGAAAAAATTGAATCGACTAAGAATTTAAACGCCTATATTTCGGTGCTTAACGAACGTGCACTCGAACGTGCCAAGGAAAGCGACAAGCGCCGCGCCGAAGGCAAGTCTCTGGGCGCCCTCGATGGCATCCCGGTTGCCGTGAAGGACAACATGTGCTTGACCGGCACACGCACCACGGCCGCTTCCAAGATTCTCGACAACTTTGTTGCCCCGTACACTGCAACGGCACTCGAAAAGCTCGAAGCCGCAGGCGCCATCATCGTCGGCAAGACGAACATGGACGAATTCGCCATGGGTTCCAGCAACGAAACCTCTTACTACGGCCCGGTCAAGAATCCGCTCGACGAATCCCGCGTTCCGGGTGGTTCCTCGGGTGGTTCCGCAGTCGCCGTTGCCTCTGGCACGGTTCCTTGCGCTCTCGGTTCTGACACGGGTGGATCTATCCGCCAGCCGGCAGCCTGCACGGGCGTTGTCGGTTTGAAGCCGACTTATGGTCGCGTTTCCCGTTACGGCCTCCTCGCCTACGCAAGCTCTCTCGACCAGATTGGTCCGTTTGGCTCTACCGTTCGCGATTGCGCAACGCTCCTTGGAGCAATCTGCGGCATTGACCCGCACGACAACACCACCAGCACTCGCCCGACCGAAGACTTTACCGCAAAGCTCGGCACAGGCGTTAAGGGCAAGGTCATCGGCGTTCCGAAGGAATACTTTGGCGAAGGCCTCGATGCAGAATGCAAGGCCGCCATCGAAAACATGCTTAAGAAGATGGAAGCCGAAGGCGCCACGATCAAGGAAGTGAGCCTCCCGCACATCAGCTACGCTGTGTCCAGCTACTACATCATCGCAACGGCAGAAGCTAGCTCCAACCTCAGCCGCTACGACGGCGTGCGTTACGGCTACCGCAGTCCCGAAGCCCGCAAACTCTTCGACCTTTATGCCAAGTCCCGCAGCGAAGGTTTCGGCAAGGAAGTGCAACGCCGCATCCTCCTCGGAAGCTACGTTCTCTCCGCCGGTTTCTATGACGCTTACTACGTGCAGGCCCAGAAGGTTCGCCGCCTCATTACGGACGACTTCACCGAAGCCTTCAAGACTTGCGACGTGATTGCAAGCCCGACGATGCCGGGTCTCCCGCTCAAGTGCGGCATGAACGAATCTGATCCGATGGCAGTTTACCTCTCCGACATCTACACCGTTAGCTTGAACCTCGCCGGTCTCCCGGGCGTGAGCGTTCCGTGCGGTATGGCAGGCGGACTCCCGGTTGGCCTCCAGTGGATTGGCAAGCCGTTCCAGGAAGCGGACTTGCTCGCAGTCGCCGAAGCAACCGAACGTTTGAACAAGTAAAAAAAGCGCGGCTTTAAAAGCCGCGACTTTCGCAAAAAACGACGCCCACCAAGGCGCCGTTTTTGTTTTTTGCAAGCATCGGAGATGCGCTGCAACATCCTATTTCTTTCGGTGTTCGTACAGATAAAGGTTCGCTTCCGGCACCGCCAAATCAGAACCCTTTAAAATCCATTCGTCATCGGTACCGCTACGATAAGTGACGACTACACTGTAACTTTTTTCTGATTGCAGAACTTCCTTCGGAACAGTCCAGAAGTTTTCCGTCCCGACGACAAATTCAAGCGGATAAGTCTTGTCGCCATCTACCTCGTTGAACACGATTTTGCGGACAGCATCTTTCGGGTTACGAACCTGAATAATGCTCCAGTACGTGCTAGCGCCTTCCTTAACCCAGATGGACGTGGAATCGCCCCACACGCCTTCAACACCTTCGCAGCTCACGAATTCCCATTCGCCGTAATAACGGCCGACCTGGATTCCCATGATGTCACTAGCGGGCGCACCGCCCAAATCCACACCACAGTTTGCATCCGGGCAACGGTCCGTAATGCGCACAGTCACCTCTTTCCAGCCATCCGGCGTCTTCGCCTTCACGTGAACGCAGCCGCCACATGCCATGCCACCATCCCACGGGCCCTTATCATCCCCCGGAGAAACATTCACATGGATTGCCGCATAATACTGGATATTCGTCTGTCCGTAATTGCAGGCGCCACCGAGACTCGTCTCTTTAGCAGTGATGCTCCCGTAAGTTGTCACGGAACCCTTGCCGCCATTTTCTACAAGCGTCGGGTCTGCCGCCGTATAGCTATCGCAGTTCGTGCAAACACCGCTATCCGACGATTCCGCAGGCTTCTCGGAAGAAGACGATTCTGCGGCCTTCTCGGCACTAGAGCTTGATGATTGCGTGACCTTTTCAGAAGAAGATTCCGCGGACTTTTCCGAGCTCGAGCTTTCGGACTTCACCGACGATGAACTTGCGTTTTTTTGGGCAGAGCTGCTCAATGGCTTCGCGGATTCTTGAGAAGACGAAGATTCAGCCAGCATCTCAGAAGAAGAGGAGCCCTCACCCACCGCAACCGGCGAGCCATCAGACGAATCACCGCACGCCACAAGCGCAAACGGCACCGCAAACGAACCTGCGAGCACAGCCGCCAACAACCAACTCGAACGTGACCTTTTATTCATAAAAAACGCTACCTTGCAGTCATGCCCGCGAAAGCGGGCATCTCCTTTTCAAAAAGCTCTTTTTCCTAATATATATCAAAAAAACGCAGCCTGGAGAAGCTGCGATCCTTATTTAAAACTGCGCAATTGGAGTTTTCTCGATCATGTGTAAAATCAATTCTCGTAAAACACTTACCCAGTCATGCTCGATTACCTTCTGGTCCGAACATTGGGATTCTTCCAGATAACCATAATCCAGCGATTTTCCAGTTTTCACATCGTAAAAAGCGTACGAAGCCGATATATACAGACAATTATCATTTACGGTCGTTCCAACCTTCATACCAACAGACTTTAACGTTGTAACAGCCCCTTCCCTTACCTGGATATTGGACTTCAACTGGATACTATCCAAAACCATATAAACATCAGCACTATCAGACATGGATTTCAGCATAGGAACACGAAGTTTTTCGCCATCAACATCTTTTTCAGAATAAGAAACAAGCTCCTTAGAAATTTCACTGATCTTATAATGGCTACTCGAATTAAACTTAAGCGTGTTATCGATATTGTTCAAAAACCACTCCGACATCTTTTTCATTTCATCGGGCAGCATGAGAGAATCCCTCTCACATATAGGTCTAGGATCTTTCCCAGGAAGGATTGAAGGGGTATAATACCAAGGGAACATTGGACAATTATCCTTTGCCGAATCCAAGACAACTGGTGCAGTAAACACCACCTGCAAATTCGAGGGTTTCGTCGTCCACGACGGATCTTTGTGCTGTTTTGAGGCAGAACAACCGGCCAAAATGAGGCCAAACATGGCCAATGCAACAAACAACTTAATGTTTCTCATTTTCAACTCCTTCTTTGATATTATTCTAAAATTTATTTGCAACATATATAAAAAAATCCGCTGCACTTGTATGCAACGGATTTTCAAAGGTTATTCCCGATTAAGTCTCGGGCATTTAGCGATTAGTCGCCTGTGCGGTAGTTCGGAGCTTCCTTCGTGATGGTCACATCATGCGGATGAGATTCACGGAGGCCTGCGCCCGTAATACGGACAAACGTTGCCTTCTTGTAGAGTTCTTCGAGGTTAGCAGCACCGGCATAACCCATAGCAGAGTGGATACCGCCAATGAGCTGGTAAACGGTGTCGCGGAGCGGTCCCTTGTACGGAACACGACCTTCAATGCCTTCCGGAACGAACTTGCGCGGTTCCTGAACGCCACCCTGGAAGTAACGGTCGGCAGAGCCTGCCTTCATGGCGCCGAGAGAACCCATGCCGCGGTAGCTCTTGTAGCTACGGCCATCAGCGAGGATGACTTCGCCCGGAGCTTCTTCGGTACCGGCAAACAGGGAGCCCACCATCACAGCGTGACCGCCAGCAGCCAAAGCCTTGACGATATCGCCAGAGAACTTGAGGCCACCGTCAGCGATAATCTTCACGCCGACCTTGCGAGCCATCTTGCCGCATTCCACGACAGCGGAGAACTGCGGGTAACCGACACCAGCAATGATACGGGTCGTGCAGATGGAACCCGGACCGATACCCACCTTGACGATGTTGGCGCCGCACTTGGCGAGTTCTTCGACAGCTTCCGGCGTGCAAACGTTACCGGCGCAAATCGTGAGCTTCGGATATTTCTTGCGAACGGTCTTCACCATGTTACGCACACCGATGTGGTGGCCGTGAGCCGTATCGATAATCAACAGGTCAACGCCTGCGTCCACGAGGGCAGCCACGCGTTCAAGAGTATTTGCAGAAGTGCTGACAGCAGCACCAACGAGCAACTGACCATTCTTGTCAAGGCTTGCGTTCGGGTTGTTTTCGCGCTTCAAGATGTCCGTCATCGTGATGAGACCCTTCAAAGCACCAGAAGCGTCCACGAGCGGGAGCTTTTCAATGCGCTTTTCGGCGAGGATTTCCTTCGCCTTGGCGAGGCTCACCTTCGGGCTTGCCGTCACCGGATTCTTGGTCATGACCGTGCTGATTTTCACGTTCATGTCGCTAACGGTGCGGAGGTCACGACTCGTGAGCATCCCCACAAGCTTACCCTTGGAGAGAATCGGGAAACCGCTCACCTTGTTGCGAGCGCGCTGTTCAAAAGCAGCAGACACCGGTTCATCGGCATCGAGCGTCACCGGATTGGTGACGATACCGGACTGCCAGCGCTTGACCTTGCGAACTTCTTCGGCCTGGTCTTCAATGGACATATTCTTGTGGATAATGCCGAGGCCACCCTGCAAAGCAAGGGAAATAGCCAACGGAGCCGTCGTAACGGTATCCATTGCAGCACTGATTATAGGAATGTTCAGCTTGATATTCGGGGCGAGCTGGGTGCTCACATCCGTCTGAGCCGGAAGAACAGAAGATTCAGCGGGAACGAGTAAGACGTCATCAAACGTCAAAGCTTCTGGCAAAAGTTTCATAAAGTACCTCTTTTGCGCATTGAATATAGTAATTTTCGGTTTTAAATCCTAGTTCTAAACCGCTAGAAATATGTAAAAAAGAGCATAAGCAAGGCGAGCAAGCCTCAAGACAAGAATCAATAGGCTCGGCAAGGACTACAGGATATTAATCCGACTCGCACATTTGACTCCGCAAAACGACAACATCTTCTACGGATAGACCAGAATAGTCTGCAATTTCTGTATCAGACAACTTGCCTGCGGCAACCATTTTCTTGGCTATTTCATGATTTCGATCGGAAATACGTTCTTCAATCTTTGCGTTGATTTCCGTCGCGAATTCCTTGAAAATGCCCGGCACCATGACATTGTGATCCCATTTTTCGTGATGCATACGCTGATAAGCCTCAAATTCCTTTTTTGAAAAGTTAGACACTTTCGAGCTTTCCGTCAACTGTTGAAACTTGGACTCGTTCAACTCTTCGGGGAGTTCCTTGAGGCGGTTCAAGTAACGGAAGAAGAACAGCCATTTGCTTAAATCACTGGATGTTTTCTCAATGAAAAACGGAACCTTAGAAAGCTCAATTACAGCATAGTTGTATGTATCCATAACTTGTTTGCCTGTTTCCAAATCTGTCACGGCGGCACGGTGAACAGCATTTTCGTCATCAAAAACATGAATACGAGTCAACGCGATTACGTATGTCGGCTGAACATCGTAATTCCACTCTTCACCAGGTTCGGCCTGATTGGCCACCAGCTCACTCGCATAGAAAGCCAGACGCTTCATAAAATTATCCATCTCGCGAATTTGCACCTCAATCTCAATCAAATTACCCATATCGTCTTTACAGTGCAAATCGAAAATTGCCGTGCGAGATTCTTTGCTACCACTCAGATTCTTTGCGACATTGCGAGTCCACACGTTTTTGATTGGCCGCTTAAGCTGCGGTTCAAGCAGGTCGTTCAGCAGGTTGATGAGATTGTTGCGGCTAGTGGGCTTGTCCGGATCGAATGCTTTCTTGAACGCCAAATCAATAAGAAGATTTGCGAAGGGACTCTTCTCGCCCGGTTTCACGATACAGTCCTTGAGGGACTTACGTTCTTTCATCTTTCACTCCTTCCTCGCAGACAAGCGTAAAACAGCGAGGCATTTAAATAGTGCTTACCACAAAATGAACATTTGTTCACTATATAATATAAATTAGGAAATTGCGATTGTCAAGAGGTCTAAATTTTTTCCGCAATTTAGGCAACATTAAAGCCTCTCAAGATTTGAGAGGCCTATAGTTTGATTTTTCATTTTATATCGTCAGCCGGGCTGACATTCTTTCGAATTACTTCATCTAAAGCCGCTATTGAAACAAAATCTATCGTTTCACTAGAACCTGTTTTTTTTCATCGTAGCGATATTTGATAATTTCACCAGTGATTATCATTTCAATTACTTGTTTTATTACAGGTAACGGAACTACAAACCATTCTTTTGGAATATGTCTCTCACCCTTTTCATCAAAGACATCCACATTTAGACATACACGACCAAAGAAATTATGAATCAACTGTTCAAATTTTTGCGGATTCATATTGAAACATTGCCAGCTTGCAATATGGCGAACTGGAGCCATCAAATATGTAGGTTCTTTTTCAGCATTTTTTAAACGTTCTTCAACTGATGTAGTGCAAAAGCCTATTTTATACAGGTTTTTAATTTCTGCAATGGACGGTTCTTTGCTTAACGAAGAGCAAACATAAATAAAGCCACAAGCCTTATCTTTTTCGTTGATGCCCAATTCCTTTTCTGCTTTCGCGGCTGTTTCTTCGCTATTTTCAGTAACAGTTTTTCCATTCAGATACAATAACTTTTCTACAGAACGTTTAAGTAAAGCTGCTTCTGTTCCGTTTTCAAAAATGCAGCGAGTTCGACCGTTTTCATAAATATGCTTGCCTTCGGGGGTAACTGCATTTTTTTGAGAAATCTCAATTGATTCTACAAAGAAAAGCACTCCATTGTAAAAATAGAATCCACCCTCTTTAAGGTGAGATATTTTTGCATCAAGGAGTTTTCGCTTGCCACTACGGATATCGTTTTGAACTTTTTTAAACTTTGATTCGTATTTGGAGAAATCTTTGCATGGTTTGCGTTTTGCAATAAAATCTGCTTCATCGCGATCGATAGCTTTTTTTACCGACGGATGTAAATCGAATATGGATTTTTCTTCTTCGTTCAAATTAAAAGAATCAAGGATTTCATCAAAACTCATTTCCTTGCTTTGATTGCTTTTTCCTGTAGAATGAAGTAATCCGTGAACATCGGCGTTGTATATCGCTTGATTTTCAATCAACTTGCTATCACTACGATATTTCGCGAGCCTTTTGGCTAAGCGATATTCAGATGGATCATTGCTATTTTCAGAAGGTTCCCTGCCATTTTCGCTTACGAAACGTGAAAGTTCCTCAAATTCTTGAACCATGCGATCTTGGTCTGTAATTGGATTCGCCTTGGACTTTTCATTTAGCAAGCCATAGGAATCATCAGCGAAAATATCATCTAGCGTTTTGGGCATCGCGTTCCCTCTTACGTTTTCTCAGATATACAATACATTCTGCAAATCGCTTTTCTTGTGGATTGACAGAAGATATATTTGGCTCACGTCCATTTGTTTCTCTGAAAGCCTTAATTTTAGGCCAAAGAAGCATGGCTTCTTCATCGGTCATCTCGATACGGGTTTCTTCGATGACATTGTGAATCATCTTCAAAACGCTCGGAGTAACAGATTTTGAAAGTACTTCAAAAGCCGCTTGGAACGGATTGATGGAATCAATCAGGTCAATATGCAAATCGTCAATATTGACAAACTTATTTGCCATACGAATAAATCGTTTGTCACCATGCTCTTCAATTTTTGCAGTTCGAATAGCGGTATCAGCAACAACATGTTCACGAATTTCTTCAACCTCTTCATCGGTTAAATCTGGATATTTCGTGCGGATAATTTTTGGAATCAACACCTTGTTGATAACTTCGGGTTCTACACCGCCCGGCATTGCACTTTGCATGGTTTTATCTTGCAAAATGGAAGCCTTCAAATCGTTTATATCAGTTTCAATAATATCCTTAACTCGTTTAGACGACGGTGTTTTAAATCCACGGATTTTGATTGTTCCCGGTTCTTCAGAATCATCTCCATCTTCGCGAGTTTTGAAATTCCATTCAGGAGCAAGCACTTGTTCCATGAGGAGTGATGCGGTAATTGCTTTAAGCATATTGTTTACGGCGACAACAACATCATCATCCTTAGCTTCGGGCTGAGCAATCAAATTTGTAAACTGTGCATGAGTCTTATTTTTACTATCTCGTGTGCATCGCCCAATAATTTGGATGATTTCAGTTAACGAGCCACGATATCCGACCGTAAGAGCGTGTTCACAGAACGGCCAGTCGAAACCTTCTTTTGCCATTCCCAATGCGATAATTAAATCCATGTCTTCGGGTTTTGCAATTTTACGAAGATATTCGACAATTCTTGTACGGTTTGCCGGTTCATCATCTACAAGGTCTGCGACTTTCAACAATTTTCCGTCTTTACGACGAACCGTTATCACGCCTGTTTCCAAATCTTGCTTTTCAACTTCACCAATTGAATCTAAAATAAAGTCGACTTCAGAATGTTTATCTTTTGTGGATTCCCCGGAATTCACATTTGGAATATGAAGAATCGTCTTTTTGTCGGTATCAAGAATTTCTCCGATTGCCGATGTGTATTTCCCTTGATAAAAATGATAGCCGATTCCAAGCGATTTTAAATACTTGTAACCATTAAGCTGTTCGTAATAATTGTAAGTAATCTTGGTAAATAACGCTTCGTCTTCTGGCGAGAGCACTGGGACAGAATCTCCACGGAAATATGAACCGGTCATAGCGACTATGTGTGCCGAAGACTTTGAAATCAGTCCACGCAACATTTCACCCAAACAACTCGAATCATCTGCGGAAACATGATGAAATTCATCTATAGCGACGAGACAATCATCAAAAGCTTTTTCGTCCAATCCTTCGGCTGCAAAACGTAAGGTAGCGTGAGTACATATTAAGATGTTGTCATTTTTGCTTTCCATAAATTCATGGAATTTTTTTACCTTTCCTTTGCTGGAATCACTCCCCGCAAAGCACAAGTTATACTCATCCACAGGATTCCAATCAGCAAAGAATCCATATTTGCGCAGTTGAGTTTTTGCAAAGGATGCTCCAATAGATCGTTCAGGAACGGCGACAATTACTTTTTTTAGCCCCTGATGATAAAGTTTATCAAGAGCGATAAACATAAGTGCTCGGGATTTGCCAGATGCCGGAGGTGACTTAATCAACAAATATTGAGATGCACGGGCTGCATAGGCACGAGCCTGCATTTCTCGCATTCCAAGAGAATCCGTTTTGGAAGAATTACCCGTTTGGGCGTATTCGAAATGAACAATATCAGGCATGTTGATTACTCCTGTTCTTCGCGAATCATCTGTTCATAAAGCCTAAAGAGAAACTCAAGGCGTTCTTCATCGTTAGCAAATGGCCTTGCTCTGTAAATTTTTTCAATTGCAAAGTCGTTTTCTTCATGGGCTTTTTTGAGGTCATCCGGCATTGATTCGGGATTGTAGAGTTCCGCCAACGTTTTTCCCGGATGGTTTTCACGAGCCGCTATAATGCCAAAAGCGTAGTCTTTAAGCATGCTTTTCTGTTCGTCATTGATATGCGGGAACGGGAAGGTATTGTAAACAAGTTGTGCAGAATATCTGTAATCATTTTTGAGTTTTCCACCAACAACTCTAAGCCAAACCATGTGCATTTTTGAATTAAGAACACTAAACAGCCATGGTTCAGCATCGTAAATTGCCTGAGCCGAATCAGACACAACAATTCCAGCTTCTAAAAAATCCATTGGTATATATACTCGTCGTTCAGAGGATACTCGAGGAATGATAATAGACGGAGTATTTTTATAACGCACTTCTCCAAAACGATATGGAATTAGAGCTAATTTTTGAGTTGACGGCCTATCACTACCAATTCGATGATTTCTACACTTAGCCACTCTTTTTTTAATTTCCGGAATTTTCAAAGCCTCTTTTTTATCTTTTTCTGTAATCCAAATACAATAGCGAATTTCGCCTCTAATTAATTCTTGTGAACCTATTAACCGTTTTATATAAAAAGCAGCACTTGGATATTCATTTAAAATATTTTCATATTCAGACTTTTCAAGAATAAGATTTCCATCATCATTAGCCATGCTTCCAAATTTTATTTCAGGAAACTCACTGATACATTTTTTACAACAATCAACAACCGTATTCGCCCCAGGAATCAAGTAAGCATTAATTTTGGAAACTCTTTTCTGTGAAGTTCCATTAAACAAGAATTTTTGTTTTTCTTGAGAATCATTGCAAAGCCCAATTACAGTGACAATTACACCAGCATTATATTGAGCATTGTTAGTCCATTTGAAAGATGAATAACCAAATTGAATTTCAATTCCTTTGTTGAATATCTGCGGCCAAAGTATCGCGACTTGTTCGCCTTGGCAAATAGAATTGGTACTTACAAACGCTAAGGTAGCATTGGAGTTTGCTATATAATCAGAACCTTTATAGAACCAACAGGCAATGTAGTCTAAATTCTTTGCTCCTTTAACATTTTCAAAAACCGTTTCAACATCTTTTTTATGGTTTTCTTTTTGCAATCGTGCCCCTAAATATGGAGGATTTCCAAGTACATAAATTTCATCGTTTCCATTATTTGGGCAAACATTGTTCCAATCAATATTGCAGGCGTTATCGCAAACTATGTGGCCTGCCTCTTTCAACGGAAGCGTTGGGCATATTGTTCCTGTTTTGCTAAAAAACTCTACATTCATTTGATGCTCGGCAAGCCACAGTGAAAGCTTCGCTGTTTCACAAGCAAAGTCATCAATTTCAATTCCGTAAAAATGATCCAAATGAATCCCTGTAAGACCAAATTCACGCATTTTGAGCAGAATGTCCATTTCCAATTTACGGAGTTCTTTATAAGCAATAATCAAAAAATTACCGGAACCGCAAGCGGGGTCGAAAATTCGAATATTGCGAATACGCAATAACAGATTTTTCAATTTTGTAACACTGTTCCCTGCAGCTTCAAATTCTTTGCGAAGGTCATTCAAGAAAAGAGGTTCTATTACCTTCATAATATTTGGAACGCTAGTGTAATGTTGCCCTAAATCACCGCGTTGTTCCTCGTCAATAACCGTTTGGAACATGGATCCAAAAATATCGGGATTGATATCCTTCCAATCCAATTCACCACATTCAATTATCTTATTGCGACTATGAGCTGAAAAACGAGGAATCTCGATTTTATTACGGAAAAGTCCTCCGTTTACATACGGAAATTTTTCAAGATAATCTGGCAGCTTTTTACGTTCTTTGGGGGCTGTATCAAGAACGGTAAACAACCGTTCTAAAAATTCATTCAGGTCACTTCCATCAGCTTTTGTTGTCGCTGCAATAGTATTTGTAAACAAGTTGTCTGTAAAAATTCCCGTATCTTCGGCAAAAAAGCAAAAAAGAAGCCGAGAAAGGAACACATTAAAATCATGTTGCGAAATCAGTTTTTTAGCATTGTCTTTTTTGATTTCGTCAAAAAGCTTCGCCATTTTGCGAGCTGCACGAACATCAGCAGGATTTTCATCGATAAATTCAGTCTTTTCAATCCCAGCCCACGGCAAAAAGAAAGAGGAATGCTTAGGCAAATCCTTAAATTCAGTCTCTAAGGTGTCTTTGGTCTTTGTATCAACACAAAGTAACTTGTTTCCATCTGTAAGAATTACAAAACGCTCTTTATGCTTGATGGAGTTTGCAGTATTTAAAGCCAAGCTTACATTCAATTCGTCTTTGAACAATTCCTTGTAAAGGAGTTTGCCCTTCCAGCAGATTTCGCCTTGATTTTTAGATAAATTCAACGAGCCATTTTGCAAGCGTTTAACCGAAGCCTTAGGCAAGTCATAAGCCAAGATAAAGTCATAGATAAAATCACCTGAAGCTCCAGTTGCGCGATACTTGGCTACAATATCTTCAATCTTATTTTCGATTTCGGCAATGCTTGGCATAAGCAACTCCTTGTTTATGCCTCTAGCCCTCGCAGGTCAGCGAATTTCCAAACCTTAAAAATGTTGCCGAAAAATCAATCGCAAGCAACAAGAAAGGCGTGAGTCGTAACGCTTACCACGACTGCGGCCCTAGACTTAGCCATAACCCGGTAAACGCACGACCCACGCCCCGAAATGGGCACATAACCAAATAACCGAGACCTATGCCTCGGATACAGCAATGCGACGAATAGCCCAATACGGGCTATCCATGCGTGAGCGTTCGCCTTGTTCTCGGGTTATGAAATTGTCTAGGTTTCAGTCGTGAGAACAAGAGACAAATTACTCTTCTATGTCAATGGCAAAAATAATATAAAATCGGCATTTTAGTTCAGGAAAAACATAAAACCGAGCCTCAAAAAAACAGCCCCGGACATGTTCCGGGGTAACAACGAGGCTTATTGATGCAATGAATTATCGCTCGACAGCAATCGTCTTGGCAAAGGCCCCACGCTTGACCAGATAAACGGACGAACGAGCAAACTTGTTTGCTACAGCCTGCTTAAGCGACAAACCACTCTTCAGTTCAACCTTGCCGAGGAAATTCCCTTGCATATCGAACACTTGATAAATCCCCGCCTTGTCAAAGCGCTGTACCGTAAACGGAATCGCATCGGTCCCCGAACTCGAAGAACCGCCAACACTGCTCGAAGATTTCGCTACCTTCTCCGATGACGAACTCGGCACCATTTTTGACGAACTCGACGCAACAGAACTTGAACTTAAAGCAACGGAACTGGACGACGGAACTTCTTCACCTTTGACGTAAACCTTTATGTGCGGGAAATCAGCCGTACCGGAAACGCCGTTTCCCATGCTTCCGGCTTCGCCAAGGACCTTGGCTTCGTAGAGTTTCCCCATCTCCATGCCTAGCTTTTCCCACTGTCTCATGTGAGCGCTAATATTGATGACTCCGCAATCACGGGCATTTTCACGAATGCTGAAATACTGCAAAAAAGTCGTATTGCCCTGTGTCTTAATGGCCGGCCCCGTATGTTCACCCCAATAAACGGAGTATTTGGCACCATCGATTGTGTAATCGCCCATCTTATGGCTAGCGACCCAATCGCCAGGCCTCCACCCCGTCAGCCAGTTATCGACAACATAATATTCGACCAGTTTGCTCGGGGATTTCGAGACTTCTTCCATCCAACCATAGACGCCGACATAGGAGTAATCGGCGCCATTGATATTCTGCTTCACGAGCTTGAATTCTGCAAGCATATCGCCGCCAAGTTCGTTATACTTCTTGTCGCTATCGAACGAAAGCCCCGCACGGCAAAGGTAGTCTCCAGCGCTCTGGAAAGAACAAGACATGGATCCGTCTTCATAAATCGTAAGCGAACCCGAAGTTGCCCTATCGTACCAAAGCTCGTAACCGACACCGTTGAACGAGCTCACTTCGTTTCCATTCACTTTTTTGCTTGCACCTGTATGTTTAGCTGCATTGCAAAAATCCTGTGCCAAGACCCCCGCCGTGAGTCCCATACTCAAGGCGATAATAATTTTATTCACCATACATACCTCCACCAAAAGGTTACTTTCAATATAATAAAAAAGCCCGACAAGTTAATCACTAGTCGAGCTCATAACAATTTTAATGTATCAGTTGCATATAGCGGCGTCACTTCCCGTTATAACGTTCCATACACTTTTCGATGCCAAGCTTAAAGTAGCATTCCACCAGCGCAGGGACTTTAGCAATCGCCTCGTCGAATTTCGGGCGGTCTTCGGGCGAGAACTTCGCCAAGACCCAGTTGCTGAGGTCAAATTTCGGAGGGCATTTGCCAACGCCAAAACGGATGCGCGGGAACTTGTCGCCCACATGCTCAATGATGTTGCGGAGCCCATTCTGACCGCCATGGCTACCGTCCTTGCGGCAACGGATACGGCCTACATCCAAATTAATATCGTCGCTAAAAACGAGCAAATGATCGACCTTGACCTTGTACCACGTCATCAGAGCCTGCACCGCTTCACCAGAGAGATTCATATAGGTTTGCGGCTTCACGAGGAGGCATTCTTCGCCTGCAATATTCACCTTCATGGTGAGCGCCTTGTGTTCCGATTTCCAGTCCTTGCTCGGGTCGGCGAGCTTTTCAACGGCCATAAAACCGGCATTGTGGTGCGTGTTCGAATACTGCGTTCCAGGATTTCCAAGACCGACGATTAAATACATAATAAAACCTTAAAAAATATCGTTACCTTTCCGCATCGAGTTCGCTATACGCTTTTGCGGCATTTGCACGAACTTCATCTGCATTGCTATCCTGCTGCTGTACGACAGGTTCAGAACTAGCACACCCTAAAAGTGCGATAAAAGAAAGGCAAGATAAAAGCTTGAGTAATTTCATATCTAGAATATACAAAAATCGGCTACGGCTTGTATTGAGCCATTTTTTCATGAAGCTCAAGGAAGTAATCAAAATCGCTATGGAACAACTTATCCTGCACAATGCGGTACTTTTCCCATTCTGTAATCGCATGAGCCTGAGCCACTTCCATCGAAATCTTTCCCGCATTAGTCAAAAGTTCGTGTTCTGTAGCTTCTAGAATCCGATCAAGATGTTTTGCCCAATCTTCCATCGTCATCGGGATATGCCGATTCGCTTGCATTTCAGCAAAGTCTAAATAACCCGAAACAATCAGTTCCAACGCCTTAAGTTCATCCTTTTCTAAATAGTTTTTGGCAACAATAACATCGGATTTCAAAATTTTCCCATTAGGGGACGCAGCCCACGTTTTTAGCCCCATATGTTCTTTTTTACTATCCGCACGCTCCACTATAAGTTCTGCCACAGTATGCCCATGAATTGCCCAATGCAATTTGTTCTGAACCTTCTTGAAGAAATCCTGTGTAACTTTTGCAGAAGGGTCATAATCTAATGCCGTAGAATAAATGTCAGTCACCTTCTGATAAAAACGCCGTTCGGATACGCGTATTTCACGTATAACTTCCAACTGACGTTCAAAGTAATCTTCGGTAAGAATTGTCCCAAAATTTTTGAGACGTTCCTTATCCATAACCCATCCCTGGATGGTGTAATCCTTAACGATTTGCCCCGCCCACTTGCGGAATTGCACCGCACGCTCATTATTAACTTTAAAGCCCACAGCGATAATCATCTGAAGGTTGTAATGATTCACTTGGCGAGAAACCTGCCTTTCTCCTTCATTTTGAACTATTAAGTATTTCTTAATAGTTGCCGTCTCCGTCAGTTCGCCGTCTTCGAGAATATTTTTGATATGCTGGTTAATCGCCGGAACACTGACCCCATACAGTTCCGCCATCATCTTTTGCGTCAGCCAGACGTTTTCATCTTCATAACGCATCTCGACACTCTGCTCAGAACCACCTACCGCAGAAATATAGGTCAAATACTCCGCAGCCGAGCTGCGAATCGATACAGGATTTATCTTCTTATCTTTGCTCATTTGAACACTAACATAAAATTAGAAGTCAAGATTGTCAATAGACTCAGAATTTTCAACGAAAAAAGACCCGCCCCGCATTGGGACAGGTCTCAAATTCGCTTTTCAGCTTGGTGCCAAAATTAGGTGGCAGCCGGAGCAGCGGCAGCGGCGTCAGCAGCCGGAGCAGCAGCAGCGTCCTTCTTCTTAGACTTAGAAGAAATCGAGAAGATAACGGTACGCGGAACAGAAGCGAGCTGAACGTTTTCCGGGAGCTTGAAGTCCTTAGCGTAGAAGGTCACGTTCGTTTCGAAGTTGGAAATGTCCAATTCGAGAACAGACGGAATGCTTGCAGGCTTAGCAGCGAGCATGAGGTAACGAGCTTCCTGAGAGAAGATACCACCCTGAGTCTTCACGCCAACCGGGAGACCGGAAAGCTTGACCGGGATACGAACCTTCACGAATTCGTCATCAGCGATCTTGATGAAGTCAACGTGAGTGATCTTCTGGGTGATGGCGTCCTTCTGGACACTGTAGACGATAGCCGGATTGCCAGCCTTGCCGTCGATTTCGAGGTCAAGAAGCGTGTAACGCTTGCCCGGAGCAAGAACCTTGCGGAGGTCGATTTCGCTTACAGCAATGTTCTTAGCTTCGATACCCTTACCATAATAGACGGCCGGAATCTGACCAGCCTTACGCAAACGGGCGTTTTCGCGGTTTGCACCTAGCACTCTCGAGGTAGCTTTGAGCGTTGTGAGTTCCATTGTATTATCTCCATTAGATAAAAAAAATTCATTGGGGTAGCTGGACTCGAACCAACGAATAACGGAATCAAAATCCGTTGTCTTACCACTTGACGATACCCCAATGGTGCGACAAAGATAGTAAAAATTTGCCGATTATCAAAGACAAACGTGCAAAAAAAAGCGCTTTTTCTTTGAAAAAAGCCCTATCTATGCCAGAATTTCGTGATGGTCTGGTAGCGAGAAATCGGTTTCATCGCTACAGCAGCTTTTTCGGCAAGTTCCCGGGTCTCGAAAATTCCGAAAACAGAGGCTCCAGACCCGGACATCAGGGCGACCTTAGCCCCCAGTTCAAGGAATTTCTGCTTCATCTCGGCAACAAGCGGGTGCGTCGGGAACACGGAAATCTCAAAAGCGTTGAAATAGGACTTGGGATCGAGGAAAAGCGGCGTCGCGGACGAGGACGGCGCGGTCCAAGAGGCCTTGTACTGTTCCCAGCGGTCCGGGCCAGATTTCGGAACGCCCGCGTAGGCATCCTTGGTCGGGACCGCGTCCAGCGGGGTTGCAATGAGGAGAGCTGCACATTCAGGCAATTCAAGCGGTTCCACGAACGTCAGGCGCTCGCCGATGCCCTCGGCAAAGGCGGTTCCGCCTCGAACGAGGAACGGAACGTCGGCGCCAAGCCGAGCGCCGATAGATTCCAATGTTTCGAACGGAAGGTTCAAGTTCCACAATTTATTGAGCAAACGAAGCGTTGCTGCAGCATCGGCACTGCCTCCACCAAGACCAGCCCCAAGCGGCATGACCTTCGTCAAATGAATATCGGCACCAAGATTGCACTTCGCAAATTCCTTGAGCGCCTTCGCCGCCTTGAACACAAGGTCCGATTCCAGCGGATAGTTCTGCGGTTCGTTGTACGTCAGGTGGATTTCGCCATCTTCGCGAAGCGTCGCCTCTACCGTATCGCCCGCATCGACAGTCTGGAACACGGTTCCCAAATCGTGGTAACCGTCTTCACGTTTACGAATCACATCAAGAAACAGATTGATTTTTGCAGGAGCGTATTCTTTCATAGTCATTAGTCAATGGTCTTTAGTCGTTAGGACAATTGCATGCTGAGGTAAACTTAGAAAAGTTAGTTCGCTTGCTATTCCTAGTTGGAATAAAAAATTTGGTCTTACTCGGGAAAAAAATTTTTCATCCACCCAAAACCGTAATATATTTATAACATTCAAGGGGAATTTTATGAAGAATTTTGTTTTCAAAGCACTCATTTCAAGTGCGTTGTTGATTTCCACAAGTTTCGCACAGACTGCAAACGAAATTGCCAAAAAAGTCCACAATTTGCCATCCGGAAAAACATCGTCTTACACCGTTTCGCTCACTCTGGTCGATAAAAACGGCAAAACCCGCAACCGCGAACTCGTCTCTTACTTCATGAAGGAAGGGACTACCGAAAAAACAGTCATCGTATTCAAGACACCACGCGATGTCGCTGGCATCAGTTACTTAACATACGACTACCCCGACAAGGCTGACGGCTCTTCCGTCGATAGCGATAGCTGGATTTACCTCCCCGCCATGAAAAAGGTGCGTCGCGTTTCCGGTTCCAGTAAAGACGATGATTTTCAAGGAACGGACTTTACTTACGACGACTTAGGCACCCGCAGTCTCAACAAAGACAACTTCGCTATCCTTGGCGAAGAAAAGGTAAACGGTGTTGATTGCTGGATTTTAGAAGCCAAGGCAAAAGACGCCAAAGCAAAAGTAAGCCGCCGTGTAACCTGGGTCGATAAAAAGACGTTCGTCGTTCAAAAGGGAGAATACTACGACAAACAGAACCGCCTCCAAAAAACGCTCATTTGCGAGAACATCAAGCAGGTCAAAGGTTACTGGACAACGCAGAAAATGACCATGACCAACGTCCAGTCCAACCACAAAACAATCTACGAAGTCAAGGACCTTAAATACGACGAAGCCGTAAACACGAGTTTCTTTACGGTAAGCGCTCTGGAACGTGAACTCGTCAAATAGGATACAAGTATGCAAGTCAGTCGCTTGAATCATTTTTTCGGCAAAATCGGACAAGCACAGATTCGTTTTCGTTGGGCAATACTCGCCGTCTTTACCATCATCACCTTGATTTGCTGCATGGGTTTAACCCAGTTCTCTTTTTCTCTAGGAGACGAAGGGTGGTTTGGCGGTTCCGATGAAATTACAATCAACAAAAAGAAATACGAAGATGTTTTCGGGAACTTGAACGGGATCGGGGTCCTTGTCATTAAACAGGGCGACGGAGACTTGTTCAGCGAAGACATGCTGAAAGTGATAGACCGCCTCGGCAACCGGCTGCGAGACGAAATTCCGTTTGCAGACCGTTTGACTTCAATTATCGAAGTCGATATTCCAGTCGGAAACGAAGAAGGTTTCGAAGTCAAGAAGCCTTTTAAAGACGGCATTCCCTCCGATTCGGCGGAACTCGCCAAGGCGCGCGCACTCGTGATGCGCGGAAGCGAACAGACGAACGCCCTCATCAATTCGCTTGTTAGCGACAACGGCAAAGAATCGTGGATTTTCTTATCGCTGTTACCGTTCGAAGGCAAAACCCTCGATGAACAATTCAACGGCGATAAAGACGAAGTCACCTTGGCCATCGGCTACAAGCTCATGGAAATTATTGAAAGCGAAGAATTCCAGAGCGAAGGCTACAAACTTTACGGAAGCGGAGTTCCTTACGAAGACGCAAAAGAGGAACGCTACGACGTTCCCGAATACGGTAAATGCGTCATGCTCGGTTTTGTCGTAATGCTTATATTCCTAGCCCTATTCTTGCGCAATATTTTCGGCGTTATCGTGCCAGCCTTTGCTACCCTTGGTGCTATCGCTTCGGTACTCGGGGCAATGTCCTTCTTTGGGGTCAAGGCGGACTCTACCCTCATTTCGCTCCCCATCGTTCTTGGCATGGCCCTTGCAGTCGGCTATTCGGTGCATTACATCAACATGTTCAAGCTGTTTTTCCGCCGCACGGGCAAACGCAAAGAGTCCGTAGTCATGTGTGTCGAGGAATGCGGATGGTCCGTGCTGTTCACCGTCATAACGACCATGGCGTCATTCGTGAGTTTTTTATTCGTCGATATGAAGCCGCTCTCGTGGATGGGCAAAACGGCAGCCCTTATCGTGTTCGCCATTTATATTTATGTATCGGTACTGATTCCGATTTTGCTCTCGTTCGGCAAAGATTCCGCTCCAGATACAGCAAACGAAATGGGAGCAACCAAGCTCGACATGCATTTTTCTCGTTGGGCTGGATTTGTTCAAAAAAAGAGATGGCCCATCATCATTACCTCGATTCTTGTTCTTGCGGCATTCATCCCTGGAATATTTAAAATCACCGCACGAGTAGATTACGATGCCGTATCGGGTGAAAAAATGCCTTATGTTCAAAAGCAAAAAGAGATGCTTGCAGCCAAGCTCGGAAACCGTTACAGCTACTCCGTCATGATTCAATTCGATGAAGAAGGAGCATTCAAGGATCCTCAAAACATGAATGCATTACTGGACTTCGAAAAGTTCCTAGGAACGCTCTCGCTCACCAAGTGGTCTGGCGGTAAAGCACGAGTCTCTTCGGTCACAAGCATCCTGAAAGAAATGAACAGCGCCCTAAATGAAGGGAAAGAAGAATTCTATAAGGTCCCCGAAGATGAATACGTCCTGGCGCAACTTATGGAGCTTTCATCCATCGAAATGCGCGAGGACTTCAATGATTTTATGGACGAAGAATTCAAGATAACGACCGTTAACGTAGACATGAGCCGCTATGCCACCGAAGAAGCCCGCGATAACGTAGCCGCCATACAAACAAAGTTATCGGAACTTTTCCCCAAAGCCCATAGCAGCCTACTTGGCGACATGATCCAATACGCCGAAATGAGCAACCGAACAGTCTTTGGCGGTATCAAGTCCATCGGATTTTCAATCATCATTATCGCCATCATGCTTATCGCGGCATTCGCAAGCATACGAACTGGACTCATCAGCATGATTCCAAACATAGCCCCGGTCATCCTTGTTGGCGGAGTCATGGGATACATGGATTACGCTCTTGACTTTGGTACCGTGACTGTGATGCCAATGATTCTAGGCATCGCCGTTGACGACACCATCCACCTGACGACGCACCTTAAAATGGGACTTGAGAAGTACGGAACTTACAGTATAGCGATGGAATCTTGTTTCCGTGAAATCGGCAAGTCCATGTTCCTTACAACACTGATTCTTTGCGCCATGTTCACTGTTTACCTGTTTAGTCCCATGCGTTTTTTGTTCATCGTTGGAGTTTTAGTCATTTTCGGCCTTGCCGGCGCCCTGCTTGCGGATTACACCATTTCCCCGGCATTACTGAATGTGGTCAAACCATTCGGCAAGGAAAAACAAACATCATTACGAATTCCAGAGGAACAAAGCAATTCATAAAACTATTTATCGGAGTCATACTTATGAGTTTTAAAATGTTTAAAGAGCTCTCCATTTATGGACTTATCTTTGGTTCATCAATTTTCGCGCAGGAAATCAATTTTACAGGAAGTTTCACTTCTCAAGTAGGAATTGGTTTGCCGCACACGCACGAAAACAAAGGTGACTTTTTGCTCGGCCAGAATATTTTCGATGGCACGATAAAATCTTACATTGACGAAGCAACCGTTGTCGTGAGCGCGCAATTGGTTCATGACGCTTTAGGCTCCCAATCTGCAAACGGATATTCCGCATTAGTCTCTGACGACGGCTCGTTTGCGCTCAAGCTGAAAGAAGCATACATCGACTGGAAAGGCGAAATGCTCGCCCTCAGAGTCGGTCGTCAAGTTGTCTCGTGGGGCAAAGCGGACGATATTCAAATTACAGATGTCATTTGTCCTAAAGATGAAGCCAGCTTTGTCGCAAGCGATTACAATGAATCTAGACTTGGGATCGATGCAGTACGTCTTTCGCTTTTGACTGAAAAAATTCAAGCGGACATGTATTACATTCCGTTTTTCACGCCTAGCATTCTCCCGCTTGCTAAAGGCAATCCGCTGAAATCCGTCGTATTTTCATCAGACGCAGAAAGAATCAGAATTTACGCACCGGAGGACTACCGCGATTTAGAACATCCAAGCAAACATGTTTCCAACAGCGAATATGCATTCAGGGCGAGTGCCTACACCTCTTTTGCAGACGTGTCGTTGTATTACTTTTACGGCTGGGACGACACCCCATTTTTCAAGTACAACCCCCATACGGTCATATATAATTCTGCGGATTCCAAAGACAACTCAAGTATTTACGATGACATCTTTGAAATTGATATTTCCGGCAAGTACAAACGCATGATGATGATTGGCCTCGATGCCGCCATCCCGGCAGGGGAATTTGTAATTCGACTTGAAGAAGCGTATTTTCCCAAACGCCATTTCCAAACAACGGCAGAATATCAAATACAACGTCAATTCAGCGGTAAAAACGTGAAAACCAGTTTGCAGAAGCACCAACTCATAAGCCTTGCAGGGCTTGATTGGACCCCAAGCGGCGGCTGGACACTTACAGCGCAATACATCTCCGACATTGTATTCAATCACGAAAAAAGTATCGACCGCAGAAACTTTGAACACCAAGCAACATTGAGTGTCGAAAAAACGCTCCTGAACGAAACGTTAACACTCATGGTTTCGGGCGCACTTGATTTGCGTAATTTTTCTAGCGCAGGCGAAATTGAAGCAGCTTACAAGCTAACGGACGCCATCACTTTAAGCATCATCGGAGACATTTACTACGAAGGTCCCGATGAAAACAAAAAAGGATTGTATAGCGACTATCGCAATTTAAGCAGCATTACGTTCAAAGGGAAAATGAGTTTCTAAGAATGAGATAAAAACATCATTGTAAGAGACATGGCCCCAAAGCAAACCATAAAAGGAGAATTATAATGGATAAACTCACATTACCTATTGCGACACTAATAAGTTGCAGTCTCCTTTTCGCAGAAGAAAGCACCTCCGCAAAATCATCCGACGCTGCACAGGAAAAATCCCCTTGGGAGTTTTCAGCAACGACATCAGCGGCATATTACCCAGAAACAGAACACCACCGCGGTGCAACTCATTTTTCGGGCTTTAGCAGCCCTTACGATGGCGTTGAAGTCGTTGTAGAATTTGATGCTGCCTACTCGCTCCCCTTCTTGCGCGGAAACGACGAATTCACTGCGGATAACCATGTGACATTCAACATGGGGCTAGAAATTTCACCCGTCACAATTGCACCAATCGCCCAAATTACCGTATCGCCCATTGCTTTTTTGGAGCTTGCCATCGGTGGCACGGCAGGAACCGGCTGGAATACTTTTGGCTTATTCCAAGGAATGGCCAAATACAGCGCCATAGAACCTGAATATAAGGACTTGACGCCATTTGCACACTGGTACTTGTACGGCTGGGCGAGTGCATGCCTTATGTTTGATTTGGCGGCCCTCTGGGAAGGCGACTGGCACCATGTCGTGGCTACAGCTACCTACAAGGCCGGGTACCAGAAATTAACCGGCACCGAAGCCGACGTATGGATCTGGCGAACCACAGACGGCTTGGCTAGCGGCTGGGTGTACGAGCAGGAATACTTTGTCGGTTACCAAATGCCTTTGAAACTTTCGATGATCGGCATCGGAGCGACGCTTTCCGGCCATTACAAATCGAGCGATTACGGTAATTATTCGTCAAACTACAAAGGCGATTTCATGACGATTGACATTTGGTCCATGGCAGAAATCGCCCTCAGCAAGAAAGACAAACTCTATGTGCTTTTAGATTTCGAATCCCGCAGAAGTTTCCACGAAAAATACAAAGACATAGAGCACGAACCCCTCATGACCTACAGCGGCAGGGAATGGATTTTCTACATGTTAGGCATCCAGTGGAAGCATGTATTCTAGTCAACTCTAATAACCATCATCGTAAGGTCATCAAAAGGATCCGTTCCTTTAGCAAAAGCATTCACATCTTCGGCGATTTGCTTCAAGAAGCTTTCGCCGCCGCGCGTTTCGATGGCATTTAGCTTATCCAAAAGCCGTTTTTCGCCGTAAAGTTCAGCGGACGCATTGTGAGCTTCGGTGAGTCCGTCGGTATAGAGGAACAGGCAATCCCCGCTTTCGAACTGGATTTCGGCTTCTTTATATTGCGTAGTGTCAAATCCGGCGAGGAACACCCCATGGCGCTGCCTAAGGAACTCGAACTTGCCATCTTTTTTGGCAAAGCACACGGCATTATGCCCTGCATTGGTGCATTTCATGATTTTGGTTTTAGTATCCAGAATGCCAATCCAGGCGGTCGCAAACATTTCTTCGGCATTGTTTTCGCACAAGAGGCGGTTCACATCATTGAAGATTTCCGCCGTAGAAAGTTTCATGGAAGCATGGTCACGAATCATCGTTTTCACCACCATCATGAACAACGCCGCAGGAACGCCCTTGCCCGAAACATCGGCAATGACAAAGCAAATATGCGTACCGTCTATTTCAAAGAAATCGTAGAAATCACCACCCACTTCTTTTGCCGTGGTCATTGATGCAAAAACATCGAGTTCGGGGTGTTTTGAAAACGCATGCACCACCGTAGGGAGCGCCCCCAATTGGATATTTGCGGCCAGCTGTAAATCCGACTCCACCGCAGCAATTCTTTCACGACTTTTAACAAATCGATCTGTATTCACGTATGTCGTAAAGAATACAAAGCCTATCGCCCAAGAAAGGCTTGTTATCAAATAATTTCCATCATTTCTAAAAATATAGGTCTGAAAAGCCTGGACACACACAGTCAATACAGCAAATATCAACAGGTTTCTTGCATAAACCACTTTCTCTTTTTTCTTTTTACGATGCATTATCACATAATAAATTGCAAGTAAAATCGAAAATAACATATAAAGAAAATATACAGGGACAAGAAAGAAGTCAAACAATTCCTTATACTGAATTGATCCGCCCTCATCAACGGAATACACTAAACCAGTCCAAGGCGTTGTGAGGCACAAAAGAAGAGTCAAAATAGTAGGTGTTACCAAAAATAAAGCATTCAATTTTTTAGGATTAAAATTCAATTCAAAACGTTCCAAGCTGAACAGCGTAAACATGGATACGGCAATCATCAAACAGACGCTGTAAACATCGGCACAAATATAGCTCAGCACTCGAAAATTCGCATTTCCATCTACATAGTGCCAAATCCATTCAAAAGTCGACAATACGATTGTCGTCACAAGGACTATAGAAAGTTTATCTTTAATACTTATTTTATACAGAGCTATATTGTTATACAGCAAGAATAAAAGCAACAATATTGAAAACAGGGACAATTCAGCAAAAATGGTTTCCGTAATGCCATATTGAATCATACCCGCACCTCGTTGTTTACCTTGAATGTATTCCGGTTATAGCTCATGGTCGTCAAATATTTTTTATTTTCTTTCAATTTTTCCATATAACCCGAAACCATAAATTCAACAATTGACCCGGCGATGACATCGTCACTGGACAAATCGAACAATATACCGTCATCCTTGGTTATAATCTGTACGCCCGTTTCGCGAATAATAACAGTACACTCTGCATAGACCGCTTTGTCGGCACCATTTTTTTCATAAATCAGCATATAAATGTCTTCTATCAATAACTTCACCTTTGAGACAATCTTACGGTCAACACCATTTTCACAAAGAAACTTTTCTGCCTGCTGCTGAGTTTTAACAATCGATGCCGGGTCCAGTTTCAACTCGTAAAAATTATGCTTGAAGCCTTTCAGCTTATCCGCAAGCAGCAATGGATAATTCTCTGCTCCATAACGAATGCGGATATACAGAACTGATATCACATAAGCTAACGCAGGGCTAACGGCGACACCGGCAAACATTCCATACACACCAAAGAAATACCCCAAAAACACACAGACCGGAGTCACCACAAGTACATCGCGAAGTGCACTCATCATAAATCCAAGTTTAATCTTGTCTATGAGCAAATAGTAGGAACTCAACAGGTATAACAAGCTCAAGAATACAAGTCCCAAAACTTCGATTCGAGCACCACCTACCGCATAAGAATACATCAACGGATCAGAGATATCATAAAGTTTCACAACATAGGGCGCCAACAAAAGCAGCAACAGCGTCAACGCAAGACCTTCGGCTACAGCCGTGTTTCGAGAAAGACGATAACATTTTTTGACGGCATCATAGGATTCTTCGCCCAAGTAGATGTTCATCAACGGAGTGAACGACTCCCCCACACCATCAAACAAGACTTGTATCTCTTTTATAAAAAGGACTATAGCACCAAGCACCAGCATTTCAGGGCCGTAAGCGAAGGTTATAAAACGGTTCATCACCGCAATGAAACAAGCCAAGAAAAGATAGGAGCCCGCATCAACCGCGCTATATTTTACAACATCGACAAGCCACCTAAACGAGAAGTAAAAGCCAAGCTTTAGCGAATTGCCTTGACGAAGAAGATGTGCAAAAGAAACGAGTATCGCCGCAGCAGTTCCAATAAACGAGCCAAGTCCAATTCCCGCAATACCGATAATTTTTACAAGAACAATTGAGCAGACGATGTTCCCTACAATCTGCACGATTCCTGAAACCATTGACAATGTTTCATCGCCATCGGCAAGGACCATCACATACATCAGAGTATAAAGCGGCAACAGTAAAAAAGTAAACTTGTACCAAAAGAAATAATCCTTTGCCGCACCGAAAACAATTGAAGACGGTTCATAAAAGCGAAGATAAGCATCCCCGATTACCATAAAGGTGACAAACAAAATTACTCCCATCAAGAGAGACATGAATAATCCAAACGCAAAACAACGATCGGCCTTTTTCTTGTCAAACTCTCCCATGGCCCGGTTATAAATAATGGGAACACCCAAGGCAACCAGACATCCCCAAAAACCAGCCAACGAATAAGCTGGGACAACTAGGCAAATGGCAGCAACGGCATCTTCACCGAGCATTACACCAGCAATCATCGAGTCTGAAAGGGTCAGCACCGTAATAACGAGTTGACCAATTGTACTCGATAGCAAGAGCGAAAAAAACTTTCTTGAAAGAAATGTCTTGAACATTGCTTCTGTTACAAAATTCCAAACGCCACATCTAGCCCGGTCGCTTCGAGAACGTCCTTAAAATTCGGGCCCACATTTTCTAGTCGCATATTGCCCTGATTCTTTTTCAAAGTCTTGAAAGAAGAAAGCAACACGCGGATTCCTGCCGACGAAACAAAGTCGCACTCCTTGAAATCAAAAACAAGGGACTTTATCTTTTCGAGATGCGGAGCAAGGTATGTCGAAAGCTCTGGAGCCGTCACCGCATTCAACTCCCCCGAAAGTTCTACTTTCAATTCATCGCCATTTAAGTTTGACCTGATTTCCATTACATCTCCTTCAGTAGTTTTTCACAATTTTGAACGAATATCTCGGCAAATTTTTCCATGCTTTCTGGTTTATACAACGCACCATTGTAATCAAAAAGAGCCTCAAAAGTTTCAGGACTTTCAATAATTTCTAAATCCAGCGGACTTTCGCAGGCTGTAGGATACTTATCCGAAAAGATTCCCTCCACACCACTTATAATTCCATCTATAACACGATAATCATAAACATCGTTTTGGAATATGACCGTTGCAGCCCCGTTTTTTCGCATAAACCATTCGTCCAAGCAATACGAAAGGCTCGCATGATTTATCCCTTCTTCAATCTGTTTTTGTGCATTTTCCAAATACACGCGAGGGCTTTTTTCTTTTTCCATCGAAAAAGCAATAGGAATCTCGCGAATAAAAACGCCTACCGAATTCATGGATTCTACATCGTTCCTGCCGTTCCAAACCCAACCAAACCGGACTAATTTGGAATTGTTGTACTGGCAAACCGACAACGCAAAGGCGGCACAATAAAACGCATTCTCTCCTATTTTTATTTTTTCGCAGAATTCTTTCACTTCATTTTTTGAGAACGGAAAGGGCTTTACGATTTGACCATCTACATTTTCTTTCAAATCAAAATCAACCCTTGGAATGGCGTCATAATTCTCTTTTCTGTAGCGGGATATAAAGAATTCCCTATCTTCTTCAAATGTCATTGAGTTTCTCAGTTCGTAATCCTTTTGAAGAAGCGGATAAAAATAATCCTTGGAGGGTTCATCTCCATGGTAAACACGGGAGAGATCTTTCAAAAAATGCTGTAACGAAAGACCATCACAAACAGTATGATAAACACATAAAAGAAGAAATTTTTCGTTTTTTGAACGGACAAGGCGACATCTGAAAAGTGGAGAGCCGTCTAAATTGAACGGGCGGGAAATTTCTTCTTCGGCAATCTTCAGTTCTGAGGCATTCATTTCCTCAACAGGAATTTCGTGGAATTTTTCTGCGGACTTTCGAATATAAAACTCATTTTCCCGTTTTTCAATGACACTGGACAAAACAGGACGGGCCGCAATTTCCTTTGAAAGGGCAGCAGAAAACTTATCCAAATCAATTTCGTCCGATAGTTTAAACTTATAGGCAAGATTCAACATTGTTGTTCCTGGCTGCTTGAAATCAAGATTCAGGAAATTCAGTTGCATCTCGTTTACAGGAACGCCCTTTCTTTCAAGCACACCACTCAAAAAAGCAGGAACTTTTTGAAAATGATTTTCTGCTTTTTGCCTTTGAACAAGTTCTGCAATTTTACGCGGAGTTCGTCCGCCATAGACAAACTTAAAAGAAAATGATTCTACAACATCGCGGCTTTCTGATACAAGTTCCATTGCGCGTATAGAATCTCCGCCTAAAAAGAAAAAGTCGTCATCGATTCCTATTTTGCGGTCTACATCAAGGACTTTCTCAAAAAGGTCGCATATTTTTTTCTGCAATTCATTTTCCGGTGCAACGATGCATATGTCTTCAGGATTTTCCGGTTCTTTTAGGGCTAGCTTGTCCACCTTGCCATTCGCATTGAAAGGAATTTCATCCAGCTTGACAAAAAACGAGGGAATCATAAATATCGGAAGGTAAGATTCCAATTTTTTAGCGGCTTCGGCAACATCTATTTCTTTTTCATCTTTATAATAAAGTCCGAGCCTTACTAAGCCGTTTTTTGCAAAAGCCTTTACAACGCAGAATTCAAGCGACAATGCCGATTTTGCGGCTGATTCAATCTCGGAAGGATCAACTCGGTTCCCGTTGATTTTCACCATATTGTCGATGCGACCTAGAATGGTGTATTTTCCGTCAGAGTCTTTTTTGGCGTAATCGGATGTTTTAAAATAATTTTTCCCATTATGCAAAATGAACTGGTCTTTTTCGGAATCCTTATTGTACCTTCTGAAAAACGGAAGCGCAATACAGAAAACACCCTCGTCCGCTTCGTTTCCATCTTCGTCAATCAAGACAATATCTGAATTGCAGGTGGCATAGCCAATGGGCGTATTGCGGTAGCTTTTATCCAGCGTAAAAAGGCATGAGGTGTAGCCAAATTCACTCGAGCCGTAAATATTGACTATATCAAACTCAGGAGAATAAATATCAGAAACAATTTCACCGCCTGTAAAACCCGCCCTAAGCGTAAAGCCAGGCATTTTCAACATCGCCCTTAAGAAATGCGGAGTCATAAAGGTCGTGTCAATTCCGTTTATTGCAAAATACCGAGCAAGGTCTTTTATATCCCTAAGAAAATTAAAAGACAGAACATGGACTGTATTTCCGACAAACAATTCACCCATGGTAATATAGACGCCGCCCACATAACTTTCAGGAATCACATGCGCAAACCGGGATGGCGGATTGGAATAAGGTTCCATGAACCCACAGCATCCTTCAATCAAATTTTTATAAATTCCGTATTCCTGAGCCAAGCCCTTGGGTTTTCCTGTACTGCCCGAGGTGTAAATGTAAAAGGCAAGATCATGAGGCTTAGCTGTTTTTATTTCGGCACAGGGAACTTCCTTCATCGCCTCGTCCCAGCATTGCATGGTGAATTCGAGTTTGCAGTTGCAGTCTTTCTTGACAAAGGCAATACGCTCAACCCCCATCATATCTTCTAGCGAGACCCAGGCAGCCCCCGCCATAATGACTCCCACACGAATAGCCATGTATTCCATTCCGCGCGGGACATGGATTGCAACCGTATCTTCGGTTCCAATTCCTTTTTTGCGAAGATACGCATTCACCTTCTTGCAATTTTCATAGAACTGTCTATAAGTCGTACTACGCTCACCGTCGTGATCCACAACGGCGATTCGATCAGAAAAGAGGTCTAACTTATCAAAATAAGCGGAAAGACTTTTTATTTCTTTTTGTTCTGAAAACAACTTTTTCACCTTCTTACGGAAAATAATCCCAACTTCAAATATAACCCATAACATTACAAAAAATAAAAAAGCAACTCCCATAGAGTTGCTTTTTCATTTAAAACAATTTTCAGGGAAGCCTAGCCGAATCTCCCGGAACGTTCGAGCTGCATGAGTTCGTCCATTCCGATAAGCATGGCTCGCGGTTTCGAGTTGCCCTTGCTCGGGCCGCACACGCCAAGGCCATAAAGCTGGTCCACAATCTTCCCCGCACGGCTGTAACCCACGCTAAAGTGACGTTGCACCGCCGAAGTCGAAAGGCCGTTCACGCTAATCGCCCATTGCGCGACTTCGAAAAGCAACTTGTCAAGCTTTTCGTTTTTCAGCGAACCGCCGCCTTCGTCGTCGCCATCTTCGCCGCCCGAGACATCGAACGATTCCACCTGCGGGTAGAACACGTTCTGGTCGGAGCATGCGTCAGCCAAACGTTCGGCTTCTTCATCGCTCAAGAACGCACCGTGTACGCGCACCGGATCCGGATCGTTCACGGCCTTGTAAAGCATGTCGCCACGGCCCAATAGCTTTTCGGCACCGGCATGGTCCATTACCGTGCGGGCGTCAATCTGCGATGCCACCTTGAAGCTGATTCGCGTTGGCAAGTTCGCCTTGATGATACCCGTAATGACCTTCACGGACGGACGCTGCGTTGCCAGCACCAAGTGGATACCCACGGCACGAGCCTTTGCGGCCAAACGAGCTACAGACTTTTCGATTTCCTTGCCGGCAACCATCATGAGGTCCGCCATTTCGTCAATAATCACAACAATGAACGCCATGCGGTGTCCACGGTCTTCTTCAGGGACTTCATCCGGCAATTCGCCCGCTTCAAACTTTGCGTTGAAACCGCCAATGTTACGCACCTTTGCAGATGCCAAGACTTCCGTACGGCGGTCCATCTCGTAGCAGAGCCACTGGAGCGCCTGGATAGCAATTTCGGGCTTCGTGATGACAGGCGCCAAGAGGTGCGGGATGTTTTCGTACATCTTGAGTTCCACCGCCTTCGGGTCCACAAGAATCATGCGGAGTTCATCCGGAGTCTTGCTGAATAGCATCGACGCCATGAGCGCGTTAATGCAAACAGACTTACCGGAACCCGTCTGACCAGCAATGAGCAAGTGCGGAGCCTTCGCCAAATCCATCGTGAACGATTCACCTGTAATGTCCTTGCCTAGCGCCACGAGAATCTTGTCCGGCGCGGGCTTGAACTTTTCACTCAAGAACACATCACGGCAGAACACCGTCTGGAATTTGCGATTCGGGATTTCAACGCCCACGGCAGCCTTGCCAGGAATCGGCGCCAAAATGCGGATGGACGACACCTTCAGCGGAAGCGCCAAGTCTTCTTGCAATGCCGAGAAACGGCTCACCTTCACGCCCGGCCCCGGTTCCACTTCAAATCGCGTAATCATCGGGCCGGTTTCGCAACCGATCACGCGGCCCTTGACCTTGAAGTTTTCGAGTTTTTCTTCAAGCATCTTGCCGATGGCATTCAGCTCTTCTTCGGTGTAGTCGGCCGTCTGCACTTCGTGCGTGTCGAGAATTTTTGAAATTTCTGGAACTTTGTATTCATCGTAAGAGGCTGTAGGCGCGGGCGGAATTTGTGCAGACTGGACAGCCTTCGCTGCTGGGCGCGCACTTTCACCAGCATTTGCGCGACCTTCACCACCGCGAGAACGTCCCTGTGCATTTGGAATCGGTTCATCGAATTCCGGTTCCTCGCCCACTTCGTCCGCAGTCACAACTACAGGAGCAAAGGTTTCATCATCTTCAACAGCCGGGCTTCCCGGGAAATCTTCAACGTAGGCACCATCGCCACCCAAAAGATCTTCGGCATGGATTGCAGCACGCGTTGCTACAGAATCCGAAAGCGTTGCATCACGCACCACCGTATTCGCCATCGTTTGCGGTTTCGCGGATTGCGGCACATCAGCACGACCAACAACAGTCCGTTCGGCAGTTCGGCGTGCAGCCACATTCGCTTCATTTTGAGCAGCGCTAGCAGCATTGGCTGTAGCATTCAGAGTTTCGGCATCACCGTTACGGCGCACATCGCCCTTAACCTGCATACGACCACGATGACCTTTTTCCCAATCAATCAAGTCGCGCGCACGGCGCAACGCCCCAATGCGTTCCTTGATTTCCAAAATCTGGAGCGCATTCATGTGGCGTTCATTCAAGCGAAGTTCTTCTTCCAAACGACGAATTTCCGGATCTTCCATTCCGCTAGCATCGTCAGCACCACCCAACGTAGCCCCAGAAGACACATTCCCAATCGGCGCATTCGCCGCAACATTTCCCGGCACAGCGTTACCTGGAACATTTCCCGCCGCATACTGAGGCAATCCAAACGCTTCATTCCCGACTTGAGTCTGCATATCCGAGCGGCTTACATCGAGTTCATCCGTGAGCCAGTTGTGACGACCATTGAACGGTTCGACCTTTCCGCGCCTGCGCATTTTCACGGAATCCGGAACAAAAATCATCGTTTCGTCTTCCATCACCACGCCTTTGCGGAGCGTCTTTTTCTCGGATTCCTTCTTATCCTTTACTGTCGGGACTTCAACCGTTTCCACCTCAATCGTACCCTGCGAACGGCGTTGTCCAAACACACCGCACATGTACCGCATCGTCTGTGCTACAAACTTAAAGTGACGCGGACGCACGCCAAACGAAAGAACAAGAATCAACGCCAACGTTGTCAAAAGCAAAATCAGCGGAGCAACAAACGAAACACGCCCAAACACGGGTATCGCCAAGTTCTGCAAAAAGAACTCGCCCAAGACGCCACCGCTCATCGAGAGCGCATCATTCGAAACACTCTTAACGCCAAAATTCTTGAGTGACATGAGAAACGACACGTTTACCACAAGCAAACTTGCGCCCACAGCAAATCGCAACAACTTCGTCCGGAGCGATGCAATCGCAATAAAAAGTCCCCAAAGGACAAGCGCAGCCGTAAACACGACAACCGCCACACGCCCAAACAGGAACGTCATAAAGCCCGGGAACATAACCCCAAAATAATTGCCAAGCCAGTTTTCATTTTCGCCCACAATCGAAATCGTAATGCAGCCAAGCAACAGGACGACACCGGCAATCAACACCAAATAACCCACCATCATCGTGATAAAGTACGAATCCGGCTCTTGAACATTCTTTTTCGGTTCAACTTTAGTTTTCTTCGGTTTCTTTACAGTTTTTTTCTTCTGAACAGCCAAAAATACGCTCCTCTATTTACATATCTAAATATAGTCTAATCTAGGCCTTAATTTTTGCTCAAAAAATGACACTATTTACTCAATTATTATTTTTTTCATGACATGAATCAAAAAAATTTAAAATTTCTTAAAAAACTTATTTCGGGGCTCTTCTTTTCGGCTATCGCCGTAGTCCTCATCATTATTTTCGGAGATCCCCAAGATAACTACACCGCCGAATCGGCAGAAAATATTTTCTACGACCAGTTTTTCAAATTGACAACTGGAGTTAGCGATTCCATCATCATAAAGACCGATGAAGGCGATACAGCTACAATAGCAACAAGCGACCTCGGGAAATATCAAGAAGAACAAAAAAAAGAGACTATCAAAGTCCTAGGAAACAAGGATAACAACGATTCAAATATCGTCATCGTAGATATTGACGAAAAATCGTTGCAAAAACTAGGCAGCTACTACACTTGGGACAGATCCATCCATGCGCAAGTCATCAAGAATTTAAGCGAAGGCGGAGCTGCTGCAGTTGCATTCGATATTCTCTTTAAAGATGCCGACTTCGGCAAAAGAAGAGCAGAACAATGCCAAAACATTCTCACAACATTGGCCCCCGATACAAGTCACGTCAACCTCTTTTCGCAAATCCAGTCCTATTATAATTTTGATTCCATGCTCGTCGAATCCACACGCAATTCGGGAATATGCATCGTCAGTTACTTGTTGAACTTCACCTCGTACTATAAGAACAAAAGCGATTGGTACCCACTAAGCACTTGGGATCGAGCCAAAAAAATCGGTTTCTCGTCTACATTCCAATTAAACCAAGCCGATAAACCCGAAGAGATTGAATCACGCCAACTTCTCGACAACATTTTCCCAGAACTCGCTCAAGCCGGAGCTCGTCTTGGAGCCGTAAACGCTTACCCCGATAACGACGGAACCATTCGTCGAATCAACATGTTGTACAAATTCCCAGATGTCGAAAATGAAAAGCTCGCCCCACAGCGCATTTATTCGACGCTTTCATTGATGACCATATTGCACCTTTTCCACAAGAATCCCAAAGATGTCAAAATCAAAATGGGGCAATACATTGACATCGGAAAACCGTTCGGGATTTACCGTGATTCCATCGGCGAATTCCACACGACATATCCAAACTTTACATACCCCATGTTTATCGGCTTGCGCGACAAGATGAAAGAAATTAAAGAAAGCGGGGTGCAAAAAATAAGTCTCGTCGAAACATCATCAAAAATTACCGCAAAGAGAAACAATAACGGACACATCGTTTTTGATTTCTTTGTCGATGATGACCAACATGCAAACGACACGCTCTCAAGAATTTTACGAAAACTTTCAGAAGACATTTTTGAAAAAGTAAATGAAAGCGAATCCGTTGATTTAGGTCATGGATTTGCAATGAAAAAAAGCGAAGATGACGAAAACATTTACATCATCACGGATAAAGAAGATAACGAAATCAGTATTACGCCAAGCGTTCTCAAGACGATTCATTTTTACGAACCCAGCTACCGCAAAATCAGAATCGGTGAGCACAAGCATTTGTCTCACTACATGAATATAAGTTACAACAAGGCAAAAAATGAATGGTCCGCTTCATTCAGCTTTTTCACGAATAGAATCCTGAACGAAATTTCTAGCGTTACCGATGCGCAAATCAACAATCTAAAGCCCGGCGAAGAACTCCGATTTGGCCCATACAAGCGCATTCCCATTGACAAGCACGGCAAATATCTTATTAAGTACAAAGGTCGATTCAACCTCATTTCGCCAGAAGCAAGAACTTTCAAGCATGTATCCTATTATGATGTCTACAAGGATTCTACAAATATCGACCAACACGCCGGAAAAACGTTTATTCTCGGTTCCTCCGTTTCTGCACTTCTTGATATTGTAAATGGCCCCCACGAAGAAAATCTCCCGGCCATTCTCGTCCATGCCAACATTATAAAGAACATTCTCGAAGACGAATACTTAACGATTTTAAAAGAAGATTACCAATGCTACATTGTAATCTTAATCGCTATTATCTGTATGCTCATCGGGCTTTACTGCAGTAGCATTATATCACTAATTTCAGCAGTCATTATAATCATTCTTTATACATTATCAGCCTACATTTGCTTCAAGCACAACATCTACATCGGGGTATCAAGGCCACTACTCACAATAATTGTGACAAACACCTTTGCCATGGTCGTGCAAGCATTTTTTGAAAATAGAGAAAAGAAATTTATTACAAATTCTTTCAAGCAGTACATGGCTCCGGAACTCATCGATGAAATTGTCGATAGCGGAGACATGCCGCAACTCGGCGGTGAAGAATCCGTGATTACCGCGTACTTCACCGACATTCAAGGATTCTCGACTTTTTCCGAACAGATTGGCAGTGCAAGCAAACTCGTTGAACTGTTGAACGAATACCTGACAGCAATGACTGACGTGCTTACGGTTAAAAACAAAGGCGCTCTCGACAAATACGAAGGAGACGCCATCATCGCATTCTTTGGAGCTCGATGGGAAAAGAAGATTAAGGACCTTGATGACCCCGCCATGCGCGCCTGCGAAACGGCTCTCGACATGCAACGCGAGCTATTGAGGCTCCGCAAAAAATGGATTAGCGAAGGTAAAAAATGGCCCAAGGTTGTACACGAGATGCACATGAGAATCGGCATCAACACAGGTTACATAGTGACGGGTAACATGGGTTCCAACATGCGCAAGAACTTCACCATGATGGGTGACGAAGTGAACCTCGCCGCTCGCCTAGAAAGTGTCGCAAAGCAATACGGCGCATACATTCATGTATGCAAGAATACAGTCGATCAACTTGTGGAGCAAGGTAAAAACGACAAATACATCTACCGCTCACTTGACTTTATCCGCGTTGTCGGTAAAGACAAACCGGTCGAGACATTCGAATTTTTGGCCTACGCAAACGATGACAATGCAATGGTCTTGAATAAGCTCGTTTCAATTTGGGAACAAGCTCGTGAAGCATACCTTGCCATGGAATGGGACAAGGCAATCGAGCTCTTTACCCAATGTTTGGAATTCGAGCCGCATTTACCGGAGCGCGATCCCGGAAGCAAGACATGCCCAAGCCTAGTCTATATCAACCGCTGTACCGCCTATAAACAAAAACCGCCCACAATCGCGGGCGATAAATGGGACGGTGTGTTTACTGCTACTGAGAAGTAACTAGTTCAATTCCATATTGTCAATAAGGCGCGTCTTGCCGAAGAATGCGGCTGCCAAAATAACAGCTTTATCTTCGCCCAAGGCGCCATTGCACTTCTGCAAAGTTTTCTGGCTTGCAACTTCGACATACTGAACAACGCCGCGAGCAGCCACGATGGACTTCACGACAATGTCACGAATCTTCGAAACGCTGCGTTCACCCGCTTCGTAAGCAGCCTTAGCAGCCTTCAAACCATTGTAAATGCCAAGAGCCTGAGCGCGTTCTTCGTCGGTCAAGTATTCGTTACGGCTAGAACGAGCAAGGCCGCTTTCTTCACGAACAATCTTCACGCGGTGAATCTTGATGTTAAAGTTCAAATCCTTCACCATCTTTTCGATCAAGAACACCTGCTGGTAATCCTTTTCGCCAAAGAAGGCATCGTTTGCACCCGAAATCAGGAACAACTTGGAAACGACCGTCAGCACGCCACGGAAGTGTCCCGGGCGGTAAGCACCGCAATACATCGATTCGAGTTGTTCATCACGAACAAGCGTCATCGGATCGCCATCAGGGTACATTTCTGCGACAGACGGAGCAAAAACAAAGTCGGCACCTATCGATTCCGCAAGTTTTGCATCGGCTTCCAAGCGCTTGGGATACTTGTCCAAATCCTCGTTCTTGCCGAACTGGATAGGGTTTAAAAACACACTTACAACAGTCACATCGCACTCGCTCACGGAAGCCTTGATAAGAGCGCCATGACCTTCATGGAGTGCACCCATCGTTGGAACGAGACCGATTCTTTTCCCTTCTTTCGCAAGAGGTGCAAGCGTTTGACGTAGGGAATCGATAGACTTAATTATCTGCATGATTAGATACCTTCTGGAACAAAATAAGTCGTTTGACTTGGGCAGGACGCAATCGCGTTCAATACCATTTGCAAATGGCTTTCGTTATGAACAAAATCAATATTATCAGTGTTGATTATCAGCACAGGAGCGTCGGTATAATGCCAAAAATGATGGTCGTAGCGGTCCTGCAAATCGCTCAGGTAGTTACCGTCAATGGTCTTTTCCATCGCGCGGCCACGGCCCCTGATGCGTTTCAAAAGTGTAGAAACACTCGCCTGCAAATAGACAACGTAGTCCGGCTTGCGGATATCGTGGTTCAAGGCGTTCGACACTTGGTCATACATTGTAAGTTCGTTTTCGGTGAGGTTCTGCGAGGCAAAGATGCGGTCTTTGTCGAACGTATAATCGCTCACCAGCAAATCGTGGAACAAGTCACTCTGCAGCGCAGAATTCTGAAGTTGCTTAAAACGGTCAAGCAAAAAGAACAACTGCGTCTGGAAGGCGTACGCCGAGCGGTTCTCGTAAAATTTGGGCAAGAACGGATTGTCAGCAAAATTTTCTTCGATAAACATCGCGTTCCAGCGTTCACAAATGGCGCGCGCAAGCGAAGTCTTACCAACGCCAATCACACCTTCAATTGCCATAAAATGAATGTTCTTGTCTGCAAGCATCAGGGTTCCTCCCCTTTTATGACACGGAACGGAATTTTATCTTCACGCTGAAGCAGTTCTGAAAGCAAGTCCTTTACTGCCTTGTTCGTCTTTGGGTCCACCCAGTCCGGAGCAATGTCGTTCAACGGCACGAGCACGAACTGACGGTTGTAAACCTGCGGATGCGGAATTGTCGGGCGGCCTGTGCAAATTTCACGTCCAAAGAACAACAAATCCAGGTCTACTTCTCTAGAATTCCAATGTCCGCGGTCCTTACGCCCAAGAATAAGTTCGGAACCCTTTAAGTAATACAAGAGTTTCGTCGGGTCACCATCGTACCAGAAACTCACCACCTGATTAAAATAAGGCCCTTGACCTGCCGGTCCAATAGGAGGAGTTTCATAAATCGGGCTTTCGACCCAACCACCCGCGCTCACGCGGCAGAGCATATCCCTCCCAGCTTTCAAGTGGGCCGAGCGGTCAGGAAGGTTGCTTCCAAGTGCTATATATACTCTGTTTAAGGATTCCACGCCCCCAAATATAGTCATTTTTTAGTTAATAGATACTAGTCATTGGACGTTAGTCATTGGTCATTAGTTACTAGTGATTAAAAAATTTTTCTAACAACTAATAACTAGTGACTAAGAACTAAGAACTCGCAATATTTTTTCATAAAAAAAACTTTTTTTATGACATTTCACAAATTATTATGTATCTTTTAACCCGTTCCGCCATTTCGGAACGTAATAATTTTAATCATCAATAAATTTTAAGGGGCTGCAAGCCCTTATTATCCATTCACTATATTAGTCTATTTCATTTTATTGAAATTCAATTATAGGACGCTATCGTGCCCAGAACACCTAAGAATCAGAGTTTAGAACAAAATAGTCAGGAAAAGTCCTTGACCGACATCGTTTATCCCGAAAGCACAGGAATTCCTGTTCCTGAATACCTCGGCACACCCGACAAGCTCCCTGAGAATACAGAAGAAGCTCCGCAGCCGAAGCGCCGTGGCAGAAAGCCAAATCCCAAGACTAAGGCTCGCAAAGAACCCGAATTCGAACAAAACGATCAAGCCGAAGTCGAACCTGAATTTCAAGAAAAGAGACAGCCGGTTGATGGCATTGCCGCAGCCGAAAAGCGACTCGCTGAACAATACGGCGTAGCAAACATCGACGCTATTTCTGAACCGATTTACACGAATACCGCACCTTACAGCGAAACATCGAACGAGCAACTTGGCGAACAAACAATCTTCGCCGCCGAAAACGCAGGCGAACAGGCTGTTCAAGCAACAGAATCCGCTCCGATTCAGGGTGAAGCAACAGCAGACCCGAACGCTCAACAGCAAGGTGAAGCACAGGCTCAAAACGGCGAAGGTCAAGATGACCGCCGCTTCAACAACCAAAACGGAAAATTCCAGAACGGTAAGTTCAATAAGAACAACAAGTTCAACAAGAACAACCGCAACAACCGCAATTTCCAGCAAGAAGAATTTGTTGACGACTCTGCAACGCTCCCGGCTCCAGGTTCCGAAGCTATTTTAAAGGCAAAGGAAAACTGGCTCAAGTTCCGCAAGCTCTCCATGAGCGAACTCCAGGAACTCGCCGTGCAAAAGGAAGTGGACTTCCGCAGAATGCGCAAGCAGTCCCTCAACTACATTTTGCAGAGCCTCGAAAACGAAGGCAATATCATTTATACGGAAGGCGTTCTCGAAGTCACGCCGCAGGGTCACGGATTCCTCCGCATGCCGGATCAGAACTACCAGACCAGCACGGATGACGTTTACGTGAGCCAAAACCTTATCCGTAAATTCAACCTCAAGATTGGCGATACGATTGAAGGCCTTGTGCGCACGCCTCGCGAACAAGATAAATACTTCTCCATGCGCCGCATCGACCGCGTGAACTTTGAAGAACCGGACAAGATGCGCCGCCGCGTGGCATTCGAATATTTAACGCCGATTCACCCGGAAGAAAAGATCCACCTCGAATGGAACGAAACGGAATACAGCACCCGTATCATGGACTTGTTCTCCCCGATCGGTAAGGGTCAGCGCAGTATCATCCTCGCTCCTCCGCGTACCGGTAAGACCGTTCTCTTGCAGAACGTGACCCGCGCCATCGCGAAGAACCATCCTGAAATTATCCTCATCACGCTCCTCATCGATGAACGCCCGGAAGAAGTCACCGAAATGCGCGACATCATCACGGACATCAAGGAAAAGGCAGCCGAAAAGGGTATCGAAATCAAGGCCGAAGTCGTCGCCTCCACGTTCGATGAACCGCCCGAGCACCACACCCGCGTGGCAAACATGGTCTTGGAAAAGGCAAAGCGCCTCGTCGAAAGCCAGAAGGACGTCGTGATTTTGCTCGACTCCATCACGCGTTTCGCTCGTGCAAACAACGTTGTGATTCCGCACTCCGGTAAGATTTTGTCTGGTGGTGTGGACGCTAACGCCATGCAGTTCCCGAAGAAGTTCTTCGGTGCCGCCCGTAAGATTCAGGACAAGATTCGCACGGTCAAGAACGAAGACGGTTCCATCAGCGAAGAAGTCCAGAAGAATGGTTCACTCACCATCATCGGTACCGCCCTTATCGAAACGGGTAGCCGCATGGACGAAGTGATCTTCGAAGAATTCAAGGGCACCGGCAACATGGAACTCGTGCTTGACCGCCGCATCGCAGAAAAGCGCATTTGGCCCGCCATTGACGTGTTCAAGTCCGGCACCCGCAAGGAAGAACGCTTGCTTTCGCTCCTCGAACAGAATGCCGCCTGGAACTTCAGACGTGGCAGTCAGAACGAGACGGAAACAGGCATTATGGAGAACCTGCTCAAGCTCATGAGTAAACTCAAGACGAACGCAGAACTCCTCGCCGTTCTCTCCAAACCGAAAGTCTAAAAAAGAATTTAGCGGAACGCTCACAAGGCGTTCCGTTTTTTTTCATTACGACGTCCCCCAGTTTGTCATCCTGGAGCCGAAGGCGATAGGATCTATAATTTCTGGAGACCTCATTTGGGACGGCATCCCCTTTTTACCACCTCTGTCATGCCGGACTTTGTGCCGGCATCGCCTTTTTACAAACAAAAAATTTTTACGTTTACAATCGTAACGTCATTGCTAAAAGCGAACACAACTTTCGTCATTACGTGAAGCGAAGCGCTGAAGCAATCCATTAAGCTTTAAAAAAGGAATAAAAATGAACAATACGATTTTCTTTGCCGGTACTGGTAACATGGGCGGAGCCATCCTCCGCGGTCTTTTGAACGCAGGCACAGATGCCAAGAACATTTTCTTCTTTGATCCAAGCGACAAGGCTGCCGAAGCCGTAAGCGCCCTCGGTTGTGTCCGCGTTTCTAGCTTTGCCGAAGGTATCGAAAAAGCAAACGTCACGTTCCTCTGCGTCAAGCCGCAGATTTTCAAGCTCGTCGCTGCCGAATGGAAGGCTGCAGCAGCAACGCTCAAAAGCGAAAAGACCTTCATCAGCATCATGGCTGGCGTTGTCCGCAAGAGCCTCATCGAAGTTCTTGGCGAAAAGAATCAGGTTCTCCGCGTGATGCCGAACTTGCCGCTTACCGTTGGCAAGGGCTCTGTGGGCCTTGCTACCGACGGCGTTTCCGAAGCAACGCTCAAGATTGCAGAAGAAATCTTCGGTAACATCGGTGTGACCTGCCGCGTTGCAGAATCCCTCATGGATGCTGTTACTGGACTTTCCGGCAGCGCTCCGGCATACGTCTTTGAATTCATCGAAGGACTTACCCGCGGTGGAGTGAAGGCTGGCCTCACCCGCGATGTCGCCCTCAAGCTCGCCCTCGGCACTATCGAAGGTAGCGTTGAACTCGTCAAGCAGTCCGGCAAGAGCCCCAGCGACCTCTGCGCTATGGTCTGCTCTCCGGCCGGCACGACAATTGCAGGCATCGACGCTCTCGAAGAAGGTGCATTCCGCAGCACGCTTATCAAGGCTGTTGTCGCCGGCACGAACCGCAGCAAGGAACTGGGCAAGTAAAACGTGCAATCTTCCATCGATTTTTTCACAAAAGAAACTGCAACATCCTCGTTCATCTTGGATGTGCTTTCTTCTGTGGACAACAAAGTCGATGTTCATTCGCCCCTAAATGACGGAGTCTCCGAAATAGCAAACTCGCTCCGCGCTACACTTGCCCCCATCGTCATTTGGGACTTAGATTCCTTTACTGCAAAAAATGCAGAACTGCTTTCGGAGCTTCGCGAATACAATCCGGACTCCATGATTCTCGCCTATGCAGAATCACCCGAAAAGCACACAAACATTTCAAGCAAGCTCTACGACGCCATTCTCTCGACCGAAGCGCTCCGTTTACACTTGATGAGCAAAATTTCGCGTCTCAAGGAAATCTATAACGCAAAGCGCATTTTCCGTGAAAGAATGTCGCACCTCGTCGGTAAGAGCGAAGCAATGCAACGTTTGCGCAAGAACGTCGAACGCGCTATTTTGCACACAGGCCCCGTACTCATCCAAGGAGAATCTGGAGTCGGCAAAGATCTCATTGCTCGCGCCATCGCCTGCGTTTACGACAAATTCGTCACAGTCAACTGTAGCGCCATTCCCGAAGCGCTATTTGAGAGCGAACTTTTCGGCCACACACGCGGAGCGTTCACTGGAGCACAAAACGAACGCATCGGGCTTTTCGAAGATGCGAACGGCGGTGCCATATTCCTCGACGAAATCGGTGACATGCCGTTGCACGCTCAAGTCAAGCTTTTGCGTGTCATCCAGAATCACGAAATCCGCCCCATCGGAGCCAACAAAACCCGCCACATAGACGTACGCATTATCGCTGCCACGAACCGCGATTTGAAAGAAGAAATTTTCGAGAAACGATTCCGCGAAGACCTTTATTACCGTCTGAACGTTATCCCGATGCAGCTTTCACCGCTCCGCGATCGAAAAGAAGACATCGAAGATCTCGCCAATTACTTTATCCGCCAATATGCGCCCGCAGGCGAACCGTACACGCTCTCGCCCGAAGCCTTGAAAAAACTTCAAAATCACAATTGGCCAGGCAACATCCGTGAACTTGAAAACGTCATTCAACGCGCGCTCTGCTTTACGGACCCCGGCGTTTTAAGGCCCGAAGACCTGCAAATTGACGAAGACAACCACAAAAAAACAGATTTTTCAAGCGCTAGCCACGCGGCAATCAAAGCATTCAACGCCGATAGCTATGATGATTTTCGCGACATGCAACTCGACGAAGAACGAGAATTTCTAAAAGCAACTATCCGCAATTGCGATGGTTCCGTAAGCCTTGCCGCCGAGCGGCTTCGCATGAACCGCACCGCACTTTACAACCGTCTTGCACGCCTTGGCTTAAGCGTCAAAAACGTTCAATTTTAAAGCCGCGTTTGCGCAAAGCGTCTATGACGTTATCCTTTTCAAGCGCCAAATGCGCAACGCCAACAACTACAAAAACGTTTCTATCCTCACGCAAAAATGCCGCAATGGACTCCGCCATTTTTGCATTGCGGTTCACATAAATACGTTGTTCAATTTCATCCTTGAACTTCTGATCGCTAGAAGACGATTCCTCGCTTTCATATTCTTCATCATCTTTGTTCAACAAGCTACGCAACAAATCGTCATCACCCGTTTTCCAGGCGTGAATCAAGTTTTTCACAAGCGTTTCAAATTCAGCAATTTCTCGCAAGGTTGTCTTTAAGTAATACACACCTGCCGAATCCGATTCCGTTGTATCAGCAAGTGCGCTAATCTGTTCTTCCGCTGTTTCCAAACCCACAATAGCCTTGCCATCTGACGCAGCTCTATCCAAAAGCACATAGTCAATCCCGTATTCAGGATTCAATCCAGCCTGTTCAAATGCATACGCACTAAGCGTTGTCGCTACAAGCCAGGGGCGCATTTTTTCAAATACCACCATAGGAATATCCCAGACCGCACAAAGGCTATCTAAAGACTTCCACATTTCTGGCGGCAATATATCACGGAGCAACTTATCTTCAAGCATTCCCTGAGAAACCGATTCCTTACCAATCTCTTTCGCGACTTCTTCATCGTTCATGTTGATTTCAACAGCAAGTTCCTCAGCACGAGCAAACGCAGAATCAATCACAGGTGCAAGCGGATAAAGCGAGGAATCCGCCAAATGAATACTCCCCAGCACCCACACCGAAGAGTTTTCATCAGAAATTTTCCACAAAAAATGTTTGCTTTCAGGCTGAACTTCATTTCTTTTTGAAGTTCCCGAACATGCGATTAAACAAGATGTCCAATACGCACAAAGCAAAGCAAACAAAATGTATCGTCTATTCATAATATAATTCTACAAAAAACAACTACAAATAGACTTTAGTAGCGTTCAATAATATAGCCACGATTTCTAAGGTTTTCAATCACATTATTTTTTTCAAAAGCCAAATGAGCTGTACCCACTACGACAAAAACGTTTCGATCGTCACGCAAAAAACTTGCAACAGAATCAGCCATGTTCGCATTACGATCTACAAGAATATGTTGCGTCAATTCTTCCATAAATTGCAATTCGCTTGGCGTATAGTCTTCTGTATTATCTTCACTCAACAAAAGATTCAACAATTCATCATCGCCAGATTTCCATGCGTGTACAAGATCCCTCATCATAGTTCTAGCTTTGGGAAGTTCACGCATGGTTGACTTCAAAAAACAGATGCCAGCCGAATCCGAGTACGAATAACCAGCAAGAGCATCAATCTGTTCCTCAACAGTTTCTAAACTGATGATAGGTTTGCCACTCGCATTTGCATTTTTTATAAACACATTGTCAATTCCATATTCCGTTTTCATTCCTGCCATCATATACGCATAAGTGCTGATTGTCGAAGCAACCACCCAGGGGCGTTTCGTTTCAAAAGCACTTATAGGCAAGCCCCAAGACTTACAAACACTATCTAAAGAGTTCCACAATTCCGCAGGCAATACATCCCGCAACTTTTCCCCGGCAAGTTCTCCCCGCACTTTCACCTGCCATTGAAGGTCATTCATAACTCTTTCATCACTTGTATTTAGTTCAACAGCAAGTTCACTTGCGGTCGCAAAAGCCGAATCAATCACCGAAGGGAGCGGATAAAACGAAGCATCTGCTATATGGATACTTCCCAACAGCCACACAGAAGAATTTTCATCAGACACTTTCCACAAGAAATGTTTTTCGCCCCATGATTCCGACGTAGCCGATGGTGTTGAGGACTCCGAGCACGCCACCAAGATTGTAATAAAACTAAATATCAAACATGTGGCAAGAAACGAACGAAGTAATTGTAATTTATTCATCATAAACAAATCCTCTTTAAAACAATTTAAATATAAATTATTCGAAAGTTTCCGTCCAATCTAACAAGCCCGTTTTTCGAGCATCGGCTGTAGGCGCCACACGCACAGCACCTCCATTCACAACCATAATTTTATCGCAATAGCGTTCCGCGTATTCCACAGAATGAGTCGAAACAATAATGCCCATTTGACGTTCCATAGCAATTTTCTTGAGCAAACGGAACAGCGCATGACTACGCGGAATATCCAAGAACGCATTCGGTTCATCAAGCAACAAAACCTTTACCTGTTGCGCGACCGCTTCCGCCAAAAACACACGGCTGCGTTCGCCATCACTCAATTCAGCAATCGGACGATTTGCAAAATTTGCCACATCCAAAAGATCCATCGATTCTTTGACAATGCGGTTATCTTCATCCGTACGGCTGTCAAAAATTCCAGAATACGGCGAACGTCCCAAGCGCACAAATTCGCTCACACTCATGCGAGGCGGTACCGCGCTCGACATCCGCACAAGCGAAATAGCCTGAGCACGTTCACGCGGAGCCCACTCTGTAAGCGTTTTGCCCTCTAGCGAAACCATTCCCGCCACCGGCGAAAGCAAACCTGCAAAAGTTTTCAACAACGAACTTTTGCCGCAACCATTCTCGCCCATCAAAGCAACAACTGTTCCCGACGAGAGTGAAAAATCAAACGGGCTTTTCATTGTTTCAAGCGCCTTGCCATAGCCGACAAGCAAATCCTTACATTCCAGCAAAATGTTCTGCGATTCAACATTCGTCATAAAGCCCCCTAAATCCGCGAACCGGAACCGCGCACAAGAACCCACATAATCACAGGAACACCCACCAGAGAAAGCACTGCATTCAGCGGCACCGAGGCCGGGAAAAGTCCACCCAAAAGCGCAAGCGCCATTCCACACAAAGCAGCCCCCGGCAAAAGCACACGATGGTTTGTCGTCTTGAAAAGCAAATAAGCTAAATGCGGCACCGCAATTCCGATGAACGCCACCGGCCCGCAAAATGCAGTTGTTGCCCCCGCCAAAAGGCTCGCCCCGAGCAATACACAAATCTTAGAACACTTCACGTTCAGCCCAAGCCCATGTGCAAAATCATCTCCCAAAAGCGCAGCATTCAAATACCGCAATGAAACGCCAATCATCACTAATCCCACAAGCACTGCTGCCACAAAAATCCAGACATCACCAAGCGTCACGCGCCCAAAGCTTCCCATGCCCCACGCTACATAAACGCGCAACGATTCCGAAGAGTTCCCTGCAATCAAGACGCTTACAATCGAATCGATAAAGTAGCCCGTTAAAAGCCCAACAATCAAAAGCACGCCCGTCTGCGCAAAACGCGTCGCCGCAAACATCACGACAAGCGTCACAAGCAAAGCCCCAAGTGCCGCCGAGCCTAGCACACCGACGCTTCCAAAGCCAATACCCGCTAAAAGCGCAAGCGCCACACCGAGACTAGCACCACTGCTAATGCCAAGTACAAACGGCCCCGCGAGCGGATTCCGGAATACCGTCTGTAGCGACAAGCCCGACACCGCAAGCGACGCACCCGCCAAAATCGCAGCAATCATTCGCGGGATTCTCAAGTTCCACAAGATGTTCGACGAAACATCCGCACCTGGGCTAAACAGCGCCTGCACCACCGACGAAAACGGAATGTTCACCGCGCCAAAGCAAAGCGTCGCCACGCACAGCAACACAATCAAAATCACCAACGCTATAAAACCAATCAACAATCGCCGCAAAACAAGCCTCCGATTATTCGAACATAACCATAGAAAATTTTGAGAGTTTCAACTTTATTCCTTTAAAACTTTTCTAATGATATAGATTGAATTTTGTACAAGAGAATAGATAAATGCAATAACACATCCAAACTCTAACGCAACATAAAAATCATAAGGACCAACCCATTGCGGAAAGTATCTTTTCCCTATATAAATCAATATAAAAAACAAGATTGCCAAAGGCATAATAATCCAACTTTTTTCATTTAATCGATTCAGCCTTTTACAAAAAGCAATCGGAATTAAAATCAATGACATGATCACTAAGGGCAAAGCAACATAAACAGATGCAGCCTTAATATCAACACTCGCTACAATAGCAGAAACAAACAATGAAGAAGCCAAAAGTAAAACTAGATGGTTTAATTTTTTAACAAAAAATGGTCGCAATGAAAAGATGACAATCGTAGCAAACAATAGGTAACCACTTATGATATTATGATCTACTTTAAACGGAATAAAATCATAGGGCAAGCTCACTAAACTACATGTCAAATAGACATTATAAAGCAGCAAATAAAACCACAAAGCGACATTCATTCAACGCCCTCAAAAGTAAAACTCATTATAACCAATCATACAAAAAAATAACTTCATCATTTAACATAGTTCAAATAATAAAACTCAAATCAGAATATCAATGAAATTTCTATCTTTCTTACCATGCTCGACTATTCTCAAGTTCCAAGTCCCTGTTTCGTACTTGACGAAACGCGTCTCCGCCGCAACATGGAAATCCTCGACGATATCCAGAAAAAGACCGGCGTCAAAATCATCTGCGCCCTCAAGGGTTACAGCTTCTGGCGTTCTTTCCCGCTCATCGGCGAATACCTCGCCGGCGCCACCGCCTCTAGCCTCAACGAAGCCCGCCTCGCGCGCGAAGAGATGAACAAGGAAGTCCACGTCTTTGCCCCCGTCTATGAAGACGACGAAATCGACGCCATCCTCGATCAAGCCGACCACATCACATTCAACAGCTTTTCGCAGTGGCTGCGTTTCAAGGACAAGACGCTTGCCCACGGCGTCAGTGCCGGCATCCGCGTGAACCCGGAATTTTCGACAGTCGAAACCGACATTTACAACCCTTGCGGTAAATATTCCCGCCTCGGCGTGACCAAAAAAGAATTCAAGCCCGAACTTCTCGACGGCATTGACGGTCTCCACTTCCATGCACTTTGTGAACAAGACGCTGACGCTCTCGAAGGCGTTCTCGCCGCATTTGAAAAGCACTTCGGCAAGTACCTCCCGCAAATGAAGTGGGTGAACTTCGGCGGTGGCCACCACATCACCCGCAAGGACTACCACCGCGACGAACTCGTGCGCATTCTCAAGGATTTCTCCGCACGTTACCCGCACTTGCAAGTCATCATGGAACCGGGCGAAGCCATCGGCTGGCAGACCGGTGAACTCGTCGCAAGCGTTGGCGACATTGTCCACAACGAAATGGACATCGCCATACTCAACGTTTCCATCAGCGCCCACATGCCGGACTGCCTCGAAATGCCGTACCGTCCGAGCGTCATCGGCGCAGCATTCCCTGGCGAAAAGGCTCACACGTACAAGCTCACAGGCAATTCCTGCCTCGCAGGCGACCAGCTCGGGGACTTCTCTTTCGACGAACCGCTCAAGGTCGGTGACCGCATTATCTTCGAAGACATGATCCACTACACCATGGTCAAGACCACGTTCTTCAACGGCGTACGTCATCCGAGCATCGGCAAGTTCGACGAAAACGGCAAGTTCCACCTGCTGCACAAATTCACGTACGAGCAGTTTAAAGAGAAACTATAAGGTTTTAGGCAATAGGCTTTAGGAATTAGGTTATAATAATCGCGCCATAGGCGCCTAATTAACCTAAAACCTACAACCTAATACCTATTCCCTCCCATTTACTATCATGCATTTTTCATCCGAAGACGACACATACAACTGGGCGCTTGGATTTGCGAAGGAACTCAAGGTCGGCGACAAGGTCGCCCTTTACGGAAACCTCGGCGCAGGCAAGACCGTCATCAGCCGCGGCATCTGCAAAGGTCTCGGCTTCGAAGGCACAGTCTGCTCCCCGACCTACACCATCCTCCACGAATACCCGAACAACCCGCCCATTTTCCACTTCGACCTGTACCGTCTCGAAGGCGGTGCAGACCTTTATGAAGTCGGCATGGATCCGGACTATCTCGAAAGCGGCATCAGCCTCATCGAATGGCCCGAGCGATTAGAAGAAAACGACGCAGGCATCACCCACGTCGTTAAAATCCAAATCGTTTCCGAGACCGAACGCGAAATTACAGTTGAAAAGGTTTCTAGGGATTAGGCTTTAGGTCTTAGGATTTATAATCGCGGCTTCGCCGCCAAATTTAATACCTAATTTCCCTAACCCCTATAACCTACAACCTATTACCTATTAAGCCTTCTTGCGCTTACCCTTGCGAGCGAGTTTCTTGTTTGCTTTTTCAATAGAATCAGCAACAGCCTTTGCACGGAGTTCAGCAGCCACCTGAGCCAAAGAATCCGCAATTGCTTTTTCCCTTGCAATCGAATCGGCACGAGCAGCGGCCGCAGCAACACAAGCCTTGACGGCATCACTATTGACAATCTTTTCCCAGTCCTTGCGATCTCCCTGGCTTAAGAGCATCGGACCCTTGTATGCATTCACAACGTTGTATGCAGCAACGGTATCACGGGCTGCCATGGCGCCCATAGCATCAGCATAGACGTCTTTCTGCTGGTTGCGCAAGTCTTCAATAGCGCCCAAACGATTCTGGCGGAGAATTTCCATGGAATCGCTAACAAAGCTCAAATCCCATGTTTCGTTATAGCAAACTTCGGCATCCGCGTACTTCGAAGGATTCGATTCTGCAGCGACATACAAAGCGTCGCACGTGGCAAATACTTCTGCGCTTTTCTGCTTTGTATACTGGTACCAGTAATACACGCCCACGATTAAGCCGGCAAGCACCAGCAAGAACACGCCGTCCTGCCAGCCCATAATCGGCGCCTGCGGAAGCTTCGGTCTCCCGTTAACGGTTTCACCAGCTTCCAGTTTTTCTTCAGCCTCGTCAAACGGGCTCTTTCCATTCAAAAAACTAAACATAGATTAGTCCTATTTTTTTGAAATTGCGTCAAAGACGCGTGCATATAAATAAATCTGTTTCATCAGGCTTGCAAATCCGTTCGAGCGTGTAGGTGAAAGCCCTACATTCAAACCAATCTGCTGGAAAAATGTCGGATCCACCGAAAGAATATCAGCCGGAGTCATGTCATTGAAAATCTGCAATGCAAGCGCACCGAGACCACGGCTAATGAGCGGATTCGTCGTACCGCCTTCGACATCCATTTCAAAATGAATCTTTCCATTTTCAAATTTCGGCACAAGATACATCGTCGAGGCACAGCCCTGGATAATGAACTTTTCCGCCTTAAGCGAAGCATCCATGCCCTTGTGCTCGCGAGCCAAATCCAAGAGGAATTTCCACTTGTCATCGGGGTCGCTAAACGAGGCGAACTTGGCCCTAATTTTTTCTTGACGATCAACAATACTTTCTGACATACTCATACTAATGCAAAAAAGAACGCATTTTCCAAATTACAGACGGGCAAGACCACAGCACAGCAAAGAAAATCCGGAGCAACGTCTGCTTTTCGCGCGGGAGTTTCGACAAGCGTTCCGCCGCCTTGTCAAACTGTTCATCCTTGATTTTGGCAAGCCCGGGCTTTGCCCTTGCAATCTGCAAATGAGACTTGCCCAAAGAGGCCATCCAGCGGTCAAGGACAGAAGCTTCGATGCGAACTCGGGCATCATCATCAGAGGCATTCAGCCACTCATAAACAGCTTCCGCCGTAATCTTTCCGCTCAAAAGAGCCTCGACAATCCCCGAACGGCTCATCGGGTTTACGCAACTTGCAGCATCCCCCGCCTTAAAGAGTCCGCACTTTGCAAGCGGTTTATTGGACTGCCCGCAAGCAATCATGCCACCATAAATAGCCTTGATACTTGCTCCAGGATAATGGGTATCAATAAAATGTTTGAGTTTTTCACGCAAAGGCATATCGGGCTTTGCATCTTTCGCAAGAACAAAACCAATATTCACTTCCTTGCCATCACGTGGGAAAATCCAACCGTAACCACCCGGGAATTCACTTCCGTAAAACAGGTCGATATGGTCACGCTTGTGCTCAATACCCTCGGCCACAGCAAAAATACCCGGTTCCAAATCGGTATCGCCCGATTCAATCCCTTCTAGGCACGGGATTCCTCGAGTGAGGCGGCAGCCCGGCCCAGTTGCATCAATGACCGTTTTTGCAGAAATTTCAAAGAATTCTTCGCCCACCTGGACATTCAAATTCCAGCCATTTTCGCTACGCGAAATACTTTTGACAAGAGCGTCAAAGCGACATTCCACCCCCGCTTCAACGCAAGCATCGGCAATCGCATGATGGAATTTGGATCGATCGAGCAAGCGACCGCAATCTTTACTGTAAAATTCAGCCTTGTAACCCTTGGGCGATGTAAAGTAAATACCGGAGATACTTCCACGCACCCAGGACTCGTCAATCGGCCACAATTCGTTCAAACGATGGGTAGATACAGCTTCGGCGCAAAAAATGGGCTCTTTCCAAGGTTCTTTTTTGTCCAAAAGAAGAATTCGTCCGCCACAGCCTGTCAATTTTCCTAGCTGATAAGCCGCCATAAGACCGGCCGGACCTGCACCGCAAATCACCGCATTGTAAGAATTTGAACGAAAAGTTGTCATTTCAACGTAAAATTAGTATTTATTTGGTCACTTTTTATTTTTCATTGGTAGTTTTGCAATTTTTTTAGTTATTTTAGGGCTATCCGTTATTTGATTTACTTTTTCATAAAGGGAATTTGACTATGAATATGAAGAACGTCTATAAATTTGGTCTCTGCCTCCTTAGTGCTCTTGCGCTCAACGTCTCTGCGCAAGACTTCAGAGGTAAAGACCTGAACACATCCTTCCGCGATAAGAAGATTACCAACTACCAGTTCCAGAAGTCCAGAGCCGTCAAGGGCGTTACAGACTTCCAGCGCTGCAACGGTGAATCCCCGGACTTCGAAGAAGCAAACCTTCCGGAAGTTTCGTTCCGCAATGCTGTGATCAGCAAGGCGAACTTCGAAAACGCCAACCTCAAGGGCGCAACGATTAGCGGTGCCGACATCCGTTCGACATCCTTCGAAGGAGCAAACCTCGAAGGCGCAAACCTCTATCGTGCAACGCTTCTCGACAGTAAATTCCCGAAGGCCAACCTCAAGAACGCTCGTATGGACGCCATGAAGGTTTCTGACGAATGCGACTTCAGCAAGGCTGACCTCACCCAGGCTTCTGCAACCGACATGGACCTTACCCGTGCCGACTTCAGCAAGGCAAACCTCACCAACACGAACTTCTCCCGTTCCTTGATGGCTAACAGCGACCTCCGCAAGACCACCATGGAAAAGACGGACTTCACGGCTTGCAACCTCATCGCTGCAAACTTCAAGGGCGTCAAGCTCAACAACGTGAACTTCGCCAAGGCCGGTCTTTCTCAGGCTGAATTCGGCGGTGCAACGTTCAACAACGTGAACCTCCAGGAAGCAGACCTTTCCTTGACCACCTTCAATGACGTGGACCTCTCCAGAACGCAGCTCCAGAAGGCCAAGTTCGCCCAGTCCAAGGTCAAGAACATGAAGTTCAACAACCAGGACTTGAACGGCGTTATCTTCGACAAGGGCGATGTTTCCAAGAGCTCCTTCGACAAGACCAAGCTCAACAAGGCTTCCTTCTTCGATGCCAACGTGAGCAAGAACGTGTTCAACTACGCAGAACTCATGAAGGCCGTGTTCGATGGTGCCTACGTCTTCAAGGACATCTTCGACAACGCCGACCTCACCAAGGCAGTCTTCGCCAACTCCACCATCGAACGCTCCGCATTCAACAATGCTCAGCTCTCCGGTGCAAACTTCTCTGGTGCAAAGCTCATCAAGGTTACCTTCCTCAATGCTAAGATGGAAGGTGTCAAGATCGACGCAGACACCAAGATGGAAGACGTGGACTTCTCCGGTGCAGACTTGACCGGTGCAAAGATTGAAAAGTTCACCGCCAAGAAGGTGTTCTACAACGAAAGAACCAAGTTCCCGGCCGGTTTTGACCCGCGCGCTTACGGTTTCAAGAGACCGGGCGAAAAATAAGGCCAATTGAATAACGGAAATTAGGGACGCTCAATCGAGCGTCCTTTTTTTGTTTTGTATTGGGCGCCAAAGGCGCCTTACTTTTTGTCCATCAGCCATGTAATCGCGTCAGCCAAGGAGTGCACCCGAACAACTTTCATCGAGCCAACATTCTCAGAAAGTTTGCAACTAGCAGGCACAACCGCTTCGGCCATTCCTAGGCGATGGGCTTCTTTAAGCCTTTGGTCCAAAAGACTTACTCCACGCACCTCACCCGACAGTCCAAGTTCGCCAATCGCAATCGTCTGCCTAGATATCGGGATATTCAAATGGTTACTCGCTACGGCAAGTGCAAGCGCCAAGTCTGACGAAGCATCGTTCACCTTCATACCACCAGCGATACTAGCAAACACATCCGAGGCACCAATCGTCACGCCTCCAAACTTTTCTAGAAGCGCAAGGATAATCGTAAGGCGTTTCGGGTCAATCCCAGCCGCCACACGCTGCGGTACTGCAAAATTCGTCTGGTTTACAAGAGCCTGAGTCTCGAACAGAAGTGCACGGGAGCCTTCCATCGTACAGCACACGGCACTGCCCGGCGTAGGTGGCACGCCTTCCTGCAAAAAGACCTTGCTCGGATTCAGTACGGGGTTCAGCCCATGACTTGTCATCTCAAAAACACCGATTTCATCGGTCGCGCCAAAGCGATTCTTGATGGTGCGCAATAGCCTGTACTGATGATTTCGGTCGCCCTCAAAATACACGACCGTATCGACCATGTGTTCCAAAATCCTCGGACCGGCAATCTGCCCGTCCTTCGTCACATGTCCAATCAATATCGTAATGCAACCGGAGTTTTTCGCAAAGACCATCAAGTCTAGCGTGCACTCGCGCAGCTGCGTTGCGCATCCGGGCGTCCCCGCAAGGTCGCCCTTATAGACCGTCTGGATGGAATCTATCACAAGCACCTGAGGCTTTACCTCTTTCGCCTGTTCCAAAATTTTTTCGAGATTCGTTTCGCAAAGGAGCATCATGTCGCTCCCCGAAACATTCAAGCGTTCACTACGGAGCTTCACCTGGCAGGCACTTTCTTCACCGCTCACGTATAGTGCTTTGACACCCGCCGCATTCATCGTCGCAAGAGTCGTAAGCACAAGCGTTGATTTACCAATTCCCGGATCACCACCAATCAACACAAGGCTCCCCGGCGCAAAACCGCCCCCAAGCACTCGATCAAATTCTGAATTTGCAGTACTCAAGCGGCGTGTATCTTCCGTTGCCACATCCTTCAGCAGAACCACTTTATGCACAGGGCCACCGAGCCCACGACCTGCACGCCCCGCCTCAACAACTTTTTCAACTACATGTTCCTTAAGGGAACTCCACGCTCCACAAAACGGGCACTTACCGGCCCACTTCGGAGTCGTATTGCCACATTCCGTACAGAGATACTCAATTTCTTTCTTAGACTTATTTAGTGCTACCATGAGCACCAATATAATAAAAACAGCATGTCAAAAGGTGACATTTTCAAAATATTGCACAAAAAAGCAGTAAATTTATGGCTATGTAGAACTTTAATGTTGAAGCACCGCCTGATGTTTAAAATTTCAAACAAAAAGGACTTTAAAAGGGCTTTTGGTGATTCGACAGGATTCAATGACACTTAAAAGCACGGTTCTTGTCAACATTCCATTAACAACAAAAAAGTTCTACTTATCCAAGATTTTCTTAAAAGCATGTTGGAATTATAACAAATCGTGGATGTTCAACGACTTAAAAATATTTTAATACAGGTGAAATAAAGAGAAAAAAAGTTTACAGAGCGTGGGATGCGCGTCCTAGGGCGGATGTCTAGGTAAAATGGGTGAAAAAGTCTCTAAATCCCCCGTATTCTTTTTTTATTACAAATCGAAAATCGATGCTTTTTTGTAAAAGAAAAGTTTATATTGCGCTTTTGTAAAGGAGGTTTTGTTGTATGGGTACGCATCGTCGTATTTTATCCATTTTTGCAGTCATTTTTGCTGCTTCAATCCCATTTTCGTTTATCGCCTGTAGCGATTCCAATTCAACGTCCGCGTTTGGTGAAAATCCGCAGGCTTATTCTGAACCTGCGCTGGAATCATCTTCGTCATTGGCACCTGAATCGTCGTCAACAATTCCAGAGTCTTCTTCAGTTGCTCAATCCTCGTCTTCATCGATTATTGCTCAATCCTCGTCGTCAGTTAAGAACGTGCAACTTGTGAATGACAAAGAATGCACTGCCGAAAACGAGGGCGTTGTAGAAACCGAATGGAAGCGCCTCTTTAATGGCGGACCTACAATGGTAATCCCTGTTTATCCTAGCTATTATAGATGTGAAAATGGTTCTTGGAATCCGAAAGAAGCGTCTGTTACTTGCGATACTACAGGTGTGACAGTTGGTGCTATTTGCGGTAAAGTAGGAAGGCCGCAGGAAAGCCCGGAGACCGGAGATGTCTTGTTCTTCATCTATGAAGGTGATGGAAATTGGAAAAGGCTGTACGTAAATGAAGAAGCTCCGAAAAAATGTACTGCAGACAATGCTGGCTCCGTCGAAGAATTTACTTTTGGAAATGAACAAAGTAATGTTAAGTTACACTATGAATGTGATTATGATGAGTATTTAGTTCCTCCTGGTCGGTGGAGCTATCTTAGCAAAGAAGAATATGAAGAAATGAAGCGCTCATCATCGTCTTCTTCGTCGTTTGCGAATTCGCTATCGTTTGAACCGTCGTAAGAGCCGGATTTGCTCTCGGTGGTTGCAGATGGGTTGGAATCGTCAGAAATCCATTCGTCATCATCGGAATTTTGAGCGAAAGCACTCGTGGAGAGCGCTAAAACCATGGACGCGAGAAGGCAAGATTTTGGCTATGTAGAACTTTAATGTTGAAGCACCGCCTGATGTTTAAAATTTTAAACAAAAAGGACTTTAAAAGGGCTTTTGGTGATTCGACAGGATTCAATGGCTCTTAAAAGCACGGTTCTTGCCAACATTCCATTAACAACAAAAAAGTTCTACTTATCCAAATTTATTTTTCTACTTTTTTACTCGTCTCAACATTTTCGTTTTGAAGTTTCAATATGATATCTCCAGAATCCGGGTCCATTATCATATCAAAACTTGACCGTATGGTAAACAGGATATTGTCTATATCATAGGTCACATCCAACGGCGGGACAATACACTTATTCATGAAATCCAGAATCAACTTTTCACGAGTGTAGTCCGATGCTTTGAGAGTGTTATCTTTCAGCATAAGAGTACTCAAGAAACTATAATGGGTCTCATAAGTATATTTACCCTCTAATTCCTTGGGGATATACGAAATTCCGTCCATCCGGATTACCGGTGAATTTTTCGTCAAGTTCCAGAACAAGAATCCCTTATAGCCTGGTTCATACGATTTTGTATGTGTCGCTTCGCCAGAAGCCATAAATTCGTTAAAAGCATCCCTGCGGGTAAAATAGCTCTTCATCGCCATGTCATCTTCCGAAATGAATGCGGAGAAGACACTTCCATACGGCGTATCTTTAAAGACTTTTCCAACATGGTAAATGCGCTTGACTCGACCTTTAGCCGTTTTGGCACGATAAGTCACCTGCTTTGTTGCAGTGCTGCCGCTGCGCACCTGCTCTTTGAGTTCCCTATCCGTCTTTGCATAATCTTCGGGAAGAATCGTATTTTTAAAATCGACACCGATAAACTCGCGAAATTCATCGACGCTATCGCACTCAAAAATATCAAGTACGCGGGCATTCACATAAAGAATATCTGCATTTGATGCATCAAAAACAATGATGCCACCAGGGACATATTCCATGTAATTCAGCGCCACCTGATGGAGAAATTCTGCATTCTTGATGGAACCATCAATTTTTGCCTTAATCAATCCTTGGTCTTTGATAGGCGTGTGGATGAACTGGTAGGCACCCAAGCGGATACTTTCCTTTGCGAGTTCCATATTATCCGTCATGATGATAAAAGGAATCTGGAGATCGCGCCGATCACATTGGAATTTTTGAATAATCTTGAACCCGTCAATTTTAGGAAGATCCGCATCGATCAACACAAGCGATATGCGGTTACCATATTCAAGCAAAATGTTCAGAACCTGTTCGCCATCTTCGGCAAGCAGCAAATTATAATCTTTTCTCAATACGCTTTCGAGGAACGCCCTATTTTGCGGATTGACATCGGCAAGCAATATCGTCTTTGTCTCAGTCGGGAGAGAAGCCTTCGAATCTACTACAGAGCTATCAAAAGCACTGACATGTGTATTGCGCAAAGACATGTCATAAATATGACTACCATTAATATCGGCAATCAGGCTTCCGCTCAAAAAGACATACGTGCCATGAGCGGCGTACGTCATTTCTTTTGGTGCTTTATAAGCAGCCTTTTCCGCCTCATGAAGCGTGTAATAAGCGGGATCTTTAGGATCGTTGATTGAATTTTCAACATCTTCGATATTGGCAAAACCAATACTCAGAACTTGTTCTTCAAGTTGCTTATTTACAAAGAGGAACTTAAACAAACCATTTTTATATTCCAGAATACCCTTAGGAGAATCCACCAGGTAATCAAGGCGCCCCAATTTCGAATAAACAACACGTATATCACTATCCTCGATAAGCATCCCGATGGATTTCATGTGCTCCATGGTATCTTTCAAAGGTTGCGGTTTTCCGTAATAGTAACCCTGAACCTTTTCGCAACCAATGCCCTTCAAGAAATCCATTTGTTCCTTGGTTTCGACACCTTCGGCCAAAGTCTTTAACCCAAGATTTTTCGCCATGCGGACGGTCGAACGGATTATCGTACGGGAAGCATCGTTAAAATTCGAGAGAAACGCCATGTCAATCTTGAGTTCATCGAACTTGTAATCCTTGAGGGTATTTAACGATGAATAGCCACTTCCGAAATCGTCCATCCAAACTTCGTAACCCACCAGACGGAATCTTTGAATTTCGCTCTGGACATAAGAATCCGAAGCCATGATACTTTCTGTAATTTCGACTCGAATATACTCGCGTTCAATGTTATACTTCTGAAGAGCTTTTTCGACAACATCAAAAATATCGCAACCGATAAAGTCCAGACGCGAAAGGTTAAACGACACAGGAACCACAGGATGCCCCTGGTCAAGTTCCTCGCGCATTTCCTTACACACAAGCTCTACAATATGGCTATCGAGTTTATGGATTTGGCGAGATTCTTCGAGAGCTCCGATAAATACGGCCGGATTCAAAAAACCATATTGCGGGTCTATCCAACGGGCAAGCGCTTCCATGCCACAAAACGTTTCCGTAATTGTACGGACAACCGGTTGGTAGTAAACCTTGATATACCCCTTCGCAATAGCTTCGTCAATATGATTTACAACGTAGTTCTGGAGCAAAAGAGCTTTGCGCAAATCATCATCGTAATAGCGGATAAAGGTGTCGCCATTTTTCTTTTGTTCATGGCAAGCGAGTTTAGCCTTTTCACTTGTATCGAGGATTGCATCAAATTCGTCAATCTTGCAAATACCTACATAAAGGTCCATCGATATTTTCGAGATAAACCCCTTAACATTTCTACGGATTTCATTGAGTTTATCTTCTACATTACGGACATCTGCAATGACTGCAAAATGATCATTGGAAAAACGCCAAATCAAATTTTTCGGGAACTGTTTTTTAAGAGACGCCGCAAAATTGATCAGGAACTCGTTTCCCATATTGAAACCGTTTGCGCTATTGTACAGTTTCATCCCGACAATATCAAAAAAGATAATGGCAGGCTCACCGCCAGCATTCCTGATTTTATCTGCAAAGTTTTCACCGCACACGCGGCTATATTCCATATTCGGAAGGCCTGTCAGAGAATCGAAATAGCGGTCGGCATGTTCACTGACTCGCAATAAAACGGAATTCTTACCGTGCCAGCGCATCAAAGTTGCGCTTAAAATCAAGTCTTTGCCCGTGCGGGGATTTTGAACAATAGCTTCGCCCTTTTCGAGAATATCATCCACAGTAATCAGGCTCGACTCGCCGGCATTGAAGAAATACTCTTCAAACAAAATCCCGGAATCAAAAGCCTTTACCGGTTTCAAAATTCGTTCCACAGATGCACTGACCATGTAAATTTCGTGAGTCTTGGCATCGAGAATAACATAGGGATTAACTTTATCTGTATTCAGATATTCAACAAGGCTATCATCAAAAATTAATCGATTTCCGCGGTTTGATTCTAGCGCTGCAGTCACGTCATCGTAAACAACGACTACATAATCATTACCATCGTCGAATTGATCGTGGTACCCTACCGCATGGAGCGTGCGGAATTCTTCTTTACCATACAATTTTTGACGATAAACAACATCGTAATGGCAATTTTTCGCTTTTGCAAACTCTTTTGCCTTAGTCGCAACAAGCACGACATCTTCACGATGGACATCCCTGTACATGTCCGTATCAAGTAAAGAAATCAGATTTTCACGAGTGCAACCTGGAGGAAGCCAGCGAACAAGACCTTCTGAGACTAAAACCGTTTTAATGTATCCATCAACAAATTGATAGACAGCTATAGGGATCTCAGATTTTTCCAATACATCTCGCACCGACATAACCACACGCCTCCGTTAGCACGGGGGTGGATGCAAAATCCAACAACAATAATTCCGCTATCCACTCTCGAAACGACTCCATATACCACTCCCCCCCCAAAAAACGAAAATAACCTCTAATAATTAAAATAGTTTAAAATCCGCTGATTTGCAAGTTTTTTATCATATTTCCGTAATAAAATTAGAGGTTAGTGTGATTATGCGCAAAGCGATAAACAATCCTAAGCAGAAACCTTACGCCCCGCTTCGACAGCATCGGCAATGGCAAGCCCCGTAAATTCTTGAGCACTAAACCACCGACCACTCTTTTTGTCATCGAGAAGGACGCTCACAAGGGCTCCCGGGATAACTGTTTCCGGTGCATTCGGCGCATTCGGGCCACCGAGATCCGTACGGAGCCACCCCGGATCCATCACGTTCATCATCACGTCGGTTCCATTGAGTTTGCAGGCGAAATCCTTCACGAACTTGGTGAGGGCGGCCTTCGCGCAAGCATAACCGGCAAGTTCAGGCTCGTTGGCGATACCGCTCGTAGTGAGCTGCATGCGACCAAAGCCGCGCTTGATCATTCCCGGCAAAAAATGGTAGGCGATTTTAATCGGAGCAAAGAAATTTACCGCCATAGCCTGACGGAAGTCGTCCATCGTATTGGTCGTGTAGTCCGAAAAATAGTGGCTCATGAGGCCCGCATTATTGAAAACGAGATCCACCTGAACGCCAAAAGAGTCGATTTCGGCAAGGGCAGCATCAATTTCGGCTTCATTTTCGAGATTGCAACCCACTGCCTTCACCTGAACTCCATACGGAGCAAGTTCCGCAATTACCTTTTCGGCATGGCTTTTATCGCGACCCTGCAAAATGAGGTTTGCACCGAGTTTAGCCATTTCAATGGCTATCAGGCGACCGACTCCGCGGCAACCACCCGTAATAAGACACCATTTCCCTTTCACGTCAATCATTCGTACTCCTTTGCGCCATGCGCAGAAAATTGGATATAACTCATTGCTTTTTCGAAAAATAAACAATAATCTCGACACCAAAACTCAAAAAAAGTCCATTCATGTACACATTTGTAAATGTATTTTTAGTCATTTTGACAACTATCGCATGCACTATTTTTTTTAAAGTTTTCATAAACTTGGTCTCGATGTACTACGAGACACTCCTACTCCATGAAGCTATAAGGCTTCTCCTAATTTCGATCAGACAATCGCGGCAACATACACAGCAGTCGCTATCCATCGAATCCGGGATATCCAGACAATTCATATCCCAAATGGAATGCGGGAAACGAGTACCTTCTCTCGACACACTATCCCAGCTATCCATAGCCCTGAAAACAAACATCAGTTCTCTCATGGCCGAACTAGATCGTATTTACCAGCACCTCGTATGGCAACAGAATCCAAAGAATGCCGAAAATGCCTTATCAGACATGCAAAATGCAGCCGAAAGTGTCTACCCAAGCCTAGAATACATACGCAATGCCAAAGGATTCCATCAGCCCTAGCCCTTAACAAAAAACTTAAAATTTTCTATCTTTGCGTCTGATGGAATGGCCGCGCAATATAAAAACTTTGACAACCGACGAGCTCAAAGCTTGGCTTCGGGATGTAGACGAAAAGCCCTATCGCGCTGATCAAATTCAAAAATGGCTATTCTGCCAGCAGGTGCGTTCTTACGACGACATGGGGAATATCTCCCCCACCCTCCGCGAAAAAATGGCAAAACAGTTCACGCTTTGCGGTCTCAAGGAAGACCAGCGTTCTGTTTCTGTCGACGGAACGGTAAAATGGCTGTTCCAGACCGAGGACGGTCACCACATCGAGACCGTGATGATTCCTGCAAATGGTCGCTATTCCGTTTGCGTATCGACTCAGGTTGGCTGCGCCATGAACTGCGCATTCTGCCGTACCGCCAAGATGGGATTCACCCGTAACCTCGAAGCAGGCGAAATCCTCGAAGAAATCATCAATGTGAACTGGTACCTGAAGGACAACGGCTTCATGAACGAAGAAGGCGGAGTCGCACAGGTGACAAATATCATTTTCATGGGCATGGGCGAACCGCTCAACAACCTTGAAAACGTTCACCGCGTCTGCTGCACCCTGCACAATCAGAAACTTTTCAACATGGGCGCAAAGCGCATGACCGTGAGCACTTCGGGAGTTGTCCCGAAAATCAAGGAGCTCGTGGACCGCAATACGCCCTGCTGCCTCGCCGTAAGCCTCAACAGCACGAACAACGAATATCGTTCGTCCGTGATGCCGGTGAACAAGACGTGGCCTATCGAAAAACTTTTGGAAGCGGTAGATGAATACATCCGCCGCACCGATAACTACGTGACGTTCGAGTTCGTGCTCATCCAGAACATCACCTGCACTCCCAAGGCTGCCAAGGAACTCATCCGTATTTGCGCCCCTCGCCGAGTGAAAGTGAATGCAATCGTGCTAAACGATGGCGATGACCCGACACTCCACGCCCCCACCCCCGAAGAGGTGGAAGACTTTCTCGCCGCTGTGCGAGCTGCTGAAATTCAAATCACGATCCGCAATCCGCGCGGTAGGGATATCCTTGCCGCATGTGGACAATTAGCGTACAAAAAGGAAGGTAAAGAATGTTAACGCAAAACCTCCCGGAATTCTGGGACAATCTTTATGCCGAAGGCAAGGACTACTGGAATTTCAAGAAGGCGACCCCGGCCCTGCTCGAATTTTTCAAGCACCCCTCCTGCCCTGCAGAGGGTTCCGTGCTGATTCCCGGTGCCGGATTCGGATACGATGCCGAGGCTTGGGCTTTGCGTGGACATGATGTTTTGGCTGTAGATTTTGCACCGACCGCTGTCGATGAACTGGACCATCTGAGCCGCAAACACAAGAATCTGCGCTCGCTCGACCTTGACTTGTTCACGCTTTCACCGAAGGACGCCAAGCGTGGCGGCCAGCTGTTCGACATCATTTACGATTACGGCACATTCTCGGCAATCCATCCGGGCCGCCGCGACGAATTCTTCGAAGTCTGCTACAAGATGATGAAGGACGACGGCGTGTTCATCTGCCTCATGTACCCGCTCATGAACGGCAAGACCATGCAGGGCCCTCCGCACTGCATGAGCGAAGGCGAACTCATGGCTCGTCTGGACGGTGTGTTCGACATTGTTGAACGCGTGAAGCCGACGAACAGCATTCCGGGCCGCGAAGGCAAGGAAGAATTCTGGCTCATGAAGAAGTGTCTGTAATTATCACGCAGCTATTTTAGTTGTCACCCCGGCCTCTGTGTCGGGGTTTTCTTTTTATAGACTTTGGGCTTGTAAAAAATGAACGGAGCACTCCACACGCGCCCCAATTTTTTGTATTTTTGCACCAGTTTTAAACAAGGATTTTTACTATGGCAAACGATTTATGTCCCTGCGGTTCTGGCAAAGCATACTGCGACTGCTGCGAACCAATCATTAAGAAGACAGCTCTCGCCCCGTCCCCCGAAGCATTGATGCGCTCTCGCTATACCGCTTACGCAAAGCACGAAATCGCATGGCTCAAGGACTCCCTCGAAGCAACGCAGCGCGACGACTTTGACGAACCGAGCGTAGAAGCTTGGAGCCGTCAGTCCGAATGGCTCGGCATCGAAATCAAGCAGACCAAGACCGAAGAAGAAAAGAACATCGGCTGGGTCGAATTTGTCGCTCGCTTCAAGCAGGGCAACATCACCCGCAACCACCACGAACTTGGCGAATTCCACAAGGTCGGCGGTGCATGGTTCTTCTATGACGGTCGTGCCGTGAAGCAGGAAACCATCCGTCACGAAGGTCCGGTTGTTGGCCGTAACGACCCGTGCCCGTGCGGTTCTGGCAAGAAATACAAGAAGTGCTGCGGCGCGGATAAGTAGACGAAAGAACGGCTCTACGAGCCTACAGACGAGAGACGAAAGAAGGGGGAAAGCCTTCCCCTGGCTCGCACTCCGAAAACTCCGTCGCTCGCCACCCCTTCGCCTAGGGGCTCCGCCCCTAAAACCCCGATAAGCACACCTAAAACCTACAACCTAAAACCTAATACCTAAAAATGTTCAAGATATTTGTAGATGGCGAAGCAGGAACAACCGGCCTGCAAATTTACGAACGCTTAGCCAAGCGTAACGATCTCGAAATTCTCAAGATCAATCCGGAACTCCGCAAGGACGTGAACGAACGCCAGAAGATGATCAACGCTTCTGACGTGACCTTCCTCTGCCTCCCGGATGCCGCCTCCATGGAAAGCGCCGCCCTCTGCACGAATCCGGACACACGCATCATCGACGCCTCCACGGCTCACCGCGTGAACCCGGCTTGGACATACGGTATGCCGGAACTTTCGACCGCCCAGCGCGAAGCGATTTCCAAGAGCAAGCGCATTGCAAACCCCGGTTGCCATGCCTCGGGCTTTATCCTCGGTGTGCACCCGCTCATTGCATCGGGAATCCTCCCGAAGAGCGCAAACCTCGCCGCTTACAGCATCACCGGTTACTCCGGCGGTGGCAAGAAGCTCATTGCCGAATACGAAGCCGAAGAAAACTTGAGCCACAAGGCCGGTGAATCCAAGGCAATCATGGCTCCCGCCCCGTACGCGCTTGCGCTCGCCCACAAGCACCTCCCTGAAATGAAGAAGTACTGCGAACTTGAAAATGTTCCGTTCTTCAACCCGGTGCTTGGCCCATACTACAAGGGTATGGCCGTGACGGTCGCTATCTTCCCGAACATGCTCACGAAGAAGGTCGGTCCGCAGGACTTGACCGAAATCCTCGCCAAGCATTACGAAGGTTCGAAGTTCGTGAAGGTCTTGCCGTACGAAGCAGCTCCGGTGCTGTTCAACGGCCGCTTGGACCCGACTGTCTGTAACGATACGAACAACGCCCGCATCCAGGTATTCGGCAACGAGAACATGATGCAGGTGACAACGATTATCGACAACCTCGGCAAGGGTGCTAGCGGCGCTGCTATTCAAAACATGAATATCGCGCTCGGCCTCGACGAAACGATCGGATTAGTTTAATCCGCATTCGTCACCCGTTAAATTTCAAAAAGCGCCAAAACTCTATGAGTTTTGGCGTTTTTTGTTTTTGGAGGTGAAATTTATGCAACCAAATCCATAAGGTCAAAGTACATCAACCTTGTATGCGGATCGTCATCTTCAGAATTCATAAATCGAAAGCCATTCTTTTCATAAAAAGGAACAGCGTTCAAATACGCATCCACCGTCAAAAATCTACAACCAGTCTTGTTGTCAATAACAAACATTGACTTGATGTAATTGAGGATTGTCGTCCCTATTCGATGCTTTTTAGCCGAGACATCTACACCCAAGCGGCAAAGTTTGACCGCAGGATAGCTTTTTAAACGTTTTTCGTTCGGGAACCCGCTCTTCTTTCGGAACCGATTGAATTCTGTTTTATCCCTAAAATTGTCCAATGCAACTCTGTCATTTGCTAGGCTACAATAAGCCAATACTTGACCTGTACTAGAATCGGTACAAGCATAGCTTACTGCAAGCAAATGCTTTTGGAATGCGGGCGCACGATTCAGAATGAAATCATCCAAATCGCGATCGCCACAATTAAATTGTTTGACGGAATAAGATGGTCGAATCCGAATAAAACTTAATTTTTCTGTATCTATACCTTCTTGAACCATGGATCAAAACCTCCATTAGCTACTTCTCGGGCACGCTGTTCAGCCATACCACGTTCGTAAGCCTTTTTCATAAACTCGTAATCGCGCAAGCGCTGGGCACGAGCTTCTGGAGTTTCCGGTCGACGAATTTTCATGTTTTCAAGAAAACGACGAGCATCCTCGCCATAAAGAATCGGAGTTTCACGAATCGGTCTAGCCATAGCATTGTCCTTTATTTTTCATATAAGTAACGCATATAATAACTATGGAGAATCACTAGACAGGTGAAACCCGGCAACACACTACTAAGGTGTGTTCCTATAATATAAAATGATGAAATTTCAAAAACAAGGGGTCGTTCGTCAAGCGATTTATTTTGTCAACAACCGTTTGCAAGAATCAAAAGATTTTACAAAAGATAAAGTGAGCCTGAGGCTCCACCAAAGGAGATTGCCCATCAAGTAGGGAATGACACGCCCTCCCCTCTTCCACAAATCACAAAAATTTCTAAATTTGGGCTATGTTCTTAGACGAAAAAAATATTGAAGTTCGCTCCGGCAGAGGCGGTGACGGCATCTGCAGTTTCCATCGTGAAAAGTTTGTTCCCCTCGGCGGTCCCGATGGCGGTGATGGCGGTCGTGGCGGTCACGTGATTTTGCAGGTGAACGAGCAGTACACCACGCTCCTCGACATGGGCAATACGCACATTTACAAGGCAAAAAGCGGTCAGCCCGGCGGCGCAAAGCGCTGCTCCGGCGCATCTGCCGAAGATTTAATCATTAGCGTTCCGCGTGGCACAATCGTCAAGGACGAACAGGGCCATATCCTCACGGACCTGACCGAACCGGGCCAGAAGTGGATTGCGGCTCGCGGCGGCAAGGGCGGCATGGGCAACCAGCATTTCGCAACCCCGAAAGTGCAGGCTCCGCGCAAATGCACTCCGGGTGAAAAGGGCGAAGTCCGCCAGCTGTTCCTCGAACTCAAGCTCATGGCAGACGTGGGTCTCGTGGGCTTCCCGAACGCAGGCAAGTCCAGTCTCGTGAACAAAATTTCTAGCGGACGTCCAAAAGTTGGCGACTATCCGTTTACAACGCTTGAACCGGTGCTCGGCATCGTCCAGGTGAACGGCCACAGCTTTGTGGTTGCCGATATTCCGGGTCTCTTGGAAGGCGCAAGCGAAGGCAAGGGCCTTGGCCACCAGTTCCTCAAGCACATCGAACGTACGCACACGTTGCTCTTTGTGATTGACGGCTTTGCCGAAAACGCCTACGAACAGTTCAAGGTCTTGAAGGAAGAGCTCAAGGCATTCCACCCGAAGCTTGCCGAAAAGAACTTTGTCGTAGCGCTCAACAAGAGCGACCTCGGCATCGAAAACGCTATCAAGGAATTCAAGAAGCACCGCCAGAAAGTGGTCATCACATCGGCAGTGACAGGCGAAGGTTGCGCCGAATTGCAACAAGCTTTGGATGCTGCAGTGCCCCATATGCACAAAAAAAGCATCGGTTGGAGCAAAAAAGCGTAACAGTTGCTTAAAATTATTGTAAATTCTTTAATATGAAGGCGACTCAGTCCAACATAACTAAGAAGGAACTCGTTGATGAAATCGCTTCCCAGACCGGTTTTACGCAAGTAAAAACCAAAGTCATCGTGGAAGAACTCATCAACGCGATTTCTAATTCCGTTATCGAAGGAAGCAATATTGAATTGCGTGGATTCGGTCGCTTCAAAAATAAACAGCGCAAGGAACGCCGCACCCGGAACCCCAAGACTGGCGAGCTGGTCAATATCCCCGCCCAAACGCGTCCGGTTTTCGAACCTAGCAAGGATTTAATCGAAAAAATCAATAAGCTTCCTTTCGACTTAGAAGAAGAGGCTTTTGTTCCTAAAGATGGCAAAGAAAGAATCTAGTACGCCCGTTATCCAAAACAGAAAGGCAAATCACCTTTACTTTGTGGATGAAACTTTTGAAGTAGGAATCATGCTTATCGGGTCGGAAGTCAAATCTATCCGCGATGGCAAATGCACACTGGGCGAAGCATGGATCGATATCGACGAGAACAAGGACGAACTTTGGCTTGTCGGTGCACACATTGACGAATACCTTTTCGCGAATCGTTTCAACCATTTCCCTGCACGCAGAAGAAAGCTCCTCGCCCACACGCACGAAATCCAGAAGATGCGTAAGGCAAAGGAATTGAAAGGTTGTACCATCATTCCGCTGAAAATGTACTTTAAGAACCGTATTGCAAAACTCGAAGTAGGAATATGCCGAGGCAAGGATCAACACGACAAGCGACAGGACATTCTAGTCCGCGACGCCAAAATGGAAATGGCTCGCGCTGCAAAAGCCCATCGCTAATTATTGCTTTGCTACTGTTCGCATGTAGCCTCACCCTAGCGGCATCAGCCAGGGTCGATGTGGAGTCGATTGCTCGCGAAGTCAAGGGGTCGTTCCGCTGGTATCCCGTACAAAAAACTTTTTCGATTGTTTCCGCCAAGGATACGATCAAGTTTGCCGTTGGCATTCCGTACATGACTCGCAATGGTCGTACGACAGAACTTTCGCAAGCACCGCAACTTGAAAATGGACATATCTGGATTGCAGAAAACGATGCAAAAAAGATTTCCAATAAAGTCGCGGCAGTCCCTGTCACAAAGACCGAGACCGCACAAACCAAAGCAAATGAAACTGCGCCGGCGAAGCCTGTTACAAAGCCCGCCGAACAGAAACCTGCACAGCCAGTCGTTGTCAAACCGAAGGCTCCCAAACAAGAAATTGCAGGCAGCCGCGAAGTTCGCACCATCGTAATTGACCCCGGACACGGAGGCAAAGACCCAGGCGCTTCGGGCAAGAAGTCCCAAGAAAAAGATATCGTTCTTGCCGTTGCAAAGCTTTTGCGCAAGAACCTTGCAGACGAAGGCTTCAACGTGAAGCTCACCCGCAGCAAGGATGTTTTCATTGAACTGCGCCAACGAGCAAACTTGGCGAACCAATGGGATGGCGACCTTTTCATCAGCCTGCACTGCAATGCCATCGATGCAACCGAAGAACGTAAAAAGATAATCCAAGGTTACCAGTTCTACGTACTGCGCGCCCCGGAAAGCGAAGAAGACAAGGCTATAGCCCGTCGTGAAAACGCAGTCGCCACGCTCTACGGCGAAAAAAATGCCAAGGACGAACTTTCACCGTTGGAATGGTTCAAGCTCGAAGCTCGCCTCGAACAGTACAAACAAACTAGTTACCTATTCACGGAAAAATTGCTAGACAGTTTCGATGGCGGGAAAATCAAGAAGATGAACACAGGCGTCGGCGGTGCCGGATTTATGGTTCTCGTCGGTGCCATGATGCCTGCAGTGCTCATTGAACTTGGCTTTATCAGCAACGAAGAAGACGAAGCCTACATGATGACCAAGGCTGGCCAGCAAGACCTCGCCGACCGCATTGCAGAAGCTGTGAGCAAGTACAAAGACGCAGTCCACAGCTACCGAGAAACGCTGGGACGATAAATCCGTTCTTTTTCAACGCGGATGCCGAAAGCGGCATTCCCTTTAGCAGTTTTTCCGTTGACTAAATACGGTTTTGCAACTGGCTTAACTTTATTCCTATTACGAACTGGTTTTACAATAGGTGAAGGCGGCAAAACACCTTTTCCAACAGGCAATTCGCCGCTATATGACGGAATTTTGCTAAACGTGGGCGTTCCGTCATCTTGGAAAATACATTGGTGAACATAATAAGCCGGGAATCCTTGCTTTGTCACCCTATAATTCCAATCATACACCGTATCGTACACAGTTATATATTGGCACAACGCGTAATACGAAGAGTCCTTTTTATACACAAAATAATTCGTATCATTCGCCGTACTATTTTTTAATGAGTGCTTATATGATTCCGTCAAGGAATGCCAACTACCGTCCCGTTCCTCATAAAAAGCCAAAGAATCATTCAAATCGAGAGTAGTCCCTTCTTTTAAAGCATCCTTTGAATTGACACTCCAAAAATTTTGGTCATATTCAAAAAAGGCGACGTTTTTCATTGTAAAATTACAAGCCCCATATAAAATGCCACAAACGCAAGCAGCATCCCACTGCCAAACACTATAGCCTTTGCCATTTTCAAAAACAACGCTGTCTTTAGAAAATCCCCAAACAGGATTATCAATATAATCCGAGGAACTCAAATTCACTATAAAAGACTGTTCCCATTCTTTTGCTTGAGCCGTACCAAGTCCCATCACAAAAGCAACAGCCAGTCCAGACAAGAATAAACTTTTTATGTTTCTCATTCCCATTTTCTCCTTTTTTAACAATATACAATTTGCTCAAATAAATTCATACGCGAGATGTTTTATTTTACAAATTGAATTTCCAGGAACATGAAACAAAATTTTATTCAGCCTTTTTTAATTCTTTCTCAATAAGCTCAAGGCATTCCGCAAGAATCGCATCGTATTTTTCCTGATAGCGTTCCGTTATTACAGGCGTGCCATCTTCGCAAGTTTTTGTTTTGGCGATATAGCCATCAAACCAGTAACCAGAATACATTCTCAACCGAGAATCATTCCCTTCCCCACTATCTTCAGTATAGGGAGCTAAGCGTCCTTTCAACGTTTTGTTTTCACCATCCAAAAGACTTTCTAAATATTTTTGCTCGTTTTCTGATCTCACAATATCTTGCATGAACTTTTCAGAAACAATCTCATACAATTTTTTCTGCACATCAGCAAGGACATCCGTAAATAAGGCAAAATCTCCCTGCGGGCAATTTTTTACAACAACATCTGGCGCGACGCCATGAGCCACATCATATTCTTTTTGGCTCGTATAGAAATTTTTCCCATCTAATATAACATCGCTATAAGAGCTGTCATTAGAACATTTCATGTCCACAAACATACGCCTTGGGCAGCCCCCATAAGAGATGCCATAAAGCGTTTCTTCCCGAAACAAGTCCTTAACAGCACCGCAAGATTGGAGAGCACTTTCCCATCTTGAGATAATTTTTTCGGACAAAGTTGTATCTGAACCCAAATACTTTTTATAATCTTCACAAGAAATATCTTTTGTACTACTGCAAGCCGTCGTTCCCATATAAGAATTAGCATAGCAAGTCACAGAAGGATCTCTAGCCAAGATATAGCTCGCAGCACTAGAGGAACTTCCAGCAATTAATGAACTAGAACTACCCAAAGAAGGCGTTTCACTAGATGAGCTCATCTCAGACACTGTAGACGAGGAACTAGGAGGTGGCGGAGTATCGGCGGAACCTGATTCAATTTCTGCAGCAGAACTCGATTCAGGAGCTACGGCAGAACTTGAAGATTCATCGTCCAAACCGCCCCCATTCGCATCCGCCGATGAATCTGGATTTGCCGCCTGAGCCATGGGGAACTGCGGATTTGATTCCGAGCAACTCGCCCAAAAAAACGAGGCAACAGTCAAACAACTCAATCGCCAAAATTTGCGAATATTCATAAGATCCTCCTTTTTTCTTAATATACAAACAAGCTATCGCAAATCAAAGCATTTCAAAGTGCGCTTTCAAAATTTCCGTTGACGTTAAGTCAATAACAAAAAAACCGACTGCTTGGGGCAATCGGCTTTTTAAAGGTTTTAAAAGAAAACCTATTCTGCGTCCATGTCAGCTTCGTCGATTTCGGCGTTGTGATAGACTTCCTGAACGTCGTCGTGATCTTCGAACTTGTCGATGAGCTTGAGGAGCTTCACAGCGTCGTCATGACCGAGCTTAACCGGATCATTCGGAACGTAGCTGAGTTCAGCGCTCATCATTTCGATGCCAGCAGCTTCGAGAGCCTTGGAAACAGCATCGAAAGCTTCCGGAGAAGTAGAGATTTCATGAACGCCATCTTCCGTGCTCATGTCTTCTGCACCAGCTTCGAGAACGAGGTCCATAATCTGATCTTCCGGATACTTTTCAGCATCAACGACAATCACGCCCTTGTAGGTGAATGCCCAAGAAACGGAACCGGATTCGCCCATGGAGCCGTTGTTCTTGTTGAAGATGTTACGGATTTCAGCAACCGTACGGACCTTGTTGTCGGTCATGCACTGCACCATGATAGCGATGCCTGCCGGGCCGCGTCCTTCGTACAACGGTTCCGTCATTTCGGTACCGGAGTTAGCACCCGTACCCTTGGCGATTGCACTTTCGATGTTCTTGGTCGGCAAGCTCTGGCTCTTGGACTTGAGGATAGCAGCACGGAGACGCGGGTTTGCATCAGGGTTGCCGCCGCCGAGCTTAGCAGCAATGGAGATTTCCTTAATGAGTTTGTTCCAAGCCTTAGCGCGAGCAACGTCGGTTTTGGCTTTCTTGCGTTTGGTGGTGGCCCATTTGGAGTGACCGGACATAATTTACCTCTAGTTGGTTTTTGCTTAAATTTAAAAAAGTTCTACTTCTTGTTCATCTTGCAGAGGCGTTTCTGCTTTGCGCTAAGCTTGCGGCTAGAGCAATCCAACGAGCTATCTTGCTTTTTGGACTTGATTTTCACCTTTTCGCTCTGCATCCTAGCTCTACGTTCAGACTCTTCGCGAGCCTTACGTTCTGCTTCGAGAGCCTTCGCCTCTTTGCGCTTCTGCTGCATATCGACAAGCTTAGTCTTGTCTATAGGAACAGCGGACGCCTTTGTAATTTCACGTTCGTACTTACCGCTCCAGATTCTACCGAGAAGCGAGCCAGACTGGAGAGCATCATCCAAAATGCTCTGTGCCCAGCTGTCGTTTGCAGGCGGCAAAAGTTTGAACGACAAGTTACGAATTCTAGTCGGTTCTTCGTCGTAATAAAGCATCATATCGAAGAAGCCCACGTTGTATTCTTCACCATCGGAACCGGCAGCAATCTTGTCCGGAATGTAGGCAAGCACAGCGTAAAGAGCTCTATCGAAAAGAGCCGTTATAAGGACATCAGAATCTCCACCGGGGGCCTGGACTTCACCTTCCGCAAGGAATGCCCAAGGAGCCACATCGACTCTGAGCCTAAACTTGTGGAAGCCGTGTTCAGCCTTCTTGAGCTTGATCAAAGCACCAGAGAAAGCCTGGAATCCCGGCTTAAGAGAGCCTTCCTGCGCGAACACGAATGCACACGCAAGGAAGATGACCGTTAGAATTTTTTTCATTTCCCTAATCCAATTCGCTTAATTTGTCCTTAGTTCTTGAAGAACAAAGCCTTTGCAGCTTCGAACATCGGATCCTTTTCATCCGGGTTACGGCATTCCGTATAGATACGAACCTTCGGTTCCGTACCGGACGGGCGCACGAGCATCCAAGAATCATCGTCGAAGATGACCTTCACGCCATCGAGCGTGAGGAGCTGCTTCACAGTCTTTTCATTTGCACCGACCATGACCTTTGCACCCGGCTTAGCGATATCGGCAATGGCGTTCACCTTAGCCTTGAGCGGTTCGCCAACGAGGGACTTGTCCACTTCGAAACCAGAACGGGTCGGATAGAAGCGGCCGTATTCTTCGTACAAAGCATCGAGGTATTCGCCGAGGTTCTTGCCTGTCGTAGCAAGAATTTCGAGAGCGATGAGGAGACCGAACTGAGCGTCCTTTTCGAGCGTGTTGTTGAGGCCAGAGATACCGTCAGATTCTTCGAATGCAACGAGAGCCTTCTGCTTGGCATTGCGAGAGAGCCACGGGCGGAAGTTCTTGAAGCCCACCGGAGTTTCCATGACAGGCACGCCAAGCTTTTCAGCGATGATGTTCACGAAGTTGGAAGTTGCAACGGACTTAGCCACGCAGCCCTGTTCCTTGCGCCAGGTTGCCATGTAGTGGAAAGCGATTGCACCGAACTGGTTCATGTCGATTTCACGAGTGCCATCGTAGAAACGGATACGGTCACCATCCGGGTCAAAGATTGCACCAAGACGGAACCAGGACTTGCTTTCGTCGAGGACCTTGCGAACCTTTTCAAGGTTCTTGCTGGACGGTTCCGGTGCGATACCACCGAACAAAGAATCGTCTTCGTTGCGGAGCGTGATGAGGCATTCCGGATTGTCGAGGAGAGCAGCCGGGCGGCGACGGGTAGAACCGTGAACGTGGTCACACACAAGCGTGAGGCGCCCCTTCTTGATGAATTCCTTGATGCGGTCGAACTTGATCGTTCCCTGCTTCACGAGGAATTCCTTATAAATCTTGAGGGAGTCGATAATTTCCCAGTCAACCTTGGAGACCGGTTCAAACTTCCAAGTAGCCATCATTTCGTTAGAAAGCTTGGTGATGACGTTCGTGATTTCCGGACCAGCAGGACCGCCGTCAGCCGGATTGAACTTAATACCATTGTAATGGCTCGGGTTGTGGCTCGGAGTCATGTTGATGGAGCATGCGGCACCGAGCATTTCAATTGCAGCGGAGAATTCCGGAGTCGGCATTTCGCCACCGTAGTAAACCTTCACGCCAGCCTTTGCAAACTGGTCTGCGACAGCTTCGCAGAATTCGTGACCGAGCAAACGGTTGTCATGGCCAACGACCACACCGCGCTTCTGAAGTTCAGCAAAGTCCTTGACACCCAGAGCAGCGAAAAGTTCCGGAGTTGCTTCCTTGTACAAACGCACAATAGCAGCACCGACAACCTGCAAGTTGCGGAGCGTGAATTCAGAACCGATTTCACCGCGCCAGCCGGAGGTACCAAAGCTGACCTTAGCCGGTTCCTGGGAGGTCAAAGCGACCTGCTTCACGGTTTCAACCAGGTTCATATCGGTAGCCGGGTTGAATTCGGGGGACTGAATCTTTTTCCAAATCTGGGTAATGTTTTCCATAACGGTTCCTTTTTAGTTTTAACGCGCAAAATTTAGAAAAACTACAGCAAGAAGGAGACAAAAGATAGGCGGAAGAAGCGCAAAATTAAGGGGGTTACAATTCCTGTAAAAATTTCAAATTTCAGCAAGCCGCATTTTGAACAAAGTCCCAACATAAAACTACCCCATCCACCTTAACTAGATTGCCGCCACCACGCTTTGCTCGTGGCAGGCTCTGCTTCGCTCCTCGCAATGACGTTTTTTTCAAGCTACAACTCTTGATTTACAAGCCTTTAATTTCGCCATATTTTTCGTTCATATTTCGTCCTTTGTCTTCCTTCTAATACTATATTTAGGTCACTATGCAAATTACAAACGCTTCTCAACTTACTGGTGTTTTCCCCGCGTTGTTCACCCCGCTCAAGAACGACGATCCTAAGAACCTTCGCAACTCCATCGACTACAAGAAGATGGGGCAGATGATTGACGATGTTATTGCAGCTGGTGCTAGTGGTGTGCTCCCCGCCGTGACGACGGGCCAGAGTGCAACGGTCTCTCCGCAGCAGCACTTGGATATCATTAAGTTCACGCTCGACTACGTTGACGGTCGCGTTCCCGTGATTGCAGGCGCAGGCTCCAACTGCACGCGCGAATCTATCGAGATGATCGAAAACGTTTTGAAGATTGCTCCGGTGGCAGTCCTCTGCGTAACTGGTTACTACAACAATCCGCCGCAGGAAGGCTTGCTCAAGCACTACCAGACGCTCAGTAGCGAAACGGGTGCAAAGATCGTTATTTACAACGTTCCGGGCCGCACCTCCAGCTACGTTCATCCGGACACCTTGATTGCTCTTGCCGAAGACAAGAACATCATCGGTCTCAAGCAGGCGGTTGAATTTGGTTTTGGCGAAAAGTTCCACGAAGACACGATGCGCGTCATCAAGGAAACGAAGGGCAAGGACTTCGCTGTGATGAGCGGTGAAGACGGTCTCTTTGCTGACCTCCTCGAAATGGGCGGCACGGGTATCGTGAGCGCAACGGGCAACATCCCGGAAGCTTGCAAGACTTTCGTTGACCTCTACAAGGCTTTCCAGGCTGGCGACAAGGACAAGGCTCACAACTTGCAAAAGGCTGCACGCGACTACATCGACGCCACGTTCTGCCGCAAGAACCCGATTCCTCTCGGAACGCTCTTCAACAGCCCGTTGTTCCAGCCGCTCGTCAGCGTGAAGGACACAGCAAACGGCGCAGACGCTGTTGCACGCATCATGAAGCTTATCGACGAAAAGGCAACCAGCTTGAAGAAGTATCATGTCTAATAGACATGTAGGAAGACTTTTTTAACAGGAGAATCACAATGGCTAAGAATGAAAAATCCGTTACCGACTTGGTCTGCGAACACATCAAGAAGCAGAAGCTTCTTCCGATTCCGGTGCAGACTCTGAACGAAGAAGCCGAAGCCACTCGCTACTTCGGCGGCGACCTCAAGGAATTCTTGGCAGCAGCCAAGACTCTCGGCGCAAAGAGCATCTTCGTTGAAACACTTTATCTGGAAGACGACGAATTCTACTACGACAGTGGCATCGACGATGAAGAATATCTCGCTATGAACGGCGACTTCAACAACGAATGCTGCTGCGGTGAAAACTGCAAGTGCAAGAAGGGCGACAAGAAGTCCAAGAAGGCCGAAGATGACGATAAGGTCGACGGCGTTCTCTTGGAACCGGAAGATCTCGAAGGTCTTGACCTCTCCCTCCTCCGTCCGGAAATTGCAAAGTTCCTCGACCGCGTTGGCGAAAGCTGCGGCGTGCGCTTGACCGTTCCGGGTGTGGATCACCTCGAAGTCGAAATTTTCGCTGACTGGTACGATGAATTCGCAGAGCTCGTGGACGAAGCTTCTGAAATTATCGAAGAAGATCCGAACGGCGCTCTCGAACAGGTGGAAGCCATGTTCAAGGAAGCTGAAAAGGCTGCTAAGGAAGAAGACAAGAGCGTGAAGAAGATCGCTGCTCATCCTCCTAAGAAGACCGCAAAGTCTAAGAAGTAATACAAGATTGTAATAAGACTTTGCTCTCGCAACCGCGACCGGTTAATACCGGTCGCTTTTTGCTCACGGAAATCTAAGAAGTAATCTTCGACTTTAGACAAAGTATTTACGCGAGTTCCGTTTCGGGACCCGCGTTTTTTTGTATGTAAAAACGTGCGATATCTTCGAACTATTCCCGTAGCGTTCCCGCGGCATTATTAAGCAGTTCACGCCGCATTTTAACATTTTCCATTTTTCTCATTTAACGGATTTTTCGCAATACGCTCGCAAGCATCTGGAGCACTTGTCGATATATGCAAAAACGCTCCCCGGCGGGGAGCGTTTTTTACAGTCTTAGGAGGAGAGACTAGTTTACTTCACGGAGAAGCGCTGCATGTATGCGCCCTGCTTCACCATGTAAATGCCGGAGTTCTTGAAGTTAGCCTTGAGCACTTCGTTCACAGAAGCACCTGCATCGACCTTCACAATGCCGAGGTAACGGCCCTGCATGTCGAACACCTGAACTTCACCGCTCTTGAGCTGCGTTCTCGAAACCATGTGAATTCCGATCGTGCTGCTAGAAGATTCAACCTTCTTCGAAGAGCTAGACTTAGCTTCGCTAGAGCTGGATTCAGGCTGCGGAAGCGGATGAGCCTTATCGGTCATCTTGAAGTAGGTCACGTCGAAGGATCCCGAGCCACCACCGGCTTCCACGAGCACCTTGGCTTCGTACATCTTCCCCATCTTCATGCCGAGTTCTTCCCACTTCTTCATGTGGGCAGTGATGTCGATATGGCCGCAAGAACGAGCACTCTTACGAACGCTGAAGTATTGCGGGAAGGTCTGCGTACCCTTAATGGAGGGCTGCTGGACACGGGTATTCTGCCAGATTTCGTAGGTGTCACCATCAACCGTAAATTCGCCCTTTCTCTGGCCGAGGAGGTTTGCACCCGGCTTATTGAACCAGTCATCAACAATGTAGTATTCTACGAGCGGATCCACCGTCCAGCCATAGATACCGATGTAGTTGTAGCCACCAGCACTACCCTGCTTGCTCCACTTGTAGTAGGCATCGATAGGGCCAAGTTCTTCGTAAGTGTGCTTTTCATCATACTTGAAACCGACACGAGCAAGGAAGTCGTTGGTACCATTCCAGCTTGCCTTATAAGTACCGTTGTCGTAGAACGTCATGGAGTTGTTACCACCCTGATACCAAATTTCATAGTGGTACGGAGAACTGCCGACGTTACCCGTCACGCTAGAGTTGTTCTGACCCTGAGTTCTCGTTTCTTTGCCTTCATGGCCCATAGCGTCCTTGCAGGCGTCAATTTTACCAGAAACGTTGCCGTTACCCTTAGAGGAACTGGATTTCGGTGCATCCGTAGAAGAGCTAGACTTCACAGAAGAGGAAGAAACCGGATCAGAGCCGTTTTTCACATAGACCTTGGCATGCGGGAAGTCCATGTGACCACCGCGGACTTCGCCATTCACGTTACCAGCTTCACCAAGCACCTTGGCTTCGTAGAGCTTACCCATGGACATGCCCATCTTTTCCCACTGTCTCATGTGTTCGGAAATATTGATGGTACCGCAATCGCGCGGAGAGGTACGAACGCTGAAATACTGATAGAACGTCACGTTACCGCTGTTCTTAATAGCCGGACCTGTACGGGTATTGCGATAAACAGTATAGGTACCGCCGTCAACCGTAATGGTACCCTTTCTTTCGTTACCAATCCAGCTACCCGGCATGTCATTGGCGAGGGTGTTATCAATCACGTAGTATTCGACCAATTGGCTAGGCGTTCCAGAAACACCTTCCATCCAGCCATAGATACCGATATAAGAGTAACCCACATTCTGGGCACCGCTCTTCACAAGCTTGAACTCGGCAATCATATCACCACCAAGTTCCTTATAAGTCTTGTTACTGCCAAGAGAAAGACCTGCACGGCAAAGATAGTCCTTAGCACCAGTGATATTGCAATCCATGGAACCATCGCTATAGAAGGTAGCACTACCACCATGACCGTTTTCGTCCCAGAGTTCGTAACCGATATCGCCGATTTTGCCAGTCTGGTTCGAGGTAATCGTCACTTTCTGACCGGAATGCTGAGCATTGGTACAGAAATCCTGTGCAAATACACCGGAAGCTAGTCCAAATGTTAGAGCTAACCCGATCTTGGCTGTACTAAAATATTTTTTCATATTAATGTACTCCTCACATTATAGTTATGCTGAACATAATATATGAGAGGCAAAAGAAAAAAGACCTACGTTAAGCAAATGTTTGTTGTTGAAAAAAACAACGACAATTAGTTTACATTATACGACCGCTCGGCTCTTTTGAAATACAAGACTCCGTACTCGCCTCGCTCTCGCCTTCACGACCCGTCAACACGGGTCGCTTCGGGCTCACGGATACGACCGCTCGCCTCGCTCTCGCAACCACTCCAGTTCAAAAGAACTGGGGCTTTGTTGCTCACGGCACGCCCGCTCGGCATAAAAAAAGCCTCTTCCCGGAAACTCCAGGAAGAGGCTAAAGCGACGTTCGGGAACTAAAGTTCCACTTTTACAAGGTTCACGATTATTCTTCGGTTTCCGTCGGGCCGATTTCCTGCTTTTCAGCATCGTCCTTCACAACGGAATCATCGTCGACTTCAACGCCCTTGACCTTATCGAAAGTTTCCTTGGCGTCGGCACTATCTTGTTCGATATCTTCAACGCTCGGAAGTGCTGTTGCATCCTTCACGACGTCGCCATCGCGTAATGTAATCGCCTTGACGCCCTGGGCATTGCGGCCCGTGAGGCGGATATCAGCAGCCTTGATACGGATGACCTGACCATCCTTACTCGTGATGATCAAATCGTAATCGTCAGCAACGCTTTCTACGAACACGGCGGCACCAATCTTGTCTGTAACGTTCAAGTTGCGGACACCCTTGCTTCCACGGCGGGTCACGCGGTAAGAGCCCGGTTCAGAACGCTTGCCATAACCCTTTTCGGTAATGGTCAAGATCTTGTTGCCGGCCTTGAGCCACAAGAGCGAAATGACTTCGTCGCCTTCGGCAAGCGTAATGCCCTTCACACCGTGAGTGCCACGGCCCATAGCGCGGAAGCAGCTTATCGGGAACGTGACGGCCTGACCGTTCTTAGTCGCAATCATCAAAAGATCCTTCGGAATCGGACGATTTGCAAAATCTTCGGCATCGCCAGATTCAGATTCTTCGGCAATAGCGGCTTCGGCAGCCTGAGCTTCAGCGGCGTTTTCAACGGCTTCTGCAGCATCGTCATCAGAGGCGTTCTTGCTAGCTTCGTATTCTTCAGCAGACATGCCCACGAGCTGGACCTTGACCAATTCGTCGTCATCGTCAAGACTAATGGCATTGACGCCAGCCTTGCGCGGACGGCTAAAGAGCGTGAGGTCCATCTTGTTGATGATGCCCTTCTTTGTAGCAAACACGAGGCAGAAGTAACCACCGAACTTGCGCACCGGCACAATCGCCTGCACTTTTTCGCCTTCGGTGAGAGCAACAAAGTTCACAATCGGGCGGCCCTTACCGTTGCGGGCGCCTTCCGGCAAGCGGTAGACCTTCGTCCAGTAAACGCGACCCTTGTTCGTGAACACGAGCAAATAGCTGTGCGTGCTAGCCGTGAAGATTTGTTCCACGTTGTCTTCGTCCTTGAGGCCGGCACCGATGATACCCTTACCACCGCGGTTCTGAGCCTTGAACGTATCAATCGGCAAGCGACGGATATAACCTTCCTTGCTGAGCGTAATGACTTGTTCTTCTTCGGCAATGAGGTCTTCGTCATCGCTATCGTCAATAGCTTCGCCAATCGTGGTGCGGCGTTCATCGCCATACTTGGCCACAACGGCATCGAGCTTTTCGAGCATGATGGCAATGCGGCGTTCACGCTTTTCCAAGATGTCCTTCAAGTCAGCAACAGTCGCAATGAGTTCGTTGTATTCGGCTTCCAACTTTTCGATGTTCAAGCCGACCAACTGAGCAAGGCGCATATCAACGATTGCCTGCGACTGGATTTCATCCAAAGTGAAGCGATCCTGCAAGCTCTGCTTTGCAATTTCAGTCGTCTTGCTCTGGCGAATAATTCTCACAACTTCATCGATGTTCTGCGTTGCAATGCGCAAACCTTCGATGATATGCAAGCGAGCTTCGGCCTTCTTCAAGTCAAACTGCGTTGCACGCGTAATCACATCAAGGCGGTGGTCAATGTAAACCTGCAAAAGATCCTTGAGCGTAAGGAGCTTCGGGAGATTGTTGACAAGCGCCAAGTTGTAAATGCTGAACGTTGTCTGGAGCTGCGTGTACTTGAACAAGTTATTCAAGACAACTTCACCCACAGCATCGCGACGGAGTTCAATCACAATGCGGATGTCACGGCTAGATTCATCGCGAATATCAGTGATGCCATCAACGCGCTTGTCGCGAACGAGGTCTGCAATCTTCTTGCAGAGTTCAGCCTTGTTCACCATGTACGGAATTTCGGTGACGATGATGCGCGGCTTGCCCTTTGCATCCGTTTCAATTTCGGTACGGGCGCGCACGCGAACACGGCCATGACCAGTGAGATAAGCTTCGCGAATGCCAGAACGACCACAGACAATAGCGCCTGTCGGGAAGTCCGGACCCTTCACGTATTCCATGAGGTCTTCGCCAGTCAAGTCTGGATTTTCAGCCAAAGCATGGATAGCGGCACCAACTTCGCGCAAATTGTGCGGAGCCATATTCGTCGCCATACCTACTGCAATACCCGATGTTCCGTTCACAATCATGTTCGGGAGCGCAGACGGGAGCACCAGCGGTTCTTCGAGCGATTCATCGTAGTTCGGGCCCATGTCGACCGTCTCTTTTTCGAGATCTTCGAGCATAAGGGCGCCAAGGTTGTTCATCTTCGCTTCGGTATAACGCATGGCAGCCGGGCTGTCACCATCAATAGAACCGAAGTTTCCCTGACCAAACACCAGCGGATAGCGCAACGAGAAATCCTGCGCCATACGGGCAAGAGTATCGTAAACAGCAACGTCACCATGCGGGTGGTACTTACCGATAACATCACCCACGATACGGGCGGACTTGACCGTTCCCTTATTCGGAACCACGCCCAACTTGTGCATACTGTACATCACGCGGCGGTGCACGGGCTTAAAGCCATCGCGCGCATCCGGCAATGCACGAGCGACAATAACGCTCATCGAGTAGCGAAGATAGCAGTCTTGCATGTCTTGTTCGACAAGACTTTTGAACTGCGATCCAGGTACCATTTCTTCTGACATTAGTTAACCTCAAATTAGTGGGAAGTAGACAGTAGGAAGTAGGAAGCATTTTCCTAAATCATTCCGCCTCCTTCTAACATTTCATTTATTACTTCTAAACTTTCCTGGTCGGTCTGGTCTATGCGGTGTGGAGTGATGGTTGCATACCCTTGATTCAAGAGATAGTCATCGCTATCCTTAGCTTGCTCATTCCACAGCTTGTCGCCATCCAGTTGCCACAAGTTCCCCTCATGGGAATAGTGGTCCGTAAACATTCCAAGGGCCATCTTTGTAGCCTTAAATCCTTTGAAGGTTTCGGCGGTAGCCTTTGGGAAATTCACGTTCCAAAACGTTCCTACAGGAATCTGTTCAAACAGGCGATTTTTCACAACAGACACGGCAAATGACTTAGCGACATCTAGCATATTCGCATTCGTTCCACGGAGCGAAAGCGCAATCCCCGGCACGCCCCAAAGAGCAGCCTCACGAGCACCAGCAACCGTCCCCGAATAAAGCGACGACACGCCAGAATTTTCACCAAGATTCACGCCCGAAAAACACACGTCAAACAGCCCCGGACCGGCCCCCTCAGTGGAAAGCCCATGAGTTGCAAAATGTCCCAATGCAAATTTGACGCAATCCGCCGGCGTCCCCGACATCGAATAAAACTCGACATGACCTTCAGCGACATCAACTGGATTTCGCTTTTTTAGAGCAAGCCCACGACGGACTGTAAACGCATGCCCGACACCACTCTGTTCCACTTCTGGAGCAAACACAAAAACCTCCGCGTAGGGCGCAAGAGCACACGCCAGAGCGTGCATGTAGCCACTCTGGATTCCATCATCATTAGCGATGAGGACCCTAGTTTTTGAATTGTCGTGCATGTAAGATAAAAGATAGAAAAAACTTACCAAAATCACTTAGAATCAAGCATTTTTCAGCAAGGAATCAAGGCGCGCAGCAAGCATTTCTGCGGTTGAGCGACGCATGCCATATCGTCCAAAACACCCCGTATTTCGACAATACGGACTTATCGAGAAAACGCCCCCAAAAACAACGACATTTTGCCTTTTCGGACCCCATCACCATACGCCGAGTAATCCTCTAAAACTTCAATTCTTTCGCACGTAACGAAACATCGTTTTCATAAACATATTCCACGCAATACAGGTTACATAGAACAGCAGATAAGTTAACAACATTAAGTCAAACATGTGTATACAGTCCCCAAATGACATACACCACCAGCAAAAATCGATTTTTGTTTTATAAAACTTCAATTTTGTTTTATAAAATCAAAAATTTTTAAAAACATATATCAAAAATCAAACTTTTTTGAAAAATTTTAAGTTTTTTGTTTTATATCTATTGACATTCCAAACAAATTTCTTTATTTTATTACCATGCTTAAATCAGTCATCGAATATCAGAATTATCACCAATACATTCAAGACTACTACTCCGAAAAAAAGAGTAGTTCCGCATTCACATGGCGAGAGTTTGCAAAGTTGGCCGGATTTGCCTCCGGTTCCTACCTCAAGCTCGTCAGTGACAACAAAGCAAAGCTTGTAGAAGAAGGCGCTCAAAAAACCGCTTTAGCCATGGGACTGCAAGGCTTCGAATACGACTATTTCATGTTGCTCGTTCAATACGAAAACGCAAAGAACGACCAACAGAAAAAGAAATTTTTTGAAGAAATCCAAGAACTTTCATCGGCACACAACGTCAAGTTGCTCGGCAGCGAATCCTACACTTACTACGAATCCTGGCTTCATTCCGTAGTCCGCGAACTCGCACCCGCGATGCCAGGCTCCAAGCCATTGGAAATTGCCAAAGCGATTCGCATTCCGGTCACCGCCGCCGAAATAAGCGAAAGTTTGCATTTCCTTGTCAAGAACAATTTCTTGAAGATGGACGAAAACGGCAACTACCATCAAACCGATAAATTGCTCACCACAGGGCGTTTAGGCTTTGTTTCCGTTCCCGTTCATTCCCTTATTCGAAAAATGGGAGAATTCGCATTGCAAGCATTCGAAGACCTTCCCATTTCAGAAAGGCACTTCAGCGGCCTTACCATGGGCATGACAGAGAAAAGCTACAACGAAGTCATCGAAACCCTTAAGGAATGTCGCAAAAAAATTTTCGCCATCGTTTCAGCCGAAGAAGATGTCGAAAAAATTTGCAGACTCAACGTACAGCTTTTCCCTTTAACAAAGAATATCAAAAAACGTTCCAAAGAAGACACATCGAACAGCGAGGTTTAACAATGAAGAATTTTTCTTTAAAACTCTTTAATGCTGTTGCTCTTATTGCAGGCATCAGCGCCTGTAGCGATATCAACACCGCCGGCGGTATAAGCGAAGAAACCGAAGGCGTTACCGCTCTCTTGGGCAAAAAATTTTCCGGCGCCGTACAGAAAGGTCCTTTTGTAGAAGGTTCCAGCGTAGTTCTCAAGGAAACTTCGGCAGAAGGTAACCTTGAGCCCACCGGCAGGGAATTCGAAACAAAGGTCCTTAACGACGATGGCGATTTCAAGTTTGGCGACTTAGATTTGGAATGCCAATACGCGATTCTCACCGCCGAAGGCCACTACACTCGCGAAGTCAACGGTGAACGCTCCCACTGTTCTCTGCGCCTCAACGCGGTATCCAATTTGGAAAAACGCAACACAGCAAACATCAACCTCTTGACACATTTTGAATACAAACGTGTTTTGAATTTAGTCAAATCAGGCAAGACATTCGCTCAAGCCAAGAGACAAGCCGCCACTGAAGTTCTTGGTGCATTCGGTGTCAGGATAGAGGTCCCCGCAGCAGAAGATTTGAACATCTATAATTCTTCAGACGCCGATAGAACGCTCTACCATATCAGCATCTTTGTCGATACCCAAGATTTCACAGATCCCTGGAACGGAGAAGGCGATAAATGGGAATATAAGATGGACCCAGCCAACATAAACTGCTCCAAATTGCAAGCATACGTCGATAAGTATGCCGATGACTTTGCTGAAGATGGCACACTCAACGACTCTTTGTTGGCACCACTTGTCGGAAATGCCTACATAACAAACAGCTATTTTGGCAACGTGATGTACGAAGGCGAAACCGGAGCAAAAGGCAGAGATAAGTACGAGCTCATGGCAGAAAGAACTCAATTTTACAGGTTGGTTCTCGCGCAATATTTTGATTTCGAAAGTTGCACAGAAAATCGCTGGGGCGAAACAAAAAGAATTGACAAGCCCCTTGAAGTTTACGACGACGAGGAAGACGAAAACAAGCTCCAATCTCCAAACTACTTCCTCTGCGATGGTTTCGACTGGCATCTGACTACAAAACAGCATATCGATTCACTCAAGATGAGAATCGACCATGAAATAGGAAGCATGACCGATCCTCGAGACGGCCACAAATACCAAACCGTAATTTTCGAGCACAACGGTAAAACATACGAATGGATGGCAGAAGACCTAAGATTTGTCACGCTTTCGGATTTACCCAGTAACGGCAAAAAGTCTCCATTTATTACAGATGGCATTTATAGCTGGACCAATGCCATGCAAATCGATGTCAAATACTTGTGGGAGCCTGTTGAAGAAGGCTTAATCGATTCAGTTCATCAAGGCATTTGCCCCGACGGTTGGCACATCGCCAGCACCAACGATTGGAAAAACTTAATCAACTATGTCGGTAATGCCGGTAACCTGCTTGACGAGACTTGGAGAACCGATAAAGAAACCGCTATGGCAAAAGATATGACAGGCGTATTCTTCAACAAATTCGACTTCAATCTAAAACCGATGGAAAAGAAATACCTAAATGTCACTTACAACACCTACTCTCACAATACATTCACTAGAGACAAGGAGATGGAACTCGATTCATTGCTGCATCATTACACCGCTGTCGGAGATACCGAAGGTGTGGAATGGGCGAAAGCGAACTTGAATTCCCTCCGTGACTTTCAGGAACTCCAAAGCTCCTTTAAAATTTCGGTCAGCAGTGGCAGAGGTATTGGCGGGCCTTCAGGCCGGCAACAGAGAGCACGCGTACGCTGTGTAAAGAACTAAAAATAGCATCCCCTAAATTTGGAACCCATGTGTTTGGGCAAGGGGAATGTGAGGAGGAAAATCCCGCGGAGAAATCCGCGGGACTTTTGTTTTAACAATTCTATCTGAATTACTCGCCCTTGGCGCTTCTCAAGCAAAATGCCATGATGGCAAAAGCGCCAGCCACATTCATGCTCGCCTTTCGGCCAGCCATCGGAATCGTGACTTTCATGGTCGCCTGTTCCATAATTTCGGGAGCAATGCCAAGTTCTTCATTACCGAGCACAATCAAGCCCTTTTCAGGCCATTTTACGTTGTTTATACTCGGAATATCTTCGCCAGTTTCAAGCGCAATAATTTCGTAACCGTTTTCCTTGTGCCATTTGATACATTCGAACGGATCGTCCCAACGCTTAATCGGAATCCACTCCTGACATCCACGTGCAGCACTTTTAACCGTCACATGGTCCGGGCCACAGCTGTAACCACTCAAATGCACACCTTCAAGGCCAAAACAATCCGTACTGCGAATGATGGAACCGACATTGAAAGCGCTACGCAAATTGTGAACAAGCACCGCAAATTGAATTGGCTTTTCATTGGCAACTTCGCGGTCGCCCGGTTCCTGTTCCAAATAAATGTCACGTTCAAAACCAAGACCAGCACGAGTGCGGAAGGTTTTGTACAAGTCAATCATCTGCGCTTGATTCTTGCCCACCAGACGTTCAGATTCGGGCAAATGCAGCCACTCGGCGTAAGTTTCAAATTCACGACGAGCACGTGGCACATCGTCGCCCAACTGCAGAATAATGACGCGCAAAAGTTCCGCCAAGCGTTTGAACTTGGAGGTTTCTTTCATCGCTAAAAATTTTGGTTCAGTGTACATTGTTACTTCTGTGGAGCAAGTGCCTTCACTGCATCCGTCAAGCGGTCAATAGCCTTGATGAGTTCATCCATCTTGGCATCGCTTACGCCTCCAGCAACAGCGGCAGCAGTTGCATTCGCGGCAGTTTCAACAGCCTTAGCTGCAGCAGTCGGAGCTGCGCTCACAGGAACCTTGCCAAACCAGATATCCGGCCAGCGGTCATTACCACTGTTGTACGTAATACGCGTTGCAGTTTCGACAGGTTCACCAATCTTCCACAGATAAAGTTCATAGTCGAACAAGTCATGGTCGTGGCCCTTGTCGGTTGCACCCCACACAAGCCACTTGCCATCAGGCGAGAGGCGCGGGAAGTATTCATGACTGCGGCGGCCCGGCAAATCCATCAGCTTCACGTTCTTCGGGATACCAAAGAAGCCGACCTTTTCCACCTGCTTGCCATCCTTAGCAGTAAACCACAAAATTTCACTCGGAGCAGCCGTACCACCGTTACCCGTAGGGTTCACGCGATAAAGCTTAGAACCGTCAAAGTTCCAGTCAATTTGACAACCATCGCCAGACTTTGTCCAAGATTTCTTAGCCAAGTCCCACACGCCCGTTTCGCGCATAGAACCGCGGAGCGTAATGGCAAGATGCTTTCCATCCGGACTCATGTTCGGTTCCTGCAAAATCACGCCAGCCTTATTGAACGCTTTTTCGCCATCAAGCACAAGCGTTTCTTTTTTGCTTGCGAGGTCCATCGTAAAGACCTTGCCGGCACGGCTAAACACAATCGACTTGCCATCCGGACGCCAAGTGCCCCACGTTGCATTTTCGACAATCTTCGTCTCGTTCGTGCCGTCAATACCGACAGTCCACAAGTCCCACTTTTCAGGGTAGTTTGCATCGTTTTCAGGAACCCAGCCAGCCTTGCTGCGGTTAAAGAGCACCTTCGAGCCATCAGGTGCTACACGCGGGAACCAGTCCACATTGTTGCTCTTGGTAAGCGCACGGGCATTCGTCCCGTCAGCGTTCATAATCCAAATGTCATGGTGCGGATTTGCTCGGCTCGTTGCCCACACAATAGCACCTTCGAGTTTTCCCTTCAAGGCATCGAGAGCCTTCTGTTCTTCGGGAGTTGGATCGACAGAAGCACCCATCGGAGCACCCTGTGCAGCAAACGCGGAAACGGCCAAAAAGCCCATCGCAGAAATCAAAGCAAACTTTTTCATTTTCATATTAAAAAAGATAGTAACACGCAGAAAAAAGTTTGAAAGAACGCCAAATATCGCATCATTTTTCCGCAAAAACAGCAGTAAGTTTTCCGTAAGATTTCTAACCGAATAAAATATACACATAGAGAACGCCTCGAGAACATTTAATGATTTTAACAGATTTTTTCGCAACCGCTTATGGAAACGTCAATATATTTTTACAACGAGTGAAGAGTGGAATGAAAATGAGATACCAGATTTTTAAAATCCTGCTACTAGCTGGAATCATAGCTACAGCTTGGAACTGCTCCGAAAGTGCGGCAGTTCAGGAACCTGCATCCAAAACCACAACAGGTGGTTTGGACATTCAAATTCCGCAAAACATCGTCGTAAGCGAGCCCAGTTACTTCTACCAACTTGGCACAAGCTATTATGTCATTGCACCGACAACCATGACCGTAAGCAATGGTTTTGGAAAAGTCATCGGTACATTCAATACATCCACAGGCGCCATCATGTCACTTTCTGGCGACATCATTGCTATCAACTTAGATTTGAGCAAGCTGCCCGTGGTCGCACCGACTAAACCTTCGAAGAACTTGATTGCGATTGATCTGGACATGTAGCAATTTTTATATTGCAGTCCATGAGTGACGCCTTCGACAAACGCATCAAAAAGCACATCATTGGAAAACCGCATCGTTTTTTGGCGGTAGTGCCACTCGGTTTCGAACAAACGCTCATTAACGAACTTAAGTCCATAGGCGTCGAAACATTCAATGCAAATAATCCTGTAGATCAGCCTCACATTGTTGGGGACGGCAAAGTTGAATTCACTGCAAAAATAACGGAAGCCTGGAAAGCGGTCGCATTCAGTCGCATTGCAAATCGCGTACTGATGCACATAGCAGACTTCAAAGCAGAAAACTTTCGCGAGCTCGAAAAGAAAGCCGCAGAAATCCCGTGGGAATTGTATTTACCAGACGACAAATGCGTAGGACGAGCGTCGCGACCATGCTTGCATGAGCATGACCGAGTCCAGCATTTGGGATTAGAGCGAAGCGATAATCCAAAGACAAGCAACGTCATCCCGAACTGCGCGAAGGATCCAGTTAAGTTCACCAACGCATTAAACATTCACGTTACTTGTAAACATTCTCGCCTGTACCACAGCGATGCCATCGCTGAACGCTTGTATAAAATAATAGAAGGGGTAAGCCTCCCCCTCGCTCCTGCCGACTCGGCATCCGCTACCCCCTCTGCGGGGGCACCCCGCAACGCCCCGATGCAAAACCTATACGTTACCCTCATCGATGACCGTTGCACCATTTGGCAAGACCTCGCCGGAGAAGAGCTCTACAAGCGCGGCTTTGAGCGATTCGTGAACGACGCCCCGCTCAAAGAAACCATAGCCGTTGCGATGATCTTCGAAGCTATAGAGATCCTTCGACTTCGTGCTACGCACTCCACTCAGGATGACACTGAACATCCGCGAAACATCACCCTTATCGATCCGATGGCCGGCAGCGGCACATTCAGTCTCGAAGCCGCCAGCATTGCAAATAAAATCATCCCCGGCATATGCAGAGATTTCGCCCTCAAGCATCACCCCGCCTTTAAAGAAGCCACCTGGAATTTTATTACGCGAAGCGGCACACCGAACGATACAAGAAGCAACACACCTTCACACGTCACCCTGAGTGAAACGATATACGAGACTAGGGGCTTCAGCCCCTTAGTGGAGTTAGGTTCGAAGGAGCAGGGCCCAATAAAGTCTTGTAATGCGACAAGGCTTCCCATCATCGCTAAAATTCTAACGAGCGACATTTCCGAACGCTCCATCGAAATCATCAATCACAACGTAGATTGCTGCCCGCTCGCAAGCATCGAGCCCAAGCCCATCACTCCGCAAATCCGCGACTTTTTCTCTTATACTGCAAAAGAAATCGCAGATGCAAGCGATAAAGCCTCCCCCATTATCGTACTGAATCCACCCTACGGCAAGCGTCTCGATTTCGATGCACCAAAGCTATATACAAAAATAGGCCGTAAGCTTACACAGCTTGGAAACGACCTTAAACAGTTCCACAAAGAACTTACGGTTGCCATCCTTGCACCCAAAGACGACACCCACGTAGGTTCCAAATATACTTGCACATCAAATCTATTGCGCGAATGTTCCGCGTTATCGCCCAAGCGCAATCCCACAGCAAAGCAAATCGTCACCAGCCATGGCGGATTTAGCCTTAATGTGTTTATCGCCAAAGTTTAAAGAAACGCAAAAAATTCCACGGACCGAAAAGGTCCGTGAAAAAAGTTTATCCATTCTCAATGAAGGCTTTAATTAAGCCAAGCGATCTGTATCGCAAGGAATGGGAGCCTGTCCCACTTCACTATCGTTCGAAACATCCAATAAAGCAACTTGAGTTTTCAGGCCGATAACCTTCATATCAGGCGCAACGTATTCTCTTTTTTTCTGTTCCATAATTAATAAATCCTTACTCGTTTGCCGTTATAATAATAAATTCCCTTAGCCGTTGGCTTAGCTTTCAATTTGCGTCCCAACATATCGAACCAACCGTCAAGCAATTTCACCTGACCAGGTGCAGATTTCCACATGTTGAAAGCAGGAGCCGTTTCGCCAAATCGTCCTTGTTTTCCATCTACAACCACGATTTCCATCGTTTCCGGCAAAGCAAATTCATCTATAGATGCCGATGTTGCCGTTTTGGATAAGTATCCCGAAGCCACCTTTTGAGGTGCAGAGATCTTAGATTGAGGTGTATAGAGGAGGTAAGCACGGAACGGATAAATGTATGCATTTGCGACATTTCGTGCGAACTGTCCCACAGGAACGTTCTTCGTAGCCTTGGCTGTATAACCATAAGCAAAACCAAGTTCCTTGTCACCAGCAGCCCATTGCTTGTAAGAATACATTCCACGAAGTTCCCACAAGCCATCCGTGCTCTTAGTGTTTTTCGCATCACTTGTATTCATTACAACAGACTCGCCATCACCAATGTTGAACGAGAGATGTTCCTTGGTGGTACGGATGATATACGGCTTATTGGCTTGAATCTTATCACCTTCCACAAGGCTAATCTGAACTTTTTTAGTTCCACCATCGTTTGCAACTCCCTTAAACTCATAGAATTCAGCACCATCGACCTTGCTCTTTGCAATGGTAAAGGGCAACACAATCGTAGAGTACATTTTATCATCATCAGTTTTGTTCACCGGGAACTTACGATCGTAAGACACAAAGCTAACACCAATATCGCTATTAATATTAACCTTGCTCTTTGAACCGTTTTCCATCACAGCGCAATTCACGCCATTGTCCCTATAAATCTTAACAGCTCCATAGGTTTTAAATGCCGAGAAACTATTCCACTTTGCATAGAACGTCAAATTACCTTCAGTTCCACTCTTAATCTGTGTTACTGCAGAACCCGTGAACTTTTTGTTATCGTACCAACCATCAAACTTATAGCCGCACCTAAACGGAGATTTCAATTCAATCACCTTACCGTCTTCTACATCTTCATCAACATAACTATCTACATTCGCAGAATTGTTAACGCCACCGTCCAGCTCATATGTAATCTTATATGACAAAGCCTTCCATCTCGGGAACAGCATTATTGATGCATTCTCCTTGTATTCAGCATCTAAGTCATAAATCTTAGTACTATCGGCATTCAACCAGCCAACTTGTCTGAATTCTTCACGATGGAAATAATCTTTGCCCTTAAGCTTTACAGATTTTCCATAAACAAGAGTATCCGGAGCAAGCGTTCCGTATGCATCAGGACCCGCCAAATAGTAAATCACGTATTTTGTTGCTTCCCATTCAGCATACAAGTCCTTCTTGCCTGTTGTTCCCTTGGTCACCTGTGTTGCCTTTTCATTAAACTCAGCATCATAATACCAGCCCTTAAAGACATGGCCATCCTTTACAGGCGCTTCAAACATAAACGTTTCAGTATCAATATCATAAGATGCCGGATTCTTTGCGTTATTGGTTCCGCCATCCAAATGATACTCGATATCATACTTTACTTTATTCCATTTAGCATAAAGTATCTCATTTTCGTTAATTACAGTACTTTCAAAATTAAACTTGTTTTCGCAAGTAGATTCAGTATACCATCCATCAAAAGCATAGCCTTCATCCGGAACAGGAGCTTCCGGAGCGGCTATTTTTTGCCCTTCTTCGGCAAGAACAAAGTCAACAACAGTCTTGCCACGGCCATTATCATTAAAGGCAACTGTATAGAAAACAGCTTCGTTCCAAACAGCATACAGCGTTTTTTCTGCAGTTATTGTCGGAAGAACATCAAGCGCCTCTAACGCTCCAGACTCACTAGCCCAGCCCTTAAAGTAATACTTTGTACTACTTTCTGCATCTGTATATGTAAATGGCAATTCCAAGTTATTCACGGAAACTCTTTCACCTTCGACCACAAGAACAGTTTCTTCTTCATTTCCATTGGGAAACTTTCCTGGAGCCGCACTAAGTGTCACTGCATAAACGGGTTTCCATACAGCATAGATTGTCATAACCTTGTTAACCTGTCCCAAATCACTAGCAGGTTCATTGGCATCACTCGTCAAAGCCCAGCCTGCAAAAGCAAAACCTTCACGGACCGGCGTCGTAATTTCATCGCCCGTAATAGTTTTTCCCCTTTCAATGAATTTCCTTTTCTTTGCCTTTGCAGGGAAAGCACCTTCATTCGCATTGAACGTCACCATAAAGCCATCAGCACCATAACCCTTTAAGGATACAGCCGAGTCTCCGGTAAACCAGGTTTCACCTTCTGTAATACTACAGGTGCCACTCGATTCCGTCCATACACCGCCATTCATCACACAAATGAATGGTTCACTATTAGGTTTTTTAACACCTTTAGAACCATCTTGCGTATTTTCTCCATTTATTTGACCAATACCAGCGTCAGCAGCTTCCGAATTATAAAAAGAACTTTCAACAACTAAAGCTTTATCACCGAGTTGCTGACCAACAATACCACCAACATGGCCTGTTTCCGTACTTTCCAATGCACTCCCTTCATAAACGCAGGATTGTATTGTCACGGCATTATCTTTTGTCAATCCAACAATACCACCAACTTCAACATTCTTACCCGAAGCGCGAATTTCAACAGAACTCAAGCAATTCGTGATTGTACCATTGTGCAAGTTACCGACAATACCACCAACACCTTGCCCGTTACCACTTGTAATAATAGAACCAAACGCAGAACAATTTTCAATCGTTCCGCTCTGTTGCCAGCCAACAATTGCACCCACCGAAATCTGGTTAGATGAACCCACAACACCTATATTCGTGGAACTTTGGATATTCACTTTTTCAAGAACTAAATCTTTGACTTTTCCGCCAGCACCCAAAACACCAATAAAGGCGATATTCTGCCCATACCTAGGATCATCTTTCTGCTTAGCAATCGTTTCTCCATTGATAGTCAAGTTGGAGATAATGTGGCCATTACCATCAAAGACACCCGTATAATGCCTGTCACCGCCACCACCGCAAATAGGCACAAACAGATGATTGCCCATATCAAGATCAGTCATCAACTTAACATTGACTTTATAGTTCAGAGTACCTTGATTAGACTCTTTGATATTCAAAGAATCCGAAAGCCAAGCCAATTGAGCTTCGTTTTCAATCAAAAAAACGTCATCAGTATTCTTACTTGGCTTTTCCTTGGAAACCCCATCCCAAGCTGCAAAAACTTGCCCCATGCCAACCACGAGGCTGATCAACATGATAATTCTTGTCATAGAGCTATACCCCTTCATTAAGATTCTCTTTTTGTTTAATATAGATTAAGACCAGAGTTTTCAAAATAAAATGTAATATTTTAATAACAATTTTTACATAAAATATATTACAAATCACAACAAAGCCTGTTTTTTGGTCCAAAAAACTTCATAATTGTGTGCAAATCCACTTTTTTTCTACATTTTGACCCAAAATTTGGCGCAGTAGCCGCCGCATTCATGAGGATTAAATTATGCCGAAACTTCGTTCGCTCAAGACTATGGAAGGCCGTGAAATGGCCGGTGCACGTGCCCTTTGGCACGCAACAGGAACCAAGGTTGAAGACTTTGGTAAGCCAGTGATTTGCGTCGTGAACAGCTACACTCAGTTTGTTCCGGGCCACGTACACCTCAAGGACTTGGGACAGGTTGTCGCCCGCGCTATCGAAGCCGCAGGCGGTGTCGCGAAGGAAATGAACACCATCGCTGTGGACGACGGTATCGCTATGGGCCACGACGGCATGCTCTACAGCTTGCCGAGCCGCGACCTCATTGCCGACTCCACCGAATACATGGCAAACGCTCACCGCGCAGACGCACTCGTTTGCATTTCTAACTGCGACAAGGTGACTCCGGGTATGCTCATGGCTGCCATGCGTCTTAACATTCCGGCAATCTTCGTTTCTGGCGGCCCGATGGAAGCTGGCCACGTCACGACGAAGGACGGCAAGGACCGCGCTCTCGACTTGATCGACGCCATGATTGATTCCGCTGACAACACTATCAGCGACGAAGAAGTGGCCGCCATCGAAGCAAACGCTTGCCCGACTTGCGGTTCCTGCTCCGGCATGTTCACCGCAAACTCCATGAACTCCCTTACCGAAGCTTTGGGCCTTAGCCTCCCGGGCAACGGCACGATCGTTGCAACTCACGCCGAACGTAAGAAACTCTTCGAAGCTGCCGGTAAGCGCATCGTGGAACTCTGCCACCAGTATTACGATTTGAACGACGAAAGCATCCTCCCGCGCAGCATCGCCACGAAGGACGCCTTCGAAAACGCCATGCGTCTCGACATCGCCATGGGCGGTTCCTCCAACACCGTGCTCCACTTGCTCGCTGTGGCACAGGAAGCTGGCGTGGACTTCACCATGAAGGATATCGACCGTCTCTCCCGCAACACGCCGTGCATCTGCAAGGTCGCCCCGACCGTCCACAACATCCACGTCGAAAACGTGAACCGCGCTGGCGGCATCATGGGCATTCTCGGTGAACTCGACCGCATGGGACTCATCCACAAGAATGCAAAAACCGTTCACGCCGCCACCATGGGCGAAGCTCTCGAAGTGAACGACCTCAAGCGTAACCCGAGCGCCGAAGCCAAGCAGCGCTACCTCGCTGGCCCGGGCCGCAAGTACAATATCGAAGCCTTCTCTCAGAACTTCATGTACCCGGATCACGACCTCGACCGCGCAAACGGCGCTATCCGCGATGGCGAACATGCCTACACCAAGGACGGCGGCCTCGCTGTTCTGTACGGTAACCTCGCTGTGGACGGCTGCATCGTGAAGACCGCAGGCGTTGACGAATCCATCTGGAAGTTCACCGGTCCGGCAATCGTGTTCGAAAGCCAGGAAGAAGCCGTCGAAGGCATCCTCGGCAACAAGGTGAAGGCTGGCGACGTCGTCGTCATCCGCTACGAAGGCCCGAAGGGTGGCCCCGGCATGCAGGAAATGCTCTACCCGACCTCTTACCTCAAGAGCCGTCACCTCGGTAAGTCCTGCGCCCTCCTCACCGACGGTCGTTTCTCCGGCGGTACGAGCGGTCTCTCCATCGGTCACGCTTCTCCGGAAGCAGCCAACAAGGGCAACATCGGCCTCGTGCACACGGGCGACGTTATCGAAATCGATATTCCGAACCGCACCATCAACGTGGAACTCACCGACGCCGAACTCGACGCCCGCCGCAAGGAAATGGAATCTCGCGGTGCCAAGGCTTGGAAACCGGAAACCCGCAACCGCGTGGTGTCCAAGGCACTCCAGGCATACGCTGCTATGGCATCAAGTGCAGATAAAGGTGCTGTCAGAGACTTATCTCTAATTGGAGTTAAATAAGGGCATCTCCTTTTTATACAAAAAACGGCACCGCACAGGTGCCGTTTTTTTTAACATCCATACAAACTATGCATTCAGATTTTAGACAACCGTCAAAATATCTGAAAATCCCGTCACCTCAAAAATTTCTTTTATTTCATCACATACGTTCTTGATAACCATCGTGCCTTGCTTATTCATAACCTTCTGCGCAGCAAGCATAACACGCAAGCCTGCCGAAGATATATACGTCAGCTTAGCAAAATTAAATTCCAAGTCCGTAACACCATCCAACTTGCCTTGAATCTCAGATTCGAGCAAAGGCGCAGTCATAGTGTCCAAACGACCTTCTAGGGCAAATGACACCTTGGATGCATCCACATTTTTTTCGATTTTCATTCTAGCCTCGATTTTAGTTTAATAAATTAAGTCAGTTTTTTTACAACTGTTAAAACATTCTTTTGGCCATCGCGTTTGTATTCAACGCCGTCCATAATTTTCTTCACAAGAAAAATTCCAAGCCCACCAATTTCGCGATCTTCCGCCGAAAGTGTCACGTCCGGATCAGCCTTCGAAAGCGGATCATACGCTACACCTTCATCAATAAATGTCAACTTTGCGGTTAACACATCCTCGTTCACATGCAGGATGAGTTTCATATTTGCAGATCCCGAATAACGAACAACATTACTAAACAACTCATCAATGGCAACGCCAATTTGCGTAACAGCTTTCATTGACGGATGATAGGGTTCTAGAGAACTTTCAACAAACTCAGTAAGAGCCCTGACATTTTCGAACTTCGAATCAACTACAATTTCTTTAACGCAATTTTGCATAGTCCTAGTCGCATGTTTTGTAAAACATACAATAATTATACATTTATCTCGCAAGAAATGTCAATTTTTTTAGCAGGAACGCTCCCAAAAGCTTTATTTTACAAACAATTCTATATTTGAGCAGTATGATCAACACAACCCTCTGCTATATCGAACAAGACAACAAATACCTGTTGCTCCACCGAGTCAAGAAAAAAAACGACATCAACAAGGACAAGTGGATCGGCATCGGTGGCAAGTTCGAAGAATGGGAATCCCCCGAGGACTGCATCCACCGCGAGGCGCTCGAAGAAACCGGACTCACATTGATACACCCCAAATACCGCGGCATTGTCACGTTCATCAGCGACGGCATGGACCAGACCGAATTCATGCATCTCTTTACAGCAACTGAATTTACGGGTTCGCTCAAGGACTGCAACGAGGGCGTACTGGAATGGGTGGACAAGCAAAAAGTGAAGGAACTCCCCCACTGGGACGGAGACTTGATATTCCTTGCGCTACTCGAACGAGGAGAGCCGTTCTTCTCACTAAAGCTGACTTATAAAGGGAGTACGCTTACGGAAGCTTTGCTCAACGAAAAAAAAGTCACACTCCAGGAATTCCTCTAAAGAAATATTTTACACTATTTTTCGGTATAATTTGATATTAGGGGCTTAACAAAACACATTAAAATAAGCATATTTGTAATACTCCAAACCAACCCCAGACTCGGCAAGATGTGCCTTCAAGCGATATTGCCGAGTCGCTTTTTTTATTACCCTTTTCTATTACCACTTGGCAAGAGCGTTCGAGACTATCAAGTCCTGGAGTTTTTCAACGGCACGCGTCTGGCCATGGCGGTCCTCGGTCTCGTTAGCTTGGACGTCATAGACTCCATCAGCAGAAAGCGACTTGCTTTCATAGATGATTCTTTCTTTTACGTTATCGTAAAACTTTACTTCAACACGTATTGTAACACGATAAGTTTCCACATCGCTATTGCTATTATAGTTTTCAGGCTTGTTCGAATAGCTTAACAAAGTAATTTCAAAATCAGCATTGGCATCATTGTTCACCAAGCGCACACCGCCAGCATTGCGCTTGAACATATCGACAACAGCTGTATGGATGTTGTTCGCAAGTACCGGGTCAAGAGTCTTGTCATCGACCTCATGAATGTTGACGGTCTTGATATGGCTCGGAAGCGTACTTGCGGTAAAGCTATAGCAGCCCGAAAAAACACTAGTCAACACAGCAAGCATCAAGGCAACAAACAAGCGAGAAATAAACTTACGGTAAAGCATATTCACAATGTAGAAAAACACCCCGCAGCGTAAAGCCACAGGGTGTTCAAAACTCTACAGAACTATGCCTTATTTTTTCTGAGTTCTGCGGTAACCACGTCTAATCGTTTCGGTAGTACGCTGGAACGGCATGGTCATAGTCGTCGGGTTGTTACCATTACTTTCGTAGCAGTAAGTGTAAGCATCCTTCACAACCGTCATCTGGTACACATACGGACCCGTTGCAAGCAAGCGACCCTTATCCGTTACCGGATACATCTTGATTGTGGCAAGCATAGCACCCGTTGCACCATACATCGGCGTATCACCGCAGCCTGGCATCTTAAGACCAGCCGACTGAGTAGAAGAACGCAGACCATTCAAAGCGTTTTCGAATTCTTCCTTAGTCACGCGCTTATTGTACTGGTTCACAAAGTGACCCAAGTGGTCAAACACGCGAATGTTCACATGGAACGGCTGAGTCGTCGGGAAAGACCAACTTGTGCAAGTTTCATTACTCTTTTTGCCCGGGACATTTGCAGAACCATCGTTATAGCAGAGAGTCTTGTTTTCATTCTGGCCTGCACCATACACAACAGAGGAGCCCACCGGCAAAGCAGTTGCACCCTGCGGACCAGATATCATAAGCGTTTCAGCATTGTCCTTAGCCCACTTGAGCGGGTCAGAATTGCTTACAGCCGGAATCGGAGTCAAAACAAGGTCAGCAGTCATGTCCGTCGGGAGCGTGCCGCTACCAGCAATGTCTGTAAGCGTTTGAGCTTCAGCGGTAAAGTCCGGACGGTCAAATGCCGGATCATCAGGAATAACAGGAGTCTGAGCGACAGCAGTATAAGAAATCTTACCCCACTTTTCGCGTTCATCGAAACCTTCCACATGCTTACCAGAAGAAGCAGCCACATAGAAGTTCACCTTCTGGGACCAAGCCATCAACTGAGCCCATTCCTGAGCCGTGTAGTTACCGCCATTGCCGTCGTCATTAAGACCCTGGCTGTACGGAACGTTAAATGCCAAGCGGTCATCGCCCAAAAGGCCACCATCGATAACATTGCCATTCAAATCCTTCACGACACCTTCGAACTGGTACATCAAACCAGCAGCACCCTTGTCAATCGGGCCTGTCATCGTAGTTACATAGAAGCCATAGACCATCGTCACAACAGAATCCTGGCCCGTAATCGTCTTAAGCGGTGTACCATCAGGACCAAGCACAGTGATGTTGCGCAAAACAACCATAGACGGAACATTCGGATTGTTGATAGCAACAAGGCTAGAGTCAGCAAGCGGAACGTTCATGTACATGCTGTTATGAGAAATACCGTTTTCGTCCACCTTCACAACGACATCGTTCACCGTGGGCTGGCCATAGCGAGACGGAGCGAGTTCGGCAAGAGACGTGCGGATGTAAATGTTGGAACCATCGGATTGACGGTCAGCATAGAAGAAGTGCAAATGATGCCAAGTATCATCAGCCCAACCTGTTGCATCAGAAGCACCCAAGCAGTTTGTATAAGTAGCGAGAGGTTCACCTGCATGGCAACCATGGTTGTTCACAGCCAAAGTCTGGATATTGACCTTACCCGGAGCAGACAAGTGCGTACCGCCCAAGTCCACAACGAGCACACCATCCACGAAAATCCACATGTCATCGTCACCAGCGAATTCGAACACTTCCGGTGTCGGAATCTGGTTGGACTGCTTGTACTTAAAGCTAGCATAACCCATCATAGTAAAGGCGTAGTTACGGAGATGCTTCATGCCCAGTTTACCAGGGTGAGTGGCATCGTACATCACAGCAGCCTGCCAAGCAGCACTATGGCCAGAACCAGCCGAATTCGTGGCACGCGGACCACCCTGATTCAGCCATTCCTTGCAAAGTTCAAAGGTATTATTGCCCAAGAAGTCTGCCTGGTTATTCGCATACTGATAGTTATAAGGCGGGCAGAAAATGGAAAGCGTCTGCGGTTCAAACTGGTCACAAACACCGTTCGGCTGAATCGAAGCGTTACAGGGCTTGTTCATCACCCATTCTCTTGTAGTCGGGTTGATGCTATCCAGCGGAGAGTAACCACCATTATTATAGTTATAGTCGTAGACGTAGTATTTGGAATTCGGGTCTTTCGGAATATCCATCGTCGTATTCACGCGCTTGTTTTGACCCGGCACATCAACATACCACTGTTCAAAGAACTGGTTATCACAATACAAATTCGCTCTTTGAATGATAACGCCGTCATACATATCCAGTTTTTCACCATCCATCTTGGTGAAAAGCAAATAAGGCATCACCATTCCAGGAGTGTAAATAACCGGGTTAGACCAGTTCGTATTTCCAGCAGGGCACTTGTAGCCACTCACGTCATCTTTTGCGTTTTCGTAACCACGCAAAGTCACATCTGCACCGGTAACAGCATCTTTAGTCTTCTGGTTACATTCACCATATTTCAAGACCGGACCAAGAGATGTGTTCTGCAAATATCCTGGCAAAGAAAGATTAGCCTTCATCGGAAGACCATCAACGCCAATTTGGGTACCGAAACCATACTTTTCAAATGCATTCATGTTTCCACAGGTATTGTGGAGAGATGAGTTTCCATACCACACAGCATCGTAACCGAAGGCGTTCATTGCAGCGCCAGTAGCTGTTCTGTAGTTATAAATTTCGTTGATATGATTGACAGATTCTTCGGAGAAGTTTTCAAAGTCAGGGTGATTCGGCTGGAAATCGCGAATAACAATATCCAACGTACGGACATCCTGGGCAGCCGTTTGTGCAAAACCAACTACGGAGCAACCAAACAGAGCACCGAGAGTAATCCATCTATAAAATTTCATAATAGTCCAATCTCCACCTAATAATAGGTTACAACAATTCCACCTAAATATAAACCAATTAAAGTCAAATGAGGTTCGATGATAATGCAAAATATATGTAAAAACGTAATATATTTTACTTATCCTGAAAACATACGTATAATATGTGCAAAAACACCTAAAGGACCACCCCTTTTTTAGACGGATTAACTATTTTTTCCGCCCATGAATTGGTCCATTGTATTCTTCGTTGTCATGATGCTTTTGCTCTTGCGCATTTTGCGCCTGAGAATCCGCGCCAACAGCACCCGTTCGGAATCATTCAAGAAGCTTCCGCCCAAAGACCAGCTTGCCGTGCTCAAGGAATGCCTCCTGAACAACCCTTCCGAGGCAAATTTAAGGAATCTTGCCGATTTTTCAAAGCGCACATCGCTTGAAATCGACGTTGAAAGCTACCGTCCGTTCCTCAAGTCGCAGTTGGAAATTTTCGATCGCAAGGATGCCATCGCCGAAGACAACGAACTTTACGCCAAAGAATGTGAGTGGATGGACAAAATCACGCCCACTGAATTCGAAGAAGCCAAAGCGTTCAAGCAAGAAAACGAGACACAGAAATTTATCGAGCGCACTCTCGAAGGAATCGCCCGCCTGTACTCCGACGACGCCATTTTGAACGCACTGTCGGAACTTGCACCGGACTATCCGCACGCAAACAAGCTCGTCGAAAGCTACCGCGCACTCATGCAAGCCCGCGACGAAAGCCTCGCTGACGACAAGTCACTCGAAAAACTTCGCAAGCAAAAAGAAGCCTGGGAAGAAGACCTGCTGAACGTGAGAATATAGACTAGGCTTTCAATTTTGTCATGCTGAGGGCAAAAAGCCCGAAGCATCCAGTTATTTTTCCAAAAAGTCCAGCGCTTCGCCGGCAAGTTCCACGCAACGGTTGCACGGGATAATCTTATTCGGGCGGATTTCCTGACATTTGGTGCAATTCTGCGCCCCACGCTTAAAGACTTCTTCAATCGCTTCGGCATGGTCCGGCTGCATCATCTTCGCTGCATAAAGCGCACCACACAAGCCATCAGGAGCCTTGCCACCGCCAAAAGCACGGAACATTTCGGCAGCCTTCACAGCCTCTTCTTCGGATTTGCCCGTTGCACGGGCATAGCCATAAGCTACAGCCATGGCACAATTACCACGCTTATCTGCATGAAATTTCTTCGAAAATTCGGCAATCGACATAAATGCTCCTTTGCTAAAGACACTGTAAATCTACAAAAATCATGTAAAAACGATCTCTTTAAATGTCATTCCCGCCCCCGAGCGGGAACCTCCTTTTCAAATGATTTTTATATTCATTACATGCCTAACGAAAACAACGACATCAAGAATCTCGACCTCGACCAACTCATCGGCAACATGAGTTCCATCAACAGCGAAGACTACTGGTTCACCAAAGTCTCAAAAATCGAGGAACACGACGAAACCGCCGAGCCAAAGCCGGATTCACAACAAAATCAGAAATAAAAAAAGAAACCCTCGCGCAAACGAGAGTCTCTATAAAATCCAATTTTTTGCGCAAGCGCAAAATTCTAGGCTCGGAAATGCGAACGCAAGCGTTCGCGCTTCACTCGCCTTACGAATTTTTTCTTAGAGGCGAGTAGAAACAAAAGACCCTGCAAAAACTTGCAGGGTTTTAAAGTCAGGAATTTTTTCAGTTGCGAGCAGAGCAAGGCCGCAGACCCGAAGCCGTACAAAACGTACGGCGAGAGGTCGAGAACGCCGCTATGCGAAGCAAATGGAAAAATTACTTATCAGTAAGCACAGCGACGCCCGGAAGAACCTTACCTTCGAGGAGTTCGAGCGAAGCGCCACCACCCGTAGAGGTGTGGGTCACCTTCTTGTCAGCGCCGTACTTCTTGGCAGCCGTAGCGGTATCGCCACCACCGATCACGGTGATTGCGCCAGCAGCGGTAGCTTCGACGATAGCGTCGGCCATAGCCTTGGTGGCCTTTTCGAAGGCTTCGAATTCGAACACTCCTGCAGGACCGTTCCAGACGATGGTCTTAGCGGACTTGATAGCGTTCACGAAGAGCTTGGTGGATTCAGCGCCCACATCGAGGCCCATCCAGCCAGCCGGAATGCCTTCGGCGTCAGAAACAGCCTTGGTAGCAGCGTCGGCAGCAAACTTGTCAGCAGCGATGTAGTCGACCGGGAGGATGATTTCCTTGCCAGCAGCCTTAGCCTTAGCCATGAGATCCGGAACGAGCTTGGCGCCTTCTTCGTCAAACAAAGAAGAACCGATTTCGATGTTGTTGAGGACCTTCTTGAAGGTGAAAGCCATGCCACCGCCGATGATAATCTTGTCGGCCTTGTCGAGGAGGTTGTTGATGAGCTGGATCTTGTCAGCGACCTTGGCACCGCCGAGGATGGCGAGGAACGGACGCGGAGGATTGTTGAGCACCTGGTCGAATGCCTTGAGTTCCTTGTTCATGAGGAAGCCAGCGGCACGCTGCGGAAGTTCAACACCAGTCATGGAAGAGTGGTCGCGGTGAGCGGTACCGAAAGCGTCGTTCACATAAACGTCAGCGAGCTTGGTGAGGCTTGCGCGGAATGCCTTGACGGCTTCCTTGTCGGCCTTTTCCTTAGTTTCGGTGCCATCAGCGTTCTTGATCTTGCGCTTGCCTTCTTCTTCGATGTGGAAGCGGAGGTTTTCGAGGAGGATGATTTCACCCGGCTTGATAGCAGCGCAGGCAGCTTCGACTTCCGGACCCACGCAGTCGGAGAGGAACTTCACCGGCTTCTTGATGAGTTCTTCGAGCTTCTTTGCAACCGGAGCGAGTGTGTACTTCATGTTCTTTTCGCCATTCGGGCGTCCCAGGTGGGAAGCGAGCACGACGGCTGCACCCTTGTCGAGAGCGTACTGGATGGTCGGGAGAGCGGCTTCGATACGCTTGGTGTTGGTGATTTCGCCAGTCACCTTGTCCTGCGGAACGTTGAAGTCAACACGGATGAACACGCGCTTGCCGGCGAGTTCGAGATCTTCGATAGAAAGCTTTGCCATTATAGCACCTTCTTTTTAGGGTTAAAAATTACGGAAACAAATATAGCAATAAGAACTTAGTTGGTAGAACTTAGAGCTTAGAAATAGTAAACAACAGCGCGCTTCTTGTAAACGGATATTTACAAACAAAACGTAAAAGAGTAAAATTAACTCACATTTTTATCACACCAACAATTTATTAGCCCCAAAGTTGGTTCTTATCGAGAAAAAAAATTATATAATTTACTATTGGTGTTTTTTTTATATATTTTTTTCCAAAAAAAATTGGAATACTCGGAGTAGAAACGATGAAGCGTTCTTTTTTATTGGCCCTTTGCCTTTCCGCAGCTGCAGCATTCGCTGGAGTTTATGATATCGCTGATTTTACGGCTAAAGATGCCGTTATGTCTGACAATCAAGTTTTTGCCGCCAACGGTGGTCAGCCGTTAAGCACTGCAAGTGTCGAAGAAGCATCGGCCGTTCCGGCCGGCAATATCGTCTTGCGCCAGAAATTCGCTCAAGAATCCGGTCTTAACGCTTACCAGCTTTACATCGGCAGCGTTGGTGATGTTTCTTCCATGACCGCCTTGAGCGTTCCTACAGGAACCTCCTACAGCGACGTTGTTAAGGCTAAGCTTTATGCACGCCGCGGTATGAAGCCGGGTGACGATGCCGAAAAGGTCTATTTCGATGGTAAGTTTGTTTACCTCCCTGGTGCAACATCTGCAGTCGCATTCGTTAACGGTGTTCAAATCGATCTTAAGAATGAAGCTCCGGCAACCCAAAGCGCAGCAGCACCGCAACAGGAATGTGATGAATTCGATGTTTCTTGCGATGAAGACATCATTGCAATGAAGAAGAACAAGAACGTCGATGTTTCGGGCGATTTGAACCAGTCTAATTCTTATGCCGACTCTCGCGATTACTCCGCATCCGCAGCAGCACAAGACGTTAAGGACCGTTTCGGTATTGCTGACGAAGTCCGCTTCTGGAGCGCAGTCGCTCTCTCGGCAGTAGCAGCAGGTAGTGCAGTTGTTGGCGTGCTCCAGCACATGAAGTCCAGCGAAGCAAACAAAGCCTATAAGGATCTTGAAAAGGTTGCCAACACTGTTGAAGGCAAGATCAAGGAAGCTTGCGGTACAGTCAACAATCCTGACAAGTGCGTGGCATTCTTCAAGACTACCACAGCAGACAAAGCCTTCATGTTTGACAACTGGAATTACGTAAACATTCAACAGAGAATGAAAGTCAACAAGGACACCAAGGATTCTTACGCAATGGGCCGCAATATCTGGTTCGGCGTAACAGCACTTTCTTTGACAACAGCTATCGTATTGTTCGCATGGTAATAGAACAAGGGCGAATCCGACTCAAAGATCTTCAATTTGATTGTATTGTAGGCATACTCCCCTACGAACGCGAACACGAGCAACCAATCATATTGAACCTAACCCTTTGGTTGGACTTTGCCAAAGCTGCACAAACAGAAGATTTAAACGAATCTATCGATTATGCAAAGTTGGCGGAAGAACTAAAAGGGTTCATCCGCCTTTCTTCTTTTAAGCTCGTCGAAACTCTTGTGGTAAAGACTGCTGAATACGTTCTAGAACATTATCCTAAAGCTAACGCAGTCGAAGTATCCGTCGCAAAGCCACAAGCTGTTCCCGGTTGCCTAGGGGCAGAAGCAAGCGTTAAATTAATTAGGAGTTAGGACTTCGGAATTAAGAATTAAAGCAACTCCGAATTCATAATTCCGAACTCCGAATTAGTCCCTAGCCTTTAAATGCACGGTAGCGCAAGGCTTCGGACAAGTCCATGACGTCTACGGCAAATGCGCCACGCAGATCAGCAATCGTGCGCGCGACTTTTAACAACCTAAAATATCCGCGCGCACTCAATTCCATTTTGGCAGCAGCTGACACAGCAAATCGTTCCACATCCGGATTCATCGCTGCAAATTTTCGAGCATATTCCGAAGACATTTCTGCATTGGATTTAAAAGGCAAATTGCGGAAACGTTCACGCTGGACAGCTCGTGCTGCACACACGCGTCTGCGAATATCTGCAGACGACTCCCCTCGCCCTTTTACCGCAAACATTGCGGCATCTACAGGCGGCACGCTCACCTGAATATCAATACGGTCTAACAGCGGGCCCGAGATTTTTTCACGATAACGTTTACGAGCCTCAGGCAAGCAAGTACATTCGCGTTTCGGATCCATCGAATAACCGCAAGGACACGGATTCATTGCAGCCCCCATCATAAAACGCGCAGGCCAAACCACCGTTCCACTTGCACGACTTACCGATATTTCACCTTCTTCCATCGGCTCGCGTAACGCTTCCAACACGCTCCGGTTAAATTCCGGCAACTCATCTAGGAACAACACGCCGTTATGGGCTAAACTCGCCTCCCCCGGCAAAAGCCGCGTACCACCGCCTACTAGCGAAACCATCGAAGCCGAATGATGTGGAGAACGGAACGGCCTTGCCATCACCGGTTTAAAATCATCCGAATCACCAGCTCGCCTCGCACAAGAATGAATACGTGTCGTTTCTAGAATTTCCTGTTCAGTCATCTCGGGCAAAATTCCAGGCAAGCATTTCGCACAAAGTGTCTTACCTGCACCTGGTGAACCCACAAGCAAAAAATTATGCGCCCCAGCAGCAGCAACTTCAAGAGCTCGCTTTACAGCGTCCATTCCGACAACATTTTTAAAGTCAGGAACTTTATCGTCAACATCCACGCGGTACGAAGCAATTCCCTTTGCAATTTTCACATCTTGATTTGAATTGCGCTCCAAGATTTCAACACATTCACCGAGAGAATTAGCACAAACAAAATGAAGACCTTCCACCAGCGAGGCTTCTTGCATATTTCCTCGCGGAATGACAAGAACACAATCACGCTCTGCGACCAAATTCATTGCGATGGATAACACTCCACGGACAGGCTTCAACAAACCATCCAATGAAAGTTCACCCACAAAGACGTAACGATCTAATTGAGGAATCTCAATTTCACCCGTCGATACAAGCATGCCAATCGCTAGCGGAAGGTCTAAAGCACTCCCCTCCTTTCGCAGATCCGCTGGAGACAAATTAACCGTTGTACGGAAACCTGTTACCACTTTTCCGATGGAGCGTATCGCCGAAACGACACGTTCTCGAGATTCCCTTACCGCATTGTCTGGCAGCCCAACAAGCGTAAAACCAGGTAAACCCTGAGCTGCATCAACTTCGACACTAACAGGAACAGCCTTTATTCCAAACAAGCAATAAGAACGGATTCTGCGAAACAATTTTCACCTACCTTATGCTACTGCGGCCTGGTATTTTTCGAGCACACAATTTTCGATATGTTCACGAAGTTGACGCGTAATCGGCAAGCATACGGTACGATAGTCTTCGCCCTTGTAGAACGTATCGATCGGATAACCGACAAACATTCCATTTTCACCGTCCATCACGCGAAGCCCACGAATCTGAATTTGGTCATTCAGCACAATCGTTGCAAGGCCTTTCATATGCCCGAGATTTGCGCCCTCCTTAAACGGGAACACTTGAACGTTCGTCACAGCAAGGCAATCAAAAGCCGGAGACATGGTGGGGATAGTCGATGTTTTCTTTTCTGTTTTTTCAGCCATTTTGGCCTCCTATTTTTTGAAGATTAGCCGCAGTCGAATACACTCGCATTCATGCGGAATCGCCACACATAATGCAAAACGCGTGCCAATCACAAAATTGGCGATTTTGAGCAAATTTCGCCATTTCTTTTCTAGAAAAAAAGTGATTAATCGATTTAATCACTGATTAATCAGTCATTTTAATTCATATAAGTTAATTAAATTCAATACTTTATCCACATTAAATTAAAGCTATAAAATAAGGTCAATAGACATTAGCCAATGGTCATTAGAAAATCTTTAGTTTCAATAATCAACTATTGACTAATAACCAATAACTAACTACCAATAACTTTTTCTAATTTCTATTCATGCTTTTAAAACCGAATATGAAATGGACGGCCAACCAGGGAATTATCCACCCGATGGTCACAGCCGAGTTTTCGCAAACCCCAAACAGCGCTATCGTCAAATTCACAATTGAAGAACCCGTAGATTGCTACCGCGCAGCCGTTCAAGAAGATAACGGACGAAGCTGGGAAGATTCCTGTGTGGAAATCTTTTTGCAGAACCCCGCCAATCCAGTTGAGTATTTCAACTTCGAAACGACAAGCCGAGGCTTTGTACTTGCCGCCCGCGGAACCGGTCGCGAAAACAGACAAACGCTCCCATTCGAAGCTATTGCGAAGATTAAACGCTCAGGCACAGCGCCAAGCATCCAAGACGATTCCGTTTATTGGACAATGACTGTTGAAATTCCTGCCGAGATTTTTGGAATTAAAGCGTTTGAGGCGCCCATCCGCGGAAACCTCTATAAGTGCGCCGATAAAGCAAATACGCCCCACTACTTGAGCGCATTCCGCATAGAAACAGAAAAGCCGGATTTTCACCGGCCAGAATTCTTTGATGTTTTAGGATAAAAGGCGATTCCGGCTCGGGGGCCGGAATGACAGACTCAGCTACATCATTCTGAGTTTCATCTCGAAAACGGCGCGGTCCGTTTCATCGAGAATGCGCATGTAAGTAGCACCATTGTGGTCTGCACGGAAAATTCTCATCGTCTGCCCTTCCTCGGACTCGCCCAAGTAATGAACTTCGAGTTCTGACGGAATGCAGAGTTCCAAATCCGAAGCGCTAAACACGTTCAATGCAAGCTTCACATACTCGATGTTGTTCATGTGGTGCGACATATCGATATGCTGCGGCAACACTTTTTGCTGATAAACTTCTTCGTATTCTTCGGGTTTAACATTAAAGCGATCAAAATCATCCGTCATAAACGCTTCAGGGAAACCTTCTGTCGGGAAGTCCACCGAAGAAAGCCGCATCGGGCGATGGCGATCGAGACTCAAGCAGCACATTTCTTGTTTTGCAAAAATAATCGGTTCGCCTTCAATCGTCGTAATCGCAGTATTTTCATTCAAACGAATCAGTTGATTATCCGCCGGGAAAGACGTCGTCACAACCTTGTCGCGCCAGTACGGGCGTTTGAGGAACTTGAACTTAGCCTTGTAAACGACCCAAAAGCCGCCCTTTTCCTTCACCACAAAATTGTCCATTTTCATGGCGCCAAAATTCTCGGTAATATTATCCTGGATCATGAGCACCGTTTGAGCAAGTCCCATTTTACCAGACACATCAATATAAGCCGAAGTAATCGTTCTCGGCTTCTGAAACACTAGCGGATTTTTCGACAATGCGTAAATATCAATCATGGTTTTAATATAATTTTTTTTATCATTTGCGCAAATGTCGACCGTTATTATTTTCAACAAGCCATTCGGCGTTTTAAGCCAGTTTACTCCAGAATCGGGCCACCCCGCTCTGGATACTTTTGGATTTCCGCCGGGAGTGTATGCAGCAGGCCGCCTCGACCACGACAGCGAGGGGGCTTTACTCCTGACCGATAACGGCAAGCTCATCAAAAAACTCCTGGACCCCAAATACGAGCATCCGCGCACGTACTTGGCACAGGTCGACGGTCAGATTACCGAAGAAGCTGTTCGCAAACTTTCCAAAGGCGTCGACATCAAAGGTTACCACACCAAACCCTGCAAGGCAGAAATCGTCGAAGCCCCGGACTGGATTTGGAACCGCAACCCGCCGGTACGCTTCCGCGCAAACATTCCCACCAGTTGGGTAAAACTTACACTTATCGAAGGCAAGAACCGACAAGTGCGCCATATGACCGCAGCCGTGGGCTTCCCTACACTGCGTCTAGTCCGCGTGCAAATCGGGAACATTCCGCTTGGAAACTTAAAGCCCGGTGAATGGCGTATAGTTACAGATAAAGTTATTTAGTGATAAAATCACTCGGTTTGACACCATATAGTGTAACATCATCAAACCAGAATTCAGTATCGTCGTAGGCGGCTATCGAAATTGTTGTCACCGCCTTGCTAATAACCTCCCAGCCAAGGTTACCATAAAGGTCGTCGCGCGGCTTGAAGTCTGAAGGCTTTATACTGTAACGTTTCCACTCATCACTCGTCTTGAGCGTATCGTAAGCCAAAGTTTTTCCTTCGGTATTTGACGAGCCAAGCGTCTCGAGCGTAATCGAGATGACACCGTTTCCGCGAGCATAGTAGACAATGGAATCAATAGCAGACAAGTCACACGGAGATTCTTCCTTGCAAATCCAAATTCCATAGAACGACCAATTTCCATGCCTTGCCGAAGATTCCCAGTGGATAGCGTTCCCTTCGCGGCCCGCTCCGGCTTCCACGATAAATTCCTCAATATCTTTGCGAGTTTCAGGCACCGTCGCCACTTCGGGGGTAACCATCACACTCGTATTCGTAGCGGACATGTAACCCGCCTCGCGGATTCCAAGTTCCCTGATAATAAACTGCGCATCTGCAGATTCAAAATCCAGCACCTTGATAGAATCCGGTTCAAACGCGTAGACATTCGAGCGCGTATCCTCGCCAGCACCAACCAACGCCGATTGTTCGACAACGCTATCACCCACAATGACGCGCAAGTCGTATTCATACGGCGGGAGCGAATCCATCTCGTAGAATCCCTCGCCATCGGTCTTTACCAGACGATCGGAGCCATACACCTGAACCCAAGCGTAGTCAACGCCTGCCGGCAGATAAACCCTTCCTTGCACGCTTCCCATCTTTTCGAGAACGAATCGCACGGAATCACCTTCGCGTACATCATCAGCAAGGATTTTCCTAAAAACACCTTCACCTTCATTGAGAATTTCAATCGTCACCGAATCGACATCAAGACCGTTCAAACGAATATATCCCAATGAATCAGCAACGTATTCTGCAAGGAATTCTTCTACAGAATCAGACTCAACGTTGCGAATAAAATCCACAGCACGAACGCGGGCCACCACATTTGATGCCGGTAGCGAGTCACTGCGAACAACCTGAATCAAAAAAGCATTTTGCGTTTCAACAGAACTAATGCCCGATACATTTCTATCGGAGCAGGCGCAAAGCGCAATTAACACGAGAAGTAAAAGCAACTTTTTCATCGTTTTACTCCTCCTTCTTGGCGCTATCACCACCGGAAATGTCTGCTACCGGGTATAGTGCAAATACGAACTGCATCGCGCGATTCACATTTTTCACCTCTGCAGTCCTTTTTTGAACTTGCCGTCTAAATTCAAGAGTCATTTCATTCAAATCGTCAAAGCACTCATCGTCTACACCCACCAAGAGTGATGATATATTACGCTTGGCAGGTTCCACCGCAACAAGGGCATTCTGCGCCAAAGCCAAAAGTTGGTTTTGATAACTGCGAATGGCGGCAGTCTTTACAGCAGAACCCTCTGAAGTAAAATTAGCAACAGTCGTTGCATAACGTTCCGACGCAAGCGGTGTTATCAGTTTTAAATCCTTGAGAACCTTTATAGCTTCGCGCACTTGGTCCTCGGAAACTGTCGGTGAAATCTGTTTTACTAACCGTGAGACTTCGGCATGGCCACCATTCATTTCGATAAGAGCCCGCACTACAGGAATCCACCACTTGCTCAAGAACAGATATTCGCTAGCATTGAACTTGCGCAAATCCACATCCTGGAGCGAAAGCGCCATCTTATAAAGCTTGTCTTTTTTTGCAGGAGATTTCGTCTTGGAGGCAGCCACTAAAATCTCGAAAATTTCACCATTGCGGCCTTTCAAATCCAGCAAGTTTTTTGCCAAGGGAATACTGCGACTTGGCAAATGGAGATCCTTATTCAACACGCGGAACATTTGACTCGTTTCGAGCCCAAGCTTTTGCCCCATCATTTTATAGGAATACAGCGGCATATCCAGTTTGCGCTGGGTATAATAATTCTTGAGCAAATCCCTGTAATCACTGATTTCGTTAATGTTCAGCATAGGCAAATTCTCGAAAAATACAATTGTCCAATCAAAAAAATAATCTATTACTTGCCCAAAAGCTCTTAAAGAATATATCGCCTTTGATAAAATATCAATGGAATCTTATAAAGCACCCGTTCATTTTTGCTTTTTCTAGAAATATTTTTCTGTTAGAATACAACCAAGGGGATATTTGGATGATTAACAACACACTTACGTCTGTTGCAGCTTTTGTTGTGGCTGCAGCAGTTTCTCAGGCAATCGCGGAAGGCCCATGCGACATTTACGCAAAGGCAAAAACACCATGCGTTGCCGCCCACAGCTTGACACGCGCGCTCTACTCCAGCTACAACGGGAATCTTTACCAGGTCCGCCGTGCCGACGGCGAAACCAAGGACATTCCGGTCGAGACCATGGGAGGTTATGTCAAATCTTCCGTGCAAGACGACTTTTGTGCAGGTTCCAAATGCACAATTTCGATCATTTATGACCAGAGTAGTTACAAAAACGATTTGAAAAAATCGCCTCCCGTCTTTTGGCTTAAAGAAGGCGGCAGAGAAGCCATCGCCGACAGGGCGCCCATCTACATCAACGGTCGAAAGGCGTACGGCTTTTATCGCGACGCGTGGTCTTCTACAGGTTACCGCAACAACGAAACCAAAGGTGTCGCTACCGGTGACGAAGAAGAATCCATGTACATGGTGGTCGATGGCAGGCACTACAATGACATGTGCTGTTTCAACTACGGAAACGCTGAAACAACCGGCAATGACGACGGCCCAGGAACCATGGAATGTATTTATTTCGGTGACGACAAGGATTGGGGCGGTCCTGGACAAGGCACAGGCCCATGGGTCGCCGCCGACTTGGAAGACGGCGTATTCAAAGGCAACGATGCCGGATACATGTGGGGCAGAACACATACTACCCCATGGCCAGATGCACAAACAATTGATGCCGACTACGCTACAGCCATGCTCAAAGGACCGAACGACGGCACATTCAAACTGAAAGGCGGCAGTGCGCAAGAAGGAAAGCTCACCACTATGTGGGATGGTCCCCGCAAGCAAGGCTATAGTCCGCGCAAGCTCCAAGGCGCCATTGTCCTCGGCAACGGCGGTGACGGCAGCGATGGCGGCGCAGGAACATTCTTCGAAGGTTGCATGACGATTGGCAACCCGCCAGATTCCATTGACGATAAAGTCCAGGCAAATATTGTTGCCGCTGGTTACGGAAGCAAAATTGAGCTCAAGAAGCCTGATCCGATTGAACCGTTTAAGGATACGCTTACCATCCCGGGAAAAATCGAAGCAGAAAACTACGACAAGGGCGGCAACGGTCAGGGATTCCTGGACAGCGATATCGAAAACGAAAACAGCCTCTACCGCGATGACAACGCAGGCCTCGACAGCGCAGAAGGCGCCATCATTTACGGCTGGGGTTATGCCGATGACTGGTTACGTTACACGGTAAAAGCGTCCAAAAACGACTCGCTCACGCTCACGGCGCGCGTCGCCTCCCCAAGCGATAGCACATTCTTCTCCGTACTCGTTGACGAAAAGAACGTCGCCACCGTGATGGTCCCGAACACCGGTGACTGGAAGAAATTCGAAACGGTTACAGTCTCCGTGCCTGCAATTGCGGAAGGGGCACATGTGCTAAAAATAAAGATTGACAAGCCCTACTTCAATCTTGACTGGATTGAATTTGCAGTCGCCACATCCCAAACAGAATCCATCAAGTTTACAAGGCAAGCCGCAGCATCGCAAGTCTACACAGTTTACGATGTCCTTGGAAACCGTGTTACCTCATTCCAAGCAAACGAAAACGCTATACGTAACATTTGGGACAAAGTCCGCATAAATATGCCAGGCGGCATTTACGTCATCAAGACGATGAACAAAACCATTCGAATTTCAAATATAAAATAATACACCTCAAACCAAACTCACTTAAGTAGGTTTCGCAAGAAGCCTACTTTTCAATTATATAAAATTTTACTATTATTTTAATACAACCTAAAAAGGAGATTCTATGAAAAAAGTTTTATCGATTTCACTTGTTTTAGCTGCATTTGTACTTTCTAGCTGCGCTGTTCTTATGGGTACAAGGATGCAACCCATCGTTCTTGGAGATATGCTCATATACGTCCGCGTATCAACAGCAAAAGCATTCATTGCAACAGGAATGCCCGAGAAACTCGAAATTGACACCCCATTCGATGCCAATGGCAGGTTCTATTACAAAAATGCCGTTCACGACACCACTAAAGGTATCGCCTCAGTTACATTAAATGATGAAGAATTAGAAATGAGCATGATACTCGCATCATACAGTAAAGCAGCACAAAACAATCCTGAAGTTTTCCAAAACGATATAAGCGATTCTTTAAAGACAACCAGAATTTTTTCTGCTTACGATGCACTTTTCAAAGATTGTACAAATGAAAACCTAGTCGATGCCGACTATAATTCCGAAAAGAAGTATACTTACAGATGCTACAAAATAACACATGATGACGGAACGCCAGAGGACATGTGTCTCGCATCAAGATTAACAAAACAGGGAAACATTCTCCTTGTCATCATGCGAAGCTTCGCTTTCGGCACAAGTGTTAGAAACGAGCTTTTGGATGCCATTGAAAGCGTAGAATTCAAGGAATAATTTTTCAAAATAACGAATAAAAAACATCCCGCCGGTTTTACCGACGGGATGTTTTGCATTCATCTAAACGATTACGCAGCCAAATCAAAGCCCAAAATCATTTGGCCATAATTTTCAGCTTCATCATCATCTTCATAAAGAACGATACGAACTACGATATAATCAGAATGTGCGGTAAATGCAACCTTTTCAAAGGCATTTGAACCATCAGCAGAAAAGTCAGCAGCACTAGAATTGTTTCTTGTATCAATATTATTCACATCATTACCTTCATAAATATAAAGGTCGAAATCTTGAGGAATCTTGCCAAGTTTCGCAATATCATCACCACTGCTCAACCATGAAATTGCAGCCCTAACATATCTTGTCGTAAAATCAGAAAGATTTACAACAAATCGTATTTCCTTTTTATTAGAACCACTATAATTTTTCATCAACTTATTCACATCACCAATCCAGAAACGAGAATCATGCATACATCCATAATTTGGATTTCCTCGTCCCGGCAATAAGCTGAAATAAGTAGGAGCATTAGAAGCACTAGCGCTCGTCAACAACACAGATTTGACAACTTCAGGATGTCTACGATAAAACGCATTGGTTGCCAAAAGATCAGAAACCATCCCTGCAGTATAAGCAGCAGCGGCTTCAGTACCGTCATAATACGGATCTTGTGCAGAAGTTGCCCCTGATGCAGAAGTATACTTTCTACCAATATCAGTCTTCCTTTCACCTTCATCAAAATAGAAATGGGAGTAATTATAAATTTCCGGTTTTGCAGAACCATTCACATAATCAGGATAAGTAGACTGTGCGTTACATTTGCCAATCCCTTTTTTGCAATACCTAGGAGTATTAGTAGGCGTATAAGCTGTAATCTTTTTTGTCGATTGATTAATAGCACCAACTGTAATAGCGTTTGCAGCATGGGCTTCATAAACAAAGTTCTTATTATTTGCAGATGCATTTCCGGCAGCTACAATTTCTACAGTACGATTATCATATATGAAGTTATCTAAATTTCGAGCAGTATTTGTATAATACAGACCTTTAGAAGTGCCTCCTTGCTTACCTTTACGGATTCGAAGACCCATATAAACGTTATCGTCTTCATAATATTCAGAAGAACCGATATAGACATTCGAATTTTTAGATGAATTCTTTATAATTTTATATGCTTTCGACACATCCATTTCATGTCCAGGGACAAAATTATAACTGGACGATGGTGTCTGAACATATTCAATGTAATCATTATGAGCCATCTTAATTGGCGTTGCATACGAAGGCATGTAAATACCAACTTTAGACCATTCAGGCAGCCATTCAGAATACGGTTGATAATCAATAACCCAACCATAATCTAAGCTATTTTGGTCTCCATACCAACTTTCAATGGACAATCTAGAAGAATGAGTTGCATTTCTTCTTATTGGTGCAAAATTACTATAATAGAGTTGTTCGCCATCTCCATAAGGTGATACTCGTTTTGGATTCGAGAAATTGAAATTATACTTAGATACGTCATACCCATTATTAACTGTATTTGAGTTCATATCCGTCTTACGAACAAAAGACGTAGCAGACGATCTAGATATATTTTTAAAATAACGATTCGACTTATCTATAAAGCCTTTTTCACCATCATACAACTTTTTTCCATAAGCTACGGCCGCGCTATATACAGGATTTGGATTGTACACTTGCAGATAATAGTAATCATCATTGTGGTTAGACCAACCACGACTAAAATAAGCGCCTTCCATAGCTTTTGCATTTTTCAAAAGGCCCGATGCCCTTTTTGCAAGCGCATGATTTTCCAATGACGAACCAACTTTTTGTTCATTTTTCTTAATCTTGGAATAATCTATATCTCTATAGACCATCGGCGAGTTCATTTTACTGCCACGGCGGCCAAGAACGTCATAGTTCATAGAAGCTGCGAACGCCCCTACACAGCCAACAGCCATAATTAAAGTTAACTTCTTCATACATCTCCTTTATTTGAAGTTAACGAAATATAATAACTCCAATTACAACTTTATTTACAATAATACTACAACTTTTATATAAAATAATCAATTTACCTTATACTAACAATTTATACAAAATATCACGACATATAAACAAATTAATAACAAAACAAATTGCAAACTTCATTATTTTATACACAACATTTCATTTATCATCATTTTTTCCACATCATCTTTTTAGCTTATCATAAAACATACAAGTCATTAAAAAGTCATTAAATAAACTTCTTATATATACAAAAGCGCCCCGCAAGCTCAAACTTGCGGGGCGTTTCTGTTTAGATTCTTCGTCTCTGCCCTACGGGCTTCGCTCAGGATGACAAACGTGTTAGATCAATCCTTCGAAGAAGTTGTTGCCCCAATGAGACTCCGTATTTGGCTATCGCATTAAAGAACTTACGACGTCAAATACTCCGCGCTTCTACGGCTCGTCAAAACGAGCCGCATCCGCTTGGCACAAGGGCAACATCTTTTAAATCAGTCCTTCGAAGAAGTTGTTGCCCTTGTCATCCACGAGGATGAATGCGGGGAAATCCTTGATGGTGATCTTGCGGATGGCTTCCATGCCGAGTTCCGGGAAGGCCACGATATCGTTGGACAGAATGTTCTGTTCGGCGAGGATGGCTGCCGGACCGCCGATAGAGCCGAGGAAGAATCCACCGTACTTCTTGCAAGCGTCGGTCACGTCCTGGCTGCGGTTGCCCTTAGCGACCATGATCATCGAAGCTCCCTTGCTCTGGAAGCGCATCACGTACGGGTCCATACGGTTAGCCGTCGTCGGGCCGAAGCTACCCGTCGGCATGCCTGCCGGGGTCTTGGCCGGACCGGCGTAGTAAATCGGGTGGTCAGAAACAACCTTGAGCACGGTCTTTTCTTCGTCCGTGAGTTCTTCACCGCGTTCCTGCTTGTCGAAGATTTCGGCAATCTTGGCGTGTGCCATGTCGCGGGCCACAATCATCGTGCCCTTGAGGCTGAGGCGCGTCTTCACCGGATACTTGGTGAGGTCGGCGAGCACTTCCTTCATCGGACGGTCAAGGTCAATTTCGATAGCCGGAGCGAGGTTCACGGCGTTGCCTGCCGGAATGTAGTTTTCCGGATGGTGTTCCATCTTTTCGAGCCAGAGACCGTTTTCGTCAATCTTTGCCTTGATGTTACGGTCGGCAGAGCAGCTCACGCCGATAGAAACCGGGCAGCTTGCAGCATGACGCGGAGCGCGGATCACGCGAACATCGTGTACGAGGTACTTACCACCGAACTGGGCGCCAATGCCCGTCTTCTGGCAAATGTGGAGAACCTTTTCTTCCATTTCGAGGTCGCGGAAAATACGACCGCCTTCAGAACCGCTCGTCGGAATATCGTCGAGGTAGCCGCAGCTAGCAAGCTTCACCATGTGCGTGTTCATTTCGGCAGAGGTACCGCCGATCACGATAGCGAGGTGATACGGAGGGCAAGCGGCTGTACCGAGAGTCTTCACCTTTTCGGCAAGGAACTTTTCCAAGGACTTCGGGTTGAGGAGCGCCTTGGTCATCGGCCAGTAGTAAGTCTTGTTGGCAGAGCCACCGCCCTTGGCGACGAAGAGAAACTTCATTTCGGCACCTTCTTCGGCGTGGATGTCGATCTGGGCCGGGAGGTTGCAACCCGTGTTCTTTTCTTCATACATTGTGAGCGGAGCAATCTGGCTGTAGCGAAGGTTCTTGGTAGTGTAGGCGTTGTATACACCTTCAGAGATCGCTTCGGCATCGTCAAAGCCAGTCCAGACCTGCTGGCCCTTGTGGGCAACGCAAATAGCAGTACCGGTGTCCTGGCAGAACGGGAGGATGCCCTTGGCGGCAACGCAGGCGTTCTTGAGCATGGTGAGGGCGACAAACTTGTCGTTATCCGAAGCTTCCGGGTCCTGGAGAATCTTGGCGACCTTGGCCGTGTGAGCCGGACGGAGGCAGAATTCAACTTCTTCGAAAGCAGCCTGAGCAATCTTCGTCAAAGCTTCCTTAGAAACCTTGAGAATCTTCTTGCCTTCGAATTCGGCGACGGAAACGCCATCTTTACCGAGATTTACGTATTCGGTAGTATCTTCACCGTGCTGGACGGTAGCTTCGTATTTGAATGCCATAGTAGTTTGGGCGCCAGAGGCGCAGTTGATAGTTAAAGGACAGGTCCACAGTCATTGGTCAATAGTCATTAGTTTTATTTAGGCGCCAAAGGCGCAATTATATCTAATAACCAATGACCAACTACTAAAAACCATATTTCGTTACTTTCGGCTGTAAAAATAATTCTTTCCACCGAATGTTACAAGTACTTTTGCAATAGACTGCAGAACTTAGTTACTAAGAGCCTTCGGCATTGTTACTAGTTAATAGAGAACCCTATTTTAAGATATTCTCGTAACTCAAAACTTGGGACTAGTAACTCATCTTATCCCTCGATTTCGACCATTCATCCCCCTTTTTCACATATTTTTTGAACTTTTTTACTTTTTTTATGACCAAAATCACATAAGATGTATTATTTTTGATAACGAAACAAAAAACTCATTTTTATAAGAGGATTGAATAATGAAAAAGATTCTGCTCGCCACGATGATTTCGGCAGCTATGGTTTTTGCAGCTCCGGCAGCAAAAACGGTTAGTAAGGCCGCCACAGCAAAGAAGGCTGTTGCCGCCAAGGTAGAAAAAGCAGCCGAAGCACCGGCCGCCGCAGAAGCAAAGGCAGCAGAAGCCACCGCCGCTGCTCAGACGCAGGCTGCAGCAGCTACTACTGCAGCACAGGCTCAAGCTACTGAAGCAACTGCTACTGCAACCCAAGCTGCCGAGAACACCGCAAACGCAGCTCAGGCTCAGGCAACTGCAACTGCTGACGCTGCACAAGCACAGGCCGCTGCAGCACAAGCTCAGGCAACCGCAGTAGTTGATTCCGCAAAAGCTCAGGCAACTGACGCAGCAGCAGCAACGCAAGCTCAAGTCGCAGCAACCGCAGACTCCGCTAAGGCTCAGGCACAAGCTGTCGTAGACACCACTAAGGCTCAGGCCGCTGAAGCAACAGAAGTTCTCGAAGCTAAGGCAGCCGAAGCTCCTGTAGACTCCGCCGCTCTCGCCAAGGCCGAAGAAGAAAAGAAGGCCGCCGAAGCAGAAGCTCAGGCAAAGGCTGAAGAAGAACAGAAGAAAGTCGAAAACGAAACCAGCGGCACCGCAAAGTCTGCAGTCATGGACAATCCGTGGGAATTCATCGCCGTTTCCGCAGCATTCATTGCTTCTGTCCTCGTTATCATCTTCACTGGGGACTAATAAGCGATTCTAAAAACGCTTTACCAAGTTTAAAGACCGCCCTAAAGGACGGTCTTTTTTTGAACAATTTAACTTTTGTAAACTTTTCAAAACACGGGAGTTTTGAAAAAAAGGGACCTAAAAAGTCTATATACTACACCCCAAGAAAAAAACGCAAAAATGGAGTATAATTTGAGAACAAAAAAACATTTATCCCAAAACTTTTTTTCATAAATAATCTATTTTATCTTTTGAGAGATTATAGCTAGAGGGCAAGACTTGTTTTGCCCGCTTTTTTGGTTATACAAAGGAGACAAAGTGAGTATTAAGAAGTTTCTGTTTGCATTGTGCGCAGCCACGACCGTAATGGCTGAAGATCCAACTCCTTATGAATTGCTTCGCCCCGTATTCCCATTAACATGGGATAGTACGGTATTTAAGGATTTCGACACCACTGTTACGAGAAAGCACAACGTTCTGCCGAAAAAACTAACTCCTAAAGAATATGCGCCGAACGCGATGATTCCCGATACGCTTGAACAAGCGTACTTGGACGCCATGAACGTCAAGATTTCCCCGATTCGTGTTAACCAAGCGGGTTATTTGGAAAGCGACCCCGAGCGTCAGTTCTATTACGTCGGTAACGAGACCACCTTTGAAGTTGTCGATATCGACGGAAAATCATTTGTACCAGCATTCACAGGAACACTCAAGCCTACAGGCAGCACCACATCATCTGATTGGACAATTGTTGCCGGTACAAACGCAGCAACAGCAGACCAAAAGCGTTATCAAGTTACCACATCCGGCCCTTCCGGAAAACTCATGTACGGTAACATTCCTCAGAACGTGCCTACCGAAACCCGTCTCCGTATCAAGGTTGGCAACAATATTTCGAGTACATTCATCGTCTCTGAAAAAGTTTACTCCATGGTAAAAGATGCTGCGCTCAAGTTCTACGGCATCAACCGCAGCGGTTTTTCCGAATCATGGTTCCGCAATCGCCTAAAGAGCCATACGAAAGATGGCGGTGGTCTAGTTATAGATGGTCCATTAGATGCTGGTCGAGGATATTACGATGCATCCATGGCAGGAACTCTCGAAGGCGGTTACTACGACTGCGGCGACCACTTGAAGGAATCACAAACCCAGATGTATGCCTTCATGGTTATGGCTTTGATGGCCGCAACCAATCCAGATGTTGACGAAGACCATTACGCATTTAACCAAAGTATCACCTCCACCACAGATGCTATCCCGGACATGCTCCGCGAAGCTAAACACGGAGCCGACTTTGTACTCCGTTCTTTCAAACGAGCAAAAGGCGTTGTTGACGACATGGCCCTCTCTATCGGTAACTACGGAACAGACCATGGCTGGTGGGGCCTCCCTGAAAACCAAGACTTTTTGCCTGTAGATACGTCTACAATTGCAAGGGACCGCGGTGGTCCAGCTTCAAGGCCGGTCCGTCTCGCAGAAATCGGTGCTAACGTTGGTGGCGAAACAGCAGCAGCACTCGCTTTTGTCGGCAAGATGTATAAGGACTATTTCCCCGAATACAAGAATTTTGCAGATAGCTGCATCATGGTTGCCGAAAAGATGTACGATTTCGCCAAGGCTTTGGCACAAGGCAAAAACACCTATGATGGCGGAAAACAAATTGTTCACAACAAACAATTCGCTATTTCGTCTCCGGCATATAACGGAAATAACGAATTTGTAGATGACATGGCACTTGCATCCGTAGGCCTTCTCTACGCTACCGGCAAAAAACAATATGCCGACGACATGATTCGAAACAAGAACATGTTCAATGAGCAAGTTATTTCCCAGAATGGAGGTCCAGTATTCTTCGAAGGTGGTTGGTTTGTCACGGAAAACCAGGGATTCCTCAAGAATACAAAGAACACAAGCTGGGCAAACTCCTATGCCTATGCTCTTTACGCCCTCTATAAGTTAATTCTTGCAGACAAGACTAAAGCAACGACTGAATACGGCCTTACAGAAACTGAATGGCTAAACGCCGTCGAAGACTGCATTGCCAACATGATTGTAAACCTTGGCGATATGCGCTATGACGAAGGTGTTACAGAGACATTCCAATTCCCGAACGTCCCCAACATTTGGAAAAGCAGCTCTGTTACTTACGACAAGATTTGGTACACGATGCACACGGACCAGACCTGGATTTACAACCGTTACCGCGCGGGCGACATTTTTGAAGTTCTTGCCTACGCCGAAGTCGCAGCAGATATCGAAAAGAAAGGCATAGCACTCCCTGCTATGGGCACCCCAAACTGGAAAGCTGCCGAAGCAAAACAATTCGGAATCAACCAATTGAACTACTTGCTAGGCGTGAACCCATGGGATATTTCCTTTATCATGGGCGTTGGCGATAAGAACGATGCCCACCCACACCATCGTGCAGCCAACCCCGAAGGTAAAAACGTTCCCGGAGCAAACTACGTCTATAAAGTTCCTGTCGGAGCCCTTTATGGCGCAGTACCTCCGAACCAGCACATGAATGGCTCTGGAGGAAATGCCGGCGGAGGAACCCTTTCTTGGGAAAATTATCAAATGTCCGAAGTCTGTATTGATGCAGCAGCAACGCTTGTCAGTACGGTTAGTCTTGCATCACAAAAAATCGACAAGACCGCTGCTCCAGACATTGACGTTGAAATCCGCCATGTGAGCTTGGATTCAGCCATCGTGACCGTAAAACTGACCCAACGCGGAACAGCTACAATTTCTTACGGCACAACCGAAGGCCAGTACAATCTGACGGCAACAGACGGAACCGCAGGCGTTCAGCATAATATCGTTCTCCGTGACTTGCAACCAGGTACTACCTACTATTTCTATGTCACAGGAGCTAACGCATACAAGCCTGAAAATACAAAGACCAAGTTCCGCGTCGATAGCACCCAGACTCCATATAGCTTCATGACGCTCCCCAATCTCGAAGACGCAAACATCGTGAATGTCACGGTTTGTAACGTCACTGCCGACAGTGCCGAAATCATGTGGTACACCCCCAACGGCGAATACGAATCCAAAGTTTACTGGGATACCATACCGCACTCTACGGCTGCAGAATTTGCATACAACACCGGAGCCGGTAACGCCGACGTTTCCGGCATTCCGACACAATTCCACTATGTGAAAATTGGCGGTCTTAAAGAAAGCACGACCTACTACTTCATGGTCGAAAGTAACGGAATCATTGTAAACCTCAACGACAAGGGCGAACTTCTTAAATTCAAGACTCCTGTAACCTGGTACGACTTTAGTGTTCGTGGCTACCAATACATTTTCTCCGACATGGACTTCTTGAACCTGAACATTTACAACAACGAAGCAAGACCATTCGACAGCTTGACGCTCCGCCTTTACTTCACTGCATTGCCAGAAGAAGTTGACAGATGCGCAACCTTGATCGACTCCGATATCTGCTTTGCATACGATGAAGGTGGTTTTAGCGTTCCGTGCGAAAACGACCGCGAACTCAGAGACTTGATGAGAGCCGCGTTGCCAGTCCGTCTCGACGACACTTATGACCCGGCTACCGGTAAATATTCTTACTACTTCCCGGCCCAGCTCGGTTCTACCGTTATCAAGTCCCAGTCCCGCCTCCGCGTAGACTTCGGCTTCTCTTACGGTATTTCGAACGATGGTTACAAGACTTGCGAAACATTACGTCAACCCGGCAAGAAACGCTTTAGCAAGAACTCTGGCGACTGGTCTTGGCGCCCGCATAGTTACTTGGAAGATGGCGCCGATTACGAAGGCATGCCTGTATATGCCAAAGATTACGGCGATATTGACGTCAATGTTCCTATAGATCCTTATATTGCCGTTTATCGTAAAGACCAGTTCATCTGGGGTATCAGCCCGTCCAAGAAGGAAATGGAAACCAAGAGGGCTAACTACAGAATGGACCTCAAGTTAGACGCTCCGTTCAACCTTTCCAACGGTTCCCATATCGATATGGACCAGCCGAGCAGCATCGTCCACGTCAAGGGTCGAGTCAAAATTACCGAAGGCGGCTATGTGACAAAGATTTGGGCAAATGGTGTTAAAGTCACCGGCGAAGTCTTTGCGGAAGGAACTGATAGATGGATTCTGAACGAAGCCGGAACAGATGTCGTCGCAAAATACGATATTCCGACTGACGAATGGGTTCTCGATATTCCTGTGAAGATGACGATCGGCAGCAACAAGGTCGACGTGACTATCTTTGCAGGCCCAGATCCAACATGCGATGCTTGCACTGAAAATGGCGGTTGCGCATTCGAGAACAGAACATTCTATGTGGAATTCTCTAAGGGCGATGCAACAGCATCCATCTTGGTTCTCAAAGATGCAACAACAGGCACTCCGGTCATAAGCCCTGCTGCACCTGAAGGAACTACATTCATTATCGATTTGAAGGACGAAGACAAGAAGAAGACCAACCCCCAGACTCTCGAAGTTCAAGTCCTGAACAACAAGAAGAACGACATTCTCAAGGTGACCTTGACGGCTGACCCGGCAACACCGGGACACTATGTCAGCGCTCCGATTACCGCAATCAGCCACAGCAAGGAAACAAGGAACCAGACTTCTGAAATATCCTTCTTCGCAGGCGATACAATCGTGGTCACCTATATAGACCCGAACGACGAAGAAGATATCTCTAAGTATTCCTTCTTTGCTGAATCCAAGATCCCGTCGCCGCAAGTCGCTCTCGCCGAAGACAGCAATTGCGACAACAAGGCAGACCAGCTGAGAATCAAGTTCACGAACAAGCTTACTGAAGGCTACACACTCGACAGTATCCGCTACTTTATCGAAGGTATGGCAGATACAGTCAAGCTCCCGCTTGTTGCAGCCAACTATGCCGAAATGAACGAAATACTCATCGCAATCGACACAAGCCTTATCCAGACCAATGCTAATCCGACAGGCAAGATTACGACTTACATTACCGACAAGGGAACCGCAAACGCAGAATCCATCAAGATTTCTGATGGCATCCTCCCCACTCTCGTAAGCGTATCTATCCTCGAAAAAGCAGACAACAGCGATCTCGACACCGTCATGATTGCATTCTCCGAACCAGTCATCCTCTCGTCTGTAAACGAATGGCCGCTCGTTATCGCTGGTACGGTCGGAGTTCCGACAGTTGTCGGAGCAGCTTCAACGACAAACAACGGCAAGACCTGGCAGCTGGTTATCAGCGGCAATGTCAACAATACACTCGTTCCGGTCGGAGCTTTGGCTAGCGCAAGAACCGCAGGCGGATTCACGATTACCGACCAGAACTTCAACCAAATTAATCCGCTGGGTTGCAACCCGAGCGTGCCTGTAACGCTCATTTCTCGCCCAGTCCCGATTTACTATGCAGAAATGGTTGACAAGGAAGGCGATGGCGTTCCGGACTTGGTCCACATCATATTCGAAAGAAAGCTCAAAAACAAGGATGTATTCGACAGTATCGTGACGATTTGGGGCAACCCGGGCATCACCCGCAGCTTCGTTACTACAGCAGATACATCTACCGGCGTAATCGTTCCGAAGGAAGCTTACTGGACCATCCGCGACTCTGTTTCGGCACCGTTCCAAGTCCAAGTCGATTCCGTCACGGTAAAGGATTCTGTCAACACCTATAGCATTATCGATATCACCATTCCGGCAACGCACGCTTATCCATACGGCTCTACAAGCGGTGACAAGGACGGAAATGGAACAATTTCGCCGATGAAGGGCGTTGCAAACGGATTCTTCGAAACAAACTTCACATTGTACGACAAATGCGCTCCGGTTATTTCTTCTGCAAGAATGATCAATAACGGAATACTCAACGTCAACATGTCTGAACCGCTCAACATGCTCGCATCGGGCAAATATATCCAGCGTGAACGTGACGAATACATTCCGTCTGAAAATCCGCAGGGTTCCGGCAGATCCTACATTTTCACCTATAACGAAAAGGATAACGTATTCCACGCCGGAGACCGCGTACGCCTTGTTCCGCAGACACTTGGTTCGGCTTATATCGACAAGAACAACAACGTGCCGACAATAGATAACCCCTACGTGCGCATCACCGGTGATGACAATGTTCGCTTTACGGTAACGCTAAAGGAACCTGTCGCTACACCGAAGGTTGGTGCTAACATCGGCCGTCCGGAACAAACGCAGAACGATGCATTTGTAACATCAGCAGTAATCAACGGCAAGCGTAACTTTATTAGTAGCAACGGGACATTCCTTGGTCAAGTGGATGACGCCGCTTACGTTAGCTCGGGTCCGAGTTTCGAAATTGAAGTCGTGATGCCTTCCGCAAGTTTCATAACACACGAAGGCTTAGCGATGTACGATTTCCACCTGAAGATTGTCACGGATCTCTACGATAACATTGGGCAGTATATCAACACTTACACGCTCGATATTCCGAAAGAAAACTTCGCAACGATCAGAAGCTTTACCGATAATGGAACCCTCAAGCTCAACGTCGAATGGGCCGCTAAAGACAACGAAGCACCAGTCGCCAAGAAGGGGCACAAGATCGGAACCGGCGCTTACATCGCTAAGTTTGACTTCACTGCAGAACCGTTCTGCGCAGCCAAATTCGATGAAGCCAACAACGATTACAAGGCCAAGTGTTCTGAAATCGGAGCTAAAGTCGGTAGAGTAACCAGCAACAAAACAAAGACCCTCGGCTTTAAGAGAAAGAAATAACAAAACAACAGCCCCAGGATTTAACAGTCCTGGCGGCTCTTTATTTTTAGAACAAAAGATAAACGTATGAAAAAACTTATTAGTGCAATTTTCTTATTATCCTTATTCTGCATAGAGCATTCTCTGGCAGCAAATACTCATAGTCTACCGAATCTCGACAGGACCTGCAAAACTTGCACGCGTATACACAACGATTCGGTAAACGTCTTTAACAGGCGTCCCATCCGCTTGAACCAAAGCGGATTCAAGCCCGAACATTACAAGTATGCCTATGTTGCAGACCCTACAGAAAAGACGTTCAAAGTCATTGACGCCAACAGTGGAAAAGAAGTTCCCGGTGGAGGAAACCTCACCCTCATAGGAACTGTTACCAAGCCAGGTATAACAGTTAGAGTATCCTTCAACTCCCTCCAAGACTTAATGAGACTTGGGGACACAACTTCGACGGGAACAGAAACTCTCTACCGCGCTGATTTCACAACGCTATCAACAGTGGGTGAATACTTCATCGTTGTGGGTAAAGATACCTCGGCAACATTCCATATCAGCCCCTATATTTACAACTCCATTCTTGAAAAATCGTTGATGTTCTTTGGAATTCAACGTTGCGGTAATACCGATTCGCACTTCCACGGAGCCTGCCACTTGAAGGATGGTTCAAAAATAAATCATGACCTTACCGGTGGTTGGCATGACTGTGGTGACCATTTTAAAGTCGCCGAAACCGTCGGTTATGCAGCTTACGTGCTTTCAATGGTTTACCTCACCTACCCTGACAAGGCTGAAGACCGTTTCGGTCATTCATATGCAGACACAATTCGAGATGGCATTCCGGACATTCTCTATGAAGCTAAAATCGGTGCCGATTATATCATGAAACTTTACGATGCCTCTGTTGCCGAAGGACTTATTGAAAAAGGCGATATGTACCATACCGTGGGTATGAGCGATTGGGATCACAGCTTCTGGGATGTGCCCGAACACCAAGATATGCAACCTTATAACAAAGGAGGTCCAGACCGACTTGTTCTCAAAGGTATCGGAACTAACGTTGCCGGCATTTACACAGCCACCTTGGCAAACGTTGCCGCCGGGTTTAAATGGATCAATCCTTCTTACTCTGAAAGACTATTAGATGCAGCAAAAACAATTTATGCAAAAATTGTGAAGCCGACATACTTAAAATACACAGAATCATATGAAGGTCCAGACAAATGCGCTAAAAGAGGCAAGGCAACTTTATACGAGTATAACGAAGATGGCATAACCTTTAACGGTAAAGGATACTATAGCGGTATGGGACTTTGCGAAGACGATGCTGCAGCGGCAGCCGTGTCGCTTTGGTATGCTACCGGAGATACCACATATTCGTATGACTTGTATAAAAATCCGGACATGAACCAAAATGGGCATGCAAAATTTGACTTGGCATTTTTCCCTAAAGGGATTCTTGCTATGGACCAGGGCTTCAACAACTCTTGGGCAACGGACTACCAGAATCTATTCGCCTATGTTCTGTTCGCCATGCAAAAGTTGATCTTGAATGATCCCGAATACGAAACAAAATTCGGACTTTCACAATTGGAAAGAGATTCCCTTTCGATGCGCGTGATGGCTGCGTTCCGCAAACAAGTCGAGACCAACTCCACGGGTGATTCCGTTGCAGTTCTTTATCCGGGTTCCGGCAATGCAGAACCTCGCGAAGGCACATCCAAGCTCAAAGTGCAACCTCCCTACAACTTGGTGTGGACCAGCTTTGACTGGGGCGTGATGCGCTACAACATGGGTTCTGCAGTGGCTGTATTCCTTTTGTATGAACTTACAAAAGACGAACGCTACTTGAAAGTCGCTTTGGACAACATGTATTACGTACTGGGCGCCAACCCCTGGGATATTTCACTTTTGCTCGGTGCAGGCGACAAGAACCCGCAACACCCGCATAACCGTTCCGCAAACCCCGATGGTTACAATGCAGGTGGCGGCATTCCTTACGATTACAAGTGCCCCATCGGCGCATTGATGGGTGGACGCGCTCCGAATTTACCATTGATTGAAGACTGGGAAAAATACACATCGACAGAAACCTGTATCGACTTCTCGGCTCAGTTCCTGTTCCCGGCACAAAGCCTTGCAGAACAACTCCCGCCCGATAACGACGGTCCTGTTTTCAGCGACATCGTTGGTATCCCCACATCGGATTCTACAGCAATTATCAGCTGGAAGACCGACGAACTCGCACTCGTAACCGTTTCCTATGATGTAACAACAAATGCCAATACCGCAAAATCCATACAGCTCACCGAAGCGGTCAAAGAAGGCTCCGTAACGCTCACTGGTCTAACTCCGGGCCAAACGTATTACTTCTTCCTTGAAGGCGTTGACCCTCATGGAAACATCACCACAGATGATAACCATGGTTATTGGTACAAATTCACCATGACATCGACAACAACACAAATCAAGGGTGTTACCATTTGCCAGGTGGATAACCGCAGCGCTAAAATTTACTGGTGGAGCACGGACCGTCTAGACGGCATGGTCCATTTCGGCAAAACAAAAGGATCCTATACTGAAAAAGTAGTCGCAAATGGCGGTGTAGCGCTTTTCCACGAAGCAGTCCTTACCGGACTTGAAGCCGGCACGACATACTACTTTACCGTATCCTCCGGAGCAACGACTTCCGAAGAATATTCTTTCACAACCGAGCAATACGCAACAACAGTCAACATGGATATCAACGTCAAGCCTCTCAACAAGGATGGATGTAGAAACACTTCCGACTGGACAAAATGCAATACGTTCCTCGTCATCGTCCGAAACAAAGACTCGGTGGAATACAACGATCTTGATTTAAGATTCTATTTCCCCGTAGCAGTCCAAGGATCAAGCAACAACAAGTCCATTTGGGATGGTTCCGGATATTCCGTTGGCATGCCTATCATAGAATTCGGCACTCCTGTAGCCTATAATGTAACATCAATGAAGGACTCCGTAGAAAAAGGCTATTATATGCCAGTCCACATCGAGGGAAAACTTGCTGTATCTGGTAGCTACTTCTTTGAACTTATTATAAACCCCACATACGGAAGCCTCAAAAACAGTTGGTCCTTTAGGCCCCATACCGCAGCAGATGATCCTGAATACTTCGAAGGTATCAATTTGGAGCGAGGACCGCTATATAAAGAAGAATCCAACTCCAACATGTATGTAGAAATCATTGATGGTGTAGGTGAAAAAGCTTTCAGAAAAACTGCATACGTCACAGCATACTACCACGGCACATACATTTACGGCTACGGTCCGGATTACACACCGGATAAAGGCCCTCAAGTTGACCGTTCAATCGAAACAACGTTCTCAAGCCCGTTCATAAGCCCAATTCACTCCGTCGAAAAAGTGGATCCGGTAACAACCTATTCGGCCACAAGCACGATTACTCCGAACGGATTCCTCGATGCCGTTGAAAAGAACAGCGATCCCTATTCATTTGAATATCTAAATCCCAAGCGTACGGACGCCATTTCCTTCGGCACAATCGATACAACGCTTGCCTACGGCAACAACTACATTGAATGGGTCACCTGGCACAACAGAAACGCCAACCAGAAGACCGAAAACAAGTATGATTGCGCCTGCGCTGTTGTACGTACGAACGTCGAAATCGACAGTATCACCAAGCCGCTCGAAAAGCGTTACCTCGTATTCGACAAGCCAACCATTACCGGTTATAAGGACAAGTTCGTCGAAGTCCAGATTTCGCTCCTCGATAGCAATCTGGACGTTATCACGGAAGAAAAGAGCTTGAACATCGATCTCATTACAGCAGACCCGAATGTTCGCTTCTACACCGACCCGACGGCAACCATCCCGGTAACGACAGTTACGCTCTACGATGGCGTCGCAACAATTTACGTCAGTTCCGATGTAGCCGTGAAAACGACGATTTCTGCTACACACGGCAATACGGCAGATTACGCCTATACACCGGCTAACGCCGAACTCACCATCGAAGAACTTCCGCCTTGGCCGATTATCGATGTCGCAAAGATTGTGGACTTGAACTGCGACCATATTCCTGACGCCATGGATATCACGCTGTCCTCGGAATACGCAGAAAATCAGTCTTTCGCTTCTATTTCGTTCACCTACGGTAACGAAACCATCGTATCAAACAAGGTGAAGTCTTTGACAGGCAAGTCTCTCATTGTTGAGATTTCTGTCCCGCAAGAAATCGTGACAAACGCAACAGGAAAGATTACGCTCGAAAGCACAATCCAAGGTGCATCAAAGATCGTCGATGACATCTACTCCGATGGAATTTCGCCGGCACTGCTCTCTGCAACAATCCTCGAACGTCAGGATACTTCGACAACCGATCACCTTTACTTGCAATTCAGCGAACCGATTTCTGCTCCGGGTACAAAATTCCCGCTCGTCCTTTATAGCGCAGATGCAATCACCCCGGTTGCGATTCCAACAGTTGTCTCAGCTAAGCTCTATAACGAAGCCAAGAACATTTGGGATTTCGAACTCGCCTATGATGCCGGAAACGGATCTATGGTAACTGCCGGCATGTGGGGTCAGCTCGATGTAACAGGAACAATCACCGACTTGAACGGCAACGGAGTTGCTGGCATCTGCACACCGGAAAAGGTTCAAATCCTCCTGAAGATTTTGCCGATTCCGATGACATACGCCGTTATCACAGACAAGTTCCAGAACGGTTATGCAAGCCATGTCGATGTTACATTCCAAAAGCCGCTCGACGAAAAGCATACGCCAGAAAAGTTGGAAATCATCTTTGGTATGGCAAAGCCCGAAACACTCACGGTTGAAAAGAGCAAGTTCGTATTCATCGGAGAAAATCTCTCCATTGACCTTGAAAAGCCATTCCAGTTCGGTAATACCGCTGGCAATTACGAAGGCACCCTCCCAGGAGGAAAGGTCCTTACGAACGCAGGTCTTGTGACACAGTACCTCGGAACAGGTGCTGCCGCCGAAACGAATACGGTTCTTGCCGAAGATAAGGTTGGTCCGGTCTTTGTTTCTGCAACAATCAACCAGACAGCAACCACCGACATCTTAAGCATTGTCGCAAGTGAACCGCTTGTCATTGCCGACGAAACACAGCAATTCTACAGACATAAACGTGCAGAAAAGCAGTCCAATGCGTTCAGCACCAGTTTCACGAACTGGAACTTTATGCAGTATAACGCTGGTATCACGCTCATCTACACAGGTGACCTTGCCGGCACTGTGATGGAAGGCGACTACGTCAGAATGGGTTCCATGATGACAAGTACCTTCAAGGATGCAAACGGCAACTATCCTGAATTTGAAGTACCTTGGATCCTTGTCAACGGTAAGGGAACTCCGGTCATCAAATACGATGTCAAGCTGCGCGAAATCGTCAATGATGCAAACTCCAGCAACCGCTCGAAGGTTGATGTAGCCGAAACAATGCGCTTCTATATCAAGAATCCGACAACGAGCAAGTTCGACCTCATTCAGAACGGCAAGATTACGCTTGCAGGAATCGACTCTGCCGACATCGGCGGCGCCATCTTCGACGTGAAACTCACCGTACCGCGCGGAGCCTCTTATGGTGAAGAATGTGCTTGGGACAATCTCCTCGTCAGGTTCAATATTCCTATTTACTCGAACCTCGGAAGCTTTGTCAACCGATTCCACAACTCCTTCAATGTTGATCCGAAGCAATATCTTTCTGCCAACAACATGGTTGAATTTGCTATCGAATGGGCAAACAAGGGGCCGTCGGGTATCCGCACCAAGGAAGACAGGGCTGTGGGTACAGGCGCATACATTTACAAGGCTGAGATTGATGCAACATTCTCGCCGAACATGAACAACCCCGAAGTAAAGAGCAATGCCAAAACCATCAGCAACTTCTCGACAAAATCTTCGTTCGAGCAGAGAAAGACTTTTGGCATAAAGAGAACAAAGTAAAACAAAACAAGTGATTGGGAAAATATGCAAGAGAGTCTATTTACAAACTCACCCTACGTCATTGCACTATCTGTTATAGCGTTAATTGTCGTATGCTATTTTCCCATCATGCTTGGACAAAAAACGTCCGTCAAGCAGCTTCCGCAATCCATTCACCAACTGGTGATTATCAGCATCTTTTGGCAGGCGAGCAACTTGATTGGCGATATTTTCTTTAGCGGTGCAGACTTTGTCGCAGGAACAAAAGCTTACACGGCAAGGCAACTTGTTTTTGGCGCCGCAGCTCTTGGCTGGATTCAATTAGGAAATGCGGTACAGCATACTGCAGAAATAAGCCTCAAGATCAAACGAAAGAACGGTTGGAAGCTCATGAACATTATCGGAGCTGCCGCCGTTATCATTTCGACTTATCTATTCATTAACAACAACTCGTTTATTCCAAGCCTAAACTTTTTTGGATACAGGCCCTTTGCTGAAAGACCTGTATTCAGTTTTTATTCTTTGTTATTCTGCATTTTTGTACTCCCGAACATTATCATCACAGCATACGTTTTTCTTCGCAATATCGTGCAATCTAGCGATACGACACTTCCCCATCAAGTCAGTATCTACATGCTTGCATCGTTCGTATTTTTCGTAACGCTTGCTGCTCTCTTTGATTTTGTCATTCCCATTTCTACGAAATTCAACAATTACGATCAGTTCCTCAAATGGTCGCAGTTTATCTCGGTATTCCTTGCGATTCTTTCGGGACAATACTTCACATCGGTTTCGTTTAAAAACAAAAGCGCTTCTTGGTTTTTAGACAAACTAAGAGAAAAAATGGTCGATGGACTTTTATACTACAATTACAAGGGCGAAATTCAACTTGCAAACCCGGCTGCATTAAACATTTTGCACACGACGCAAGAAGCGTTGCACAATAAAAAAGTATCATCGATTTTCCCGCAAATTACAGACCCTTCAAGAGAATCGACTTACAACAAAATAAGAGTCAAGATTGATAACGAAGACCATATCTTTAACGTCTCCATTTTTGAGATTCGCCAATCACTGACAACAAACTACAACGTAGCCTTTTTTAGCGATGTTTCGAATACGTTGCATTATCAGCAAATTATCAAGAACCGCGATGAGCAGTTTAAGGAATACCAGCTCGACCAAATTCGCTATCAGGAACGTTTGAACATTTGGAAAAAGAAAGTCGATGAAAGTAAATACTTCCTGGATACGCTTATCAGTACACTACCCTTCCGTTTTTGGTCCAAGAACGAGCAAGGCGTGTTCATGACGCAAAACCAGACCGACATCAAGAGTCGCGGAAACTTATTGCAAACATCAGAACCCGACAATAGAATCTTGCCGGAAGAACTTCTTGCGCGAAACGAAGGCGAACCGCAGAGTTTTATTTCTTACGAGCGAATCAAAAAGCCTACTGGAAATTTGGAAGACGAAGATACTGTCGAAATTTTGAAGCAAGATGAATACAATATGGAAGTGCGCAAAGGGCAAGCCAAGGATATCATGATTTTCGAAAACATGTTTATCCCGATTATCGCGCCGCGCAAGCCGTATAAAATCATCGGCATCAAAATTGACATTACCAATGAAAAGCGACTCGAAAAAGAACGTGACATGTTGCAAGAACAAAAGCACATCCATTCGAGACTCGAAGAATTGGGAACCATCTGCGGTGGCTTTGCTCACGACTATAACAACATCCTGGGCTCGCAAATCGGGTTCTGCGATCTTGCACTCGAAGTTCTCGACAAAGACAACCAGGCATACATGTTCATTCAAGAAGCGCGAAAGGCCGCTACACGCGGTAAGGAATCGCTCGAAGAACTTTTGAACACCATCCGTGGAAAGACATCCGAAAAGGACAAACTCACAGAATTTGCACCATACATGATTATCGAAGATGTGGTGAAGAAACTCTGGATTACCCTCCCTCCGAACGTGAAGGTAAAGGCAGACGATATAGACAAGAACATCCGCATTGTCGGAAACGTGTCGGCACTCGACCGCATTATCAGCAACCTTGCGAACAACGCCATCTTTGCCATGAAGGAAAATGGCGGAACGCTCACAATTGCTTTAAAGCGTGAAGTGCTCACGGAGCCTCTCATTACGCCATACGCACCACAAATTGATGCGGGCACTTATGCGAAAATAATCGTCGAGGACACAGGCACTGGTATGGATACAGCCACCCTCGAACGAATCTTTTCACCGTTCTTTACGACCAAGGCGCCGGGCGAAGGCCTCGGTTTAGGCCTGTCTTCGGCATTAAGACTGCTAAAAGAAGGCAATGCAGGCTATACAGTACAAACAACCTTGGGCGAAGGAACTATTTTTAATCTATATTGGTCTATAAGAAACGAGAAAATGGAGGCTTAATGTCTACAATACTCATCATTGACGATGACGCTCAGCTCAACCTCATGTTGAAGTCTGCCCTGGAATTGAAAGGTTACACTGTCGATACTGCTTGCAACGGTAAGAAGGCTAAGTCGCTTTATCAGAAGAATACCTACGATGTAATTATCACCGACATCATTATGCCGGAAGGTGACGGATTTGAAGTAGTTCTTGATCTTCGCCGCATGGGCATGAGTGACCGTACGATCGCTATTAGCGGTGGTGGACGTACTTCTGCCGAAGACTACCTTGCAACGGCACAGCATTTCGATGTTGCCGCAATTTTCAGCAAGCCGCTGGATCTCCAGCTGCTCCGCAACAAAGTTGACGAGATAATCAAAGCTCATTCGTAATAGCATAAATGATGAATATCCTGATCGCTGATTTTGATCGGAAATTTGTCGAGGAGCTACAGCGCAACTGGTCCACTCCCGGAACGAACCTCCTGGTCTGCTCCGACGAAAAGACTCTGATGCCGCTTATAAAAAAGACGTCGATAGACCTTGCGTTTATCGAGGTTCCTTTTTTAATGCTCGACAATATGGATTTAATCAGCTATTTGAAGGAACGTCAGCCTGGTATCGAAATTTTCGTACTGTGCGACGACCGCAATTGGCAAGGTGCTGCAAGTGCCATTACACGCGGTGCTACAAGTTTTTTGAAGAAGCCGGTCACGTTATCACTTCTTGAAAACACAGCTAGCAAAATCCAAGCTCAACAGCAAAACAAATCCAACACGCAGCTGATGGAATCACAAGTGTTGGATAGCCTTCTCGGTGACACTCCCGAGATGCGCAAAATCTTAAAAACAGTATACAAGGTCGCTCCGACCAACAGTACCTTGCTCATAACCGGTGAGTCCGGTTCGGGCAAGGAGTTTTTGGCAAACGTCGTTCACCGCTACAGCAAACGCGCGAACGAACCGTTTGTGCCCGTGAACTGCGGAGCCATTCCCGAGAACCTCGTCGAAAGTGAACTATTCGGCAGCAAGAAAGGTTCTTATACCGGTTCTACCGCAGATAAAAAAGGTTTGTTTGAATCTGCAAATGGCGGCACGCTATTCCTCGATGAAGTCGGCGAACTGTCGCTTGCAACGCAGGTCAAACTTTTACGTTTCTTACAAAGTCACGAAATCAGGCGCGTGGGCGAAACAGAAGCCCGTTATTTGGACATTCGCATTATCGCGGCTACAAACCGCGATTTGCAAAAATCCATGCACGAAGGACGGTTCCGCGAAGACCTTTACTACCGCTTGAATACGTTCCACTTGCAACTTCCGCCGCTTCGCGATAGAAAGCCGGTCATTCCGAACTTGATACGTTACTTTATTCTAAAAAATAAGGAGGCGCAGGGTAAGGAAATTCACGACCTTGAACCGGCGGCTCTTTACGCTCTTTCGAAGTACCCCTACCCCGGCAATATTCGCGAACTAGAAAACATCATGGAACATGCCATAGTGCTTTCGGAAGGTGGTGTCATCAAGCTCGAAGACTTGCCAGAATATGTGCAAGTAGAAGCACGCGAAAAGACCGTTGCAATCCCGCATATCAAGGATGATGGCGGCAACAAGGAAAGTGCAAGCGAGCCTGTACGCGACATAATCGAAGAAGTTGAGGAAAACGAAAAGTCTGCCGAGAATCCGATTGGAAAACCGATTCATTTTGAACCGATTTCGGGCAAGACGGATAACGCAGGGCTTTTAACGCATAATCCAACAAAGTACTTGACGCACAATCCCGAGCCCGTTGAGGAAGAAATTCTTTCGCTTGACGAATTGGAACGCAGGCACATTTTGCACGCCCTCAGCATTTGCAAGGGCAACAAGACCGAAGTCTGCAAAAAGCTCGGTATTAGCCGCGCCACTCTTTGGCGAAAGCTCAAAGAGCTCAAAATCGAAATGGTCGGCGGAGAGGACTAGCGCGGTTGAAAACTGCGCAAATTCCTACACTTCTACGAGAGCAGCAACAAGGCAAGAATCTTTCGTAGAACCGCTACCGACAAAGTCTACGTCTTGGGATTTTTTCCAAGACGTTTTTGCATTCGGGTGCACAGAAGAAACTGCGGCGAGAATATCGCGGGCAAAAACGGACAAATTGAATTCGCTGTAATTGGAACTCACCATGAAAAATCCGTTTGGATTCAGGAGCGTCGCGCAATCGGCAACAAGCGGCATCAAGTGTTCACGCACATTAAAGTTAAAGCCCTTGAAACGCGCAAAGCTCGGCGGGTCAAGTACGATACCATCAAAGCGGAGCCCTTTCTTTTGAGCCCAATGCACGTATTCGATGGCGTTACCGCGGAAGAACTCTCCTGGACGCAAATCGAGGCCGTTTAAGGCATAATTTTCACGCCCCTTATCGAGAATTTTGCCGCTGATATCGGCGTTTGTAGCGATGGCGGCTCCGCCCAAGCGCGCATGAACCGAGAAACTGCATGTATAGCTGAACAAGTTCAAGAAGCGGAGGCCGGGTTGCGCAGGATTCTCGAGATTCGCCGAGTCAACGAGATTCGCCGAAGATGCGTTTGCGAATTCAAGATTCGACGAAGATGCGCCGGACATAGCGCGGAAACGTTCTTCGACCTCGAGGCGCACGTGACGCATGTCTAAAAAAAGCCCCGGATTAATCGTATCAAGCAAATCTACATGGAATTTGGCATGGCCTTCACGCACAACACCTACAGCATCTTCGCGGGAGCCCAAAACAACGTCCATAGGAGCGTTTTCGAGCGATTTTCCTGCACTAGAAAGGCGTTCCTTCGCAACAACGCAGACAGGCTTAAAAAGGGCCGCCAAAGCCTCGACAATTTCGGTCTTGCTCGTCAAAAGCTCCGGTCCAAAAAACTGCATCTGGTAACGGTCACCAAACTTGTCAATCGTAAGTCCCGGGAAACCGTCGGCAGCGCCGTTCACAATGCGATATGCATCAGTGACATCAAATAACGGGGCACGCTTTTCGAGCGCAATCGCTAACTTGTTTTTTAAATCAAAAGCCATAAACAACAAGGTTACAGGTTGTAGGTTATAGGTTTTAGAAGAAAAATCGCGCTTCGCGCATCATCAGAGGCGGCTCTGCCGCAATTATAATCCTAAAACCTAGCACCTAATAGCTAAAGCCTACCTATTTATCCAGCGTCTTAATCTGGTCGACAAACTCGCCTACTTCCTTAAATTCACGATAAATGGAAGCGAAGCGAACATAGGCTACAGCATCGAGTTTCTTGAGTTCCTGCATAACGAGGTTACCGATCTGGTCGTAACCGACTTCAAAGCCTTCGGACATCTGCAAGGAATTTTCAACACGGGTCGCAAGCTGTTCGATATCGTCAACAGACACCGGACGCTTTTTGCAAGAGTTCATGATACCGCGCAAAAGCTTTTCGCGCTGGAACGGTTCACGTTCACCACTGCGCTTGATAACAGTCAACGGCTGAAGTTCGATATATTCACGGGTCGTAAATCGGCGACCACACGCAAGACATTCGCGGCGCCTACGAATTGAGGTTCCGCTCATGCGACTATCGACAACTTTGTCGTTATCGTTCTTGCAAAAAGGGCAAATCATGCATTGAATATAGCACTTTTTAAGGGGAAAGTGCACAAAATCACAATAAAATTACATATTTAGCCAATAGTTGTTAGTCAATGGTCAATAGCAATTAATGGAAGTTGCTCAAAAAAGGAGATCCCCGCTCAGAGGCGGGGATGACAAAGAAAAGGGGCCGCGAGGCCCCGATTTTTAAGCGTTTGCTTTCTTGAAATCTTCGACGTTCTTGGCGTATTCAGCGAGGTATTCCTTGGCAGCTGCGGCAACAGCTTCAGGAACATAGCCGAATTCCTTTTCGAGAACGCCAGCCGGAGCAGAAGCACCGAAGCGTTCGAGACCGGAGACCTTGCCGAAGCCACCCACGACCTGGGCGAACAAGAGCGGAAGACCGCTGGACTTTGCAAACACCGGAGTCCACGGAGTAATGATGCTGTCGCGGTAAGCCTTGTCCTGCTTGAGGAAGAGAGCCGGGCTGATCATGGAAACCACGCGAACGGCCTTACCTTCGGCGCGGAGGAGTTCAGCAGCCTGGTGTTCGAGGAGAACGTCGCTGCCGTTTGCAACCAAAGTAAGTTCCGGTTTCTTGCCTGCGGCAGTGTTGTCGCTAACAATGTAAGCACCCTTGCGGCAAGCCTTGGCAGCTTCGTAGCGGTTGTCACCCGGAAGAGAATTTACGACCTGACGAGTGAGGATGAGAGCCGTCGGGCTATCGTTGTTTTCGAAAGCCATTTCCCAAGCAGCGAGCGTTTCAAAAGCGTCTGCCGGACGGAGTACGAGCATTTCGGCCTTGCCGTTTGCCTTGGTGAGGCTTTCGAGCAAGCGAATCTGCGTTTCGTGTTCGATTGGCTGGTGCGTCGGGCCGTCTTCGCCCACGCGGAAGCTGTCGTGCGTAAACACATACTTGACCGGAAGGCCCATGAGAGCAGCCATACGGATAGCCGGCTTCATAAAGTCACTGAACACGAAGAACGTTGCGCAAATCGGATAGAGACCGCCGTGGAGAGCGATACCGTTTGCAATAGCGCCCATCGTGAGTTCTGCAACACCGACCTGGACAAATGCACCCTTGAAGTCGTTAGCGCGGAAGATGCCCGTCTTGTCGAGGAATGCCTGAGTATTGTCGGAGTTCGAAAGGTCAGCAGAGCTGCAGATGATGTTGTGATAATTTTCGGCGAGGTAGCCAAGAACAGTTCCGCTCGTGACGCGAGTTGCAACGCCTTCCTTGATATTGAGCTTGGAGAGGTCGATCTTGAGACCCTTGCCCGAGAGCCATTCGTTGAGGGTTGCAGACTTTTCGGCGTTAGCCTTGTCCCAAGCAGCCTTGGCCTTCTTCCATTCGGCAACTTCCTTGCGGAGTTCGTTAGCGCGGGCTTCAAAGCCAGCCTTCACGTCATCAAAGACCTGGAACGGATCGTCCGGGTTACCACCGAGATTCTTGATCGTAGCAGAAGTAGAAGCACCTGCGGCATTGAGCGGCTGACCGTGCGTAGAGACTGCGCCTTCGTAGCTCTTGCCGTCTTCGGCGATTGCGCCCTTGGCCATCGTGGTGTGACCGTAGACGAGCACCGGCTTTTCGGTTTCGGCCCAAGCAGCCTTGAAAGCCTTGCGGAGTTCTGCAATGTTGGAACCGTCACATTCGATGACGCGGAAGCCCCAAGATTCGTACTGCTTCACGAAGTCGTGGTCCATCACGTCTTCGGTCTTGCAGCTGAGCTGGACCTGGTTTGCGTCGTAGAAGAAAATGAGGTTCGAAAGCTTGAGGTGACCAGCAATACGGCCCACGCCGTATGCGATTTCTTCTTCGAGGCCGCCGTCAGAAACGAGGCAGACCGTCTTGTGTTCGAGGATAGAGCCAAAGCGTTCGACCATGAAGCGTTCGGCGATAGCACCACCGAGAGCAATGCCGTGACCGATACCGAGCGGGCCCGAGGAGTTTTCAATGCCGAGGGCGACATCGACTTCCGGATGGCCCGGAGTGCGGCTGCCAAGCTGGCGGAAGTTCTTCACGTCTTCGAGCGTAAGACGGTTCGTGAGGACGAGTTCAGAGTAGAGGAGCGGGCTCATGTGACCCGGATCCATGAAGAAGCGGTCGCGAGCCATCCAGTTAGCGTCGTCCGGATCGAAACGCAAAAATTCAGCAAACAAAAGCGTAATAGCGTCGGCGGCGCCCATGGCTCCACCCGGATGTCCGGACTTGGCCTTCTGCACCATGGCGGCAGAAAGGATACGGACGTTGTCAGCTGCTTTTGTAACTAATGAATCTTGCACGGTCTAACCCCTTTAGAGTTTTGTTTTTACGCGGCAAATTTAGTTTTTTCTTGCGAAACTCTCAAGGTATATTGTCAAATGAAAAGCCCAAAGCAATAAAAAGTTATATTTTCGCAACAACCTAAAATAATCCACAAACGCCCCAAAAGAAGCAATTTCTGGAGCGCTTTTACGTGTTATCGAGAAGGAACCAAATGAATATTAAAGACGCTATCTTGAAGCTATTCAAGAACTTAGCTCACCCCGCAGGCATTTTCGGCACACTCGTTGCTATAGCCATTCCCGCCCTTATTTACCTCGCCCCGAACATCAAACACAGGGAAACCATCCGACAGATGGATTTGAACTGGCCGCTCCCACTTTTTGCGATTCAGTTCATTCTTGGAATTGTTCTTTTCTGCTTTTTGAGCAAAGATTTTAGGGAATGGATCAAAGGAATCCTCCCCGCAAAGTCCGTAAGCATCATGACGCTAGTGTTCGCAGTCGCGATTTCCATTTTCGCAGGCACACAGATTGAAGCCCGTCACCGCGTGCAAAGCGACGAAAGCGTGTTCATGGCCGTTGCTCAAAACATGTACTACAACCATGTATCGGGAACATGCAATCAAGGCGAATTCGACAAGAACAACCTTCAATGCATAGCGAACTCCAACAGTTTCAAAACCAAGGGGCTTTCGTTCCTCTACTATCTCGGCATGTTCTTGAACGGCAAGGATCTCCATTGGATTTTCACAGCGGAATTCATAATGCTCCCGCTCTCCTTCTTGCTCATGTTCCTTGCAATTGTCGCATGGACAAGGCAACCCCTCCTTGCATTCCTCGCCGCACTTCTCATGGCACTCCAACCGACGGTTCTATTCCAGTTCCGTTCCATGTCCGTTGAACCGCTTTACATATTCCTCTCCGCATTGTCGCTGCTCGTGTTTAAGTGGGCTTACGACAGAAACACAGTAATGCACTGGGCGTTCCTAGCCCTCATCCTCGCCTTCTTCGCCCAGACACGCCAGGAAACAATTTTCTGCATTTTCGCATTCATCATCTTTGCGCTTCCCAAACTGCTCGACAAGAAAGACGAGAAAGCACCCGTTTTCTTCGCGACATTTACCCTATTCTCCGTGCCGGTGCTCCTCACCATCAGCTATTTCCAAGGATTCGGTTTCCAGGGCGGCGAATTTGAAGCCCATGGACATTTCTTCGAAGACCTCGCCAAGAACTGGGATGTGATGACCGCAAAGCTCGACAAGAACGGCAATCTCACAAATCCGTTCCTCAGCTACTTCAACTACCTCTTTGCAATTGGCGGCATTTACCTTATCTTCCGCGCCATCAACGATGCAAGAAAGAGCGATTTCACATACCTCAAGATCCTCGCCTTTTTGCTCCTGTACCACATCCAGACGTATGTGATTCTCGAAAACGTCTCGGGCGATTTCACCATCGAAATCAACCAGCGCTATAGCCTTGTAATGCTCCCGTCGATGGCTTTTGTGGCAGCACTCCCCATCGCCCACATGATTCAATATTTTGCAACTCCGACAAACAGTACGGAAAAAAACGGCAAGGGCGCCATTATCGGCACGCTCATCGCAGCCATCATCTTTACCGGCTGGACGTTCCATTACAAGCAGAGTTTCAACAACAACATCATGTATAACCGCAACCATTTGACCATCGAAGAATACGAGATTCTCAATTGGCTTAAACAACAGCCCAAGGCAGACCGATTCTTCATCTACGGTCGTCCGTGGCATTTTGTCGGTTACGGCATTTCTTCCATTCATTACGATGAAGCTCGTAGAATGAGCAATTCCAAGATGAATGAACTCATCGAAAAATATAAAGGCGAAGTCTATTACATCCGCGGACTGGACTGCTGGGATAGCCAGACATACCACAAGAAAGCCGTGGAACACCGTATCGCCACGACCTGCGACGTATTTGAACGCGAAATGGACATGACCGGAGTCAAGAATATCTTGATTACGAACAACTACTGGGTACAAATTGCAAAGTTCAACGGCCGCAAGAATTACAATCCCGAAAAAATTATTTCGACTAGCGAACTAGAATTTGTCCCGGCCGATTCCGCAGCATCAAAGCCAGCCGTGCTCAAATTCCATTACGATCTCAATGAACAGGGACAGACAGCCGCCAACTGGAAATTTGCCATCCTTATCAACAAAAAAATAGTCAAACAAGGGAACTACAAATACGGCTCTTATGATAAAGAAGTGGACCTTGCACTTTTGCAGCCAGGCTATAACCAAGTGCGATTCCTGGTACAAGATATGGCTACAAGAAGTAAGCTTGCCGATATTTCCAAGTTCTACTTTGAAAAGGGGAACGGCGCTATAGCCCTCTCGGACTACCCCATCGAAAGCCACACCCAAGAATGGGGAAAAATGCACAAGGACGAAAGCATCGATGGAAACAAGTTTAACGTAGATGGTCAACGTTACATGTACGGCATCGGAGTCCACGCCGCCTCGACAACGACATTTGATATCGGGAAAAAATTCTCTACGCTCCAATTTTCTACAGGACTGGACGACGAATCGCTTTGCAGTGAAGGCGTTGCTGTAGAAGTTTTCGGTGACGGGAAGTCGCTTGCAAAGACACCGTTCTTCAAGAACGGCGAATTGCAAAAAGTCGAGGCCAATGTTGCCGGAGTGCAAAAACTTATCATCAAGACATTCCCCAAAGAAGGCATCAACTGCAGCCACGTAGACATTATCAACCCGGTACTTATACCTTAGTCATCAGTCAATAGTCACAAGTCATTAGTTTTACGTATGGCGGCAAAGCCGCGATTATTTAGCTAATGACTAATGATCAACTTCTAAAAACTTTATCATAAAATTGCTATAATTGCACTATGCTTTTATCCGTAATTATACCTGTATTTAATGAAGAAGAGATCGTAGCCGAAACTTACCGCGTCTTGGAGGAAGAGCTTAAGGATATCGAGCACGAACTCATTTTTGTCAACGATGGTTCCAAGGACCGCACCCGAGAAATCGTGGAAGGTCTCCTCCCCGGAAACCCGAACAACAAGATTATCAACTTCAGCCGCAACTTCGGGCACCAGGCTGCATTTAGCGCCGGTCTCGACCATTGCATTGGCGATGCCGTGGTAATCATCGACGGTGACTTGCAAGACCCGCCAAGCCTGATTCACGAAATGCTCGAGAAATGGCGCGAAGGCTATCAAGTTGTTTACGCCCAGCGCAACAAGCGCAAAGGCGAAACGCTCTTCAAGCGCTTTACGGCATTCTGCTTCTACCGCTTGATTGGCAAGCTCACGAGCATCGACATTCCGCCTGACACTGGCGACTTTAGACTCATGGACCGCTGCGTGGTGGACCAGCTCAAGAACCTTCCTGAACGTAGCCGTTTCTTGCGCGGCCTCGTATGCTGGGTTGGCTTCAAGAAGATTGGCGTCAAGTACGACCGTGCCGAACGCACTGCAGGCACTTCGAAGTATCCGCTCAAGAAAATGTTGCGCCTTGCATTTGACGGCATTACAGGGTTCAGCTCTGCACCGCTCAAGCTCAGCTTTTACATGGGATGGATTGCAACGGTAGTCGGCTTTGCCTTGCTCGTCTGGTCGATTCTCGAAAAGTTCCTCTCCCCTGCAACAACGGTTCCCGGTTGGGCATCGCTCATGACCGCCATCGTGTTCTTCGCAGGCGTGCAGCTTTTGACCATCGGTATTCTCGGCGAATACATCGGCCGAATCTATGACGAAGTCAAGCAACGTCCGCTGTACATCGAAGACAAGAAATAGACGAGTGAGTTGTTAGTCATTGGTTATTAGTTATATTTGGCACATATAGAGCCTAGTTAAAGCTAATGGCTATTGACTAACAACTATTGACCATTGACTAAAAAATGAAAAACAAACTTTTCGTTATGAGTGCCGCAAGTGGCGCGGGCAAGACCACCCTCAAGGATCTTGTCATCAAGGATTTCCCAGACATCAAGTATTCCATCTCCGCAACGACCCGCAAGCCGCGCGAAGGTGAAGTTGATGGAGTCCACTACTTCTTCAAGACGAAAGAAGAATTCGAAAAGCTCATTAAAGAAGACGGCTTGATTGAATGGAACGAAGTCCACGGCAATTACTACGGAACTCCCAAGAGTTTCGTCGAAAAGACTCTTGCCGAAGGAAATCGCGTACTGTTCGACCTCGACGTTTTCGGGAAAATCAACTTCGATAAGGTCTACCCCGATGCCACGGGAATCTTCATTTTGCCGCCAAGCGAAGAAGAACTCGAACGCCGCCTCCGCGGGCGCGGCACCGATAGCGAAGAAGTCATCCAGCTCCGCCTTGCAAACGCCAAGAAGGAAATCGAATTTGCCAAAACCAAAGGCAAGTACGAATACACTATCATCAACGACGATTTGCAGAAGGCCGCAGACGAACTCCGCGCCATTTTGAGCCAGAAGTAAATCGAGCTCCAAAGCCGCGAGATCGCGCACACACTTAAAGTCATCCCGGACTCCGTTCCGGGATCGCCATCTTAGGAAAAATTTTAAAATTCCCGCCCCATCGTTCAACGAGAGGCGGGAATTTTTGTGTGAGGTGTTATGTGTGAATTCTTACGACAATGGAATTTTCAAAGAAACTCGGGTCCGCTCCCAAGCGCCAAAGCTTAGAGCCGTACGCAAACAAGCTCGGACGCGCCTTACGCAAAATCGCAGCACCCGTTGCACGCAAATACCCAGCCTTGCTCTTGGATTGCATTCCCTTGAGCTTTGCACCCAAGTCATCAATGCTCACGCTAATCGCATTATGATCATGCGGGTTGTACGGTTCCGCCTGCACCTTAGTCGAGAGCGATTCAAAAAAATCCCGGCTTTTGGCACCAACCGTAGCCTCATCAAAAAAGCGGAATGCCGTCGCTGTTTTTACAACCGATTCATACTTTTCTAAACCATCAATCCACGGATGGTTCGTTGCACCAACAAGCCCGATTGTAAAGTCAAACGATTCCGCATCACGGAAATAGCGGATGAACATTTCCTCTGGAGATTCCTTTTCAGGACTTGGCTTGAGAACATCTTTTGCAGCCTCCAGAAGAATCGCCGAAACATCTGTCTCGCCCGTTGCTATCGGAGCATTAGCCTTGTAAATCTGTGCAAAGTTAGAATCGCCACGGAAACCGCCATAGACATACGCAAACAAGGCCTCGGCAGCCACAGGCTTTATGAGGTGCAACACAAGCGGTAAAAAATTTGCAAACACCGTCGAACGGCGGCGCAAAAGTTCTGCGACAAGCAAGCCATCGCCTTCATCAACGGCTAGCAAAAGCGCCCCCACATGCAACAAGAACGAATACTGCCCAACATCCAAATTTTTGACATCACTAGGCAAATAGACATTAATCGTCGCTTGCAATTCCTTGGGCAAGTACGTGTACCAAGAAGGCGTAAAGTAGGCACTGCCGTCTACGCACTGCATTTGCGAAAGACCCTCATCTGTCGCAGACGATGCATCAGCGTAATCAAGAATCCCGGTCGCACTCCGCGAAAACCCGTAAAACGTTATGTCTCGGGACGTTTCTATCTTGACATAAAACATTTCATTTGCCATTGTAGGCCTCCTTTCTGAGGGTTACATGACAAATATACGTTTAAAGAATGTCATATTATGACATTCTCAACTTTTACCAAAAATTTCTGTCTATGTCTTTAATAAATAATCATTGCGATTCTTTTCAAAATTCAATATCTAACGTATGAACCAAAGAATCCAAACGATGAGTCAGCTGTCGGGCTCCATAATCCGAAATATGGCTATTGTCATACCCCATGATGTCCGTATAATCGTGGTCTCCCATTTTATTCTCATCAACTAATATAAAATTAGAATAAACCTTGCTCAAATCAGATATTTCCTGGATAAGAGCAGGCGCCTCACTTCGGCGAAGCCCCGTATAACCATAAGCCCCCGTGTTCTTGTATTTTGGATCTTGCGGGAACAAAACACCGATAACAAAAATATCATTCTCTTTGCAAATTTGTAAAAGGCGCTCTAAAAGTCCAAAATTCATCCTGTATATATCTGATTTTTTATCCATCCAACAAGAATCTTCTCGAACCCGAATATACGTTGTCGCCCAGGATGAGCCAAATAAGGAATAATAACCCAAATCCTCTCGCATCTTTCGTTCCAATACAGAATCGGCACTAGGGCTTTCATACGTAGCCTGATAAAGTCCTTCGGGGTACCCGTCTTTCCAGAAATTGTGGTTTTCGTCATAAACGTAGCCTGGATAAGATTTATAGGTCTTGTAGAAGATATTTTCGGAGTCCTGCCCTGTAAGGTACCCACGATCAATGTCGATGGAGGTAATAATGAGCTTAATATTTTTCATATGGGGCAATATGTAATTTTCAAATAGGTACAAATTTCCATAGATAGTAGCAGCAGGAACCGCCATATTGACGGCCTTCATTTTTTCATCAAATAATTTTGGATTGACTCCGTGATAAGCTCTAGAGGATCCAAGAATGACGGTTTTAGCAGAGTCCTTGTAATGCCATAAAAGTTCCATTTTGTAACGGAAAATAGCGGCACGAGGGCATGCTCCTGAATTGTTGTAATACATTCCAGCACTATCTAAATCTAGTACTGAACTACCAACTTGAGAACCACCAGAATCATTGCCAAATATTTTTGCTTTGCGTTTTACCCATAAAGTCGGATGCCAAAGTTCTTCACCTTCAGCCAATTCAACGATACTTTCGTCATCAAGACTTGCAAGGACTATTTTTGAGTGCGCTCCATTTACATTGGCTAGTGTTGCTACGATGTTAGAATTTTCACTATCACTCACCCATTCGCTATGATCAAAGGTGTAACCCGATGCAGCCTTAATACTCTTTATTAATTTACCCATACTGTCAGCGACAAGCAAACGTTGGTGTGTGGAATAATTTTCGTTAGCAAACTTTCTACCAGTATTTCCACCAAAATCCAGGAACGCAACGCGTTTGCTACCATCGTGAGCTAGAGAAACATTACAAGCCTGTTCACCATTATACCAAACCGTATCGGTAGCTTCATCTAAGACCGTAGAGCTAGATTTAGCAATGCGAGCGCGCAACAGACGAGCCCCACTCACAGCAAGTGAATAGTCTTCGCTGATACCACCATGGTATGCCCCATCAAAAAGCTTTTCTGGAACGCCGAATTTGCCATCTACAAATTTGACCTGCCAAGTAGAAGATTTTTTAAAAGACGCATCGTCCTTGTTATTCCCCGCATCTGTAACATAGACAATGACGGTATCTCCGTTTTCAAGGACGCGCCATCGGGGAATAGCGGCACTAGCAACATCAAGTTTTACAAGGTTCGTCCCTTTTTCATTCAAATCGCGCACATAAAGACGCGAGTCACCACCGAGACCTTCAAACTTGGTACAAAACGCCACCTTTTTTCCATCGGGTGAAATATCAGGATGATAAACATCTATAGAATCGCTAATTTCCGTTATAGTCAAAATAGCGTCCTTATAATTTATGTAAGCCAAGTTTCCGCTAACGTCATTGCGGAATGCAAGTATCATATCATTGGTTCCAGTGAAACTTTTCAAAACCGAAGCACTTGCAATCGGAGAAACAATACTTGATTGAACATTTCCACTAGCGCTTAACCATGTCGGCTCTGGAATCGCACCCCAAGCAAGCCTAAAACCGATATGTTTTGCCATAGAGGAAGAAACAACCGTATAGTCATCTCCACGAGAAACGACATTCATATTGGATGCATAATCCGAATAATAGCCACCTTTCAAAATTCGTTCACCGATATTGCCATCGCCAGCATTTCCCACAAAATTCACAATAGTAGTGTCAAGTAATTTTCCAGCCCAGTCATTGACCCATTCCTTTACGTTTCCTGCTAAATCGCAGAAACCAAGCGAATCTTTTTCTACAGTACAGACATGGTGTGCTTTAAAATCTGAATTATCGGCATTCCAGCTATTACGCGAAGGCTCCCACCCACGAGAGGCTACATACACCCATTCTGATTCTGTGGGCAAACGATAAGCTTTTACTTCTGGATGGAAAGCAAAGCCATCTAAATTTGTGCAATGTCCATCACCGTCGAAAACGGCCTTGCTATAAGTATAAGCGGTATCGTAATTTTCCAACTTGCTCTTTGCATTTGCAAACAAAACGGCATCGTAGTAGGTCACATTAGACAAAGGATATTGGTCATCTTCACATTCGGTAAAATCTTTGAGATTTCCACTTTTTGCTGTATTCCGATAATCATCGCAAGTCACCTCATGAACATCCATATAAAAATCATAATCCAACAAGACGTTCATTGCAGGACGTTCATTCACTCTATACCGAGAATCATTACTACCTAAAGTAACCGTCCCTCCATGAACAAGAATCATCCCTTCCATTTTTTTTGAAGAACCATTGGATGCTCCATCTACAAAACTAGGGGAACTGTCACTACAAGCCACCAAAAAAACAAAAAACAAAAAAGCTAAATAAGCCTTTTTCATAAGACCCTCTTGATAACTTTGGACACCTTTAATATACCATATTTTTCAGGACTCATCAAAGAAAGTCTTTCAAGAACGTGAAATTGAGCACTATTGGAGGAAAAACAGATATCGAAGTCAAAAAAAATCGCTATAATTTTTGCGACATTCATAAAAAACAAATGAAAATCTACTACCACCTCCCCGGACTTTTTGAATTTTACGACTTGTACAAGGCGTTTCTGCCGCTATTCCGCGAACACCGGGAATATTTTTACGACTGGTGCGAAATAGGCTCTATTTATGGAGCGCCAAGCGACTGCATTTGGGGTGGAGGTCGCGTAGGCTTCGGGGATGCAGAACCGCGGAAGGTCGCGGAACTCATGCAGGAATATGGAATTTCGGCGAGGCTCACATTCAGCAATTCATTGATTCGCGAAGAACACCTCGCCGATGCCCGATGCAACAAACTGAGCCAATTATTCGAAAGTAGCGCGGATTCAAATGCTGGCGAGATGCGCGCAATTCAAAACGGAGTCATCGTTCATTCCGACCTGTTGTTGAATTACATCAAATCAAAGTACCCCAATTATTACTTTGTCTCTTCAACCACAAAAGTCATTACGGATTTCGAGCAGTTCAAAGCGGAGCTGGACCGCGAAGAATTCCGCTATGTCGTTCCCGATTTCAGACTCAACAAGCAATTCGACAAATTGAACGCACTTACAAACGCACAAAAGCAAAAGGTTGAATTTCTTTGCAATGAATGTTGTTGGTTCGGCTGCTATGACCGCAAAAAATGCTACGAGAACGTGAGCCAGAAAAGCCTCGGCGAAAACTGCGAAGACCATGTCTGCGTTTCGCCCAAAGCCCAAAGGGGCTACCGCTTCTCCGATGCGATGAAAAATCTCGGCTTTATTGGAATCGAGGACATTCAAAACATCTATGCCCCCGCAGGTTTCCAGCACTTTAAAATCGAAGGCCGTAGCCTCGGTAGCGCCCTCATTTTAGAATTTCTACTTTATTACATGACAAAACCCGAGCACCAACTCAAAGTAAGAGAAGAAATTTATCTGGACAGCACGCTAGATTTGTTTTAAACGGAGATCAAATGAGTTCTACTATAACGGCAGCAATCATAATAATTACGTTATCTTCGTTTATCATAGCAAAGATTCTTAAAAAATTTGCAAAGGAAGCGTCCCCCTATTTGCTGTTCGCCATCGCAGATATCTTTATCGGGCTTTTGATATTAGGCTTCGCCATCTATGACTTCAATACAGCCGTGGGAGAATTCGCAGGAATCTTAGGCGAATTGGCTCTGATGATTGGAGAACCTATAGTCATTGTACTTTTAATTATTGATGCCATTGTATGGTACAAGTCTCGAAAAATCGACCCGACCAAAGGTTGCTCCAATTAATTTTAAATATTCAAAAGAAATGAAGAAAAAATTTATGACCATTTTGATTATCATCGGCGCCATCATTTTGCTATTGGCGATTTGGTTCAACATTCCCTATTCGCCTGTCAAGAGGCAGTTTCACAATGATGTCGAAGCGAGGTTGCAAAGTGCCGCAGCAACCGCCGGAACACTAGATTCAGCAAGTATCGCAAACCTCCCTCCCCTCATTCAAAAATATCTGGAAACGAGTGGTTACATCGGCAAAGAAAGGCGTACACACTTGTCCATGGAATACAAAGAAGTCGATTTCGGCATGGGCGTAAACAAGCCGCGAATCAAAATCGACTACACGCATGTGGACTTTGCCGATTCTCCGGACAGGCTCGCCTTTATCGACAGCAAAATGTTCGGCATCCCGTTCCAAGGCTACGATTACTACATGAACGGCAAAGGCGGCATGAAGGGCGTCCTCGCAAAGCTCGTTACACTATTCGACCAAACTGGCCCAGAAATGGACAAGGCTTGCCTCATCACTTATCTTGCCGAAGCATTCTTTTTGCCAGAAGCCCTCCTGAAAGATTTCATCACATTTAAGCAAATTGACGAGCGCACCGTCGAAGCGACAATCACAAACAAAGGCGTAACTGCAACCGGAATTTTCCATTTCAATGATGCTTACGAAATGACCTCGTTTACAACAAACGACCGCGGTCAAATTTCACCCGACGGAACCACCGAATACACCCCGTGGGAAGCGCAATGCGAAAACTACAAAACCTATTCCGATGGCATCAAGCGCCCCACCGTTTTCCGCGCCGTATGGAAAAACAAAGACGGCGACTTCGTCTATTTCGACGGAGAAATCAGTAAAGTGAATGGAGCGGGGGTAAAGTAGTTTCTAGAACAGCAATTTTGAAATATTGGGACTTCAAAAATTAATTATTTTCGCAAAATGTTAATTTTTGACATTTTAAAGCTATATATTATAGCTATGGACCAAGAAAACATAAAATTAGAAATAGTAATATGCAACATTCAATCTGAAAAAGATTGCGAGATAGATCATTACTCTTTCAAAGAATTGAAATACGGAATGATCATCCCTTTCTTTCTTTTTTGGATTGGTGTATTAACGCCTATTGTTACAGATAATGCCTTAATATGGGCAATTTCACTAATTCCATTTTATGGATTCGTATTCTTCAGCAGTATAATATTGGACGAGAAAATAGATGAAAAAGCATTTGCAACAGCAGCTCTCTTAAACGTCATAACATCCATACTTCTTCTTGTCTTGTTGTTTTTTCTACCCGATGGATTTGATGGACTTAAAGATACATGTCGCCTAGCGGCTATTAATATTTTTCCCGCTCTTATATTTTTGCTCGCCATTATCGTATAAAAATTCAATTTTTAACAACGCATGACTATATATTTAAGCAAAAAGGGATTTCAAAATGCAAAAGATATATTCAGAAAACGACTTTCCGCAGTCTTTGCGATGGCAAAACGTTGATAAGTTCCTAAAAAATTTTATGCACCGTCTTGTCAGCGAAACAGCGCCCTGCAACACAATCATTGATGAACACGGAAACAAAATTTTAAAGTTTTTCAGCCGCAAAAGATTTATTTGCTGGTACTCTCACACATTCGAAATCAACGAATTTTACCATACATTCGGGACACCCGGCATCTGGTTTCACGGTTATTTGCCAAAAAGCGAATTTGGCGAACCCGAATTTGATTATGCGGAACCCGACTACGGTTATTATGATTTTGAAATCAAGAGTTTAGAGCACTTTAAGCAGATTCTCGAAGCCATGATCAAGGCTGATGAGTATTTTGCCTCAGCGAAATAATTAAAAAAAAGAAAGTCTCATTAAACTTTTTGTGCAGAGGAAAACATATGATTACACCAGAAGAGGCTCTCAAAATTTTCAAAAAACATTTTCCGAAAACACAGGTTCTTTGGATTCGCGAACATAAAGATTTCTACTCTTTTGAACGTAGAACCGAAGACGGACACTCGTATATCACAGGGGGGATCCCCATTATCGATAAGATTAACGGAAGTATGTACAGTGCCCATATTTTCAAAGATCGTCAATTGTTAAACGAATTCAAAAAAATTGATATATAGCCTTATAGAGATTCTTTTTAAACAATATTAAAACTTAAGCACACCCCTAAAACCACCAACGTTTCATTTCTGTCAAGAATTCTTCATCTAGAGACCACCCTGAAGCATCGGGAATCACAGAATCTATACCACAACGAAGGCAAACAGCTGTACGATTTTCATCTTGTTCATTACACCAGTCAACCACATCAGAAGCTGGATAAGTCCTGCAACAGAAAATACAGCCACACATTTTCGACCTTTTTAACATAAGCCAATTTGCAAAAGTCGCATCATGCGCTTCACGATATTTCTTCGGTATTTTTGAGATTGTCTTACGGCTCTTTAAAATAGATTAATTTACAAAATGCGGCAAGTTTTTAAAAATGTTAAAATATGACAGCTGAATTATATATATTATGAGTATGAAAAAAGGAACGGACATATCTAAAAAAACGACTCCGAGCGAAAAAATAATCGGACTTATTATTCCGTTTATCCTCTTTTGGTGCGGAATGTTGACTCCGTTTTTTTGGGATAGCGTTATAGTTTGGATTCTTGGAATGCTCCCTTTTTATGGTTTTATATATTGTGGCATCCTTTTTGTGGGAGGCAAGTACCCAGAATCTTTTGTAATCAGTTCTATAATGAACGTCTTTACTTCGATTTTTTTGCTTGTGTTGCTATTTCTTACTCCAGAAGAATTCACTCTTGTTAAAAATATATGCAGAGTCGGCATTCTTAACGTTGTTCCATCACTTCTGCTCCTGTTTATTTGTTTGACAAATGATTTCGTTGAGAGTATAAAAGGATGTCCAATTCCAGTTATTCCATTCATTATTGACGGCGATTCGTAAAAAATCGTCCGCAATTCGGCCCCTTGCAACGCAGTAGAATTGCAATATATATTTGAGGGAAATCTATAAGCAGGAATCAACATGTCCAAAAGTCATCGAAAATCGTACCGTTCTACAATCTGCATGGTATCTTTAAAAAGCATGCGACAATGGAAAAGCGATTCCACGCAAATCCGCCGTTCAAGAGAAAAAGCCGAACTTAAAAAAATTGATCCCCAATCCCCAGAAGAATCACAAGGAAATTGCAACATAAAATATCAGAAAAGCAAAAAACTTTCTGATTGGTCAGGACCGCACGATGGATATTGGTTTTATCCTGACGCAAAGAAATATGCTGCAACGCAAGAAAAGCCCTGGCACATAATTAACAAATAGAAAGCATCATTTATACATCCCCCACCCCCACAAAAAATCCTAACATGAGTACATTTTACAGATTCTACAAAGGAGAGGATATTCTCCCCCAAAATTTGCACAATGAAGAAGCTCGTTTATGGAATGCAGAACGAACCTTTGAGCAAAATTTTGAACGTTTCGATTCTTCTGATTGGTATGCTTTTTTCAAAGACTACAAAATCAACGAAGAAAATGCAGGTGAAATTTTTATTAGGACCTTAAATGATTCAGAACACGGCAAGCCATCGGAATCCAGTAAAGAATGGATTTTTAAACTTTGGCTAAAAGCCTACTTATTCATTGATAAATTTCCAACTGAAAATTGGATAAAAACATATCAAAAGTCAGAATTAGAAGGCACCAAATCCATTTGACACGTTCTGCCATTTGAATTTATTATATTCAGGAACATGATTAACACGCAGAAAAAGATGACTGAGAAAGAAAAGAAAGCAGCAGCCAAGGCCTTTGTAGAACGTTGGGCTGATAAAGGTTATGAAAAAGGCGAGTCTCAAAAATTCTGGATGGACTTACTTTCAAGCGTTTTCGGCATAGAGAACTTTGCAGAATTCATCTTTTTCGAAGAACAAGTCAAAGAACGTCTCCAAGATAAAACCATCACTAACTTTATAGACGCCTACATTCCTTCGACGCGCGTGATGATCGAACAAAAATCCAGCGACAAGGACTTACGTAAGCCGATAAAACAAAGTGACGGCCGATATTTAACGCCTTATCAGCAAGCAAAGAAGTATGTGGCTGATTTGCCGCTGAGCCAGCACCCCAAATGGATTGTCTCATGCAATTTTACGGAATTTCTTATATATGACATGGAACATCCAAGCGGAGAGCCAGAACAAATTTTATTGAAAAATTTGGGTAAAGAATATCATCGCCTAAATTTTTTGGTAGATGCACGCAGTGAAAACATCAAACGTGAAGTCGAAGTTTCTATCAAAGCAGGTGAAATTGTTGGAAAAATTTATGACGCCCTATTACCCGAATTTGGCAAAAATCCAACAGCAGCAGACCTTCACGCACTGAACGTTTTGTGCGTACGTCTCGTTTTTTGCCTTTATGCCGAAGATGCGGGAATTTTCAAAAAAGAGCAATTCTATAGTTATCTTAAGAGTTTCCGCGCCGAAAACATGCGCGTTGCTCTCCGTGAGCTTTTCCGTGTTCTTGATACAAAGCCCGAGAACCGCGACCGTTTTATGGAAGAAAAGCTTGCAGATTTTCCTTACGTAAACGGCTCGCTATTCCACGAAAAAGAAGGCGAAACAATCCCGCCCATTTCGGAAAAAACAGCCGAAATTATTCTGACACACGGAAGCTTAGACTTTGACTGGTCTGAAATCAGCCCCACGATTTTCGGTGCTGTTTTTGAAAGCACATTGAACCCCGCTACACGCAGAAGCGGAGGAATGCACTATACCAGCATCGAAAACATCCATAAAGTCATTGATCCCTTATTTTTGAACGATTTAAACGCAGAATTTTCAACAATTTGCGAAACAAAAACCGCCAAAATTCGCAATGAAAAATTGGAGAATTTTCAAAAGAAACTCGGTTCGCTCAAATTTTTGGACCCAGCCTGTGGTTCCGGTAATTTTCTTACAGAAACCTACGCCAGCCTCCGTAAGCTAGAAAACAAATGCGTTCAACTTCGTCTCGGTTCAGACCCCGCATTTGACGTGTATGGAGACGAATTCAAGCCTCAAGTGAACATCAACCAGTTCTACGGCATTGAAATCAACGACTTCGCAGTAAATGTGGCCAAGGCGGCACTTTGGATTGCCGAAAACCAAATGATGGAAGAAACCTCACAAATACTCCACCGCAATTTGGAATTTTTGCCTCTAAAAACCAATGCAACCATCGTCGAAGGCAATGCCCTAAAGATGAATTGGGAATATTTGCAAGAGAGCGATCCCGAACTCACTCTGTGGGCAGATAAAGTCAATGTTGTTTCTCCCAAGGACATCGATCCAAAGAAAATGATTCTTGCCGAACCAGGAAAGCACTACGATGCAGTAACCGTTATAACAGAAGACTTGCACATAGGAAAAGCAGCAGAACAACCTCGCAAGAGAAATCATTACGATTACTTAATCAGCAATCCCCCATTTGTGGGATACGGTTTACAAACCAAAGAACAAAAACAAGAAACGCTAGACATTTTCGTTGACAAAAACGGCAAGTCCTACAGTTCAGCAGGCAAAATTGACTATGTTGCCAACTGGTATTTCAAAGCCGCAAAACTAATTCAAGGAACAAATACAAAATGCGCCTTTGTTTCCACAAACAGCATCACACAAGGTGAACAAGTCGCAGGCATCTGGAAACCACTTTTTGACAGGTTTAAGTTACAAATTGATTTTGCTTACCAAACATTCCGTTGGGACAGCGAATCCGAGCAAAAGGCACACGTTCATTGCGTAATTATAGGCTTTTCGGCAAACGACTCTCAGCAACACCCCAAACGCATTTACCTTGCCAACGGAAAAATCAACGAGGCAAAGTCCATCAATCCCTATCTGATGGACGCACCGAACATTTTTGTAGAAAGTCGAAAAAATCCGCTGTGTAACGTTCCTTTAATGACAACAGGCAACCGTCCTGCCGATGGTGGACATCTCATTATCGAAGCGAATGAATACGAAGATTTCATAAGCAAAGAACCCAATGCAAAGCCTTTCATCAAACGTCTTATCGGTTCTGAAGAGTTCATCAATAACAAACCACGTTACTGTTTATGGCTTGTCGATGCAACTCCAGCACAAATCAAAGGGATGCGTGAAATTTACAAACGCGTTCAGGCTTGCAAGCTTGACAGAGAAAATTCTCCCGATGCAGGGCGGCAGAAGCTAGCTTTAAGACCTGCTCTTTTCCGAGAAACAAACAATCCCGAAAACTATATCGTCGTGCCGGCAGTTTCATCAGAAAAACGTCGTTACATTCCAATAGGAATGCTTGATAAAAATACAATTCCGACAAACCTCGTCACAATTATCCCCGATGCAACACTTTATCATTTCGGCATTCTCACTTCCTGTGTTCACATGGCATGGATGCGCACTGTAAGTGGTAAACTAAAAAGCGATTACCGATACAGCAAAGACATCGTTTATAACAACTTTCCTTGGTGCAATCCAACAGAAGCACAAAAAGCAACTATTGAAAAAACAGCACAAACAATTCTTGACGTACGCGCAAAGTATCCTGATTGCAGTCTTGCCGATCTTTACGATGATTTGACTATGCCCACAGATCTTCGCAAAGCCCATTCAGACAATGACAAAGCCGTTATGGAAGCCTACGGATTCAACACGAAGATGACAGAAGCAGAAATAATAATTGAATTGCTCAAGAAATATCAAGAGCTTGTAGAAAAGAACGTCTAAACAGAAATCCCTTTTTCATCCCCCAAGACATTCCTTTTAAGCATCTTTTTCTTAGCTCTTTCCAATACTTTTTTATATTAACAGCATCTGTAGACAACAGAGCAAAAGGAACTCTATGAGCGAAGAAAACAAATCATGCGAAAACTGCAACGATGACGTAGTTGCCATTACAAAAAATTGCGCAGAATCTTGGTTAAAAAGAATCCGTAATTTTGCAGGTTTCTTAGGAATGATCCTCCCCTGGATTTCCTTAATCGGAGCCGTAATTGTCTCAAAATCAAAACCCCAAAACATCCCTGATGATTTTTGGACAACACTGTCGATTTCCGCAACCTACTACTTAACCCCTGCATTAGCCGGAATTCTAACAACGGCAGCTATCGTATTGATGTGCTACAAGGGGTACGACAAAAAAGACGAACTCGTCACAACGATATCCGGCATTTTCGGTTTGATGATAGTTTTATTTCCCTGTGAATGTTCTGTTGCAGAAAAATTATCCGGCAACATCGTCGGATTTTTCCAGTTGCCCATCGGAATTTCAAACGTAATCCATACCGCTTCAGCAGTCATATTCTTTTTGCTTTTGGCCATCAACAGCATGTTCCTTTTCACTCTTGGCGAAAGCAACACTCGTCAGAAACACATTCGAAACTTTATTTATAAAGTCTGCGGAATCGGCATGTTCTGTACACTACCGTTGTTGATTATACCATTTAGTTTTCCAGCAAAAATATTCGTTATCGAAGCAATCGCGCTCACATTCTTCGGCATCAGCTGGCTTGTGAAAGGTCAAATTTTCGGATTATTTGCAGACAAGTAAAAAAGCTAACAGAATTTACAAAAAGCAGGCTACCAAGCCTGCTTTTTTTAGAATGACAACGCGAGCGCTAAGCCACCTTGCGGAGTCGGTGCAAGGCTAAGATACATACTTGGGTTATATCCCAAACTTTTGTTATAAATTTCAACGGCAGCGCGAGTCCTGCCCCAAGAAAGATTAGCAAGAATAAGTCCTACTGCACTTACACCGATTCCACCAAAAGTAATCGGCTTGGCATGTTTTCCACTCCCATCGCTCCATTCAGCAAGACCAAAACCAAGCGCGGCGCCGCCAATACCTGCGCAAACCATTCCCCAAATAAAATATGTCCTTGCATTATCCACTTCTACAGCAGCTTCTGGATTTGATTTCAACAACGCTTCAATGGCACCGGGAGTCACCTTGAGATCTCCAACATACCATTGTTTCTGATTTTGAACGTACGTGATTTTTCTGTTTACGGGCTTATCAGATTCGTTATCTTCATTTTGGTTATCCGATTCAACGTTTTCTTTTTGAGCAGGCGCTTCCTTTTCGGGACCATACGATTCCACGCTGCGGTAATTGTCCCAAACGCTTTGTGCAAAAGATGTACTAACCAGTACAAACAAAAAAGCAATAAAATAAACAGGCCAACGCATTGAGACTCCTCCAAGAAATAACAATTATATATTGAACAATATAAATATTATTCTAATTCCACTTTAATTTCAACACCGGGAACCCATGCTTTGGGAGCATTTAAAATGGGAGAAAGGACTTTACGCACAACCGAAAGATTTTGTGTTTTTACATAAAGCTTAACCCAGAATACATTTTGCACTTTCGGAACAAAAGCATCAACAGGTCCAAGCACCGTCAGCGAAGACTCTTTACGTAAAATACCGTCTAAGCGATTTATCGTATCGCGTAAAAGCGATTCATCACGGGAACCGCAACTGATTTCTACCAATTTACAGAACGGCGGGTAAAAAGCCATTTGACGATTTGATGATTCGAGATTTGCAAATCCATCAAAGTCATGGCGAATTGCAAATTGCATCACGGGTTCTGTAGGATTTAGCGTTTGGATAAGCACGCGCCCACCGCTTTCGGCACGTCCTGCACGTCCTGCAGTTTGACTAAGCAATTGGTAAAGTCTTTCGCTCGAACGAAAATCAGGAATGCCTAATCCCGAATCAGCACCGACAATTCCCACAAGTTTGACACCCGGAAAATCATGGCCCTTTGCAACCATCTGCGTTCCAAGCAAAATGTTGTATTCTCGATTTCTAAACGCATTCAAGATTTTTTCGACAGAGCCTACATTCTGAGTCGTATCACGGTCCATGCGAATCACCTTCGCATCGGCCACCCATTCATGAATTTCTTCTTCAAGTTTTTCAATCGCGCCACCGACAAATTCATACGTTTCGGCACCGCACGACGGGCACGGCATATTCACCGGATACAGCGCAGCGCAGTAATGGCACATCAGCGCATTATACTGTTTATGATACACAAGCGGGATATGACAATGCTTGCAATAAAGAGTTTCACCGCATTTAGAACAAACTCTTATTTTCGAATACCCTCGGCGATTCATGAGGATAATCGCTTGGTCTCCATTTGCAATACAATCCGACAAAGACTCGCGCAAAACAGGCGACATGAGTACACCTTTTTGCTGACGAACCTTTCCCATGTCAACGATGGTAACTTCGGGAAGCGGCGCAGCCGTAGCGCGATTCTTGAGTGTCAAGAGTTTTAAATTCCCGGCCTTTGCATTGCGGTACGTTTCTAGGCAAGGAGTTGCACTGCCAAGCACCACAAGCGCTCCATATTTTTGCGCCAAGTGAAACGCTAGGTCGCGTGTGTGGTAACGTGGAGCCGGGTCCTGCTGTTTAAATGACGAGTCATGTTCTTCGTCCAAAATGACAACATCAAAATCAAAAGGCGAAAGAATCGCACTGCGTGTGCCAAGCACAACCTTAGCAGAACCATCAAGGACCGCCAAATAGCCCGCTCTTTTTTGCGGGGCCGAAAGTGCGGAATGTAACACAACTACAGGAACTTTCAAAAAATCTTCGAACCTTGATGCCGTCTGCGGAGTAAGACCAATTTCGGGCACCAGAATAAGTACACGCTTATTACGATTGAGCGCCTCACGCACCAATTCCTGATAAACTCTCGTCTTACCGCTACCGGTCACACCATGCAGGAGTGTTCCACGAAATCCTTCCTTGTCCAAATCTTCAACAAGACTAGCTAGTGCTGTCCGTTGTTCATCTGTCAAGGGGGGCAAGTTTGAACAGACCTCCAATTTAGGTCCATCCGGCAAAGCCTCGCCCCGAGGTTCAGCGTTCTTTTGAGCCAGCAACGCATCTAGGAACTTTTCAAAATCAGCAGGCCAAAACACATTCAAAGCACGCATGGGCGTACTTACATAATACTTAGCCATCCATTCCAGCGATTCCATATAACGTTCGGAAAAAACAAAGCCAGACTCATGCGGACACGCATATCGAACGTCAAAATTTGGCTTTTCGGAATGGACTCGACTCACTAAAGCAAGCGTTGGCTTGCGATGAGCCAACTGCACCCAAACAACGCTCCCCCGTACAATATTTGCGCCTTCAGGCACACCATAAGTGAAAATTGACGGGGACAAAGGGATATAAACCTCACAAAAACAGGAAAGCAACGCCGCATTACAGCGTTCCTTGACCATCTCGGGAGCCGATGTCTTGGGAATTCTCTTTGCCACGGGGGCAAAGATAGTTATTGATACAACCTTAAATGGGCATAAATTCGTGTAAAATTTCCTGACTGCAAGTTTTTTTTAGTTAGATTATGCTATACGGAGCTGAGGAAGCCCCGCCTACCTTTGGAGATATTATGAGCTTTTTTGACGCATTTAAACCGAAATGGCAAAATTCCAACCCTGCAAAGCGCATCGAAGCGATTGCCGACTTGGATGAACTCACTAGTCAAGATATTGTCGAACGAGTGGCCCTTTCTGATGATAATGTCGAAGTGAGAATAGCTGCAATTAATAAACTTGCAATTATTAAGACACTTCAGGAAATTTCTAAAAACGATAGTGACTCTAGCGTACGCCGTTTGGCAGAAACAAGAGCATTCGAGGAAATTGTCAAAAAGCTGAAAGACTTTAAAGAATCGAATTTGAACGACGAAGTCCGCGGTTATATCGAAGCCGTCAAGGACACGCGTTACGCCGAAGACGTCCTTAAGGCTACAGACAACTTAACAATCAAGAGAGAATTGGTCAAGCTTTGCAATAAGCAATCGCTCCTTGCCCAAATCGCAACTCGTGATTCTAGTGAAGAAATTGCAATGGCCGCTGCAGACCGCGTGGTTTCTGAATCTCTGCAAGCAGACCTCATCAAGAATTCCAAGCACGTTTCTGTCCGCAAGAAGATTTCAGATAAAGTTCGTACAAAGAAAGAAGCTGAAGACAACGGCAAAAAGGCTTTGGAACTTTTGCAGAGCAAGCGTGAAGCATTGATCAAGCAAGCCCACTTCCTTGCAGCTCAAAAAGACGCCATTGCAACGAAGCCGCAGTTCGACGCCCTTATGACCGAAGCGAACGCACTTGGCATGGGCGACCTTGCAGGCTCACTCAACGAAATTTACGACAGCTTCAACAAGTTCTACGACGAAGCAAATGCCGCCAAGAGAGCTGCAGAAAACGCCGAAGCCGAAAAGCAGGCCAAGATTGCTCACTTGACAGAAACGCTCGCTGAACTCGAAGGCATGCTTGAAGCAAATACGACGGAAGAAAACGCAGAACGCGTGAACGCCATCGTCGATGAATGGACCGCAAGCAAATCCATCATGGATGCGGCTTCCATCAAGCGTTTCAACAACGCCTACTTCAAGACTCAGGAAGCAAAGAAAATTGTTCTCCCGACTGCAGAATCCGAAAACGCAAGCGAAGAAGAAATTGCAGCACGCAAGAGCCTTCTCGAACGTCTCCAGGCTCTCTCTGATACAGAAATTGACGAGAACACCGGCAAGCACTTGCACGCTATCGTCCGCGAATGGGAAAAGCTCGACCTTCTCGAAGGCGATGACCCGATTCTCCAGGCATACAACGCTCTGCGCACCAAGTTGAACGAACTCATCTCTGCATTCAACGAAAAGGCACAGAAGGTCGTTGAAGAAAATTCCAAGAAACTCCGCACTCTCATCGAACGCATCCAGAACATCGACGAGAATCAGGAATTCCGCGAAATTCACAAGATTCTCCGCGACACCTACCAGGAATGGAAGGAAATCGTTGGCGAACAGAAATTCAAGTACCACGATCTTTGGCAGGAATACAAGATTGCCACTTCTCGCTTCCAGGAAATGCAACAGTGGGAAAACTGGCACAACGAAAAAGACCGCGATACAATCATTGACGAGATGACCGCACTTTCTAAGGAAGCTCCGAGCCAAGACGTTTTGGCGAAGTTCCGCGAACTCTGCAGCAAGTGGCGTGAAATCGGCCCCATCTCTGCATCCAAGTTCCAAGATTACAGAGACCGTTTCCAGGCCTTGGTCGATAAGGTCAAAGAAAACTGCGCTCCGTTCATCGAAGAACAGAATGCAGAACGCCAGAAAAACCTCGTTGACAAGGAAGCCCTTTGCCAGAAGGTCGAAGAACTCGTTGCCAACGCCGAAATTTTCTGGAAGGACAAGTTCAAGGCCGTTCAGGAAATTCAGGAAAACTGGAAGAACATCGGCATGGTTCCAAAGGAAGCCTTTGCGGCGCTCAACAAGCGTTTCAAGGATGCCGTGAACGCCTTCTACGCCCAGCACAAAGAAAACGTCAAACGCGAAGACGACAGCCGCGAAGCCAACTACGAAAAGAAGGTCGCTCTCTGCATCGAAGCCGAAGCCATCAAGGATTCGACCGATTGGAACGCAACCTCCACCAAGCTCAAACAGTTGCAGGATGCATGGAAGGCAACCGGTCCTGTTCCGAAGAGCAAGTCCGACGAGATTTGGACCCGCTTCCGCACCGCATGCGATTCATTTTTCGATAAGAAGCGCAACCACTTCGAAGAAATGGATGCCGCTAAGCAGAAGAATCTCGAACAAAAGCAAGCCATTTGCGAAAAGCTCGAAGCTCTCGACTTGAACAACGTGACTCCGGAAATCATCGAAGCATACAAGACAATCGAAGCCGAATGGAAGACTATCGGCATGGTCCCGAAGGATGCCGTCGAATCTATCAATGAACGTTACAGCGCAATTGTCAACAAGATTGTTGCCAAGATGGCTGAAACCGATCCGGAACTTCAAGCCAAGATTGCCGAAATCAAGAAGAAAAAGCAAGACTCCATCGAAAAGGTTCGTCAGTTTGCCGAAAGTGCAGGCTCCAACCAGCTCGCCGATGCCGTTCGCGACATCCAGAAGGAATGGGTTACGCTGGGTTCTTGCGGTAACGACGATGCAGAACTCCAGAAGGCATTCCGCGATGTTTGCGATGACTTCTTCACTCGCCGCCGTGACCAGCTCGACATTCAGGAACAGGCTCGCCAGAACAACTTGCAGAAGAAGATTCTCCTCTGCGAACAGGCCGAAGACTTGCTCACTGACTTGAACGAATCTACAGTCGTGGCATCGATGAACAAGGTTAAGCACTTCCGCCGCTTGTGGAAAGAAGTCGGTGCCGTTCCTCGCGAACACTCCGAAAAAATCTGGAAGCGCTTCAACACGGCATGCGATCAGGTGTTTGCATTCGGCCGCAAGGACGAAAAGAAGGAAGAAGCTCCGGCAGCAGCAACTACCGAAGCATAGCGATCGGAGAAGGTCTCCGCGACCTTTTCAAGTTCGCTTTTACAAGACCTTGTCATGCCCGCCTCCGAGCGGGCATTTCCTTTTTATACCGTAAAATTTTTATTTTTGGGTCATGAAATTCCCGCCATGGACAAGTGTAAGCGAAGCTGCCCGCCTCCTCAAGGAAGGCGAAGTCGTCGCCATCCCGACAGAAACGGTTTACGGGCTCGCCGGTAACGCTTTCGAGCCCAAAGCTCTCGCCAAGATTTTCGCCGCCAAAGAACGCCCCACGTTCGATCCACTGATTGTCCATATTGCAGACATTGCACAGCTCACCGACATCGCCAAGGACATCCCTGATAGCGCCTACAAGCTCGCCGAAGCCTATTGGCCGGGCCCGATGACGATTATCCTTCCCAAGAAGGATTGCATCCCCGACCTTTGTACAAGCGCCCTCCCCTCCGTGGCCGTGCGCTTCCCGAGCCATCCGATTGCACAGGCAATCATCAAGGAATCCGGACTCCCGCTTGCCGCCCCGAGCGCAAATCTCTTTAAGCACGTGAGCCCCACGACCGCTGAACATGTTGCAGCCCAGCTCGCCGACCGCATCGCGGGAATCGTCGATGGCGGCCCCTGTTCCGTCGGCGTCGAAAGTTCCATCATCTCGCTCATCGGTGAACCGACCGTGATGCGTCCAGGCGCCATCACGCCTGAAATGTTCAAGGCCATTCTCGGTGAAGTGAAAATCAAAGAATCCACGTCAAAGCCAGGCCAGCCAATGCTTGCCCCCGGCCAATGCGACACGCATTACCGCCCGCAGGTTCCGCTTTACTACGGCGAAGTTCCAGCAGGCTACACGCTCCCAGAGCACACCGTGCGCATTGCATTCGGCACTCAAGCAGGCCCAATTCCAGCTACAGTAAACTTGTCCGCTACAGGCGACATGGTCGAAGCGACCTCCAAACTTTACGCCTTCATGCACGACCTTGACGACCCCAAGTACGACTTGATTCTCGTGGACCCCATCCCGAACACAGGCGTTGGCATGGCTCTAAACGACCGCCTGAAACGCGCAAGCATTAAGAGGCTTTAGGTAATAGGTTGTAGGTATTAGAAAAAAATAGGCATCAGAGTTTGATTATTATAACCTAACCCCTGTAACCTAAAACCTAGCACCTACTAAATAGGGAACAGCGGGTAGTGTTCCTTGGTGTAAGCGCGCGTATAGGCGTTGAAATGCCACCATTCGCTCGGAAGCATCACCCAGCCCGCACGCTTCATGATATTGCGGAGCAAGTTTCGGTTATCAATTTGCTGTTGCGTGAGGCGACCGCTCTGTAAAGCTTCGGCCTCGCCCACAATCCCTGCACAGCGCTCAAACGAATCAAAATCCGCGCCCATGTCAAGCAAATTGCCAGTGCTATCAGCAAGCCCTAAATCAAGCGCGAGCCCGTAATTATGGAGCCCGCCCGTTTTGCCAGACGAAACAAAATGGCTGTAAGGCGTTCCCGCAACGGATTGTTTAAGAACCGATTGCGCGTACATCGGGCGTGCAGCATCAAAAATTACAAGAGAATAACCCGGCAATTCCTTCGAGATAATAGAAATTGCACGCTTCAATTTAGGCAGGCCATCCTTATGCATAAAAGCACGCTGGATGCCACAATACATATCATGACCGGTCACATTGTTAAACGTTGCATAGCGCAAGTCCATACGGATACCACGCATGTACGTGATTTCGACCAAATTAGAATCGAGTGTTGCGTAGTCAATCCACTTTTTTGCAGATGTGCAAAAGCGCAATGGCTTTTCGGGCTTCGGCGGCACAAACAAGGAGTCCGTCTCATGCCCGAATGACAGAACTGCAAAAAAGAAAATGATTAAAAGGAATTTCATATAAGCCACTGGATCCTATCGGTCTTGCAGACCTCCAGGATGACATTCATAAGATTCTCGCCCATAGCTCAAAGTGCCATAGGCACGACCTCAAACCTCACAGCTCCTAAATTCCCAATTGCACTTCGACACCGAACTGTAGATAGAGCCCCATGCCCTTTGCAATAAACGGTACCAAATCATAGCCATTAGCCGTATTCTTGTCTTTATCGCGAGCAACCCAAGAACGTTCGCGTCCGTTTTCCCCGCCAAGGAACTTGAGTGCAGCCACATCAAGTTTCGAGAAAATGTTATCCACTTCCAAATAGAACCTGGCGTGCCTAAAGAAGAACTTAGACTTGGTCAAATCCAAATTGACACGCAAGTCCGTTCTGTACAGGTCCGTAAACTTGTTATAATCCTTAAGTTCGCGAGTTCCACTCTTACCATCCGACGAAGGCTTGATTGAATAGAAGTAGAGCGGTCTATGCCATGCCGCATGATGTGTCAAAATCACAGACACAATGGAATCCTTACGCGGATAATATCTAAAGTGCGACACCACATCTAAACGGGAATTCGCTTCCCATGGCAGAGACTTGCCACCCTTCAGTTCGTATTCACCGTACACAGAGCTTGCATTCATTGCCATCGAAAAATGGTGAGACGTTTTCCATTCTACAGAACCCGAGGCGCCAGAAACCCAAGCATAGTCAATCGGGGTAATGTCTTGATAATTTGCAAAAGCCTTCGGCAGTGGGAGCAGCGGATCAGCATAGAAACGTCCAAAGCCAGACACCTGAGCCACCAAGTACTTGGAACAGTAGCCAACGCCCAACTTAAGAGAAGTTCCCGATTCCAAACGACCCGTCAAATCACCGTCATCAAAGTAATGTTTCCAGTCCGCACGATATGCAGCGTTACCAAAAAGTCTCCAATAGGCAGAATCTGTTTTAGACAAATTACGTTCCATATCAAACGATGCTGTCGGGCGTGCATTATGGTCACGAGCATCTGCGACTGCACCAACAGAGAACATATGTTCTGAATAATCATTTTTCCAGTCAAGCGTTACCGCACCCGATAAGACACCCGTCTGGTATTTACTGGTTTCATCACCACCAGGAACCAAATAACTGCGATCAACTAAATGATGTTCATAAAGAACGGCACCACGCAAATCAGCACCACCAAAGATATCGGCATGGAAATCCTTGTCAGCACCCAAGCTCAGTGTTGTATGCGTTTGGCTGTAACCATCAATAAAAGTCCTTGCAGATTCATCGGTAAGTTTGCCCGTACGGAACCCAGTCGTATCGCGCAAAGTATCGCTCAAACTTTCGCGAACAAGCCCCGCGTGGAAGCTTGCACCGAACTTCGATGCATATTCCGCACCGATGACCAAGTAGCTTTGGCTACCTTCGATAATATCAATGGAATTGACACTGCCATAAGATCTCGACGTATCCTGGCGGATTTTGTATTCATCGGAACTATATAACGTGCGCAATGCCCAAGAAGCATTTCCCAAAGAATCGGAACCATTCAACTGAGCATACAAATCAAAAGCCGAAAGGTTAAACGGATCCGAAGACTTCATCTTTTCGTTGTCAGTATTTTCGTTACCACGCTTACGGAATTCCGTATAGAACTTTTCGCCCAAATTCTTGAGCATAAAGTCATCAAGACGGCGGAATGCAAAACGGAAGCTATCCCAAATAAAGAACGGAGCATCAAGCACGACTTCTTGGAGTGTAAGTCCAACAGAACCTTTCAAGCCCCATTCCCCGCTTGTCTGTTCCGGAAGGTACTGGATAGACGTTGCAAGACCTTGCCCAAGCGGCCCTTGACCATAATGGTCATGAACTTCGATACCGCTCAAAGTATGCGGGTTCACAATGGACAAGTTGCCCGGGAATCCAACATCCAGGTGTCGCATGTTCGGAATGCGGAGGCGACCTAAATGATACGCCACGTCACTTGCACGGGAACCTTCATAATACAAAGCACTGCTAAAATCCTTTTGGCCCGAAATACCAGGCATCTGGCTCAAGTGTTCCGTCAAGTCAAAGCGCATACCCGCAGCGTCTTCAAGCTTTTCGAGCTGGACCGTACGTTCCACATTCCACTTGATGGGTTCGCCATCACCGATAATCGTGCTTGCCCCAAGATTTGTGACATTGGTGCTAAGCGTAATCACCATGTCCATGAGGTCGGCAAAATCTTGCAATTCCACAAAGACGCTATCAAAGCCATCCTTCTTGAATACAAGCGTTGCATTCTTGGAATCCACCGAGAACTCAAAACGACCGCGGGAATCAGTCGTTCCAATCGGCTTGCCAGACTTATATGTAACAGCAACATCCTTGACCGGCAAATCAGATTCGGCTTCGAGAACGACGCCAATAACCATTGTAGGCGAGGCAGCAAGAGCCCCAACTACAAGAAACAAGACAAGACAGAAAATAAAGCGAAACTTCATGCCCTCAAAATAGATAATTTACGCTCAAAAAATTCCGCCGCCCCACAAACATCGGTTATATTATACGCATGCTTAAAGTTTATTTAATCCAAATGGATAGCGCAAAAGGCTCCAAGTCCGAAAATTTAGACCGAGCAAAGGCTATGATTCTTGACACCCACCCCACCGAAGGGAGCCTTATCCTTTTGCCCGAAATGTTTGCCACGGGCTACATCCCCGCAAACCTAGCAGCCGCTGCCGAAGACTTTAGCACCAATTCCACAGGCGAAACAGCACGTATGCTTTCCGAGATTGCCGATGCCACAAACGGCACCATCATGGGAGCAGGCATCACACGCGCATCCAACGGATATTTCAACCACGTAAGCATTTACGCCCCGCACACGCCCAAAGAGTTCTGCGGATACAACAAGATGAACTTGTTTTTTCCAGAGAAAGAAAGCTTTAAAGCAGGCGAAAATATTAATTTATTTAAATTAAAGGAGATTCCCTCCCCATACGCGGATCATGCTCACATAAGTGCTAAAGCACTAAGTGATCAAAGAGATCAAGTCGGGAATGACAATAAGACAGAATCTGTAAGCTGGACAATAGCTTCGTTTATCTGCTACGACTTGCGGTTCCCCGAAATTTTCCGCGAAGTAACCAAAAAAGGCGCAAATTTAATCACGATCCAAGCAGCGTGGCCCGCCAAAAGACGCGCCCACTGGGAAACGCTCCTCAAGGCTCGTGCTATCGAAAACCAGGTCTACATTGCAGCCGTAAATGCCGTAAGCACCGCACCCAATGCCCCAACCCCGCTTGCTGGTACATCCCTCATCATTTCACCAAACGGTGACATTCTCGCCGAAGGCTCCTCCCAAAGCGAAATGGTCATTTCCGCCGAACTAGACTTGCAAGCCGAAAGAAATTACCGCAAATCATTCCCCGTACTCGACGGAATAGTCCCTCCAGATTTGATTTAAAACACACTCAAAGCCATAATTTCAAGCTCGTCTTGGACAATCAGTCAATCCTAAATTATTGATCATCAACGAGTTACAGACTCTCTTTTGTATATTTGTCTTGCAAAATTTTCTTTTTGTTCGAGCCAACGCTCCACAAAAAGATTATTTTTTTCTTACAGGGTTAAATTCAAGAGGTTTTAAAATGGCAACGACAGGTAATCTCGATTACGCAAAAGAGCTCATCAAAGCAGGGCTTAAACGCGAGTTGATTTTAAAAATCACCTCCATTTCGGAACACGAATACAGCCTACTCCAGCGTGAACTCTTAGCAACAGCTTAATCTTGCAGCTTATTCTAAACATCCCTGCACAAAAAGCGACCAACAACGAATCTCGTAAGGCCGCAGTTCTAGCTTGTTACAAAGACGGAAGCCTTTTGCTCGACGCAAGGGACAACCTCAAACCAGCAAGATTCACCATGCATCCGTCCGACATTTTTCCCTGGGCGGAATTCATAGAAAAACTCCTTGCCGCCTGGCAACTCTGCGATTACAGCGATGTTCCAGAAGCATTCAAGCCCGTCAAGCAAATTCCGCCATTTGTTGTTGAAGGGCTCCCCTATGAACCTGTCCCGCAGCAACTCAAAATTCTTGCAACACTGCGTTCCCAGGGATATTTCGCCCCGCTCACAAGCCCCGGCAAATAATGTTCAGATAAAAAAAGAAGAAAGTGTCCTCTCCTAATCCGAATCGACCAAACATCGACCATAATCGAAGACACTTTCTTTATTTTTCCAAGGAGAATCCACCCTTCCATCTCCTATTATTAATTATACTCTTTTTAATTAAAATGGTTTATTATTTAAAAACTATTTTTCTAACCAAAATAAACATACTTCAAAAAATATATATTGACGCCTAGAAGCGTCTTTTTTTTTGAGGGTTGCTAATGAACCTTATCAAACATTTTAGCAAACAACGTTGGTTCATGGGGAAAAACAGAACCATCACCAACATGGAAGTACTCGATTCCACGGAAGCCGGCGGCACACGAATCAAGCTAATCAAGGTTTCGTTCGATGATGGAGAAAGCGATATTTACACGTTCATCGATGACGAAAACGCCGTCGGAAAAATTCTCGAAGACGCATTCCTAGACGGCTCTCAGCAATCGGTATTCTCCGGTGATTCAGGCTTTTTCTCGTTCCGGATTACAGCGCCGCTCCCTAAAGTTCCTCTTACAAATATCAAGCCCGTTTCGAAAGAACAGAGCAATTCAGCCTTTTGCGCACCCGGTAAATATTTCTTTAAACTTTACCGCCGACTTGAACCGGGATTACATCCCGAAGCCGAAATTCTAGAAGCTATGAACAAGGCCGACAGCCGCCGCGTGCCGAGACTTTACGCCGTCTGTAATTACAAAGCAAAAGGCGGTGAAGTTTATACATGGGGAATCCTCGAAGAACATTTTGCAGATGCCAAAGACGCTTGGAATGAATTTTGCAACAACATGGACAGTACCGATGCATTCCAGCTCGGCATGTCCACCGCACAAATGCACGAAAGTTTAAAGCCGTTGAGCGGTCCCAAATACAGCAACATCGAGCCACCCTTCGACAAATTGGAACAATTGCTCAAGAATTCAACGGATACCGAGTACGCCCCGCAACTGCGCGAAAAGCTCCCGGAACTTCGAATCCGCTATAGCGACTTGCTCCGCGAGACATTCAGCGACAAGACTATAAAGAAACAGCGCATCCATGGGGATTACCACCTGGGTCAAGTGCTTATCACACAAAGCGCCAATGGCACTAAACATTTCGAGATGATAGACTTCGAGGGCGAACCCACGCGCAGCCTTGATTATAGACGCACCATCCGCTCCCCCGCCGTCGATATTGCAGGGATGCTCCGCAGTTTTGCCTATGCAGGCGCCGTTGCAAAAGTGGATCCGAGTGAAGCGCAGCAAGCGTTCATCACCGGGTATTCCAAAGTTTCCGGGATTTCTATCGATGCCATCGAAAAAGAATCCAAGCCCTATATTTTGGCAAAAGCCATCTACGAAGCATGTTATGAACTAGAATTCCGCCCCGACTGGTTCTGGATTCCCGCCAAAGCGCTGCTAGAGCTATAAAATTTGTATATTTGGCGTCATCATGACACCAGAAGAAATGGAACAGTTACTCCGCAAGGAAGCACAAGAGCTCGTCAAGACCGAGCCTCTTTCTAAGTTGATGCTCGAAGAACAAGTCCTTAACCGCAAGGATTTTGCGGACATGCTCTGCGTTACCCTAGCCTGTCAATTGGCAGGTGAAGTCATCGACCGTGCAGAACTGGAAAAGATTTTCTGTTCCATGTACGAGAAATACCCTAATTTGCTCGTTTCCGCCACCAAAGACTTGAGAGCAACCGTCTTGCGCGATCCCGCTTGCACAAGCTATCTAGAACCATTGTTACTATTCAAGGGTTTCCAAGGTTTGCAGGCTTACCGCGTTGCTCACGTGTTGTGGGAAGAACACAGGCATTTCCCGGCCAAGATGCTCCAAAACATCATCAGCCGCAAGTTCGGCATGGACATCCACCCGGCTGCAAAAATTGGCCACGGACTTTTGGTAGACCACGCAACGAACATTGTTATTGGCGAAACCGCGACCGTCGGCAACAACGTGAGCTTTTTGCATGGTGTGACCTTGGGCGGTACCGGTAACGAAATCGGCGACCGTCACCCGAAAATCGGAAACGGCGTGATGCTCGGAGCCCATGCCCAGTTGCTCGGCAACATCCACATCGGCGATGGCGCAAAGATTGGCGCAGGCGCCGTGGTGCTTTGCGATGTTCCGGCTCACACGACGTATGCAGGCGTGCCAGCTGTTCAGGTAGGCCACCCGCACGACGAAATGCCGAGCTTCAACATGCAACAGGACTTCACGCGAGACGTTTAAACGAAAGTAGCGCGAATGAACAAGACTGCAAAAATCAAATTCATTGGCGAAAAGCTGGACGAACTCTTTCCAGATCCCCCTATTCCTTTAAATTACACGAACCCCTTCACGATGCTTGTCGCAGTTGTCCTGAGCGCCCAATGCACAGACATCCGCGTGAACCAGGTGACCGAAGTCCTTTTCAAGCTTGCCGACACGCCTCAAAAAATGCTCAAACTCGGTGTCGACCGCATTGCCGAAATCATCAAGCCCTGCGGATTCTTTAACACCAAGAGCGTAAACATCTACAAACTCTCGCAGGCGCTCGTCGAAAAATACAAGGGCGAAGTTCCGCACACATTCGAAGAGCTTGAAAGCTTGCCCGGCGTGGGCCACAAGACGGCAAGCGTCATCATGATCCACATTTTCAAGATTCCGGCCTTCCCCGTCGACACGCACATTCACCGCCTTGCAGAACGCTGGGGGTTAAGCGATGGTTCGAGCGTCGAAAAGACCGAAGCAGACCTAAAAAAAACTTTTCCCAAAGAAGAATGGGAAAAGCGTCATTTGCAAATCATTTATTTTGGTCGTACCTACTGCAAGGCTCGCGGGCATAAAGACGAAGAATGCCCGATTTGCAGTGTTGTCAATAAGCACGGGTAAAATTCTCTAAAAGGCGATTCCGGCACAGCGGCCGGAATGACATGCAAGGCGAGAGCAGCAAGAATGAGCGAACTCATTCTTATTGCCGAGCCGCAGAGTCATGTGCTTGCACAATGACAACGAAGCCGAGCGATGCAGAAACATGCTTGCATGTTTCTATATCCGAGGCGAACATGTCATGCCTCGAAGAGGAATGACAACGAAGCCGAACGTTACCTTCTACGCGACGGTGGCGGAGGTGGATTATGCGGTCCAGGACGACGTTCTGCTCTGCGTGAATCCCGGTTATCATCCGAACTCGAAGCCTGCGGAGGCGGAGGTGGAACCGGACGCTTGTAATTTGACGGCGGAGGAGGCGGTGCCGAAGTTGTACGCGGTTCCGATGCAGCCGACTTGTTCAAGCCCTTCCCATCCCTAAAACTATTAGAACGCGGAGGCGGAGGTGCTGCCGGACGTTTATAATTCGGAGGTGGCGGATTATCAAAATGCCTAGGCGCAGGTCTGTCGCGGAGCCTATCATGACGTGGCGGGCGAACAGATTCGTGAAAACGATGATGACGCGGAGGTGGCGCATAGCGGTGCGGATGGCGGTAATGCGGGCGACGGTGCACCCAATCGTAATAGAACGGATTCCAGCCCCAATAAACAAGACCAGCACCAGTCCAAACCCCATTCACATAGCGAATGCGGATATTACCATCCGATACGACATAATAAACGACACGCGGATCGTATTCAGGAACATACACGTATTCTTCGCGGACAGGCTGAATCGAAACATTTTCGTTCACTGTCACAGAAACCTTGTCATCGCTATTCAAATAACCATTCTTATGAGCAACCCTGCGCATTCTCTGCACGGCATCCATCACGTCGGCCTTTTGCATTTCAACAGCTTCGCCGAGCTGATGAGACCAAGTTGCATATTTCGCTAATTTGCGCAGTACATCCGGGAACGGAATGAGTGCAATCACCGATTCGTCGTAATCGAGTTCAGCTCGTTCAATTGCAGCTGCCAAATCATCACCTTTCAAATGGCGATTTGCAGTTGCAAATGCTGATGCGCTTGGGAGGTCTTCGCCATGCGTTGTAGCATCAAGAACATGCACCAACAACGGGTCAGGATAAAGCGCAATCGTCGAAACGAGTGTATCCAATTCCGCAGGCGTATAGCGGTTCTGGGCATTCGCCATTCCTGCCAAAAGAAACACTAGCGGCAGAACATATTTTAGCGTTTTCTTAAACATAGGAACCTCCTTATCCTTAAATTACATCTTATTAGATGCAGCCGACCAGCCCTTGGTTTCAAGATATTCAAAAAAATTATTTTCTATTAGCCCAAATCAAATAATCCTTGAGAGCCTCAATTTGCTTTTGTTCCAAAAGAAGCGCGATATTTGGATTATCAAGAAGAATGATTTCATAAAAGATAAAATCGCCCAATTTATCCGCATCCAAAACCTTGTCGAGCCTGCTCAAGACTTCAACGGAACCCTTATGCGAATCCATAAACGGAAGAAGTCCCATCAAACATTCTCTATACTTCTTTTCCCATGAGCCCGCTATTTTCTTATACTCAGGTTCGTACTTCCAAGCAGCCTGAACAAACGCATAATACGACCAAATCGAATCGGCAACAATATTCACGTTACCCGTTGCTGAATCTCGGGACATTTTCACTTGCGGATTGAATGTCCAATTTTTCATACTAAGTCCGTTGTCATCAAAAATCTGCTTGCGCACGGCTTCTAGTCGCGGGTTGTTGCGGTTCAATACTTTTGCAATTGAAATTTCTTGAAGAGCCTTTTCCTTTTGACCCTTAATCTTATAAACATCGGCAAGCAACCAATGCGCTAGAAAATCTATGTAATTGGCATCAATCGCCTTTTTATACCATAATTCAGCCTTATCCCATTTTTTCTCCATTCCATAAGTTTGTGCAATATAGGTTATCGCGTTATATAACTTAGGGTCTTGCTGCAAAGCCAGCGTATAAGCATCGCGAGCCTTGGCATACTGATGCGAGCCAAAATAACTTTCTGCCTTATCAAATAATTTTTTCGCTTCGCCTTTCGGTTCAAACGACTTTAAGACATAGCCATCAGCCGTTTTTTCGCGGTAAACCTGAATATTAATCATCTTACTGCGATCCGGTACAGGAATCGGTTTTTCAAGGAACTTCAAAGAATATGCCGTTTTGGAATCCTTAATGATATCCATAGCCTTTTTTAACGGATTTTCGACTTCGGCAAAAGAAAGCGTGACAAACACGCAAAGCAGCATCAGGATTTTATTTTTCATAAACCCATTCCTTCTTAGTTGAGTCTATAAAACAAAATACAAAATGTCCGACAAAAAACAAAAGACCCCGGCGCTAGGCCAGGGTAACATTATCATCAATTCGAATTAGAACCAAGCGAGACAAGGCGCGAACCCCCGTAGCGTACTAAGCGTACGTGAGGGGGTGAGCAACGCCGTATCGCGAAGGTTATAATTAGAATTTTACTTTGTAGGGTTGAAGCTGTCCTTCAAACCAACCGTTCTGTTAAACACGAGATGACCCGGCTTGGAGTCTTCGCTATCAAGGCAGAAGTAGCCCTGACGCATGAACTGGAAGCGGTCTTCGAGCTTGGCATCGGCGAGAGCGGGTTCCACCTTGGCCTGCTTAATGACCATGGAATTCGGGTTCAGGTAATCGTGCCAGTCTTCGCCTTCCGGGACCTGAGCAGGATCTTCGAGCGTGAACAAGTTATCAATGAGGCGCACTTCGGCATCCACAGCGTGTGCTGCAGAAACCCAGTGGATCGTGCCCTTGACCTTGCGGCCATCCGGAGATTCGCCACCCTTGCTCAGCGGGTCGTAGACGCAGTGGATCACCTTGACCTTGCCGTCAGCATCCTTTTCGACGCTCTTGCAAGTGACAAAGTAAGCGCCCTTGAGGCGGACTTCGCCTTCCGGCTTCAAGCGGAAGTACTTCTTCGGCGGTTCTTCCATAAAGTCATCAGCTTCGATGTAGAGTTCACCGCTGAACGGAACCTTGCGCGTACCAGCGTTCGGGTCGTTCGGGTTGTTCTCGACTTCGATCATTTCAACCTTGCCTGCTTCCCAGTTGTCAATCACGAGCTTGACCGGATCAATCACGGCCATCACGCGGTTAGCGGTCTGGTTCAATTCTTCGCGGATGCAGAAGTAAAGGAGGTTCACGTCGACCATGGAATCGGCCTTGGAAACGCCAATGCGGCTGCAGAACTCGCGGATGGAGCTCGGGGTAAAGCCACGGCGGCGGAAACCGCAAACGGTCGGCATACGCGGGTCGTTCCAGCCAAGCACAGCCTTTGTCTGCACAAGTTCAAGGAGCTTGCGCTTACTCATCATCGTGTACGTGAGGTTCAAGCGAGCAAATTCAATCTGCTGCGGACGGTTCTGCAAACCAAGTTCAATGAGGAACCAGTCGTAAAGCGGACGGTGAGCTTCGAACTCCAGCGTGCAGATGGAGTGCGTGATGCCTTCGATCCAGTCGCTAATCGGGTGGGCAAAGTCGTACATCGGGTAGATGCACCACTTGTCGCCCGTGCGATGATGCGTGCAATGCTTGATGCGGTAGATGACCGGGTCGCGCATGTTCATGTTCGGGCTTGCGAGGTCCACCTTGGCACGGAGGCACTTTTCGCCATCGGCGTACTTGCCGTCGCGCATTTCGTGGAAGAGCTTCATGTTCTCTTCGACGCTGCGGTCGCGGTAGGGGCTCGGGCGGGAAGGCTTGCCGGCATCGTTGCCGCGGTATTCCTGCATTTCGTCGCGAGTCAAATCTTCAACATAAGCCTTGCCCATTTCAATCATCTTTTCGGCAAAGGCATAAATCTGGTCGTAGTAGTCACTAGCAAAGAATTCTTCTTTCCATTCAAAGCCGAGCCACTTCACGTCTTCGCGGATGGAATCCACGTATTCCACATCTTCCTTGGTGGGGTTCGTGTCATCAAAGCGGAGGTTCGTAAAGCCACCGAACTTCTTGGCGGTGCCGAAGTTCAAGCAGATGGACTTGGCGTGGCCAATGTGAATGTAGCCGTTCGGTTCGGGCGGGAAACGCGTCAGCACGTGATCGCGCTTGCCGGTTTGGAGGTCGTTAACGATAATGTCCTGAATAAAATTCGAAGATTCGGGGATTTCCATAACAGGGTCCTTTTAAAATTTTACGAGGGAAAGATAGAAAAGTGTGCAAGGTGAGTCATGCACGAAAACTTGTTTTCGTATGTGCGAACCGCAGCCACGGACGCCGAAGGCGTCAAAAGTAGGGAGTCAGAAGTAGAAAGTAGGCTTAGCATTTCTATTTTTACGTTAGAATGGCAAATATTGGATATAGTTTTTTACTGATTTTAGCAGCATTTCTCTGGGGATCGACCTTTGTCGCACAAATTGAGGGGAACGACATCGGTCCGTTCGCTTTCGTGTGCATGCGTAATTTTATTGCAACCGGAGTCCTTTTCGGGCTCGCCAACATTTTGGACAAACTTGGTAAAAATCCAAGGCACCCCAAGAACAAGGAAGACCGCCGCAAGCTCTGGAAAGCAGGCTTATTCTGCGGGCTTACGCTTTTCTTTGCGATGAACTTACAGCAGACCGGGCTTTACCTGGGCTGTTCCGCCGGAAAGGCGGGATTTCTCACCACTTGCTACATCATTTTCGTCCCGATTTTGAGTCTGTTTTTCGGTAAAAAAATTTCGACTAAAATTTGGCTTTGTGTTGCCATTACGGTCGTGGGGCTTTACCTGCTCTGCATTAAAGGCGATTTTTCAATCGAGATTTCCGATACAGTTCTGCTATTGTGCGCACTCGCCTTTGCAAGCCACATTTTGGTTATTGACCGGTTCGGCACTCACGTCGACAACATTCGACTTTCGGCAATCCAGTTTCTCGTGGTTGCAACACTTTCGATTTTCCCAATGTTTTTCGTGGACTTAAAAGGGAATTTCGCGGCTTTCGGCAACATTGTCGAAGTCTATTCGCATTTCAAGCCGTGGATTCCGCTTTTATATGCGGCCATCCTTTCGAGTTGCGTGGCATTCACTTTGCAGATTATTGCACAAAATAAAATTAGGCCCACCCTAGCATCGCTATTGATGAGCCTTGAATCTGTTTTTTCTGTAATTTCTGGATGGGCGGTTCTTGGCGAACGATTCACGCTTCAGGAAGGAATCGGCTGCGTGCTAATGTTCACCGCCGTCATCCTTGCGCAAATCGATTTTAAGCACCATTAACCTTTCTTCTTGGCACGCTTTTTAAGCAACACAAGCGTGCCAAAAGTAAGTACAAAGCCAAACAACAACGAAAGTACAGCACTACGGGTTAAACCCGCGACAATGTATGTGACGAACGAAATTGCCGCCACAACAAGTACATACGGGATTTGTGTATTGACGTGATTCACGTGATTACATTCCGCACCGGCACTTGCCATAATCGTCGTATCCGAAATCGGAGAGCTGTGGTCACCGCAAACGGCACCCGCCATACAAGCCGAAATGGAAATAATCATGAGGCTGTAATCCACGCCACCAAAGGCTGCAACAACAATCGGAATGAGGATTCCGAACGTGCCCCAGGAAGTTCCTGTCGCAAAAGCGAGGAACGCAGCAATCACAAAAATAATCGCCGGCATAAAGTTCATGAATCCAGAAGCGCCACCTTTTACAAGGCCAGCCACAAATTCCTTCGCGCCAAGTGCATCCGTCGTGCCCTTGAGAGTCCATGCCAAAGCCAAAATCAAAATTGCAGGAACCATCGCCTTGAAGCCATCCGGCAAGCAGGCCATGCAATGGTTAAAGCGCAACACGCGGCGGCTCATGTAGAAACATACGGTAAAGATAAACGCACCAAACGAGCCAATAGCAAGACCGACAGAAGCATCACTTGAAGCAAACGCATCAACAAAGCCCTTCGCCGCATCGCCTGATGCAAAATAACCGCCCGTATAAATCATGCCGAGCACGCAGAACACAATCAAGGATGCAATCGGAATCACAAGGTCGAGAACACCTCCCTTAGTCTCCTTCAAGTTCAACGCTTCCAGTCTTGCATCCATCGCATTATCATCCGATTCAAACTTTTTCATCGGTCCGATATTCACATTCCAAAAGACAACAAGGAACAAAGTAAAAATAGTTAACAAAGCATAAAAGTTAAAAGGAATCGCCTTGATGAAAAGAGTGAGTCCATCCTCGCCTTCCACGAATCCCGAAACCGCTGCGGCCCAAGAACTGATGGGAGCGATAATGCAAATAGGCGCCGCCGTAGAATCTATCAGGTACGCGAGTTTTTCATGGCTCACCTTGAAGCGGTCCGTTACCGGGCGCATCACGCTACCGACCGTGAGGCAGTTGAAATAGTCATCAATAAAAATCAAGATGCCAAAGCAAATCGTCGCAATCTGCGCACCGACTTTTGACTTGATATGAGCCTTGGCCCAGTTGCCAAATGCAGCAGAACCACCCGCCCTGTTCATGAGCGCAACCATAGCCCCCAACATAACAAGGAACACGAGAATACCCACGTTATAAGGGTCTGCAACTTTTGCAATCAAGCCATTCTTGAAAACGGCATCAAAGAATCCCGAGCCAGTTCCTTGACAAAGAAGGAGCCCACCGACAATGACGCCCACAAAAAGCGATGAGTAAACTTCTTTACTGACAAGGGCTAGAATAATTGCGACAAGAGCCGGCACGAGAGCCCAAAAGGTTCCGTAAGCCATTACAGTATTTGCGGCCTGTTCCATAAATTACTTTTCCTCAGGTTTCAAGGATTCAAGCGGTTTTTTTACCCCTGCATTTTCCAGTTTTTGCAAGACTTCGATAGCGTAATCTATCGCATCCAAAGAATGCGAACTTGCATACATTCTCAAGTCAGAAAGCGCATAAATAGCCCTCTGGTTATTCATTTCTTTTTCCGACATAAATTTCTCCTTTGCATTTTTCAAAAAAATAGCTTAAATAATCTAAATATTATTTTGCGAATTTTAACAACAATACCCATGTGATACTCCAATTTTGGAAATCATTACTATATTTCGAGCACCTTTTAAGGAGAAAAAATGAAATCCATTAAATTCATAGCTGCAGTAGCTGCATTTTGTTTCGTAGGTCAATCATTCGCAACAGACTGGTACGTAAGCCCAAACGGCAAAAATAAAAACGAAGGAAAATCAACATCCGCCCCGCTCAAAAACATTTGGAAGGCTATAGAACTCGCATCTGACGGAGATGTCATCCGCGTAGCAGCTGGTAATTATAATGGTCAGATGAAGCAGGGATGGATCAAGCTCGACAAGCCCGTGTCCATCATCGGCGGCTACTCGGACGATTTTTCCAGTCGCGATGTCGTTAAGAACAAGACCTTGTTCCAGCCGACGAACGAAATGAACGGCACCAAAGGCCAAGGAATTCTTCACCTCAATTACAAGGGCGCAAATTCCAAAGTCGTCATCGACGGATTCATTTTTGACCAAGGCGAAGCAAACAGCTACCACCCGGTTGAAGGCAAACCAGAAGGTGTTGAAACCGGCATGTGGCTTGAACCACCGTCCAAGGGAAACACAACCTTCCCCTCCCTTAACAATTATAGCCTCTATGGTGAAAACTCTGAAGGCGAGCTTACCATTCAAAACTGCGTCTTTGTAAATGCCGGAAACATTGCATTGAACTTAAACCATGTCGCAGGCAAGGTCAAAGTTTTGAACAACATTTTTATTGCCAATAGAATCGTTGGCGCAAATGTGCAAGCCAAGCAAAACAAAGTCGACGCCGTCGATTATGAATTTGCCTACAATACCGTAATGTTTACCTGGACTCGCACCAAGTTGTTCGAGGACATGGGCTACGGCGTACGCGCCAACACGAACTGCATTACCCGAGTTCATAACAACATCTTAGCCCTCAACATGATGGCTGGTTTCGACAACACCAAGGGCGACCCAAAATCAAAGAAGGTCTATCTCGACAAGAACGCCTTCATCCTGAACAAGAAGGGTGACGTCACTGTTACTGTGAGCCCGAACATCCTTTGGCTTAATGTCGCCGATGGTGCATTCGAAGACTTGGAAGACGCTCCGAGCATCCAAAGCCTCAATGGTAACATTTCCATTAGCGATCCGAGCATATTCAAGGGAAAAATCAACCAGGCTTATTTGGAAGGTTTCTTAAACGCAACTTACACGGAACAGGCTTCGTACAACGAAAATTCCCCGGCAAATCTTTTCAGAGCCGCTATGGGTCTCAACAAGCAGGGTTCCATCAAGTCTAAGGTATCTATGTTCATGAACAAGTACCCGATGGAAGAAGCTCTAAACCTCTTTGGACTAATGGAAGGTTACGGCGCTCAAAAGCAAAAGTAATCCAGAAAACATGCAAAACAGGCACCTCAATCGAGGTGCTTTTTTTATACCGACTACAATCAGCCGCATAAAAATCACAGGATGGGGCAAAGCCCCTACTCCTCGGCTCGGTTATAAAAATGAGTTCACTCATTTTTGCAACACTCGCCTTCTGAGTAGTCTTCGACTTCGCTCAGGATGACACAAACCTTCCTACCGTCGACTTCCTACTGTCTACTACAATTATTATATTATAAGCGGGGTGCCTGCACTCAATACGCGGGCTGAGATTATACCCCTTGAACTTGGTTCGTAATTGAACAAAAGGAACGTTTATGTCTGAATCTAACGGCTTTTTCAAGCCTTTTCCGCAGTCTCGCAAGATTTATGTACCCGGTAAGATTTTCCCGGACTTGAAAGTCGCCATGCGCGAAATTTCGCTCGACGACCCGAAATGCCCTGTTCTCCCTGTTTACGATACGAGTGGCGCTTATGGCGACCCCGACAAGACGATTGATGTAAAGAAAGGACTTGAACGCATTCGTGAACCGTGGATCCGCGAACGCTTGGAAAAAGACGGAGCCCACAAGACTCAGATGCAGTACGCCCGCGAAGGCGTCATCACTCGCGAAATGGAATACGTTGCCATCCGCGAAAACCAAAAGATGGACGAAATTTTTGGCAGCAACGGTGACGCCATCACGCCGGAATTCGTGCGCAAGGAACTCGCCGAAGGCCGCGCCATCATCCCCGCCAACGTGAACCACCCGGAATGCGAACCGATGATTATCGGTCGTAACTTCCTCACAAAAATCAACTCCAACATCGGAAACTCTTCTGTCGCTTCTTCCATTGAACAGGAAGTCGAAAAGATGGTCTGGTCCGTGCGCTGGGGGGCAGATACGGTGATGGACCTCTCGACCGGCAAGGACATTCACGAAACGCGCGAATGGATTTTGCGCAACAGCCCGGTACCTATAGGAACCGTGCCGATGTACCAGGCACTCGAAAAGGTGAACGGCATTGCCGACGACCTCACGTGGGAAGTGTTCCGCGATACGCTTATTGAACAGGCCGAACAAGGCGTCGACTATTTTACAATCCACGCAGGACTTTTGCTCAAGTATGTACCGTTCGCTTTGGAACGCACGACGGGCATCGTGAGCCGTGGCGGTTCTATCATCGCCCGCTGGTGCATGGTGCACAACCAGGAAAACTTCCTTTACACGCACTTCGACGAAATCTGCGACATTCTCGCCAAATACGACGTTTGCGTTTCCTTGGGCGACGGACTCCGTCCGGGTTCCATTGCAGATGCAAACGACATGGCACAGTTCTCCGAACTCGATACGCTCGGCGAACTCACCGAAATTGCTTGGAAGAAGGGCGTTCAGGTCATCATTGAAGGTCCGGGTCACGTGCCGATGCACAAGATTCGTGAAAACATGGACCGCCAGATTGAAATGTGCCACAATGCGCCGTTCTACACGCTTGGCCCTCTCACCACGGATATCGCTCCGGGTTACGACCACATCACGTCCGCTATCGGTGCCGCAATGATTGGCTGGTTCGGAACCGCCATGCTCTGCTACGTGACGCCGAAGGAACACTTGGGCCTCCCGGACAAGAACGACGTACGTGAAGGCGTGGTGACATACAAGCTCGCCGCCCATGCCGCAGATCTTGCCAAGGGCCACTTTGCCGCCCACTTCCGCGATGACGCGCTTTCGCGCGCCCGTTTCAGCTTCCGCTGGAACGACCAGTTCGCGCTTTCGCTCGACCCGGAACGCGCTGTGGAATTCCACGATGAAACGCTCCCCGGCAACAACGCGAAGTCATCGCACTTCTGCTCGATGTGCGGACCGAAATTCTGCTCGATGCGCATTTCCCGCGACATCCAGGAATACGTGAAAACTGGCAAACTCGACCCGAAGAGCGATCCGCTTAAGTAACAGGAACTTTGTAACTAGTAAAAACCGTCCTATTTGGAGGTGTCCATGGAAAACGCAAGAAAAATTCTCAACGAGTTTATCAAGAACAAGTTCTCTGACCAGAATGAGTTGAAGAAAGAATTGTTCAAAGCCGGCGTTGCAGCCTTGGATGAGGGCTGGACGTTCATGGACGCCACATTCCAGTTGGGCGGGAAAGCTAGGGACGAAGGGCTCTCGGCAGATGAAGTAGAAACGATTTTGCGAAACGCATTTTCCGAAGAAAAACGGAGAACAGAGCGCGAAGAAGAACAAAAAGCCGCAGCACAAGCCGCTTCGCAATCCGCACAAGCTCCGCAAGCACAAGCTGCAGCAGCGCAGCCAGGAGTAGCTCAAGGGGTTGCACCGGGCATGGCTCCAGGTTATACAACCATGGGACCAACAGTTATCTCGCCCATCTCGGCAACGATGATGCAGCAGATGATTGCACTCGGTCTCGACAACCAGTCTCTTGAATTGTTGCAAAACTTCAAGATTGACCCCGAAGCGCTTTCAATCCCGTGGCCTGCTCCGGACTGGCGCAAGGACTTTGCAAAGCTCCTTGCGGCAACGTTCAAACCAGACGAAACAATCGAATTCAAGATTTCGAACACGCCAAAAGGTTCTCGCGAACTTGTCTCGAACATTATCGGCCAAGACGAAGCGCTCAAGAAAATCATGAAGCAGCTCGACAGCCCCGATGGAGCGCTGTTGACAATCAATGCCGTAGGCAGCGGAAACGCCGACGCAACCGACGAAAGTTGGCGTTACCGTTATGTTGTCGTCGACAATCCGAAGATGACACTTGCAAAGCAGCTCGCCTACTACAAGGCTTTGAACCTTCCCTGTGCCGCCCTCGTGAACACGGGCGCAAACTCCGTACAGGCTTGGATCAAAATCGAAGCGACTGACCAGGAAGAATACAACGAGCGTGTCGATTTCCTTTTCCAGACACTCGAATCGCAAGGCTTTAAAGTCGATGAAGGCAACCGCAACCCGAACCAAATGGTTCGCATGCCGGGCGTGCTCCGCAATGGCAAGCAGCAGTACCTTATCGCTTTGGAACAAGGCGCCAAGAATTTCACGGAATGGCGTGAATGGGCCGAATACTCGCTCGACGGAAAACCGCTCATCGAACTTGCAAGCGATAGCGAAGAAGCACCGAAGAAAGACGTTACCATTATCGAAAACGTGCTACGCGCCGGTGAATTTTTCTTGTTCACGGCACCTCCGAAAAGCGGAAAATCGCTTGCCCTTTTGGACATGGCACTTTCGATATGCTATGGCGAAGACTGGTTCGGCAACACGACAAACGAAAACGACGTTTTGTTCATTAACATGGAACTCACCAAGTCCGTATTCTTGAACCGTCTGTTTACACTTGGCGAAAAACGCAAGCTCCAAGCGAATACACCCAAGTTCGGTTTCTTGAACCTCCGCGGAACAGCTCTTTCACCGCTTGAAATCGCACAACTTATCGCCAAAAGAATTCAAGGCGCCAAGAAGCTCGAAAACCACGATTACAAAGTCGTCGTTATCGACCCGATTTCGGCAGTTCTTCACAATCCCAAGTCTGCAAGACTTAGCGGATCACCGCACCAGAACCTCATGCAAATGGTGGATTCTATCATAGCCCTCACAGGCTGTGCAGTCGTAACTTCGTGCAACATAAACGAATACCCATACCTCGAAGCACGTGCCGACAGCGTCATGTCGCTCTCGCCTGTAGAAGGTAGCCTGAACATGTACCAGATTAACGGTTCGTTCCGCGAATTTCCGAAGACTCTCGCCAAGGAATGTTCCTGGATTTATCCTAGATTTATAGTTTAAACAATTAACACGATTTGAAAGATGTACAAACAAAACAATCGTTTTCCCCGCCGTACCGAAGGCAATAGAATAGGCAAGCCTCTCATCGGAGGCAAATTCCACGCCTCCAGAAAAACTGATATCCGCAAGGATAACGAACTCGAAACAAAGCAGGCAAAGTCTGACAAGCCTGTTGTCCGCAAGATTCTTTCGTTCGAAGACATCAAGGCTCAAGTTTCGGCCTGGATGGAAAACGACCGCATTCCAGGAAAACTTCAGGCATGGTTTACTGCCGAAGCCACACCTGAAAAATCCGACTGGAGAATCATCAAGGAATACCACGGAGCACAAGAAAATATAGTCGTTGAAGCCCCGTCCCGCGATATGAAGCCCATAGAGCTTGTAAACCGCGTCATGGAACAGCTCCACAAGGAACATTTGCGCATCTTTAAAAAGGCTTTGCGCCAAATTTGGTTCCGCGCCACAGGCGACGGACGTTTCGCCCTTCTCGTACAAGTAAATGTCAAGGGAAGAATATCGGCACATGGCTACAAAACGTTCATCGACTTCCTTGAACGCAGCTGCCCCGAAGTCATCAGCTGCCACCAGATCCAGTGCCTCCCCGACCGTCTTTTTGACCCTGCCGATGCTCAAGGCATGAAAATCGAGGCGAAATGCGCCTTTGGCAGCAACTTTATGCCCATTGCAAGCACAGGTTTCTGCATGCACGTTTTGGACTGGACCCCGCGCATCAAGGACGCTTGGCTCAACCTCCCCGTCCGTATCAAGGACGCCATCCATCCAAACCGCGAAGATAGATTCTTTGAATTCTGCTCCGGTTCTTCTTACGTATCAGCAAGCCTTGCCCCTTGCTTTAAGCAAGTCGAAGCGCTCGATTGCCGCGAATCCGCCATGCAGTCTTCGAAGTTGAACATTCGAAATCTTGCAACGCAGAACATGCGTTTCCACCGCAGCCATCTGGACGCAAACTTCATTTCCAAGTTCTTCTCCAAAAGCGATAACGCCGAAGGCCGTTGGACGTTCTATATAAATATGAACTCCAATGATGTCATCACTTCGGAAACCATACTCACGCTCGCAGCATCTAGGCCCGAAAGAATTCTCCTGCAAACTGGGAACCTGGAAAACGCCTCCAAGGCCATCAAATCGTTCAGAAATGAGGGGTATATGCTCCGCAAGAGCATTCCGTTCTACTTGGAACCCGGTCGTGGCAACTTCGAAATTCTCTTCTTGTTCGTCCCGGATCGAGTAGGCATTTTAGGCCAAAACCCAGCCCTTGCACACCGTTCTCGCAATATTCAGCGCCCAAAAGAGAGTTTACAGCGCTCGAAAATGTCAGATATTCCTCATTTTGTGCAAAAAACGCCCACTTTTAAGCAAAGAAAAGATTAAATTAATATTAGAATAATTATTTGCTTAGGGAAAAGTGTATGCGATTTCTAAAATGCGCTTCGATCTGCCTTGGTCTTTCGGCTCTAATTGCATCTGCCTATGTGGTAAAAAAAGGCGATACCCTTTGGGACATCAGTGGCGAATTTTTAAACAATCCGTTCGCCTGGCCGGACCTTTGGGAAAATAACAGACACATTGAAGACCCGCACTGGATTTATCCAGGTGACTCCATCTATTTAGGTGAAGGCATTAAAGACGACGGTTACCGCCTCCCGAAGACAAAACCGTGCGAAGCGGCCATCGCCGATTCCAACTTGCCGAAAAACATCAAGGCCGTAGGCTGCGATGAACGAGACGCCCGCAATGGCGATTTCGAAAACATGCTTGGAAATCTCCGCGACAAGGACAAGAAGCAAAAGAAGAAAAAGGCTGCTGACGCCTATTTCTACCAGAAGCGCCCTGAACCAAAGATTTTCAACGGCTATTACCAGATTCTCGCTCCCGAAATCTACACGCTCGATTCCATCAAGAAGGACAAGCGCTACTTCTCTATCCAATCCGGCGAAAAGAAAGTACCGATTATCCATATTCCTGAATCCGAAGTCGTTGTGGGCATTGGCCGCAAGACGGACGCAAACGTCAAAAAAGGCGACTTGATCGAAATTCTCGATGCACGCGCCATTGAAGTGCCGACCAACAATAGCAAGAGCTATGACAACTTTGCACTGGTCAGACTTTCGGGCTACGCCAAGATTACCGCCGTGGGCGATACGCTCTCTAGAGCAAAGATTGTCCAGAGCTTCAGGGAAATCAAGATAGACCATTCCAAGGCCCGTCTGAAACAGCCACTCAATATTTTGAACGTGTCCAGCTATACCCCCGTTCCCGAAGCAAAGATTGAAGAAATGGCAATGATCCGTTACACGATGGACCCGATGCTCATTATCGGCTCTTACGCCTATATCTTGGTAGACAAGGGTGCAAAGCAAGGCTATAACACTGGTGATGCCATTGCCATTTGGGCCGAAGACAAAACCGATGCAGGCCTTCCGCCAAGACTCCTTGGACGTGGCGTGATTGCAAGAGCTTCCGACAACGAATCCACGGTTCTCGTTCGCGAAATCTATTCGAACAGCCGCCGCATTGAAATTGGACACAAAGTCTCCGTAACACATCAAGCAAACTTGGTCCAGTGACAAAGAACTTACTGATAATCATTGGAATTGCTATTTCGGTTCTGGCCATTTTTATGGCCGGAAGTGTCCTTATACTCAATTATCCTGAATTGTCAGCGCATATTCCATTCTAAGGAAGTGGGCTTCCAATGCGGATTTCTCGTAGCAATCTACTCTTTCTTTCCTTTTTTGCGGGAGGTATTGTCTTACCGACAGCAATCCTCTCGTTTTTGAGTGTAAGAAACATTCAGAACGAAGCATACCTCGCGCAGAAGAACTATAACGAAAGTACGGCAACGTTCCGCGAGCAGTGCGAATCGACCGTCAGCAAAGAACAGAGCAAGATATTCCAGGAAGTCAAGTCCGCTTCGCTGTATCTTTACGAACAGCCGCATAGCCTGCTTGACTTTGGCAACGCCACGCAGTTCAAGACCGTGAACGGTATCGAGGCGATGTTCCTGTACAACAACGGAACACTGATTTACCCCGACATTTCGTCCAAGCACTTTTCAAAGACTTCGGACTACTCGAACAGCCTCGCAAGCCCATTCGAGAAAATGATTTTCCGCGAGGAGGTCACATCGGCCATGCCTCAGCCGGCCAGCCTCTCGCGTTCGGCTCGCCAGCTGAGATTCTCGTTTGAATCCAAGGACGACCAGATTCAGAATATCCTTGGACTTGTACGCATCGCCTACAAGACCAAGGACTACGAAGAAGCACTCCGGCTCCTCAACATTCTCGAAGAACATCCGCACCAACAGGGTTACCTCCATTCGGACCTCACACGCTCGGTCAACCTGTTGCACTTCGAGATTCTCGTTGCACAAAAGAAGCACAAAGAAGCCGAAGATTACACACTCGCCGTTTTGAACCAGTTCTTGCAGAGTAAGAACATCGAAAACCTGCCCTCGGCTAAATTTTTCTTCGAAACGACATTCACACAAATTCTCTCCTTCGAAAACCTGAGCCAAGAAAAGCGCGAAGCTTTTTGGAACTTGCGAGAGAACTTCAACCGCCAGCTCGGCTACATGGACATATTCTTTAACAACAAAGAAATTGTCCAAGCGCTTTTGAACAAGGAATCGACGTCCAAAAGCGGCATCGATATCATGAGCAACAACAAGTCGACATTCATCAAGATGAGCTACCCCATCCTCTCCGGAGACCAGGTCGTGCTTGCCAAGGTGAACATCGACGAATACCGCGAGCGCATGCGTTCCAAGATCAAGACTTCGGCACAAGGCTGGAAGGGCATCCCCTATTCCATCACCGAAGGAAGCGACAAGACTCTTATCCTTGGGCATGTTTCGGACAGTTCCGCCATCATGACGCAAGTCATGCTAGACAAAGTCATTTCCTGGAACTTAACCTTGTACGAAAAAGGCTTGAGCGAAATCAAGAAAGACACGCGCAAACGCATGTTCCTCATGTATGGACTTCTGTCGTTCTCGCTCATTACGGTTCTTCTCGGATCTATCGTGATGTTCAGATTCCTCACGCAAGAACACAAGCTCTTGGCCATGAAGGCAAACTTCCTTTCGAGCGTTTCGCACGAACTGAAAACACCGCTCACCTCCATCAAGATGTTTGCTGAAATGATGGCCCGCGGACGCGTGCAAAAAGTCGAAAAAGTGCAGGAATACTCGGGACTCATCGGCAAGGAGGCAACACGCCTCGAGAACTTGATAGGCGCCATCTTGAACTACACACGCATGGAACATGGCAAGGGCGGATTCCATTGGGAAAAGCTCGATTTCTCGGCTTGCGTGCAAAAGGTATTTGATAACGTCGAAGATATCGGTGTCGAAAAAGGGCTTTTGTTCAATACCAAGATAGAACCCAGTTTATATGTCATTGGCGATTACACAGCCCTATACAGCTTGGTGCAAAACCTTATCGAGAATGCAATTAAATATACAAACGCCCCTGGCGATATTACTATAACGGTAGCCCCCGATGAAGACAGAGTCGTTTTCTCCGTTGCAGATACCGGTATAGGTATTCCCACTTCGGAACAAAAAAATATATTTAATGATTTTTATAGAGTTGGTGACGAAATGACTCGCAGCACCAAAGGCTCCGGACTTGGCCTTGCTATTGTCAAGCGCGTAGCGGAATCGCACAAGGCTACCATTTCGCTCACTAGCAAACCCGGCAAGGGCTCCACATTTACCGTACGATTCAAAAAGGCAGAATGATTATGCAACAACACAGAATCCTTATTGTTGAAGACGAAGAAATCATCCGGCTTGGGCTCCAGGATAACTTCGAGCTCGAAAACTACGAAGTCGAAACGGCATGCGATGGCGAAGAAGCTATCGCCAAGACGGACTCGTTCCAGCCGCACTTGATTTTGCTAGATGTGATGTTACCCAAGAAGAGCGGCTTTGAAGTCTGCCGTTTCATCCGCAAGAAACATCCGGAATGCATAATCATCATGCTCACGGCAAAGACCGAAGAGACCAGCAAGGTTGCAGGCCTCGACATGGGCGCCGATGACTACGTGACAAAGCCGTTCTCGATTCTTGAACTTTTGGCTCGTGTAAAGGCATTTCTCCGCCGCATCGATCTCCAGAAAGCTCCGGCCAAGCAGCTTTCATCGGTGGACGTCATTGATTTTGCCGACATCCACATGGATTTCAAGAAGTTCGTTGCCACAAAGGGCGGTGTACCGCTTGAACTTTCCACAAGAGAATTCCAGATTCTCAAGTACTTCTGGCAGCGCCGCGGCGAAGTCATTTTGCGCGAAGACTTATTGCAAGACCTCTGGGGGTACACTCCCGACAACATGCCTTCGACAAGAACTATCGACAATCATATCGTAAACTTGAGGCGCAAACTCGAAGACGATCAGGCAAATCCGAAAATCATCCTTTCAATCCGTGGAGCAGGCTACAAGTTCGATGCTTAATTCTTGGTTCAACAGAAGCAACGCATACAAGGCGTGGATTCTTACAATCCTCGTCCTCTGTTCGCTGTTTTCTGGCCAAGCATTTGCAGGCAAGATGGCTTCGCAACTCCAAGAAGCCATCTACCTCTTTGAAATGAAAGGCGAAGCAGGCGAAGCAATCCGATTGCTTGAAAAGATTTCGCGCCAGGGTGATGATGACGACAAGGAATCGGCATTCTTTTACCTCGGAAAGATTTACGACTTGGCAAATAACAAGGCCCAGGCAAATCACTATTATGGGCGCAGCCAAGCTTTTACCCAAACCACCAGCAAGGCTTACTGGCTCGCTGGGCGTGACGCGGCAACAACTTATTCTCCAGAAAGGCTTTTGCAAAAAATCATTACACTCAAAAGCCCCATCCGCAAATTCTTCGATGGCAAAAACGCCAACATTCTTTTCGAAAACGGACACATTGCTAAAATCGAAAACGGAAAAGTCGTAGAAATAGCATCAAAGCTAGACGAATCAAGCCACTTATTGCAAATTGATTCCGATGGAATGTGGTACCAGAATGCCACTCGCGACTCGCTCTTTTTCAAGCCGCATAATTCGCCCAATCAAGAAATTTCTTATGCCGTAAAAAATATAAACCAGTTCACCGCCATAAACGGGAACGCCATCGCCATCGCCGATAAAGGCTTTTACATTCTTGACCGCAAGGGAACCATCATCAAGAATAATACCGACTATTCCTCTTGCCAGTTGCAAAACAACCAGTTCATCAACGACAACTTTATCATTAACTGCACCGATAACGCGTTACATTTTATTTCGGCAAGTTCAGCGACAGAAACATTCACCATTGCGCAATACGACATAATCCAGAAAGTCTTTATCTATAAAGACTACATCTACTTGATTTCAGGAAATGCGCTATTCTGCTACAGTTTGCAAGACCCTCAAAAAACGCTCTGGAGAGTCGAAGTCGGAAACGTAGAAAGCATCCAGGCTTTCGAAAACAACATTGTCACACTTGAAGCTTCCGGGAAAATCACCTTGTACGACCAAGCCTCGGGCACTGTTCTTTCAACCGTTCGGGCAAACGCATCGAACATGTACACGCTAGCACGGGGAACTCTCGGACTATTTTCGAACGAAGGCTCAGTCATCACCGTCGACACGTTACTCCGCCCGCTATGGGGATTCAACTTCGCAAAGCCCCCCATGACGCACCCCATCATTAAAAGGCGCTATATTTACGTTCCCTTCAGCAACCGGAAAATTTTTGCCATCGACGCCCACTATTACGGGCAACGTCCTTTGTATTCGAGCAAGTTAGCTTCTCAAGCTGTTCATTTGGCAAAGCAAAAAAAATGGGATAAAATTCCGCCCTATCTCGAATCGATTATCGAGAACGAGCCCGGCAACGCCGAAGCACACTTCCTCAAAGCGTTTAACCTAGAAATAAAAGATGCGCCCGAAAAAGACCGCCAAAAAGCATGGGCCGAAGCCGTGAGACTTTCTACCGGAAGTCCACAAATTGCACGCATTGTTTTGAAATACTACAGCAAGGTTATCGGAGCAAACTATGCAAGCCAGCTGAACATTTCTCCAAAGACCATATATCCGCAATTGCTGGGTTCCAAAAAGAACCTTTACATGGTAGACCCCGCCACCGAACAGATCATCTGCATCAATGCCGAAAACGGCAAGCAACGCTGGAGCAAATATATCGGCAAAATCGGCAATGCGCCCGTCATCCAGTCCGACGAAAATACAATTGTGATATCGACCGGCTACCAGATGAACATTTACGACATGAACAAGGAAACGTTCAACAAGCCGTTACAACTGCCCGGCAAGGCGTTTAGCTTTACAATTTCCGGGGACTACATTTACGCCTCCACTTGGAATGGATTTTTGCTGAAGATTTCACGAGTAAACAATAGCCTTGTCTGGTCGCGCAAAGTCTATTCGATGCCGTTCCACGTTGTCAAAATGAACAAATTCTTGCAACTTTGCAACCTCGATGGCGAACTAATGCGCATAAATGACGATAATGGACTTACCATAGAAAAATCGACATACAAAGTTCAAGTCAACATCACGGCAATGGAAGGTATTGATTCAACGCTTGTACTTGTTTCCAGCACCAACAAACTTTTCTTGCAAAACACGAAGCGCAAGGAATTCAGTCCAACGCAAGTGCTCATGGAAAATCCAATTGTTTCAATGCAAGTGTTCAAAGACCAAGGTGAAGACAAAATCATCATTTCGCTTTCGGACCAGTCTATTTTCCTTTATTCAAGCATCGGTACCCCGCTCTGGAAATACCAAGGGAAAAAATCCACATTTTCAAAGCCGTTCATTTACGACGGAAAAGCATGGATAGATCAAGGCAACGAAATCATAGCCATTTCGATCAAGAACGGGAAAGTTGTCAAAACATTTAACACCCCTGGCGGTGCAGGAACCCCGCTTATTTTGAACCATACTTTGTTTAGTGCATCGCCTAAACGGGTACTTTATGCGTTTCCGCTTTAATTTGGCATCAATTTGATTCAATAAACTACTGTAAGGGTGTTGGTAAATTAAATTTTAGTGGTCATATTCGCAAAATCTCACTACATTTTGCGCATCAAGTTTTACAGGAACTAAATGAGCGTCCATTTCAAAAAAATCGCCCCCTTTTGCTACCTCTCCATAGCGGTTGCGTTCATGGTCGCAGGCTGCAAGGACGATGCATCAAAGACGCCCAAAGAAAAGGTTTCTGAATTTCCGAGAAACGAGACTTTGTACATCGGAGGGTTCGACTGGGCTCCACCCACCACGTTCAATCCGCTCGATCCCGACCCGAACTTCCCGACTGATGGCAACATAAGACTCATGTACGAGTCGCTCCTCACGTTTAACCAGCTTACCGAGAATCTGGACCCGATGCTAGCCGATGGATTCACCCAGACGGATTCGAGCATTACCGTTCATTTAGATTCACGAGCCAAGTGGAACAACGGAGAACCAGTCACTCCTGACGATGTCATTTACTCATTCAGGATAGATTCACTGCTCCCGACGGCACACCATAACAACTGGAAGCACTTCAAAAGCATTACGGACGACGGCGATAACCATATCACGTTTCTTTTGTCTGACAACAAAAACCCGCTCATGGCCTTGAACGCCATCGCCGAGACATCTATTCTCCCGAAGTCCGTCTTCGAACCGCTGATCAAATCCGCCAAAAGCGGAAAAACATACAGCATGGAGAAGATTCTCAAATTCACAAACGATTCTCACCCGATCGCTTCGGGGCCGTACACCCTCAAGACTTACACCCCCGACCAAATTGTTCTTGAACGTGTCGAAAACTACTGGCGCCAAAATCATTATGGCAAAAGGAAGCCCGCCCCCAAGTACATCATCCACCCCATTTACGACAAGAACGACAACTTCAATAGCGCAATGATTCGCGGGAACCTTGATGTCTCTTCGATTTTTCTACCCAGAATTTGGGAAAAGTCAAAGGACAGCATCCGAGCCTGGAGCCGCGAGGAACCCTACCAACTCCCCTCAACCCTAACAGCTCTCATCATTGCGACTACCAAGGAACCGTTCAACAACGTAGCCTTTAGGCGCGCCCTCGCCCATTCCATCGACTTTGAAAAAATCAAAGCCAAAGCATTTTCGAACTATACCCCCGCCATACAGCCCGGGTTCATTTTGCCCTTTGGCACCGAGAAAAAGTATTTCAACAAAGAAGATATCGAAACCTACGGGTATAGTTATAACACGGATAAGGCCCGTGAGATTCTTGCGGAAGCCGGATACTCATGGAACGAAGAAGGCAAACTTCTCGACAAAAAGAAAAAGCCTGTCCGCACAATTTCGATCGAGTGCCCGCAAGGTTGGACCGACTGGATCGATGCAATCAACGTCTTAACCGAATCGTTCGCAGAAATCGGCATTACCGCCGAAGCAAAAATTATCGATTATGGAATATGGGACACGAACATCCGCCGAGGGACATTCGACCTATCCCTTAAGACTCCGCCCACGGAACACTCTGTTGCAAATCCCTGGCACAGATTCTACCAAATGCTAAGCACAGCTAACTATAAACCGGTTGGCGAAGAAACATTTGCAAACCCGGGACGATTCCAGAACGCCGAAATAAACAATCTCGTGATGCAAATACCGACCATTACAGCCGAAGATTCGCTCGTAGAAACCTACCGTGAACTCAACAAGCTATTTATGCAAACGGTCCCCCTCATTCCCCTCATGTACAGGCCATCGACCTACTACCAGTTCTCTACCAAGCACTGGACGAACTTCCCCACGGAAGAAAACCCGTATGCGCCCCCCAATAACCTGATTGTGGCCGCCGGAGTGAGCGCTCTTTGGGAAATTGTACCCGTCGAACAGCCGGATAATCAATAAAAAAGTTCCTTTTCTCTCAAAAAAATTTATTTTTTGCACACCAATTCAAGGAGTATATCGTGGGAAAATTACGTTTTGTTTTGCCAAATACTTTCACAAGCCTGAACTTTTTGTTGGGTGTGTTTTCCATTTGTTGGACAACAGGAGCGTTCAGTTCTTTTAGTACGGCAGACCAAATCCGCATGGGTGCATATTTTGTCATGTTGTGCGCGCTTTTTGACAAGCTTGACGGTTTTGCAGCCCGACTCGTGAACGCCAGTTCCGAATTCGGAGCCCAGTTCGACAGCCTCGCTGACTTGATTGCTTTCGGCCTTGCCCCGGCATTCTGCTTCTTCTTCACTTACAAGATTTATGCACCGGAATGGTTCCAGAACCACGGCCTTCTGATGGTAGTCGCTCTCTCCGTTTACGTGCTCTGTGCTGCCATGCGCCTTGCCAAGTACAACGCATGCGACTCCGACACCTACCACCACCACTTCTCCGGACTTCCTTCTACATTTGCCGGTATGATCAACGCCGTGCTTATCGTTTTCCTCAAGACCAAGGGTGTTTTTGCCGATCCGAGCACATTCCTCTTCTGGCTTCCGGTTATCGTATTCGTTGCAACAGGATTCTTAATGGTGAGTCCGTTGTTCCTCCCGAAGCTCCAGCCGCGCAAGAACAAGGCTTTCAACATTTTCCAGATTGTTCTGATTTTGCTCACCTACGTTGCCGGAATCCTCTTCTACAACGAAAAGGTGCCGTACATTCTTGAATACTTGCTTCTCCTTGGAGCAAGCTACATGCTCATCGGCTTCGGCGTTGGCCTTGCAACCCGCAAGCAAATCATCGAAGAAGCTAAGGCCTCAAAGAAGTAGTCGATAAAACAACGTCATCCGGAGCGAAGTGCGCAGCACAAACGAAGGATCCAGTTAAATTTCAAGCAAAAAGCCCGCCGAAAAGCGGGCATTTCCTTTTTATAGGCTATAGTGGATTAGTGCGTCCCCTGGCATTCCAGAAATTCCGCAAACGCACGACCATAGCGGTCAAACAAATGCTCCAACGACATGCGCGGGAGTTCCAACGTCACACATTCCAGTCCGCGCTCACCACACCACGTACCAAAGCTCCCCGGCGTCTTGTACCCAATGTCTGGCAACCAAGGCAAGTTAAACGTATCCATCAAGCCTTCGACAAGCGCAGTCTTTTGTGGAGCATCGACGCAAGCCATCGGAGCATGCATCGAAATAACACTTGCAGGTTTCAGTTTTTCAACCAACTCAACAAGAGCCTGAGTCTCCGGTTCGCTCCCGGCTACAGCCCCCGGCGACAAAAGTGTGTCTCGCGGAGCTTCCAAAATTGAACGTGAAGCGACCATTTCTGTTGAAAAGTTCTGCGTCTTGAAATTGCGGTTCAAGTCCACTCCGTGTACATTTCCGCGCGTTCCAAGGACCATGCCATCAGGATTGGCACTCAGAATAAATGCAATGGAATCAAAGTTGTCTTCAAAAGCCCGTAATACTCGGCTCAAGAGAAACGTTGTTTCCGGTTCTTCACCGTGAATCCCGGCTATGACGAGCAATTTACATTCTCGTTTGCATGGGAAATACAAAAGCGGAGCACCCAGCACCGAACGGCCATAGATAGAAGATTTCAACCAGATTATACCGCGAGATTCAGGAGTAAAATTCATAGAACTAGTAAACTGTAAAATTTAACTGGATACTTCGCCCTTTGGGCTCAGTATGACGTAATGCATTCTACACAAAGTAAGGATAGATGTATTCCTCAGCAAGCTGCGGGAGATTCGCCAGTACAGCGCGTTTACATTCCATATCCGAGCGTTCATAAATGTTGCGCAGCACATCGAGCGAAAAGTGCTCCAAGCGTTTGCGCGATGTCGGCAGATGCGCAATATGCCACCCCTCGGGCTTGATTTTTCCGCGACCAGGAACAAACACACGGCTAAAGCCGAACGATTCACCCGCCTCCATGCGCGCCGTCAAGAACGCATGGAATTTTGCAAACATGCCTTCACATTCCGCGGGCGTGAGCTGGACCTCGTAGCCCTCCGGGCACGCAGCTCCATCGACTACGTCGATGTCCGTCCCCAAATGGTGACGGCTCGCCCCCGGAAGAGCAGACCAAGTGAGAATCGCATACATCAGTTCTTCTTCATCTTTCGGGTGTTCCATCGGCTCGCCGTTTTCATTCAAGAGCTTAAGTTCACCTCGTGCCTTGCGGTTCCAAATCGAAAGTTGCTTTTCGAACGAACGATACGCCGACTCAAGGCGCAGTTCAAAGCCGTTCGCGGCAGCCTCTTGCGCAAGCAGCTGCAAATCGCCAACAATTTCCCGGTCAACAAAATACCCCGGCTGGAACTCGACCAAATCGGGCGTTCCAAGGCCATACGGCAATAACTGAGACATATCCGTCATTGAATAGTCCCTCCCATCTTTTCAATCAAATCCTTCCATTGCTGCACCGTCGCCTTTTTCTTTTTAGCAGTCTTCTTTTTCGTAACAAGCGACTGCACCGGAGAGGCCGGATTCGCATGGGTCCACGCAATGGCAAGCGCATCAGTAGCATCGAGCGGTAGTTCAGAAGCAACAATCCCGAGGCGAGCAAAGACCATGTTCGCCACATGTTCCTTCGAGGCAGCCCCATCACCTGTAACAGCCTGTTTCACGACACGCGGTGGGTATTCGTCATACGTCATCCCGCGACGGTGGCACGCCACAAGTATCGCCCCACGGATATGCCCAAGCACAAGAGCGCTTTTCACATTTTTGGCAAAAAACACGCCTTCCATCGCCAAAGCATCCGGATGATAATGGTCCAAACGCTCTTCCAGCTCCGAAATAATATGCACAAGCCTGTCTTCAAGACTCTTTGTGGCGTTTGCATGAAACGTGCCATACTCAAGGACTTGAATTTGATTGCCCGTTTTTTTCAAGAAAGCATATCCGGTCGTAATGGAGCCCGGGTCGATACCTAGAATAACCATGACAAAAAAATAGATAAAAATGCTTTTTTTTCAAAAAAAACGCATTTGCGGGTGCGGACTTTATTAGATTTCTCTATAGGAGGCGACCATGCTGATTGACCAGGAACATGCAGATTATATGAGAACGAAAGCACACCCAAGACAACTGGGTATTCCCCTGAGCCGTTGGGGCCGTAACCTTATAGCCTGCTGCCCATTCCACTCCCCCGAAGAGACCTCTCTATTCTTCTATGATGCGCTAGGTTACTGGCGCTACCGCTGTCTCCAATGCGGTGCAGAAGGAGACTTGGTCGATTTTCTCATGAAGAGCCGTTTTAACGGTCTCGACGAACAGTCAGCTCGTTCCGAAGCCTATGACTTTCTCGGATCGCTCGACAAGGACTTGGCAAACAGCCAAGATAGCGAACATCCGTGGGTCAAGGAAGTTGGCGGCGAAAAGTCTAAAGTCCTAGAATGTTTTGTTCGTTATTGCCACTGGGCTGCCTGCAAGAGCCCGTCTTCGGCAAAATTCTTGGAAGCACGCGGTTGGAGCATTGGTCAAGCTCAGCTTTACGGTCTCGGCTACTACAGCGGTGACCCAGAACCGTTCATCAGCTACTGCATGCTTTCGGGCATCGAACGCCACCAGATCAGTTTTTACCTCGACAACCTTGATGCATACCACGAACCGAGAATTACAATTCCGGCCCGAAACTCCAAGGGGTTCATCCACTCCGTTTACGGAAGGCTCATCGACGATAACGAGAAGAGCCATACATACATCACTTATGCATCCGGTCCGACCGTAATTCCGTTCAACATTCAAGCCGATAGCAGCAACCCGATTATTGTACAAGGGTTCTTTGACGCCCTCACCGCCGACCTCGCCGGTATTCCAGGCGTTGTCTCTACGATGTTCCAGGAATTGAACATCAACCACCTGTACAAGTTAAAAGCCTGTGGTGCTGAATCGTTCACGGTATTGTTACGCCGCGAAGAAGACCGCCGCAATCAGGAACTCAAGATTCAAAAGTACTTGAAGCTCGCCGAACAAATGCACATGAGCCTCAAGTCCATCATCCTCCCGAAAGACGAGACGGTCGATACATTCGTACGCAAGAACGGAGCAGACCAGCTCCTCGATCTCATTGCTAAAACCGAAGTCGATACAATCCACTCCCACCGCCGCTCGATGCTGTTGCAGGACATCAAGGAAAACTTCGATAACGCGATGGCATGCCCGCCGGACCAAAGCGTGGGCTACAAGCTCAGCACGTTCCCCAAACTCACCAAGGAAATCGACGGTGTGCAGTCGGGCTGTTTCTTTGTATCGTCGCAACCGTTCGGCCTCAAGACATTTTTACTTTCGAGCATCACGCTCGACCTCATCGAGAGCAATCCGAACCTTAAAATCATTTACGTTGCCTACGAAACACCGCGCCGTCAAATTTTCGACAGGCTTGTTTCCATGCTTATTGGCGAATCCATTCTCACGGTTCGCAAGCAGAATGCAGACAACGAAATCAACCAGAAGATTACGGATGCGACACGCGACTTGATGGGCTATGTGCGTAACAATCGTCTCGAGATTTGGGACGACATGCCTTCGCTCGACTTTAACGATCTTCTCAAAACGCTACAGCCGGAACTCAAGGACCATCCCGATTTGATTCTCGTGATTGATGGGATTGACCACTTGAAGATTACCGATCGTCCGGAACTTCCGGACATTCACGAAAAGCGTTCGTCCATCATGCTCGACTTGTACAAGGCCCTCGACATTCCCATTTTCCTCGGTGGTGAACTCATCGATTCTAACATGGGTCTTTTGGGGCCGCGCGCTTACCTCCGCGATTCCGACGCCATCTATTGGCTCGTCGAAAAGGATGGCGCATTGAGCCTCTCGGTCGATTCGAAGAGACTGGGTACAAGCCGCATTTACGAAGACAAGATTTTGATTGACCCACAATCTAGCCGCATGAAAGAAGCTTAATGTTTACCATCGTTGATTTCAACAACTTCTGGAGTCCGTCAGGAGGCGGAGTCCGTCGTTACCATTTGCAGAAAATGGCTTTTTACGAAAAGCAAAGCGAAGTCCGTTCGGTATTTGTCATGCCCTCTTCAAGCACGTACACAGAAACGCGAAGCGAAGGGCTGATCATCGAGCATGTGGAAGCATTCCGGTTCCCAGGCAATTGGGAATACCGCTTTATGTGGAAGGGCAGTCAAATCCGCCCGATTCTTGAAAAATACAAGCCCGATGCAATTGAAGTCGGTTCTCCATATATTTTGCCATCCGTTGTCCGCAATATTGCAAAAAAAGTTGTTCCCAACGCAGCGCTATTCAGTTTTTGGCATGCCGATTTTCCGGTAACCTATGTAGGCAGACCCATTGCAAAAAAATTTGGCGCAGGCACGGGAACGTTCTTCCGCAAAATTGCATTCTGGTACGCGAAGCAAGAATTTAAAGATTTCGACTGCGTACAAGCTTCATCAAAAGAAGCCATGGCGCGCCTCAAAAAGAACGGCCTCCCCAACCCACGTTGGATTCCGCTCGGTTGCGATATCGATACATTTTCGCCCAGCAGACGTGACGAAGCGCTTGTTGCAAAACTTAAGGACGGCGAGCCCAACCGACTCACGATATTTTTCCCGCACAGGCATTGCAACGAAAAAGGCATAGACCTTGTTCTTGGCGCATACGACATTCTAACACAAAAGCTCGGACACGAGCCTTCAATAGTCTTTGCAGGCACAGGCCCAAGCCTCCCGCTCGTTCAAGCTGCTGCCGAAAAATACAAGCACGTGAGCTACATTGGATTCGTAAACTCCATCGATGAAATGGCCCGCTATTACGCAAGCGTTGATATGGGACTTGCGCTCTCCGGCTGGGAAACGTTCGGACTTTCCATCCTCGAAAGCATGGCTAGCGGGAACGCTCTTGTCGGCGCTGCCGCCGGGGCCGCATTCGAACATGTCACGGAATCAGGCGCAGGAACAATCCTCAAGGAACGCACGCCCGAAGCCTTAGCCGATGCGATTGTCGAGCTCTACAATTCAGACCTCACCGACAAAAAAGCAAAAGCACGAAAGTACGCCGAGAAATTCAGTTGGAACGATTGTTTCAAACGCCAACTCGCTTTGTACAAAGAAATTACCGGACTTAAAAAATGAAAAATTTTATACAGAAAATAGCCAAGTTCTTTGAGCCATCCAAGAACTTGGTTTTAATTTCGCTCGCCTTTTGGGTTACGCACATTCTGCTCCGCGTAATGCTACTCTTCCGTAGCAATCCTTACGGATTCCCGTTTGTATCTAAGCCGGACTGGTTTATTTTCCACGCTGTCTGCATCGACTTTATGTGGATTTGCAATGCGCTTGTGGTGTTTATGCTGCTCGGCGGAATTGCCGCAAAAATCGCAAGTTCGAGATGCGAGGCATCTGCAATCCCTAAAGTCACGAAAATCACGACGATTGCCTACACCATTTTCCATAGCGTCATCTTACTTTTTACGCTTTTAGACAACGAAGTCCAGCGATTCTTGGGCGGGCACCTGAGCTTCGGCCTTGTGGACACCTACAAGGACACATCATCAATTGCCATGTTCTATGACTACGTGGCAAACGACTTGTCTATCCCTTATATGCAATTCGTTGTGCTCGTACTGATGCTCCCGTTGACCTACGGCTTATACAAACTGTTGAGCAAGCATTACCGCACGCCAGACGGATTCCGCATGAAAAAGTCCGTCATTGCAATGGTCATCTTTTACATAGCCTCTTACCTATTTGTTTATTTTATCTGGACCGGGAACGCTCGCATGGCAAAACTCCGTCCGGTAGTTTCGCTAGTCTATAACGATCTATTCGTTGCAAAAAGTGCAGCAGGGCTTTCCGAACAAGAACTAGCCTCTTACCGCACCGCTTACCAAAATCTGTGGCAACGCGTCGAAGGCGATAATCTCTGGAAATTCTCAGATGATAAAGAAGGCCATGGACTTCCGCTTTACCGAGTACCAAGCGCAGAGCTCCAGAATAGCGAAAAACTCGCCGCCCAGCGCAAAATGAACCCCAACTTCATTTTAGTGCTTATGGAATCGCATCGAGGACTTAACACGGGCTACATGAATCCACAAATCCAACCCTCGCCTACACCATTCCTCGATTCAATTGCCGCCAACTCTCACGTGTGGATGCGCATGCATACAAGCGGAGTCCCGACAACAGGCGGCGTTCTTTCGACACACTTAGGCATCCCGCACCATTCTAGACTTTCGCAAGCAACCGACCTTGCACATGTCACGCTCCCCAGTTTTGTATCCGTACTGACAAACAACGGCTACAGCACACACTACATGTCAGCAGCCGACCCCGCCTGGGATAATCTTGGTGTCTGGATGGCCAAATGGTACACTGCAGAACATTACAGCCGCGAGCGCGAAGATGATTCGACCTTCATGGAACATGCCTCTCAATATGTGCGCGACACACTCTCCAAAGCAGGCAAGCCGTTCCTCGCCACGCTCATGACGCGCTCCAACCATTACCCGTTCAACTTTGCAGCAGGCATGACCGATGAGCAAAAAGCACGCCCCCTACAAGAGCGTATCAACGTCACCATGAACTATGCCGACAGGCAACTCGCGCACTTCATCCGCTCCATTCAAAACGAAGAATGGTACAAGAACACGTACGTTATCATCATGGCAGACCACGGTTTCCCCTTAGGCGAAAATGGAGTTTCGACCATGAACGGCGGCGGATTTTCGAACATCAGCTGGATTCCGTTTATCATCCACGGCAAAGGGCTTGAACCGGTTCACGACACGACAACTGCCGCGCAAATCGATATCGCCCCCACCATACTCGAGCTCGCCGGATTTGCAGTCCCGAATATTTTCATGGGACACAACTTGCTGCGCAATACAGAAACCACTCTGAATGCAGACAGCACGATTGTCAAAAAGGAACGCGCAGGGCTCTCGCTAGGAGCATACTCGGGCTATTCTGCACTCGGCCTCGACAAATACCGCGTAGTTTCAAAGACAAACTCCAATGACGAAGTTTACCTCTTTGATGATGGCGACATGCATCAGGAACACGACCTCGCCAAAACAGAAGCCGAACGCACCGCCAAAATGCACGCCACGCTCGATACACTCATCAAGATTTCGGATTATTCGCTCGAACACGGGCTGTAATTCGCGCAGACATTAACGCGAAAAAGACTCGTCAATGACGAGTCTTTTTAGTCGGGATGACTGAATTCGAATCAGCGACCTCTTGAACCCCATTCAAGCGCTCTACCAGGCTGAGCTACATCCCGAGGTCTCTTACAAGAGTATGCCAAAGTTAGTTAAACCATGGTATTTTTTCAAGGCAAACTCTTGAAAAAAGCAACAATTAGACCATTCCGGCAGCGCTAGTCCTTCCAATAACCAACGATAAGCACTTCAGGTGTTGCCTTCGGGAATTTTTTGCTCTTAAAGCCGACAATCTTGCGAATGCTCTTTTGTTTGAGTTCCCACCCCGTGCGGGAAAGTCCACTCGTCGAAAGGGTCAACTTCAATCCAGGAACCTTGCCCCCTTCCTTAATTTTACCCAAATCATCAACATTGAGCATCACGTTCTTGGTCTTGAGCTTAAATTCCTTTTGAGCATTTTCATCAAGAGTTAGGTCTGGGCGAGTTTTCTTGTCGGTTCCCCACACGTAGAACGTCCATTCACGCTTTTCATTCGGAGCGTAGTACCCCGTATCAAATAGCTTTTCGCCAAAGAAAATCGGATTTTTCACATAGCCATCAAGTTGAGCAGCATACGACTTGCCCTGATTGTCAATCATCACAACAACCGGATTGATTTGACCATCCATGCCAGCAAAATCCATATCAAATTCAATTGTCACCGCAGCATTCGGTGCAATCTTAGTCGGATACTTAAAATTCGACATGCCAATACCTTGACCCATCACGGTTTCAAGGGTTATTTCTTTATTCGTAATATTGGCACCCTTGATAACGATATGACGCACATCGCCCTGGTCCGCATAACCAATCGGGTACGGATCCGGCACGAAACGGATAATATCGTCAGCAAGTACGGGAGCCACAAAAAACGCAGCTAAAAGTGCAAGAGAAAACTTTTTGAAATTCATATTGGTTAATATACAAAAATGTCACCATTTCTTTCTAGACGAAGATGATTTACGATCTATACAACGATATTTCGATTGATCATAACAATAACTGGAAATAGAAAAACCAGGAGATATCGGTACAGTGCGATAATAATCGACACATTCATCGTACTTGGGTTGATCAATGCACATCGCATGTTTCTTATTATACTCATCCTGACTTTCCTTATACCATTCTTCAGCGCAAGTATTCGTAGAAGCGCAGGGCCCGCACGCCATAAGCAACGGGCACACGAGAATTGGTATAATCAAGAACTTCATCATAAAATGAATATACAAAATTCTAAATTTGGCGCCATGACTCCACGCGACGAACTCAAAGCATTGCTTTCGAAAAAAGAACTGTTCATTTTCGATTTGGACGGAACGCTATTCAACACACTTGGCGATTTGGCACCCGCAGTGAATTACGCAATGAAGCAGTTCGGGCTTAAAACACATCCCAACGAAGATGTAAAAATCTTCATCGGAAACGGCTCCATGAACCTCATACGTCGAGCGGTAGCCGCTAATTATGTCGGCATGGAAAACATTCGTGATATCGATAAAGTCGCCGCCGTGCTAAGCAGCAATGGCTACAGCGAAGAACGCATCAAAGAAATTCATAAAGTTTATTCAGAATACTATTGGGAACATTGTACTGAAAATACAGAACCGTACGAAGGGGTTATAGAACTCGTTCAACGAATCGCAAACATCAAACGTGACGGAAACTGCGCGAATGGTAATGGATACTGCGCCGGGAATAAATGCGCCGCGATGCTCACAAACAAGCCGGTCGCACCCGCACAAAAAATTCTCGAAAAATTCGGTCTTGAAAATTCGTTCGCCACATACCTCTGTGGAGACACCACGCCCGAACGCAAGCCAAGCCCCGCCGGGATTTTCGAGATTCTCCACCAAACAGGAATCGTCCCCGAAAAAGCAATTATGATTGGCGACGACACGCCCGATGTTCTAGCAGCAAAGAACGCAAGCATCGATTGCATCACGCTTTTTGAAGGCTTCGGCAAAGCAGAAAATCTGCTCCCGCTAGAACCGCGCTATACCGCAGGCCACATCAAGGATTTCGCAGAATTTATCGATTAGATAATTCCATTACCTTTTCAATCTTTGTTTATCATCTAAAATTTGGGTTAATTCTCGAGCTGCATATTCAAGGCCATCCCACGGATCCCCTAGTTCATAATTATCCGCATTAACACCATAATAACATACTAAATCATAATCAAGCCAATCCGAGACTTCTAAAATTTTTTCTTTTTTTGTGGAATCAGACGTTTCTAACTTGCTAGAATCATTCAAAACACCGGTCGTATCCTGCATTTCTTCAGCAGCACCGCAATTAGCCCAAAATACAGCCGTGATCAACAGCGTAATTTTATGAAATTTTTTTCTAAAGAACCTAGACATACTCTGTATTATACAAAATTATTCTGTCAGCGACAAAGGCTGTTCAGAAGCACTTGATGCAGCCGAAGGAATAACTTCGTACAGATTAACAGGGAATGTAAACGTCCCGCCTCTTTGCGTTTTCGGGAACGCCCAACGAGCTATTGATTTTCTGATTTCTTCGCTAAACTGATCATTCGTTGATTTAATCTCGACATTTTCAACGTTTCCACTCGGAGAAATCTTCAGTTCAAAAACAGTCTCTCCTTCAAATTCCTTAGCACGTTTAGCGCTATACTTTACATTTTTATAAAGATTCTTATTGCAGATATGGCGTATGGCCGGCGAACGCTGACGGAATGCTTTCAGAAAATATTTAACATCAATGTCGTTATCCTTCCCTACGACAACATCATCTTCCGTCAATTCTTTGACAAGGCAACGAGGAACAGAGCGAGGCGGCCGGCTAATTTCACGAGGGTCATCAGGAGAAACAATCTCACGCGGAGGCCGAACTCCATAAAGAGCAACCGCTCTCCCCATATTTTCTTCAATAACACCGTACAAAGCCCGAATCATACCGATTTCAGGCTTCATCTTGGCAACGCGAGCAACCTTTTTCAACAGGGAATCCTTGGCAGGTTCTATCACAGCAACGCTATCCGAAGCAGACGATTCCGCAAACTCATTTTCAGACACCAAAGTATCCGCAGAAAGAGAACTATTCGCCGATTGCGCCGCATTTCCCAAAATTTGCGATTGAGAAACATCCGACTTTTTATCAGAATCGTTACAACCAGCCCACAACGCAGCCGCAGTCATGAGCGCCACTTTGCCAAGAAATTTGCTGAAGTTTTTCGCCATGCTTTATAAATAACAAAATTCAAATCAGAAAAATCAGCGTAGAAAGACAATTTTACACGTTCAAGGGGCGTTTTTTTTGCCCAAATATGCTACTAAAATGCAATTTTCGTAGTTTGCGAACGCAGCACCCACAAGCGAATGATAACCGCGATGGTCGCCCCGATAAGACACATGAACATATCCGTTTGCGTATCCCAAATGTAGCCCTGCGTTCCCAGGAATGCTTCCGTATCCGTCGGATTGCTGAGCGATGCCAGCCACTCAATAATTTCATAAAGCGCAGAAATTGCCTCGGCCACGCACACCGACAAGAAGCCCGTCCAGCCCGTCGTCTTGATTGGAGTTGTGCGGCGCAAAAGTTCAATCATCACAAGTGCAGGAGTAACGCCCTGCATCAAATGCCCGATTTTATCGTAGTTGTTTCGTGTCCAGCCGAACCAATCCTGCATCCAGAATCCAAGCGGAACATTCGCATACGAATAATGCGCCCCCACCAAAAGCACCGCCATGTGGAGCGCCATTACCCCGTAAAGAAACGTGGGCATCCTGAACTTTTTGTAGGTAAATACAAGGACCAACAGCCCGACAATCGCGGGAGCCGCTTCAAGAATCCACGTGAGGTAAGTATCTTCAACTCCAATAACAGACCAAAGCGTTGTCAGGAGAACTAAGCCAAGCAAGAACAAATGAGATTTTGCGATATTATTCATGCTTAGAAAATACAAATTTTTATTTAGACGGTGCGAAGGCTAGGCTTATTCATAAAAACGAATGGGAACATAAACAACAATCGTCCCTGATTTAACCTTAGGGAACGTCCATCGACTTACAGCGATTCTTATATTTTCATCAAATTCTTTAACGCCCGTCGTCGATTTCTTTATTGAAGATTTTTTTACTGTTCCATCCGCAGCAATCGTTAACTTCAAAGTAATTTCACCTTCAAATGAATTATCTGGATTTTTCTTAAGGAATTTTCCGTATAAATGCCTTAACCCGGGAGTTCTTTGTCGAATAACACGTTTAATTCTAGAAAGCATATCTTGATTAGGAGTTCGTTTGTCTGCGAATTCAATATTTTCATAAAGAACTTTCACAGACCATTTAGACGGAAACACATCCGAAATACCCAATAACGATTGAAGAATAGACCTACCATCTACAGAAGAATTTCCAGTACCATCATTAAATCCAACTTTAAAGTCATCTTTAAAGCCAAGATGAGGACGTGGTTTATACCTATCTACAATAACACCATAATGACACATAACAGAGCCCAAATCTGATCTAGCTTTCAAAATCGAATCACGATTTTTTGCAAAAATCATAAGAGCATATTGATATACGTCTTTCTTTTTTTCTACATCATTCCATTCAATCGGGAAATAGGCCTTCATCAAGCTATCTATAGTCCGCAGCTTTTCAAGCTGTTTCGCGGAATCCAGCAATACGACTGTTTGGGCGTTCGCATCAAGTGAATCTTTGAGAATTTCACTCACAAGAGAATCGTCTTTTTCCGTTACATTCTGCAACGCCGCAGAATCAGACGATTCAACAGAATTGGATATTTCAGATACACCGAAACTATTCGAAGCGCTGCTTACCGACTTTTCATTTTTCGAATCTTTATCAACATTACCGCAGCCAGCCCACAGCACCGCTGTAGCCATCAATGCGATTTCACTAAAATATTTGCTAAAGAAATTTGCCATGGCCATAAATAACAAAATTCAAAATAAACAATCAATGCAAAAAAATTTCTTTTACAATTTTTTTCACATCATTTTGGCACAAAGGCTTTTCAGAACTTTCCATTGAGATTATGGGATTTTTGCGTTTTCCGCACTTCTCGCGCGTCGCTCGCCTTGCACGCTTTTACTATCTTTGGCCGCATGACGAAATACCACTTGGCCACATACGGCTGCCAGATGAACGAATACGACTCCGCAATGATAGCTCAACAGCTAGACATGTGCGGCTGCGTCGAGACAAACAACCAAGAAGACGCCGACATCATCATCGTGAACACCTGCAGCGTACGCGAAAAGGCCGAGGAAACCGCCATCGTGAACATCAGCAAGCTCAAGTACTTGCGCAAGAAGAATCCCGACGTGAAAGTCGTCGTGTGCGGCTGCATGGCCAAGAACCGCGGCCCGGAACTGCTCAAGCGCCTCAAGAACGTGAACTACATCGTAGGCCCAGACCAGTACCGCAAAATTCCGGAGCTGCTGTTCGGCGATGCCCAGAGCCCGCTGCACAAGACGCACCACAAGATGTTCATCGACGAAGATCGCAACGAAAACTACCTCGGCGACTACGCCAAGTTGAGCAATAACTTCAGCACGTTCGTCGCCATCCAGCGTGGTTGCAACAAGCGTTGCAGCTACTGCATCGTGCCATACCTCCGCGGTCCCGAGAAATACCGCGAAGCAGACGACATTCTTGCCGAAGTCCGCAGAGCCGCCGACAAGGGGATTACCGAAGTGATGTTGCTCGGCCAGACGGTAAACGCCTACAAGACCGCCACCGAAGACTTTGCCACGCTTTTGACGAAGGTCTCCGAAATCGGCGGCATCAAGCGCATCCGCTTTACAAGCCCGCACCCGCGCCACTACACGAACGAACTCATCGACGTTCTCTTGAACAACCCGAAAGTTTGCCATTACGCTCACATCCCGCTCCAGAGCGGCTCCGACGCCATCCTCAAGAAGATGCGCCGCCAGCACAACATGGAACAGTACATGACCGTCATCGAACAGTTGCGTAGCCACGACCCGTACTACGCGATTTCAACAGACGTCATCTGCGGATTCGTGGGCGAAACTGATGAAGATTTCGAACAGACTATCAAAGCATTTGAAGCATGCCAGTTTGATACCGCCTACATGTTCATCTACAGCCCGCGCAAAGGCACGGAATCGTTCAACGAGCCTGAAATTCTCACGCCCGAAGAAAAATCCGCACGCCACACGCGCCTCGTGGAACTCCAGAACGCCATTACGCTCAAACGTAACCAGATGATGATCGGTCGCACCGAAGAAATCCTCGTTGAAGCCAGCTCCACCCGCGACAAGACTGAATTTGTCGGTAAAACGGACAACTTCAAGAAGGTCATCTTCAAGCCCGAAGAAAGCCGCATTATCAAGCCGGGCGATTACGTGCAGGTAAAAATCGACGATATCCGCGGCTGGACTCTCCGCGGCACGCTCGTATAGCACCAACCCCACCCCTCGGTTCACTCGCGTAACTTACGGAATATCAACGAGTTACAGAATTTCAGTCATATCTTTTTGTAGAAATATTTGTATCTTTGTTTTCGAGGGCAAATAGAGGGCAATATGGCTAAATATTTTATTCAAAATTTGGTTATTACAGGCGCACTGTGCGCTTTTGCTACAACAACATCCTTCGCGCAAGCCGCACAAACACTGGCTTCAGCACAAAAAGCATATGTCAACGGCAACTGGAAAGAAGCGGCTGCCGCATACGAACAAGTCTGCCCAACACAGGCCGATTCCTTACGTACCGAATGTTACCTTTGGAACATCCTCGCCCTTTCGCAAACGGGTGTCGCAGCTGACTTCAGCAAAGCAGGCAAGCGCCTCGATAGTCTCATAGACAAGACAAACCCGCAGCAAGCCATTTACGCCGATCTTATGATGACCAAGGCACAATTCCAGATGTACCTCGGCCGCTATAACAAAGCCGCAGAATCTCTCGTGCATGCCATCGAAACTTCGCAGCCGCATCAGGTCACCGTGCTGCAAAAAGTCTGCGCCGCCGTACAAGACCGCGCCCACAGCGAAGAATTGAACGAAGCCTGCAAGGACCTCGGCAATCCCGAAGCTCGCGAAGCCCGCAAAGTCAAGGCTGAACAAGCCGCAAAAGCAGAACAGCCTAAAACAGCAGAATCTAAGCCACAAGCAACAGAAACAAAGGCCACAGAAGTTGCAACGGCCGCCCCCAAAACAGAACCAACAGAAGCAAAGCCTGTCGAAGAAAAATCCGCATGGCAGCTGCAACTGGGCGCATTTGGCGTCAAGTCCAACGCCGACCTGCTCGTAGATAACCTGAAAAAGCGCAATATATCTTGCACCATTACGCAAAATACTCTAGAAAGCGGCAAAGTGCTTTACATCGTGCGCACCGGTCCATTTGATACAAAGGAAAATGCAGTGGATTACGGAGCCAAGAAACTAGCCCCGCTGAACGTTGAATTCAGGCCAATGCTTGTAAAGCAAGCTCTCTAAACGTTTACAAACGGTATAGCTAAAAAATTTTTTACGGTTTTTTACGCATAAAACAAGCGTTTTTTCGCATTATACCTACAAAAAACGCAAAAAATGTTCTATATTTGTGATACCTCCCCGCCGGGGTGGTGAAATTGGTAGACGCGCTGGACTCAAAATCCAGTACTCGCGAGAGTGTGAGGGTTCGATTCCCTCCCCCGGCATTAAACGTTTAAGAAAGAGATCAAAATGAGTAAAATGTTCAAAATGCTTTCTGCTGTATTGTTCGCGGGCTCATTAGCGTTTGCTCAGTCAGACGACCTCTTTTCTGACGATTTCCAGGACGCTGCAACCGCAGATTCCATTGCGCAAGCAAACGCAGAACTTTCCCAGTCCAATATTGGTACAGCTCAGGCCGTTGGTGGCCAGTGGGAAGGCTTTAAGTACGAAGACATGGGTCTCACCCAGTGGGAATACCAGCAAGCCAAAGAACAAGGCGTTTCTCGCGAAAAGTTGACAAAGCTTGTCGAACTCGGCATTCGTCCGACTGAATATCTCCAGAAACCTTGGAACAGACTTGGCGTGAGCGAAGAAGATTGGCTCAGTCAGCGCGCCGAAGGTATGGAAGATGCAGACATCGACCGCTCCTACCGTTATCGCAATGGCGATCAGGGTAGCGCTTATATCTCTCTTTTGATTCCGTCCTATTATCAGTGGAAAACAAAGCAGACTGCCAAGGCAACCTTCATGGACGTTCTTGAAATCGGCAGTATTGCTTGCACAGTTGTCTTCTACGTTCAGGATAAAAGTTATTGGTGGTACGGATTCCTCGGAATCGCAGCAGCACACCTTTGGTCCTTTGCAGATGCTTTCATCAGCACTCAGTGGGACAGCAACCCGGACGCAAACCGCTTCAGCTTTGGCATCATTCCGACTCCGGACCAGGGCGTAGCAAGCTTCCTCAATGTTAAGTTCTAAGCGCATCATGCAGCTAGAATTACTTAAAAGCAAAATTCATCGCGCTACAGTAACTGATGCAAACCTCAACTACGAGGGTTCAATTACTATTGCTCGCGATTTGATGGATGCAGCAGGCATCCTCCCCTTCGAAAAAGTTGGCGTCCTTGATGTCAACAATGGCTCTCGCCTTGATACTTATGTCATCGAAGGCAAAGCTGGTTCTGGCGTTATCTGCCTGAACGGAGCAGCCGCTCGATTGGTACAGCCAGGCGACCTCGTCATTATTGTCGCTTACGCAACCATGTCCCCGGAAGAAGCCAAGACATGGAAACCAACCGTCATCCGCGTCAACGGCAAGAACGAAATCATCGAAAAGATTTAGTCCTTACACATAGCGCAAAAAATTTTAGCATGAATCCCGGCCCTCAAGCCGGGCTTTTTTTTCGTTTTTTTTGAAAATTTGCAACTTTGTAACAATATAAATGTTGTATATTAAAAGTAAACTATAATATTGAGGTTATTCAATGCCAGAAAATATCCTATACGTAATTATTGCAGTTGCAATCCTTTTAATCATCTGCATTTTCACGATGTCATATATCAAGGCCGCCCCTGACGAAGCTATTATCGTATCGGGGCTTCGGAAACTTCCGAAAGTCATCATCGGTAGAGCTGGGCTCAGAATCCCGTTCTTCGAACGAGCCGACCATCTTTCATTGCAATTGATCCAGATTGACGTGAAAACAGGTAGCCCCGTCCCGACAAAGGACTACATCAACGTCTCTGTCGACGCCGTCGTGACCGCCAAGATTTCGGACAATCCAGAACGTCTCAAATCCTCTGCACAGAACTTCTTGAACAAGAAGCCCGAAGACATTCGCGCCATGATTGTAGATATTCTCGAAGGTAACATGCGTGAAATTGTCGGCCGTATGCAACTCGTAGACCTCGTGGGTGACCGCAAGCAGGTCTCTGAACTCGTGCTCGAAAACGCCATCCCGGACCTTGAAAAGCTCGGTATCGTGGTGCAGACGTTCAACATCCAGAATTTTGAAGATGCCAACGGCGTGATTGAAAACCTCGGTGTCGATAAGACCTCTGCCATTCGCAAGGCAGCCGCCATTTCCAAGGCAAATGCCGAAAGAGACATCAGCGTCGCTCAATCGCAGGCCAAGAAAGAAGCTAACGATGCAGCCGTTGCTGCAGAACTCGAAATTGCACAAAAGCAAAACGATCTCGCCGTGAAGAAAGCGAACCTGCAGAAGATTTCCGACACCGAAAAAGCTATTGCAGATGCCGCTTACGAAATCCAAAAGCAGACTCAGCAAAAGGAAATCAACGTTGCTCAGGCTGAAGCAGAAGTCGCCAAGCAAGAAAAGGAAATCGAAATTCGCGAACGCATGGTCATGGTGACGGAAAAGGAACTTAAGGCCCAAATCGAAAAGAAAGCCGAAGCCGACCGCCAAGCACAAATCCAGCGCTCCGAAGCAGAACTCTTCCAACAGCAGAAAGACGCTGAAGCTATCCGCTATAAGGAAGAACAACGCGCCAAGGCAATCAAGCAGATTGCAGAAGCTGAAAAGGAAAAAGCATTCGCCGAAGCTGAAGCAACAAAGGCAAAAGCATTAGCAGAAGCCGAAGCCACAAAGGCAAAGGGTCTCGCCGAAGCTGAAGCCATCAAGGCTCAAGGTCTTGCCGAAGCTGAAGCGCTCAACAAGAAGGCCGAAGCCATGAAGCTCTATGGTGACGCAGCCCGCCAGGAAATGCAGCTCAAGACGATTGAAAAATACTTTGAACAGATGCCGCAGATTGCATCCGCCATCGCAAAGCCGATGGAAAAGATTGGCAACATTACCATGTACGGCGAAGGCAATACGGCAAAGCTCACGGGCGACATCACCAAGACGCTCACGCAGGTCACGAACGGTCTCACCGATTCGCTCGGCATTGACCTCCGTACTGTACTTGGCTCCATGTTCGGTGCAAAACTCGCCGGAGTCACCAAAAACGACGATCAAAAAAGCGACAACAATAACAAATAATTCCTGAGAAATTCATCTCGACCAAGAGGCTTCATTTTACCATGAAGCCTCCTTTTTTATATATTCATTATATGCGATTCATGAGCCTTACAGTGTTATTCCTAGCAGCGATTGCCTTTGCAGGTAATTCTACAAAGGCTAATTCTACTGAACTCTCGGAAACACTCGTTGCGGCACAGGATACCATTGTCGATACCATCTATGTCATTCGTGAAAGCGGCATACCTTGGAACCGCGAACATTTCGACCCTGAACGCCTCGTCCGTCACGATACATTCGACCCGGCGTTGAAAGTAGCCTATACTTATTCCGTGAGTTTCATTGGCGGGAGTTTTGGCTCATTTGCACAGCAGAGTTTCATGGCTCATTTTGCATACGAGTTTACGCCCAACTTGCACTTGTACGCAAATGTCGGTCTCTGGATGCCACTCTATTCGAGCCTCCATTTCGGCAACCGCATTGCCCGCGAAGACGTGAAGCAAGGGAACGTGGGCGTCTTGATTCCAGATATCGCGCTTGAATACAAGCCGAACGACAAGATGACTTTCAGAGTCATGTACATCAACGAAAGAGATGCTTTCAGAGCCTATGGACCACACCGTTATTTCTATGACGATTGTCCATGGAGAAACCCGCATTATTGCTGGTAACCATTTTACTACTCTCGCCTTGCACACTTTTGTATATTCATTTTCATGAAACGAATTATTTTATCTGCTCTTTGCATATCAGCGTTTGCCTTCGCAGACGTTACAACAAACATAGAATCGTCCGAAATGGCAACCCAAGTCATTGCCGAATCATCAGTCTCCACAAGCGATGAAGTCGAAGCCAATTACCAATTTCGAAACGATGGCATTCCGTGGAACCGCGAATTTGATTCTGACCGCATGGTCCGTCACCAGACATTCGACCCAGCCTTAAAAGTCGCATACTCCTATTCACTCAATTTCGTTGCAGGAAGTTTCGGCTCGATCGCAAGCCAAAGCTTTATGGGACATTTCGCCTACGAGTTCACACCGAATCTTCACTTGTACGCAAATGTTGGTCTCTGGATGCCACTCTACGCAAACATTAGCAACGGTTCCCGCATCGCAAGAGAAGACCTACGCCAAGGCAATGTTAATGTGTTGATTCCAGATGTTTCGCTAGAATACAAACCCAGCGAAAACACATTAATAAGAATTTCCTACGTCAATGAACGAGACGCCCTGAAAGCTTACGGCCCACGCAGTTTCTTCCACAACGAATGTTCTAGCCGCAGTTCCATCCTCTGCCAGTAAGCTCTTCTATTCCACTTTGTCACCCCGGATTTATTCCGGGGTCTTTTATTTTTTCTAAATTTTACAGCAAAGAATGTTCCAAAACTATTCTAAAGCACACCACCTAAACTTTGCCGTAGGGGTTTCTTCGGCTGTTTTTGCCGTATTCCTATTTACGGGCTGCGAAGAAGAAAAGCCAGCTCCCGTCGTACGTGAAGTTCGCCGAATCAAAGGCGAAGTAGAAGTGCTGAATAGCTGCAGCATGAAAGGCGCCGCCGTAAAAATGCGCACGTTCTTGCGAGACAACGGATTTGACGTCGTCCATATCGACAACGAACGACTCCAGAACTACGACGAGACAATCATTGTGCTTAGAAACCCAGAATGGGAAGGGGCCCAAGTTCTCGCTGCAACCTTAAAAACAAAGAACGTTCTCGTCTTGCTCAACAAAAATGCTACGGTCGATGCCGTCGTACATACAGGTAGAGATTTTCAACAAATAATAGAACCCGATCAGGGAGAACAAAATGACAGCAACAAATAACCAAGATTTTTCTGAAACCGTTAAGCTTGGTGCAGGTATCCTTTTTGAACTTCGCGCCCAGAACGTGCAACTCATCGACCTCCGAGGAGTCAAGAACGAAGCAGATTACTTCCTCATCGCGACTTGCGAAAGCGAAGCCCAAATGCAGGCAATTTTGAACGAACTCACCAAGGAGTTCAAGGCTCGCAAGCTCCATTATATCGGCGTTGAATACAAGGAAGGCGTGCGTTGGGCAATCTTTGACGCAGGTCTTGACCTGATGGTTCACCTGTTCGAAGAAGAAAAGAGAAACGAAATTTCCTTTGAACGTCTGTACGCAGACGGTAAACTCATGAACCTTGATGAGCATGACTTCATCCGCGAAAACGAAAAGAAGTCTGGAGACGACAATGAACTCATTTAATGCAGAAATCGCAAAGGCACTTGCCGCTACTGGAGCATTTGCTGAAGATGCCGCATTGAAACTTATTTCCGTACCGCCTGATACTAGCCACGGAAACTTCACCATCCCGTGTTTTTCTCTTGCAAAAACACTCCGCAAGGCCCCGAAGCTTATCGCCGAAGACCTCGCGGCACAGGTGAAACTCCCCGCAGGACTTTCCAAGGTCGAAGCGGTTAACGGTTATCTGAACTTTTTCATTGACCGCAATTTCCTCGCCAAGGAAACTTTGGATGCTATTGCTGCCAAGGGCTTGGAATATGGTCACGCAGCTCCGAATGGCAAGGTTGTCTGCATCGACTACAGCTCCCCGAACATCGGTAAGGAACTCGCGTTCCACCACCTGCGTTCCACAATGATCGGAAACTCGCTTTCCCGCATCTACAAGGCTGCCGGTTACAAGGTCGAACGCATCAACCACTTAGGCGACTGGGGCACAGCCTTCGGTAAGCTCATCGTGATGTACCTCCGCGAAAAGCTCCCGACCGACGACGCAACGCTCGATGCACTCACCGTGAAGGAACTCAACATCCTTTACGCTAGCTTCTCCAAGGTTTCTAAAGAAGAACCCGGTCTCGAAGATGAAGCTCGCGCCGCATTCACCAAGCTCGAACAGGGCGATGCCTTCTATCGTAAGCTGTGGCTCGCATTCCGTGCCGCAACGCTCAAGGAACTCATGCGCATTTACGACATGATGGGCGTCAGCTTTGATCACTACACCGGTGAATCTTTCTTTGAAGACAAAATCCCGGCAGTGCTCGACGAACTGCGTGAAAAGAATTTGATGGTCAACAGCCAGCAACGCGACGTGGTAATGCTCGATGAATTCGACTTGAATCCGTGCCTTATTCGTAAGAGCGATGGTTCCACGTTGTACGCAACCCGCGACCTCGCAGCAGCTATCTACCGCAAAAAAGAATACAACTTCGACAAGTGCCTTTATGTGGTAGACCTTGGACAAGCCCTCCACTTCAAGCAGGTGTTCCACGTGCTCAAGAAGATGGGCCGCGAATGGTACAAGGACATGTACCACATTCCGTTCGGCGTTATCCTCCAGATGGTCGACGGCAAGTGGGAAAAGGGCAAAACCCGTACCGGTACGGCAAGCCTCCTCCGCGACGTGATCGAAGCTGCTCAGAAGAAGATTCTCGAATTCATCGACGAAAAGAATCCGACTCTCGAAAACAAGGAACTCATTGCACGCCAGATCGGTATTTCCGCACTCACCTTCAACGACTTGAAGAACAGCCGCCTGAAGGACGTCCGTTTCGACTGGGATGCCGTCATGAGCTTCGAAGGCGACACGGGTCCGTATGTACAGAACGCTCATGTGCGTCTTTGCAGCATCATGCGCAAGGCCGGCTACACTGTATCAGCAAGCGAAGCCGACTACTCGCAGCTTACCGATGACGCCGCCTACAACCTCATCAACATTCTCGCCAAGAAGGGCGAAAAGATTCTTGGCGCTGTCAAGGACGATGAACCGAGCGTGCTCGCGCAATACGCACTCGAAATTGCCGAAGCCGCACACAAGTTCATCCATGAAGACCGCGTGCTCGGATCTGCCGAAGAAAAGTCCAGACTCTTCCTCGTACAGTCTACGCAGATTGTGCTCGAAAATGTCCTCGACTTGCTCGGTCTCTTCCCGATTCGCCAGATGTAAAATACGCCGCGCCCCCGGCGCGACGCATTTTGTGCATATAAAAAAAGAGAGCTTTTTAAGCTCTCTTTTTTTGCGCTCTGCGCTAGCCTTAGTTACCGTTAATGCAGCGGACGGAATAGCCGTTGTTCTTAGCAGTAGCCGGAACGAGCTGGCGAACCATCTGGTCACTCATGCGGCCCATAGCCCACAGCCAAATCGTTTCGTTACGACCGTTCTGAGCGCTCCAGAAGCCAGCATATTCGCCCATGTCTTCGTAGCGCACGGTAGACTTGCCGAGAATTTTGCGATAGCCCGAAGAGAAAACGGTAAAGCCGTATTCATCGGTACCGCCACCGCCCTGCCAGCCAGTCGTAGCCTTCATCTTCGTTGCAAAGTTACCGCACTTGTCAACGCCATCATAGCAACCCGTGAGGCCCTTGAGCATGTCGGACCATTCGCGGTCACGCGGCAAATGCCAACCTTCCGGGCAAGCCTTGCGGGCACCTTCCAAGTCATACAAACGACCGCTACGGGCGCAGTAAGAATCCTTGTCTTCATAGCACCAGGAATGACCTTCGACATTGTAGTTCACATTCTGTGCAAACCATTCACGGCCTTCCACCTTGATAATGCGATAAACTTGTCCATCACGCGGGTCGGTAAAAGAAGTAGACTTGTCACGAATTACAGCGCGGTGTTCCTGTTCAGCCTTGCGGAAAGCAGAAAGCTGTTCGCGCTTGTATTTCTGACGGCCTTCGAGTTCTGCCACCCAAGCTTTCTGGGCTTGCGGATTTGTAAACTTTATACGCAAATCGTAGATATTGAACAAATCGTTACCGCATGCAAAATCTACACCAGCGATGTTAATGATAAGATCTTCATTGCCGAAGCGACGCGGCTTGTCGAAATAAGAAATCCAGGCTTCCATTGTATTGCGGCAGTTGTCGTAAAAAGCCGGGTCTTCGACCAACTTAGCAGGAACAGTCATGTTACCCGCAACAGAAAAATCAAACTTGTCATCCAAAACGCGGAACGAAACCGGCTGGACATTCTTGTAATGAGTGTATTGACCAAAACGGATGTCACCGTCAATCTTCGCAGCGGCATAATCGCCCTGCCCTTCGGCATTAAAAATAGCGTCCCACGTTTTCGGTGGAGCCGCAAAAACCTGCGCAACAGACAGCATAAGCACAGAGCAAATTCCTAATTTGAACAATTTAAATTTCTCCATTTTTTTATCCTTTTTATTTACTTACTGCAATGTTAGTTATTTTTTGTCTACTTGGAAATAAAATATTTGGTAACATGGCCTAAATTTTTTAATATTATAGTATGTCTATGACTCGTTACATTCTTCAAATTCTTTGTCCCGACCAAAAAGGGCTTATTGCCGGCACAACGCAAGTTCTTGCCAAAGCCGGAGCTAATATCATCGACCTCCAGCAACATACCGCCAAGGATATCGAAACTTTTTTCTTGCGCGCCGTATTCGACATTGAGTCAGACGACGTTCCCGAAGTCAAAAGACATCTCGAGACCATCGCCCCGCACCTCCAGCTCAACTGGAAACTTTTCGACACCTCCAAGACCGAACGCGTTGCCATTTTCGTATCCAAGACCGACCATTGCCTTTACGACTTGCTTCTCAAGCACCGCGATGGCGACCTTCCCTGCGAATTCAGCTGCATCGTCGGCAACCACCCGGACCTTGGCCCCGTAGGCGGCTCCTTTGGCGTGCCGTTCTACTATGTGCCGTCCAACCCGGATAAGAGCATTCCCGAAAACCGTTTCCGCGAGATTATCGAAGAAACGAAAACCGATACAATCGTCCTCGCCCGCTACATGCAGATTTTGAGCGAGAACTTTACCGAAGAATTCAAGTACCGCATCATCAACATCCACCACGGGTTCCTCCCGGCATTCAAGGGTGCGAAGCCTTATCACCAGGCATGGCACAAGGGTGTGAAGATTATCGGTGCAACAGCGCACTTTGCCACAGAAGACCTTGACCAAGGTCCAATCATTTGCCAAGACATCCAGCGCGTTCCTGAAACCGCAAGCATCGATGAACTTGTTGAACTCGGCAAGGACATCGAAAAGCGCACGCTTTCACAAGCGCTCAAACTCTGGCTTGAACACCGCGTGTTTGTTCACGCCGGCAGAACGTTTATTCTCTAGGAGTCACCAATGTCCGAAGAAATTCAGAATGAAGCCCCCGTCCAGGAACCGACTGTTTCTGCCGACAACAATGTCAAGGCCGAAGCTACAGCCGAAGTCAAACAGACAATTATCGAGCCCAATGATGATAAAGAAATCGTCAATCCTTTGACTGGCGAGGTAATTCGTCCCGCAAAACACAAAGAAGAGTCTTCGAACTCTCCTTACAAGCAGTTCAAACCGGAAACGTACGTCAACCCGATGACAGGCGAAGAAGAACAGACCACAATCGGTGGCCCCCAGGTCATTATCAAAAAGGACCGCGGACTTGCCTACTACGTAGGATTCGCTCTGCTCGTTGTCTTGAGCTTTGCCTTCTTCTTCTTGCCGGGCATTACCATCACGTTTGCAGCAAGCCGCCTCGTCGACTTGAACACATCTGCAGCGTGGGTATTCAGCACCATTCTGAGCTTTGGCGTTTGGCTCATTTTCAAGCTGAAAATCAAGGGATTCGAAAAATCTTTCCATAGCTATTTGGTACTTTGCGTGATATGCTTGGTGTCGCTGTTCGCCATCCAGTTTATTACCGATTACAACATAATCTCTGAAGTTGTAGCGCTCCTCATCGGAGCTAAAGCCTAGGATATTCAATGAACAATACAGATACTTTTGTACACTTTCTCGTAGAATCTGGCGCCCTCAAGTTCGGCAACTTCGTGACCAAGAGCGGTCGCGAAACGCCTTACTTTATCAACACCGGAGAGTTCCGCACGGGAGCATCCCTTTCTAAGCTCGCCGAATTTTACGCAGCAGCATTCATGGTTCACTTCGACGGCAAAGCCCAGAACCTTTACGGTCCGGCCTACAAGGGCATTCCGCTTTGCGCCGCAACCGCAATGAAGCTTTCTGACCTTTATGCCCAGAACCTCACGTTCACGTACAACAGAAAAGAAGTCAAGGATCACGGTGAAGGTGGTTCTCTCGTCGGTTACAAGTACACCGAAAAGACGAATGTTGTCATCATCGAAGACGTGATTACCGCAGGTACATCCGTCAACGAAACGATGCAGGCTCTTTCGCAAATCGAAAATGCAAACGTCGTCGGTCTTTTGATTTCTGTAGACCGTAAGGAAAAGCTCGAAAACGGCAAGTCCGCACTCCAGACTGTTCAAGATGAATACGGCATCGAAGCCCATTCCATCGTGAACATCAACAACATCATAGCATTCCTCGAAAACGAAGAAAACCGCAAGGCAATCAACGCTCCCGAAGGAATCCTTGATCGAGTCTACGCTTACCGTGAAAAGTGGGGCGCAGTCTAAACTGCAAAGGCGTCCTGCGAAATCCACGAGTGCAAATGACGTTTAAGAAGTCAATTTTATCCATTGGATTTGCAATCTGCATGCTCACCGGGTGTGCAGATTCTTATCATTGGACAACAAGCCACCCAGCATACCATAAGGCCCCTTATGGCGGTATTGCGGTGACAGGCATCGAAAACGCATTTGTGATTACTCGTTCCAACTGGTTTGCAAAGCGCCTCGAAATCGGCACGGATAGCATCCAAATTAAAGGAACGCTCCACTGCCGAAACACATTTGAGACTGAATTGCGCAAAGCGTACGGGAATCTCATCGTTCTCCCCGATACCGCCAATACCAAGTTTCCCGAAGAAAGCCTAAAACTCGATGAACGTATTTTCATCAAGGGGCACATCCCGGAACAAGGGGTAGCACTCAAGGACACTGCCGGCAATGTTCCGCCCGTTGTTTTGATTTTGCATGAATTCATTATCGGCACAGACTTGAAGCGCGAAAATTTCTTTGACTATGCGCTAATTCATAACGAAAGTGGCAGCATTCGTAAGCCCGATAACGTCAGCGCCATATTCTCATACACGCTTTGGGACAACTTAAAACAGCGGCCATTGTTCAGCGCCGTTGACGAAATACAGCAGCCCATAACCACTTACAAGATTTCGAACCTGACGAATCTCGTCCAGATGGCCGTCCAAAAAATCCGCAAGAATCTTTACGAAGGAGTTGTCAAATGAAAAAACTCCTCGCCATTCTTTTATTCCTTGCGGCATTTGCCAGCGCCTCCGAAGTTTACTTCGATTCAAAATTTACGCTTTGGAAAGACGCCACCATCTTGATTTGGACACTCGACGGCAATTCGCCTGTCAGCACTAACGAATTTTGTCTATCGCTCCGCCGTAACAACACCGGAATCGGTGAACCCAAATGCCGTGAACTCGGAGAATGGGAGCGCGACACCATAGCCACACGCTATGGCACTTGGCTCTCGAATAACTTAGAAAAGGGTTTGCCGCCAGTTTATTTACGCGCAAGGCATCCAGGCATGGCTGCTAAAATCCAAGCGCTAGAAGACAACATAGTCCTCTTCCTTGCGCCACAGGGAAAATTTATCCAAGTTGCCATTTTTAATGAAACGACACAAGAACCGCAAGCAGCTGGCATCGTAAAAGCCAATAGCGACAAGGTTGCTCTCGGCGATGACATAGCAGCAACGTTCTTCGACAAGCGAACCAAGCGCCGCCTGACCAAAGAAGAACGCCTTAAAATGCAAACGGAACCCGATGACCTCTACAAAGAAGTTCCCAATCTCAAGATTTGGGCAGGTGTCGGTGTTGGTTTTTCACAGGCCCATTTCCCGCTCACCCCGGATAACTGGACAAGCAGCCATACCAGAAGCCGCGTCCGCAACTACCGAGTAACAAAGGATTCCGTAAGCCTTTGGAATTTTATCGACGATGCAGACCCGTTCCTCAGTCTTTACGCAGGTCTCACTTGGCATGGATTTATCGGTATTGAATTCTTGTACCGCTATTCCAACCGTCACATGAAATTAGACAAAGCCGATACAGTCTACAAAGAACTCGATCATTGGGATTTTGGACAACATGATATTGGGCTCAATGCGCTCTTGTCCATGACATACCCCATCACGCCATGGCTAGACATTACACCGCTCTTTTTCCTCGGATTCCAATACACCTTCTATGTCGAAGATATTGAGCTGAAGAAAGGAGTTAAAAATCCATCACGCGCTTACAAGTACCGCATTAAATTCGAAGACCTTTATAAGGGCGCCCTCGTAGGCGTTGGCGGTCAATTCGTTTTCAAAAAGCATTACGGGGTCGATTTACGAGCAGGGATTTCGAGTCGCGGCCGTGACATCTATGAAGCCCCCTCCCCCGATGCAGGCGCCGCAGCCACTACAATCGGCAAATCCACCATCGATTGCTTTATAAGCCTCGGGTTTGAATACCATTGGACTCTATAATTTGCTAAATTTGCCGTCACTATGAGTGACGAAATTAAAGAAGAAACGAAAGAAAGAGTAAATCCGTTTTTAACGCCTGTCAAAATTATCGAGCCCAAGAACAAGCTCCCCGATTATACGTTTGATATGCTCCCCGAAGAACAGAAGGCTATTCTCCGGGAACACGGCTGGACCGAATTGATGCCTGTCCAGCGCAAATCCATCCCTTACATGCTCGCCGCCCGCGATATGCTCGTGCAATCGAAGACGGGTTCGGGCAAGACGGGCGCATATGCCCTCCCGCTTTTACAGGTCATTGTCCGTGACCACCCGTATCCGCAGGCACTTATCCTTGTGCCGACTCGAGAACTCTGCATCCAAGTGCAAGAAGAATTCGAAAAGCTCTCGAAGGGTACTGGCATCAAGTCTGTCGCCATCTTTGGTGGCGTAAGTTACGAACCGCAAATCAAGGCTCTCCGTTCCGGCGTTCATGTGATTGTCGCTACTCCGGGCCGCCTTATGGACCATATCCAGCGCGGCAATGTCGACTTGCTTTCTATCCGCGACCTCGTTCTCGACGAAGCCGACGAAATGCTCTCAATGGGTTTCTACCCCGACATGCAGAAGATCCGCAAGTACTTGCCGAAGGCCATCTCCTGCACAATGTACAGCGCCACGATTCCGCAGACGGTCAAAAGCCTTGCCCGTGAATTCCAGCGCCCAGGTGCCGATTTCCTTTCGCTCAGCTACGACAAGGTCATCGCGAACAACCTCGAACACCGCTACTACACTTGCGACGTGATGGAAAAGGATTCCATGACCATCAAGGTTCTGGAATACTACCATCCCGAAAGCTGCATGATTTTCTGCAACTACAAGCGTGACGTGAGCTACTTGGAACAGGTGCTTTCCGGTTATGGTTTTGAAGTCGGAGCCCTCAGTGGCGACGTGGCTCAGAACCTCCGCGAAAAGACACTCAACGCCTTCCGCGACAAGAAGCTCAAGATTCTCATCTGCACAGACGTTGCCGCCCGCGGTATCGACGTGGACCACGTGACGCACGTGATTGTCTACGACCATCCCGCCGACCACGAAGTCTATGTGCACCGCAGCGGACGTACCGCCCGTGCAGGCCGCAGTGGTCTCTGCATTTCGCTCATCACACCGGTCGAAGAAATCGATTTGCGCCAGACTGCAGTTGATTTCGGTATCAACTTCATCAAGATGGACCCGCTCACAAACGACGAAATCGCAAAGAAGGTGAGCGAACGAACCAAGGTCCGCCTCGAAGAAGTCCGCAAGCACTTCGGCGGTCAAAAAGCAACCGAACGCATCAGCCGCATGCTCCCGCTCGTAAAAGACCTTGCGAACGGCACGACCGACGACCAGATGCTACTTGCCTACCTGCTCGACAGATTCGCATGGAAAAAGTAGGTTACAGGTTTTAGGTTGTAGGTTTTAGGAAAATGCGAGAATACCATTCTCTTGAAATATGGAAAAGAAGCCATCAATTCACACTTAATGTGTATGAATTGACTAAAACCTTTTTTCCAAAAGAAGAACTTTTTGTTCTAACCTCACAACTTAGACGATCTGTAACATCAATTCCAACTAATATCGCAGAAGGTTGTGGAAGAAAGACAAATACTGAATTAGCAAGATTTCTTCAGATATCACTAGGTTCTGCGGCTGAATCAGAATATCAATTACTACTTGCAAAAGATTTACATTACATAAGTGACGATATTTTTAACAAGTTTAATTCAGAAATCATCGAAATAAAGAAAATGCTCAACGCGTTTATTCAACATCTACCCCCAGATGCAAAATCTGAAATTAAACCTAACCCCTAACACCTATTACCTAATTCCTAACAATGGCTAAGATCAAAGTAAAATCCGCAAAAGAAATCGAACTGATCCGCGATGCCGGCGCTCTCGCTGCCGAAACGCTGATCCGTGCGGGCGAAATGTGCAAGCCCGGCGTCTCCACGCTCGAAATCGATGAATTCATCGGCGACTACACTCGCCAGCACAAGGGCATCTCCGCATGCATGGGCTACCACGGCTATCCGCGCTACGCCTGCATCAGCATCAACGAAGTTGTCTGCCACGGCATCCCGAACGCAAACACCATCCTCAAGGATGGCGACATCGTGAACATCGACATCACGACAATCCTCTCCGGCTACCATGGTGATACATCCGCCATGTTCTGCGTCGGCAAAGTTTCTGACATTGCCCGCGAACTCGTGGACACGGCCAAGTTCTGCATGGAAGAAGGCATCCGCGCTGCAGGCGAAAGAGGCGCCCACTGGAACGACATCGGCTGCGCCATTCAGGACATCGCCGACGAACACGGCTTTAGCGTCGTCGAAGACTACTGCGGTCACGGCATCGGTCGCGGCTTCCACGAAGAACCGACCGTCTACCACTTCCGCAACTACGAACGTTGCCCGTTCATCGAAGTTGGTAACGTGTTCACTGTCGAACCGATGCTCAACGTCGGTCGCCCGGGAACGAAGACTCTCGCTGACGGTTGGACCGCAGTGACCCGTGACGGCTCCCTCAGCGCCCAGTGGGAACACACTGTCGTGAAGACCAAGGATGGCATTGACATTCTCACGCTTCCGCGATAGACGAATCAACCATGTCCTTCCTCAGCAACGCCCGCGACAAGGCAGTCGAATTCTTTTTTCAGCGTAACGATTTCTTCAAGCAATTTGGAGAAATCCAAAACGTTGATATCGACTCGCAAGAAAACCAAGCAAACATCACCATCCTTCTGCATGGGGAAACGGTCCCCACTCTTCTTTGCACCCACTATTGCTTTGAAGATACTGACGAAGGAACGTTGATTGTTATAAACAAAGTTGATAGTCCGAGAGAGATGATCAACGAAATCGCCGCGTGGTGGTTCAAGAGCCATTCCATCAAGAAAGCACTCCCCAAAGGCACAGGCTTATTCGCCAAAATTTTGTTCTAACTGGCACCGAAGGAATTTTAGAATGAACGAACAACTTCAAAAAGTCTTCAACAATATTTCTTTCAGCGTCAACGCCGAGAAACAGACGATGGACCTTACCGTCCTCCCGCATGGCGAAACAACTCCCATTTCTTTCCATTTGAACTACAAACTCGTAGAAAATGGCGAAGAAACCGAAATAATCGTCGAAAAAATCGCCTCCGATCGCATTTGGGTCGACGAAATTGTGCACTTGTGGCTAGAAAAAAGTAATTTTCAATATAGGATTCCCCAAAACCTCTCAAGAATTGTTAAAATGTTCTTGAAATAGGAGAAAAAAAGGAGCAAGCCCATGTTGAATTTTAAAGAATACAAAGACAAAAAAAGCGAATCCATCCAGGAACTGTTTAACTCAATCGTCTTCAACCTGATTACGGACATTCCGGACTCGCTCCTTTGCCCAAATAACGATCCCGACAAGCGTGCCGACGTGCTTATCAAGCAAGCTGCGTTGAAGGCCGCTACCGTGAGTACTTCTCTTTCTATCCCGGCTGGTTTTACCGGAGTCTTGACTTCCATCCCAGATATTGCCGCGGTATGGCGCATCCAAGCCCAGCTTGTCTCGGACATCGCCTGCACCTACGGCAAGTTCGCCATGCTCAGCCGCGAAGCCATGGTATGGTGCCTTTTCCGCCACAGCGCAGCATCGCTCCTTCGTGATGTAGCCGTCCGCACCGGCAGCCGCATCGTGGTCCAGAAGCTTTCGCTCACGGCACTGCAGAAGTTGCTCCAGAAAATCGGTGTCAAGATTTCTGCAAACTTCCTCGGACGCATCGCCCTCCGTGCCATCCCCGCCATTGGCGCTATCGGTAACGGCGCATACACCTACTTCGACACCACCGAAGTCGGCAAGACCGCAATGGCATATTTCAAAGCACTCGAAGGAGTCGAAAAGCCTGAACTTGTCGAAAACAGCATCGACAAGGATCCCGATTCCAGCGAATCCAAAGAAGAATCCGCCGAAAAGAGCGAAAGTGACACAACTGACGCTCCGGAAGAAAACGTTTAAACAAAACTTTTCTCATAAATGTTTTCAAAAAGCAGCCTGTTTTAAGGTTGCTTTTTACATTTTTCGCTATTTTAAGCCAAATTCTCCCCCTTTTATACTATCAAATGAAAAAGCGCCCTTGAGTTCCCCCCAAAATTTTCTATTTTTGGGCGCAACATTCAATAACATCAACTCCATTAGTGGAATAAAAATATGAAAGACATCCAACTGCACAGAAATATTGGTATTTCTGCCCACATCGACTCTGGTAAGACTACTCTTACCGAACGTATCCTTTACTTCACAAAGCGTATTCACGCTATCCACGAAGTTCGTGGTAAAGACGGCGTCGGTGCCACGATGGACTCCATGGAACTTGAACGCGAACGCGGTATCACGATTCAGTCTGCCGCTACCTTCGCAAACTGGACCCACACCAAGACCGGTGAAAAGGACTCCATCAACATCATCGATACCCCGGGGCACGTGGACTTCACGATCGAAGTGGAACGTTCTCTCCGCGTGTTGGACGGTGCTATCCTCGTCCTCACTGGCGTTGAAGGCGTCCAGTCCCAGTCTATTACCGTTGACCGCCAAATGCGCCGTTACCATGTGCCGCGCGTCGTGTTCGTGAACAAGTGCGACCGCTCTGGTGCAAATCCGCTCCGCGTTGCAGTCATGCTCAAGGAAAAGCTCAACCACAAGCCGTGCGTCATGCAGATTCCTATAGGTTTGGAATCCAATCTTAAGGGCGTGGTCGACCTTCTCGAAATGAAGGCATACTACTTCGAAGGCGACAACGGCGACGACATGATCGAAAAGGAAATCCCGGAAGAACTCGTCGACCAGGCTAACGAATACCGCGAAAAGCTCGTTGACTGCTGCGCTGACTACAGCGACGAAGTCATGGAAAAGGCTATGGAAGGCCAGTATGGCGTCGACCAGATCGACAAGGCCCTCCTCAAGAAGGTTATCCGCGAAGCTACCATCCGTCTCGACATCACTCCGGTGTTCATGGGTTCTGCTCACAAGAACATTGGTGTCCAGAAGCTCCTCGACGGTGTTATCGACTTCCTCCCGTGCCCGACCGACGTTGAAAACAAGGCTCTCGACCTCGACAACAACGAAGCTGAAGTTATCCTCAAGTCCGAAGACAACGCACCGCTCGTCTGCTACGCATTCAAGCTCGTGAACGACCGCTATGGCCAGCTCACCTACGTCCGCGTTTACCAGGGTACCCTCAAGAAGGGCGACATGATCACCAACATGGCAACCGGCAAGAAGGTTTCCGTTGGCCGTCTCGTCCGTATGCACGCTGACGAAATGGTGGATATCACCGAAGCCGGTGCAGGCGACATCGTTGCTCTGTTCGGTATCGACTGCGCATCCGGTACGACATTCACGGATGGCAAGAACCACTACAACATGACTTCTATGCACGTTCCTAACCCGGTTATCGAACTTGTTATTGAAGCCAAGAACCGTGACGACCTCGACAACATGTCCAAGGCCCTCAACCGCTTCACGAAGGAAGACCCGACGTTCCAGGTCGAAGTTGACAAGGAATCTGGTCAGACCATCATCAAGGGTATGGGCGAACTTCACCTTGACGTTTATATCGAACGTATGCGCCGTGAATACAAGTGCGACGTGACGACTGGTGCTCCGCAGGTTGCTTACCGCGAAACCATCACCCGCCCGGCCAAGTTCGACTACACTCACAAGAAGCAGACTGGTGGTTCTGGTCAGTACGCTAAGGTCGTCGGTGAAATGCGTCCGATGGCTGTCGAAGGCGACCAGGAAAAGGTCTACAACTTCGTCAACTCCGTTGTCGGTGGCCGTATTCCGAAGGAATACATCCCGTCTTGCGACAAGGGTTTCCAGAGCTGCATGGAAGCAGGTTCTTTGATCGGCTTCCCGGTTGTGGGTATCGAAATGGAAGTTCAGGATGGTGCATTCCACCCGGTCGACTCCTCTGATATGGCGTTCCAGGTTGCAGCTCGTATGGCCTTCCGCGAAGCTTTCGCCAAGGCTGGTGCTCAGATCCTCGAACCGATCATGAAGGTCGAAATCCAGACTCCGACCGAATTCCAGGGCGGCGTTGTGGGTAACGTTTCTCAGCGTCGTGGTGCTATCACTGGCACTAGCGAAGAACTCGGCATGACCACCATCACCGCTGAAGTTCCGCTTTCCGAAATGTTCGGTTACGCTACGGACCTCCGTTCCATGACCCAAGGTAAGGCTGAATTCACGATGGAATTCTGCAAGTACCTCCCGGTTCCGAAGAACATCCAGGAAGAACTCATCAAGAAGTACGGCGACAAGGTCAAGGCAAGAGCTTAATCCAAGCCAAACCAGCTAAAACTTCTCGAAAGTTTAAAAAGGCCTGCAACGAAAGTTGCAGGCCTTTTTGTTTCCCAAACACCCTAATGAGCCCTCTATCATTCCACTCATGTTCCCTACGGCGCCCAAATCACGCCTAACGTAATCATGACAAAGGAAGAGCCCCGCAAGGGAGCTCACGGGACTCTCATGATAACGTAACACTAGTAAGTTCTACTCCGCGATTCGATCCGGCTTCCCGTCTCAGAACCAGAATTTACTGGTGTCACATGAATAATATAACGCGGGAATGATTAGCGCGGACAAAAAATATTTACGAAGCTAGTTCCCAAAAAGAACATTCCAATATGGAATAGCGGACAATGACTACTGACCAATGACCATTGACTAATGACTAAGCTTCGCTTCTTTCCAGATTTTTTGCAGGCCTTCTAGCCCCACATCCTTGATTTCCTTGCCCTGTTCCTTGACACGGCGTTCCACTTCGCGGAAACGTTTTTCAAATTTGTTGTTAGCACGTTGCAAAGCGATATTCGCATTAAAGCCGCAATGGCGAGCCACATTCACCAAGCTAAACATGATGTCGCCGAATTCATCTTCGAGGCGATCTACGTTCGCATTTTCAGAAGAAACATTTTCCATTTCTGCACGGAATTCAGCAAATTCTTCTTGAGCCTTGTCAAACACTGGCCCTGGTTCGCCCCAGTCAAAACCGACTTTAGCAACTCGGCGAATAATGTCTTGCGAACGCGCGAGCGTAGGCATGCTCTTGCTAACTTTATCCATAATAGACTGCCCAGCATGCTTTAAGTTGTTCTTTTCTTGAGCCTTGATACGCTCCCAACGGCGACTGACTTCATTTGCATTATCGACTTGAGCATCACCAAACACATGCGGATGCCTGCGTACCATTTTTTCACAAAGGCCTTGAATTACATCGTCAATGGAAAAATCGCCTTGTTCCTTACAAACCTGCGAATGGAAAATGACTTGGAAAAGCACATCGCCAAGTTCTTCGCACATGTGTTCCTTGTCGCCCTCTTGAGCGGCATCGATAAACTCACAACTTTCTTCAACCAAATACGGCAACAGCGAATGTGTATCCTGCTTGCGGTCCCATGGGCAACCATTCTCCGAACGGAGGCGCGCCATAATATCAACCAAATCGTTAAACGAGTATTTCATGCTATAAAAGATAGAAAGTATAACGGGCCCTTGTTTTTGCTCCATAAATTCAGTAAATTAGTTACACCATTATTTATACCGTTAATTTTATCGTTTCCTATATCGTTACGTTTATCAAATTACCATGGCGCCTTGCGCTTGAAAAAAATATGGAAACGAATCTTTTTTACAACGAACCTTACCACGAACTTACCCGCGACAATTATCCGCTCCTTCTCGGTGCATCCAAATTCTGCCCCAAACGGCTTTTTTGCAAAGGTACACTCCCCTCCGCTGATAAAATTGGAATCGCGATGGTCGGCACCCGCCGCCCAACAGCCTCCGCCGAAGAACTTTGCAGGCGGCTTGTAGCATCGCTTAAAGGCACAAATGCTATCGTCATTTCTGGGCTTGCCCAAGGTATTGACTGCTATTGCCACAAAGCAGCCCTTGACGCCGAGATTCCAACGACAGCCGTCCTCGCGCAAGGGCTAGATGCAAAAATCGACGGAGAACGCGCAACTATCGCAGAGCGCATTTTGCAAGCCGGAGGTGCACTCCTGAGCGAATATGAAGGCGACACTCCCGCCTACAAGGGGAACTTCATCGCACGGAACCGCATCATCAGCGGGCTTAGCCAAGCAACGCTCGTCGTCCAAAGTCGCCAAAAGGGAGGCGCCCTCCTCACCGCGCAATTCTGCCTAGACGAAGAGAAGTTACTCCTCGCCATCCCCGGGAATTTTGACTGTGACCTCTATAGCGGAACCAACGCACTCCTCGACAGCGGACGCGCAAAGCCCGTATTCATTCCTGAAAGTTTGCGTTCTGTAGCAGGGGTTCCATTCCTCGAAGGGGCTAAAATCGAGCAGCTTACGACATGCGGAGTGCAACTATCGAGCGCGGCACAGAAGGTTTTCGACCGTTTTAACGGGTTCCGCAAAACATTTTCGGAACTTCAAGAAGATTTTGACTTTAAGGCACCGGAACTTTTAGCTATATTGACGGAGCTAGAAATATCTGGTCTAGTCACATCAAAGGACAACTTCCAATTCTATTTTAACGGAGCATAATTAGTTGCACATTCGACTTATTATTGGAATTGCCACCTCGATTACCTTCGCGTTCCTGGTGTTCCACTTGCTGTTCGGCAAGAACAGCATCCCGGAGCAGCGTAGAATTGCAAAAGAAATCAAGCTCTACCAGATGCAGATTGACTCGCTCGCCAAAGTTATCGAAGAACGCGACGAGCTCATCCAAAAATTAAAGACCGATTCCCTCTACAAAGAAGAAATTCTACGTACCCGCTACGGCATGAGCCGTGAAAACGAGAAAGTATTTCAGCTTGTTAAGTAGTTGGTAGAACTTAGACCGCTTCGCTCTTAGAACTTAGATAGATTGCCGCGCTTCGCTCGCAATGACGTTTTTCACAATTCTAAGCTCTAAACCTACGCCATTTTGCTTGCGTCACTGCGGACGGATTCGACCTTCCCTGCAAAGAAGCTATAGGCGGCAGGCACAATAAAGAGCGTCATGAACGTAGCAAACGTAAGACCGCCTACAATAGCAACACCCATTGCAATGCGGCTCGGGGTGCCGGTCAAGATGAGCGGCACCGCGCCCAATACCGTAGAAAGGCTCGTCATGAGGATTGGGCGGAAGCGGCGTTCCGCCGCCATCCGAGCCGCTTCGAGCTTGCTGCATCCGGTATTTTCTGCAATCTGGTTTGCAAATTCCACAATCAAAATTCCGTTCTTCGTTACAAGAGCAATCAACAAAATCAAAGCAATTTCGCTAAAGATATTGAGTGTCTGGCCCGTGACAAACAAGCTCACCAATGCACCCGAAAGCGCAAGTGGCACCGTAAAGAAAATCACGAACGGAGCGCGGAAACTTTCAAACTGCCCGGCAAGCACCAAGAACACAAGCGCAAGCGCAAGCATGAACACCACATACAAGCCCGAAGAACTTTCTTCAAATTCCTTCGACGATCCCGAAAGCGTAGTGCTCACACTCGGGTAATCCTTCAACAACTTCTTTGCAATGCGGCGCATTTCTTCGACGCCATCGCCAATCGTCTTGCCCGGTACAAGGCCAGCCTGGATTGTAGCAGCGCTAAAGCGGTTGTAACGCGGGAGTGATGGCGATGCGGACTGTTCCTTATACGTGATAAAGTTGTCCAAGCTCACCAGCTCACCCTTGCCGTTCTTGACCGTGAGCATCGAAAGGTTTTCTGGCGTATCGCGGTACTGATAACCGACTGCGCCAATAATATCGTACTGACGGCCGTCCTTATAGTAATCACCATAGGTCTGATCGCTAATAGCAAGCTGTACGGCCTGCGCAATGTCATTCACAGACACGCCTTCTTCGTTTGCCTTGTCGCGCAAAATCTCGATATGGAGTTCCGGCTTCGTGAAGCGCAAGTTGCTGTTCACCACGCTAAACACAGGGCTCTTGCTTGCCGCTTCTTCGAATTTCGGCACAAGGTCACGCAACACTTCGATGTTCGGAGCCTGCAACACAAACTGCACCGGGAGGCCACCGCGCTGCGTACTGATGCTCTGCGGTTCAAACACCATCACGCGCAAATCCGGATATTCGTTACCAAGCACCTGAATCACTTGGGCAATTTCACTCTGCGGACGGCGAGCCTTCTTGTCATCGTTCAAGAACAATCGCATTCTCGAATTGCCTGCATTCCAAGCTCCCGCCTGGAATTCCGTATATTCATTAGAATCAAGAATTGAAGTCACTTCATCGACAAATTCATCGGCCATGCGCTTGGTGCGCGAGAGGTTCACGCCTTCGGGCATGCTCATGTTCACCATCACGGCATTAGAGTCTTCAGTCGGCGCCATTTCGCTACTCATGTTATTGAAGCAGAAATACGCTGCCACAAACAGAGCCGCCACAATCGGGAACAACAGAAAACGCAACCGAAGGAATCCGCCCAACAAGCGGGAATAAAGTCCGTTGAAGCCTTCAAAGAACGGTTCTGTAATGCGGAAAAACCATCCCTGTTTCTGGCGTTTCAAGAATTTCGAACAAAGCATCGGTGAAAGAGTTAAAGCGCACAAAGTCGAAAGGAACACCGTTCCAATCATCACCGCCACGAATTCACGGAACAAAAGCCCCGTCGTGCCCCCCAACGCAAGGACAGGCACAAATACGGTCATAAGCACAATCGAAGTTGCAATCACGGCAAAGAAGATTTCGTTAGTTCCAGCAACAGCAGCCTGCTTCGGTGTCATGCCATTTTCAATCTTGTGGTAAATATTTTCCACAATCACAATAGCATCGTCCACGACAAGGCCAATCGCCAAGACCATCGCCAAAAGCGTGAGCACATTGATACTGAACCCGCAGAGGTAAAGTACAAAGAAGCTACCAATCACAGATACAGGCACCACGACCATCGGGATAAACGTCGTGCGACCTTCGCGGAGGAACGCAAAGATAATTGCAATCACAAGCACAAATGCAATAAAGATGGTCTCCACCACTTCCTTGATAGAAGCGCGAATGTTAATCGAAGTATCGCGACCATAAAGCAGTTCTACGCTTTCGGGAATTTCACGGCGGATGTCTTCGACACGCTTGTAAAACTCATTTGCAATTTCCACATGGTTACTGCCCGGCTGCGCCATGAGTGCAAGCGTAATGGAATTCTTGCCGTTACGTCTAAAACCGGTACGCGTATCTTTCGGTTCGTAATGGATGTCCGCCACATCAGAAATGCGAATGACGGTTCCATCTTCAGCCGTTCTCACAGCAATGTTGCCAAACGACTTCGGATCGAGAACTCGGCCAAGCGTACGGATAGAAAGTGTCGTTTCGCTACCTTCAATCGAACCAGACGGAAGTTCCAAGTTTCCTTGTTTCAAAGCTGCCGCCATTTGCGCACCCGAGACGCCCAGAGCCTGCATACGGATGGGGTCAATCCAAAGGCGCACTACCGGACGTTTTTCGCCCCAAATAGCCACTTCAGAAACACCGTTAATAGTCTGCAAGCGTTCCTTCACGTGGTTGTTTGCAATTTCAGAAACTTCCATCGGGTCGAGCTTATCGCTCACAAGGCTCACCATCAAAATCGGGTCGCTATCGCTATCGGACTTGTAGACCGTCGGTTCATCGACATCGTCCGGCAAGCGGCGACGCACACGGCTCACGCGGTCGCGGATTTCGTTTGCAGCCGCTTCCAAGTCCATGCCCGTTTCAAATTCAATGCTGATGTAAGAGAATCCATCGCGGCTTGTAGAAGTGAGTGCCTTGATACCTGATGCACTATTGATGGACGCTTCCAAGATTTCAGTCACTTCGGCTTCCACGACTGCAGCGTTTGCGCCGGGGTAAGAAGTACGCACCTGAATCAAAGGATAGTCGACGTTCGGGTATTCACGAATACCGAGTGAAGTCAAGCCAAAAAAGCCAAGCAACAGGATGACAAGCGCCATCACTGTCATAAGCACCGGGCGACGAACAGAGAGTTGGCTAACGCTCATTACTCCACCTCGTAATTAATCGAGTGACGGAGTCCCTTAATCTTGACATCAGCGCCCGGACGCAAGCTCACAATGCCGGAAACGATCACCGTATCGCCAACATCAAGTCCCGAAAGCACCTGCACAGACATCGGCGTACGAAGCCCCGTCGTGATATGCTTGATTTTAGCCTTGCCGCCCTGGCTTACAAACACGTAAGCGCCTTCCCTGTCGAGAATCATCGCTTCGGACGGGATCGTAAAACTCTGCACGTTGCTTGCTTCCATCGCAACATTCACGCTCACAAAGCTACCTGCAATGAATTCGCCCTTTGCGTTATCGACATCGACCATCACGCGACGAGTGCGGCTGCTCTCAGAAATCACGGCATCTAGCGCAGAGACAACACCGAACTTTTCAACGTTGCGTTCCGAATCCTTGAGAGAAATCTTGTCGCCCACCTTGATGACAGACGCATAGCGCTGCGGGAGCGAGAACTTCGCCTTGAGGCGATTGACCTCGCTGAGTTCTGCAATCGGCGTCCCAGAATTGAGCCAGGCGCCCACAGAAACATCCACAAATCCAAGCTTGCCGCTAAACGGTGCACGCACTTCGGTTTTTGCAAGTTGAGCGCGAATCAGCTCAACACTAGCCTGAGCAGACTTGAGCGAAGCTTCTGCTGATTCCAAGTCCTGCTTTGTAGCTCCGTTCTTTTCAAAGAGACCGCGGACACGCTGTTCCTTTTGTTCTGCAAGCATCTTGTTCGATTCAGCCTGCTTAAGCTGTGCACGGAGTTCGGAATCATCAATTTTAGCAAGGAGCGCACCCTTCTTGACCATAGCGCCGTCCTTCGCTGTAAGGCTCACCAAGCGGCCAGAAGTCGCCGCCGAAAGCGAAACGCTATTCTTTGGCACGAGAGTCGCCATCGTCTGGAAATTCTTGCCTTGCGATGAAAGCTCGGCCACATAACCTTCGACATTCAGCACGCGCTGAGCGCCACCCTTTTTACCCCCATTGCCTTTGCCACCAGGAGCACCCTTGGCGGAATCGTCTTTACTACCACAAGCAACAAGAAGAAGAGAAGATAAGGCTATTAGAAGAAGGTGTTTCATATTTTAGTTAGCGGCAGCGCCGCAGTTGGTAGAACTTAGTTGGCAGAACTTAGAATTCAGTATTTAGATGATTAACGCTGTAAAAAAGTTGCATAAAAAAGGAGATTCCCGCACTGAGGCGGGAATGACAAATTTAAAACTTCACATTCATGAAGAGCGCTCCGCCGTCCTGATAAAATTCAGGTTCGAACTGCACTCGGCTGGAGAACGACTTGGTCGAAGTCGCACGGTAAATACGCACTGCATCGAGCATAGAAACCACACGATTCAAAATCAACGCACCCACAGAAACCTGGAACACAATACGGCTTACACGATAATGACGCATGCGACTTTTAAATTCTTCGATATGCTCAGTCGATTCCGGATTGTCGGAGCTCCCCCAATCCCACTGGATATCATTTGAAAATTCCTCGTCGACTTTTTTACCCGAGCGGATCATCGCCTGGTTGTAATCCTCGTTCATGTCCGGCGAAGAATTCTGACCAAATACGCCAGAACGGCTACGATAGGAACCGACCGTGTTAAGGAGCGATACATTCTTGTTGCCCGTCAACCCGGCATGACGAACGGCGTAATTATGGGCAGACGTCACATAGCGGTCCCCAACCACGTAAGAACCGATAGCGGTTACCCACAAGGCAAGATCCGTCCAAACGAACGGACGCACAAATTTCTGTTCGCCCAAGTAAAGTTCGCCCATGCCCGGCAAAAGCGCCGAAGCGCCGACCGCCAAGAACACGTTCTTATCACTGTTCTTGTAAACGTTTTGGTCAACGCTCACCACAATCTGCGAGAACGCAGCGACTGACGCAAGCAGTATGGCAAGAATAATGCGCATTAGAATCCCCAGTTTGCACGGACAGACCAACCGAAGGAATCCTTGAACGACACGCCGCTATCGAAATGCAAGCGATCGTACCAAGAAACATCTTCTTCATAGAGGACCTTGTTATGCGCATTTGCAGTAAGGGCTGCATCAACTGCAGAGACGATATGGTTCAAGATGAGGCCACCAATGAACCACACCTGCATGTCAGCGTAATCGTTGGCATCGCGGCGCATGGAGCGGTACTTGTTCAAACGTTCGGATTCACCCAGCGAAACCACTTCAGAATTTTCATCTTCGAGATTAAGATTATCGATTACAGTTCCACCATCCTTAACGTCATCCCAACCGCGCACATAAACACCTTCCGAAATCAGCTGGAACAATTCAGATTCGTTGGCAAAAGATTTTTTGAAATCGCCCATTTCGTCAGCAAGCTTTTTGTTCTTGTCATTAAACTTGTTGTAGTGCTGTTCATCGCCAGCAAACAATTCAGTTTCTTGATAGCACTTGGCCGTGGAAGCATCGCCATAAATAGATTCGCAGAACGACTTGCGAGAGCCCATATAGCGGCTACGGAAGGTCGAAGGATAAAGCGAGCCACCGGCATTGTAAAGATCACGCATAGCGCGTTCATAACGGCCAATCGAATAATGTTCCTTTGCGAACTTCTTGTACTTATCGACCTGCTGATTGTACTTGTAAATGGAGAAGTAGCCCCAGCCACTCCACATGAATACTTCCAAAGCGATGTAGACGCCACCGCGAACATAAGTCGAAGTATTGCCGCCCACATACATTTGGCCTGCACCCGGCACTAAAAGCGAAAGGAACAAAGCCTTACGCGGGTTCTTGTAGCGGCCCTTCATTTCGTCAATGCCATTAACCTTGGACACCTTTACCGGTCCAAGCAATTCACGACGGCTCATGCTGTTAGACGAAGCCGCGACAGAGCTGCTGCTCAAGTTTGTAAGCCCGGCGGCCTGAGCCTGTGCTAAAGAGTCTGCCTTTCGGGTAGAATCGGCAATAGCACGTACCCTTTCGGCTTCTGCAATAGCGGCCTCGCGCATTAGGGAATCGCGTGCAGCAGAATCAAGAACAGATGTATCGACAGCCGTTACAGCCGGAGTAACATCAACAGCCGAAGACATCGCCTCTGCAACAGAAGAACTCGAGACGACAACCTCCACAGACGAAGAACTTATGGCCGCAGAACTTACCGGGACGTTCACAATTACAGAAGAAGAGCTCACCTGAACCGCTGAACTCAACGGCGCAACAGAGGAACTCGAAACAGCGACGCTGCTCGAAGACTTAGCCTTGGACTTTTTGGAAGCGGAACTAGCCGGAGCCTTGGCAGAAGAACTTACCGGAACAACCGCAGCAGAACTTGCAGGGGCCGCGGGAGCTTTTGCTTCTGGAGCGGCGGGAGTAGCCGGAGCACCAGCTTCTTGTTCAAATTCAGCGAATAGGTCTCGGACCTGGGCGAAAGAGACCTGGGCGAGAGACAGACCTAAAAATAAGGGTAAAAGAGCAAACTTGCGCATATGCTTCTAAAATAGCAAAAAATGTTGTCAAAATTAAAAGCCTCGGACACAAATCCGAGACTTTCATCAACAAAAGTTGCGTTTAAAGTTATTTGACGCGAACGCGTTGTGCCGATGTTCCGATGCGAACCATGTAAATGCCTGTATTCGGAACCGGGATTTCAAAGTTCGAGGATTCGACAACGCCCTTACGGACAACTCTACCTTGCAGGTCGAGAACAGCAAACTGCTTACCCACAGTAGAACCGCTAACCTGAATGCTACGGTTACCCGCAGAAATTCCGAAAGCCTTGACACCCTTGACGCCAGCAATCGAAGTTTCCTGATCGGTGATCTTGAACGAACCATCAATAGTCACAACAAAATTGACATTTTCAAAGTTCGGCGAAATATTGACAAAGTCCGAAGCAACAAGGCCCATGGGGTAATCGCCAAGTTCCTTTTCGGTCATGGTCATTTCACCCTTATAGCTCACAAATTCCTTCTTGTAAGCGAACTCTTCGGGCAACCACGGTTCACCAGGAATACGCATCGGGCTTACATCAAAGCTCTTATTAACTGTAATTTCTTCGCCATCATTATACTTGGCTACAATGTTTTCTCCATAAATTGCCACAGTGATTCTCTGAGTGCATGGCTTAATCGTAAATTCACCCTGACGGATTTTCACGCTGTAATTCTTGCTCGGTTCTTCCTTGGCGAATGTTGCAGAAATTGCATAAGTTTCATCATCCAGAAGCACGTTTTCACCTTCCTGACGCTTCAGCACAAGTTCCGGCAATTCATCGCCTTCAAGGAGACCTTCAACCTTATATGTATACTTTTCAGGATCGGCTTCGCTATAGAACTTAGACGTATCTTGAACGGTCACGGTCACAACCTTGGGCTTCACCGTAAGAGCATTTGTAACATACTTTGTTACGGTATAGTTACTGTTTGTCGGATTCTTCTGATCGAATGTCAAAGCATATTCACCGGCATCGAGGAGTCCCGACTTGTTGAGAGTCACGTGGATATTATCGAGTTCATCACCTTCCAAAAGGCTGTCTGCAAACCACGTGAATGCAGCAGGAATTTCATCACCGTAGGTAATTGTATCAGCCTTAGCGGTAACCACCAATGCTCTCGGGTCGATTTGCAATGCGCCATCCGTAATATTGAAAGTCACATTGGTATAGTTGACAGAAGTATTCTTGAATGCGCTTGCAGAAAGGCCCATCGTGTACTTGCCGACATCCTTTCCAGAAACTACAGAATCACCGGTATATTCAACAAACTTGAGGGAGTAAGCTTCGCTATTGGCAGAGATGTCAAAGCCCTTCACAGTATGTTCTTTACCATCATATTGAAGCAATTCGGTATGGCCCTTAACAGTTACCACAATCTTGTCGTTGTTAGCAGTAATGGTAAGTTTGCCATCTTCGGTACTTACAACATAATTCGGATTTGATTTTTCATCGACGCTTGCTGTAATAGCGTATTCGCCAGCATCTTCGCCAGCTTCGCGCATCAAGGCAACACCCTTCAGTTCATCTTCTACACCACCAAGCGTTACAATACCGTCAACTGTGTAAGCCAGTTCGGGATCCTTTTCACCAAACTTTTTGGTAATGTTCGTTACCTTCAGAGTAACGTCCTTCTTCGTAATGGTAAGGTAACCGGGCACGACTGTCAACGTGTAGTTCGAATTAGAACCTTCTGCGAAATCAACGCTAACCTTGTATTTGCCGACATCTTCACCTTCAGCACGAGTTAGAGTTGCACCACTAAGGCTTTCACCCTTGACAAGACCATCTGCAGTGAAGGTGAACTTCGGGTCCTTGTCGCCATAAGTTTTTTCAGCTTCGTCAACATTGACCGTGACAGCCTTCTTTTTAACAGTGAGCGTACCGCTCTTTGTCGTCACCTTGTAGTTCGGATTCGACTTGACATTCACGCTTGCAGAGATTGCATACTCGCCAACACTTTCAAGGTCAGTAGAAGAGCACTTTGCACATGTAAGCGAAACATCCTTCAGTTCGTCCGTACCGACAAGACCTGTAGCCTTGTATGTAAATGCAGGAGTTGCTTCGCCATAAGTTTTCGAGACGTTATCCACGGTCACCGTGGCTGCAGCAGGCTGAACAACAAACGTTCCAGAAACAGCATAGATGTAGTAATCGGCCGTTTCTTTACAGTAAGCCGGTTCGCAGCCTGTAATTTTAGGCGGCTTATCGCTATACTCTGTACCATCAATGCTAACGCTAATCTTGTAGCTGCCAGCATTTTCACCTTCAGCGCGAGCCAAAGTAATCTTGCCTAACTTTTCATAATCAGCTGCGGTGATGTTACCAACAATATCGTATTTGAAATCCTTCGGATCACTTTCACCATAGACTTTTGCTGTACTCGTGACAACAATGTTAATCTTGGTCTTGATAATGACCATAGACGCAGGATCGATAAGGAAATCGTAATTGGGGAAAAGTTCGGTCAAATTTACAGACGGATCTTTGGAAATTTTAAACTTGGCTCCGACTTCTTCTTCACCTTCGGCGACAACCAATTTCAAATTTTTATTCAAAGCCGAAGTGAAATTATCCAAAGTATCGGCATTAAGCGTGCTCATTTCACTATCTTCACCGATAGTCCAAGTCAGGTCTGGAGTTTTACCACCCAGTTCTTTTTCTACATCGTCAATGACAATATGGACGCCTTTAGGAGTAATTTCAAAGGTCTTCGTGGCAACATCGCCATTACTCAAAGTCACGGTTACGGAACCAGCATCAGAACCGGCATTTATATTTTTACCGTAAGTAATTTTGGTAAAGTCGGACTCAAAAAACTCATCGTTACCGCATATAACCTTTTTAACGGTCGGCTTCACCTGGTTACCGGTGAACTCCAAATTATTAGTCGATATGTTGACTGTACAGGTACCCGCGGCAAATGCACTAGAGAATGCTGCCGACATAGCAAAAGCTAGCATTGCAATTTTTTTCATCATAAACCACTCTCTTTTAATCAAACCCTATACAAAATATAATTTTTTACTTACGTTTTCAACTGTCAACATCGTCAAAACGTTGTAAAATGGTGCAATAACGACAAAAAACCGCCCCTTTTGAGGAGCGGCCTTCAAACTTTAAGTGGGTTGAGAATTACTTTTGGGTGCTACGCACCCGTCCGTAACTGCACCTCGGTCATAAGTTCAAACTAGTTTGAACTTGCGACTCTCGGTTTGTTACTTCTCAGCAACCACCCAAACCTTGACCTGTGCTTCAACGTCGCTGAAGACCTTGACAGTCACGGTGTAAACACCGAGCTGCTTGATCGGTTCAGCAAGGTCGATCTGAGCACGGGAAACCTTAACACCAGCCTTGGTGATTGCTTCAGCGATGTCACCTGCGGTCACAGAACCGTAGAGACGTTCGCCTTCAACAACGCGGCGTTCGAGGTTGACAGAAACCTGTGCGAGCTTTGCAGCCACGTCACCAGCAGCAGCGAGTTCCTTCTGGAACTGAGCTTCAACAGCAGCGCGGTTGTTTTCGATTTCAAGCTTGGCTTCCTTAGTTGCGCGAACAGCGAGCTTACGCGGGAAGAGGTAGTTACGTGCGTAACCATCCTTAACCTTCACGACGTCGAGCATCTTGCCCAAGTGGGGGACATTAGCCTTAAGAATAATTTCCATAGTCTAGTTCCTCCTATTAGCGCATGCTGTCCGAAACGAACGGGAGAATAGCCATCTGACGGGCACGCTTGATAGCTTCGTTCAGCATACGCTGATACTTAGCGGAAGTGCCAGAAATGCGGCGCGGAATGATCTTGCCACGTTCAGAGATAAAGCGACGAAGAGTCTTTTCGTCCTTGTAGTCAATGAACTTGACGTTGTTCTCAGTGAACCAGCAAGTTTTCTTGCGGCGAATACGAGTAGCCTGCTTCTTATCTTCAAAAGCCATTATTCAGCCTCCCCTTCTTCTGCGTCAACCGGGATGATTTCTTCGGTGGACTGTGTCTGAGTCTGATCATAAACGATTTCGCTCATCGGATAATCAGCGAGGGTCATCCAACGGAGAACGTTTTCATTCAGCTTGAGAGCGGCTTCCATAGCAGCGACCGTTGCAGCTTCTGCCTTGTAGTAGAAGATGACATAGTAGCCGTGCTGGCGCTTGTTGATTGTGTATGCGAGCTTACGCTTGCCCCAGTCGTCACGGCGGAGAATTTCGCCGTTGCCGCTGGTGATGTTCTTGCCGATGGTCTCGACTTCAGCCTTGATAGCGTCGTCAGAGATCATAGCGTCGATGATCACCATCGTTTCGTATTGTCTCATAATGAGTCCCTTTGGTCTATCGCCCAGGTACCACCATTGGCCCTGGGAGGGTTCCGATTAAATCGGTGTGCCTAATATAGAAAAAAGGATTTTTTATGTCAAACCTCGGGAGGCAGTCGAGTTAGGAATTAGGAGTTAGTATGCTTTAAATGCCGAACTGGAGACCGATAAATCCGGCTACAGCCCATTCCTTAACGCCACGGTTGAAATAGCGCTGGAAAATCATTTCAAAAGAAACCCACGTAGAACGGAGGTTTTTGCCCGCCCAAGGCCATGCCTCACGCAAGTTAAAAGCAACGCCAGGACTGAACGACACCAGTTGCGCCCATGATAAGTTGAACTCATAAGAAGCAGCTGCGCTAAGTCCCAAATAACGGAAAATGACAAGCCCCATGCCAGCTTCTACACCAAAAGTGAAGCCGTCGAGCGAAAACATTTTTTCGCAGTTCTTTTCGATTTGCAAAGAATCAGAGTCATCGTCGCTAGAAGATTCGCCATCAGACGATTCATCTTTTTTTACCCCATCACGAAGCTCGTTTCTGAATTCCGACAAATCGGTCGTTTCCAATCCAAGCATTGGAGAAATATAAAAGTCCGCACCTGTAAAGCCCCGATGGAAACGGACGTTCAATCGATAGCGCTGGTACATGAGCATGACGTCGCGATCCAGCGTTCCACCAAAGAACCTGACATCAAAACCACCCGTGATGTATTCCTTGTAGTGGTATTCCAATTGACCTTGCCACACGCCCAAACAATCGCAATCCTTGGAAGCATTGAAAAGGCCGGCACCGATACCCACAGAAAGCCCTTGACCTAGAAACGCAGACTGGTGCGGCAAGGGGACATTACATTCTTCCTTAGCAACAGGCGTTGTCTTTTCAGGCATAACAACATAAACAGTATCAACGACAGTATCACGAACAACGTCATCTTTTTCCGGTTCAGCTATGGTTTCGTAATTTGAAGAAACCGAAGTTGTTGAGATAGGCGTTGCCTGCTTTGACTTATCCACGGACTTTGATTTGTCCACGGACTTCGGTGCAGTCTTTTTTTCGACAACAGTGGTTTTCTCTTTTTTTGTCTGCGAGCGCGAACGGGCAGAACCGGAGCTTTTAGCTTCGGCATAGACGTTCAGAATCAGCAATAGGACTAAAAAAAGAATTCGCACGCTTGTAATTTAATAAAATCAATTGAAAAACGCAAAAGCTCCCGGCGGAAAAGCCAAGAGCCTTGCAAAATGATTTTTTAGAAACCGAGCGGTCTTTTCCATCAGCTTCGGCATCTGGAAAAGGAGGGTCTTAGGGAGGGCGGAGCCTTCCCTAGTCGCAAGGAACTTACGTTTAGTAAGTTCCTAACAGATGACGCACGCGGTCCATCATGACCTTGGCCTTGGCGCGGGCGCGTTCCTTACCGTAAGCGAGAATCTTTTCGATTTCGTCGGTATGGTCGAGCAAGTAGAAGTACTTTTCGCGAGCGGCACCGAGATGTTCTTCGAGGACGTTCTGGAGTTCCTGCTTGGCATGCCCCCAGCCCATGCCGCCGGCGCGGTAGCGTGCTGCGAGAGCTTCGGTCTGTTCCGGCGTTGCAAAGAGTTTGTACAACTTAAACACGTTGCAAGTATCCGGATCCTTCGGTTCTTCGATGCTCTGGGAGTTCGTCACAATCTTGCCGAGACGCTTCTTGAGTGCCTTCGGTTCGAGGAAGATGTCGATGTAGTTGTCGTAGGACTTGCTCATCTTGCGACCATCGAGACCCGGGATAACACCAGTCGATTCCTGGAAAACCGGTTCCGGAATGGTGAACACGTCTTCGCCAAAATGCTTGTTGAACTTGATGGCGATATCGCGAGCAAATTCGACGTGCTGCTTTTGGTCCTTGCCCACCGGCACGATGTCGGCGCTGAACATGAGGATGTCGGCATCCATGAGGCAAGGGTAGCAGTAAAGACCCATGTTCACGTTGGAATCCACATCAACACCAGCAGCGGTGTTGGCTTCGACCTTGGCCTTGTAGGCATGGGCGCGGTTCATAAAGCCCTTCGGCGTAAAGCAGCTGAGAGCCCAGCTGAGTTCAAAGATTTCAGGAATATCGCTCTGCTTATAGAACAGGGATTCTTCCGGGTTGAGACCGAGAGCGAGCCAAGTGGCCGCGACCTTGTAGATATTCGCACGCATTTCGGCGCCGTTCTGCACAGTCGTCAAAGCGTGATAGTCCGCAATGAAATAGACCGTGTCGTAAGTCTTTGTAAGTTCAAGAGCCGGGCGGATAGCGCCCACATAGTTGCCGAGATGGGGTGTGCCCGTCGGCTTGATACCGGTAAGTGAAATCTTTTTCATGGGGTGCAATTTAGGAAATTTTCACTGTGCGTTACAGCACACTTGCGCGGGGAAAGTGCTGTGTTGGGGTAAATTCGGGGGAAAAATAGCGCGCTATCGAATTCTTTTATTACATTTCTTTTCCAAATGATAAAAGACGAGAAATACATATTGGTAGATAGCGAAGAATCGCTCGCAGCTTTGCTTGCGGATTTGGAGCAATACGACATGGCCGCTGTCGACACCGAAGCGGATTCCATGTACCATTACACGGCTCGTCTCTGCCTCATCCAGATTACTATTGGCGAACACCATTATATTGTGGACCCGCTTTGTGGGCTGGATCTTGCACCGCTTTTTAAGGCACGTGCAATGCAGACACTGATTTTCCATGGTGCAGATTACGACCTTAGGCTCCTGTGGCAGACTTACGGTTTTTCACCGAAGAGCATTTTCGATACAATGCTTGCCGCAAAGATTTTGGGAGAACAGCACCTCGGGCTTGCCGATTTGGTCAAGGAATATTTTGGCGACGAGCTTAAGAAGGAAAACCAAAGAGCCGACTGGACGATTCGACCGCTTTCGTTGGACATGTGCGAATACGCTATCCACGACACGTTCTACCTTCATGAACTTTGTGCTATCTTAGCTGAAAAATTGCAACAAGCCGGACGCATGTGCTGGCTCACGGAACAGTGCAACGCACTCATTGAACACGCAAAAGCACCGAATGCTCCGAAAAAAGATCCTTGGCGCATTACAGGTTCTAGCATTTACGGGCCATGCGCACTGAACATTCTCAAACATTTGTGGGAATGGCGTGAAAAGCAGGCCGAAGAACTCGACCGTCCGCCTTACAAGGTAATGCAGTCCGAACTGATGCTTGCGATTGTCAACGCCCAGAACTCGCATTTCCCGGATGTCGACGAAACGTACCTGCCGAAACTCCCCCGCAATTTTAAGGGAGATCGTCTGGAATCGTTCCTCAACATGCTCCGCGAAGCTGTAGCCGTCCCTGAATGTGACTGGCCCATGCGACTTCCCAAGGCACCACCACCGCCGGTCATTCCACATTCCGATTTGCTCAGCGCTCTCAAAACTTGGCGCGATGAAAAGGCCGAGGAACTGAAAATCGATGCAGCGCTCCTTGCAAACAAGTCTCAATTGATTTGGCTTGCCGCTCCGGGAAACATTCCTTGGCAGACACGCTACGAAGAAGCGCACCTGATGCACTGGCAGCAGAATGTCTGGAACGAAATTCTGCGCGATAAGTTGCCCACGGCAAAGCGCATTGGCGAAGAAGAATAAAGGTTTTATATGGCAGCGTCCATAGTAATTGTAATCCTCGTGTTGCTGATTTTCGGCAGCAGTCCTATTGTCGAAATGATTTTGAAAATGCGCCGCATGAAAAAGGGCGATGACATTATCAAGGAACCGTGGCAAGAAATCCACGACATTCCGGGCTACCACGATGCAAGGAACATTGCCGCGTTCTACCCGCTCAAAGGCGAACCGAACATCATGCCCATCCTCGAAGAACTCGCCACCGAAGGCCGCTTGTTGCTCCCTAAATGCGAGGGTGAAGGTATTATGCACTTCTACAAGATTGCAAGCCTCAAAAAAGACTTGGTCAAGGGGCACTATGGTATTATGGAACCCCGCGAAGGCATCGAGAAGTTCGAAGGCGACATTCCAGTGTTCCTGGTCCCCGGTGTCAAGTTCAACTGGGACGGTAGCAGACAAGGTCATGGTAAGGGCTATTACGACCGGTTCCTCGCCAAATACCCCAATTCGTTCAAAGCAGGTATCATGACCCCGGCACAGCTTTCGAAGGAACCTCTTGAGCAAAAAGAAACCGACGTAAAGATGCACACGGTAATTGCCTGTAGAGAAAAGTACTAGCACGCAACAAGATGCGCGTATTCTAAATTTTTAATAGAGATGCCCGCTCAGCGGTGGGCATGACAATTTAAACCTTTTCATGGAGAATCCAGAAAATGAGTTTCAACAATGACGACAGCCGTCGCGGTTTTGGCAACGATCGCAAGCGCAACTTTGGCCGCTCCCCGCGCCCGAATTTCGATGAAAACAAGTTCAACCGCGAACACCCGGACGAAGAACCGGCAAACCGCCCGGAACGCCGTGGAGGCATCGGAAGCCAGGCACACCTCCGTCGCGACCGCGACAATTTCGCCAACCGTCCGAGCCGATTCGAAGAACGCGCAGAACGCCATAACTTGAACGACCGCCCCACCTTTGACGACCGTCGCGATTTCAACAGCGAGCGCCGCAGTTTTAATGAAAACCGCGCAGTTCCAGAAGGCGTCGTACCGGCAGTTGGCGATGCCGATGCAGCACCGCAAGTCGCAGTTGGAGGGATCAAGGAAGTTGAAGAACTTTTGAACAAGAATCCGTTGCAGGTCCACCGCGTGCTCTTTATGCACAAGTCCGGCAACCCGAAGCTCTATGAGCTCCAGAAGCTTGCCAAACGCGCCCATGTGCACGTTCAGCAGGTCGATTCCAAGATTCTCGATAGCTACGCCCGCCCGAACCACGGCGTTGTAGCCCTCATGAACGAGAAGGAACTCCTCAACTGGATGGATGTCCGCGAAGAATTCTTCAAGGCCCGTGATACCGGCGAAAAGAAACTTATCGCTGTTGCAACCAACATCGAAGACCCGCGTAACCTTGGCGCTTGCATCCGCAGTTCTCTTGCCCTGGGAGTCGACATTTTGCTCCTCCCCGCGAAGGGCATGTGCGGCATTACACCGAGCGTCGCCCGTACATCTGCAGGCGCCCTCGAAAAGCTCCGCATCTGCCGTCCGGACAATCTCGAAGGAGCCATTGGCGAACTCAAGATGGCCGGTTACCAGATTTTGGGACTCGATGCTGACACCGAAACAAACCTTGCTGGTTTCGACTTTGCAGACCACGTGGTGCTTGCCGTCGGTGGCGAAGACGTGGGCCTCCCCCCGTTCATCAAGAAGCAGTGCGACGCAGTGCTCCGCATCCCGATGAAGCCCGAAGCTCATTCATATAATGCATCAGTAGCCCTCTCACTCGGTCTTTACGAATACGCAAGATTGAGAATAAAAGCATAATTGCCGTTTTTATTCAAAAAGCGCCATTTTCCGTTGAAAATCCGCGTTGTAAAGTTGTAAACAAGAACAACGTGTAAACATAAATAAACGCACCCATTTCCTATGGGTGCATTTATTTTTATAGCTAGCAAAAAAAGGAATGTGGATTGTACTATGATTAAAAAACTCGCTTTGTCGTGTAGTTTTGCGGCGTGCCTTTCGCTCGCGCAAACCTACGATTTACCAATAGTATTCGTTGACACTAAAGGAAGATGCCTAGACAGCAAAGTCACAGAAAAAATTCCGGCTACCATGAAAGTATTGGACGGAAAGACGAATAACGTGGCTGATAGTGCCAAAGGAACACTTTACGATATTGGCATAAAAGTCCGTGGACAATCCTCGGCTTTATTTCCCAAGCCAGGTTACGGCGTGGAAGTACGTGACGAAAAGGGAGAAGGCAAGGATGTAAGCCTGTTCGGGCTGCCTCCTTCTGACGACTGGGTTTTCCATGGTCCGTATGTTGACAAGAGCTTGGTGCGTAACGCACTTGCACACTGGCTCTTTAGGCAGGCTGGCCATTACAGCCCGCGTAGCAAGCATTTCGACCTGTACATCAACGGGGTCTATCGCGGAGTCTATGTGCTTCTCGAAAAAATCAAGCGTGACAAATACCGCGTCAATGTAAGCAAGCTCAAAGAAACAGATATCAGCGGCGAAGAAGTGACTGGCGGCTATATTTGGGCTTTCGACAAAACGGGAACTAACACGGGTGGCGCAGGCAATGGTCCCATCGAAAAGGAAGGTTTCAGCACCTCCGACGGTTTGAATGTCATTTTGCACTATCCCAAGAAGGAAAACATCAAGAGTGAGCAGGAAGCCTACCTGAAAAAGTACTTGAACGATCTTGAAGGCCTGTTCAAGAACGGCAAGAACGGTCAGGGGTATGAAAAATACGTCGATATGACTTCTGCACTGGACTATGTGCTGCACGAAGAAGTGACCAACAACGCGGACTCCTATTGGTGCAGTTTCTTCTTGCACAAACCCAAGGACAAAACTGACTCGAACGGCGTCAAGACCGAAGGCAAAGTAACGCTCGGCCCGGCTTGGGATTTCAACCTCGCCATGAGCAACGGCTCCCAGCCCGAAAACGGCGGCGGCCAGGGCCAGGGCGGTTGGAACCAAGGCGGCGGCATGTGGGGCGGCGGCTTCGGCGGCGGCATGGGAGGCATGGGAGGCTTCTCCAGCTCAGGCAACGGATGGCAAATCGAAAACAGCATGAAAAGTGGCCAAGGCATGATGGGCAGCTCCTTGAAGGCTCCGAACTGGCTCCTTGGCATGTGGAAGGACAGCCACTACCAAAGCGAACTCAAAAAACGCTGGGCGGAACTTCGCAGCGGCGTGTGGCACACCAAGACCATGGACAAGTATCTGGATTCCATGAAGACGTACTTGAAGAGTGCCGCCGACAGAAACTTCAAACGCTGGCCGAACTTGGGTAAATCTAGCGGTCAGGGCGACAACGATCCAGAACCAATGAAATTCTGCAACCAAGGCGGTGGCGGCGGCGGCATGTGGAATATGAACATGCCCATGGGCGGCTACAATGCAACAACCTGGGACGGCGAATTCGAACATCTCCGCAAGAAGATGAAAGAAAGAATGGCCTGGATGGACCAGCAACTCGGATTTACCGAACCGGCCCAAGCCATCGTAACAGAACCGATTATCCATGAACCCGATTGGCAAAAGGAAGAAGAAGAAAAGCAAAAGCAAAAGGAAACAATACGAATAAGCAAATTAGGCAGACTATCACCGACAAACTACTTTGAGGTTAATGGCAACATGCTTGAAATTCAAACAGATATCGGTGGAACATTTGCCCTTATCGACCTGAACGGAGCTGTTCTGTACAAGACCCAAATCAAGACCGGGGTAACAACGGTGGAGATTCCGTCCAAGGCAAGGAACAAGCATTGGATAGCAACCCTTAACGGCAAGATGATGAACCGCTAACCAATCCGTAAATTGTGATTACAAAGAGCATCCCTAAACGGGATGCTTTTTTTGAGAAATATTGGCAAATTTCAGCCCATTTGAAAAATGTCAAACTCTCAACACTTTCATCGAGCAACACGCAATAAACATATCCCTCTATTGACAATTCATATAGATTACGATAAGGAGTATTTAAGGAGTATCCGCATGACAATCAAACCTAAAAAACTACTCTGCGCGCTAATCTACGCAATATCTGTGCCTTTGTTTGCACAGACTTATGACTTGCCCATTGTGTTCGTTGACACCAAGCAAAAATGCCTTGACAAAAATGTCACCGAAAAAATTCCCGCAACCATGAAGGTTCTTGACGGGAAAACGAACAACGTTGCAGACAGTGCCAAGGGCACTCTCTACGATATCGGCATCAAGGTCAGAGGACAGTCTTCCGCAATGTTCCCGAAGCCCGGCTACAGCGTTGAAGTTCGCGATGAAAAAGGCGAAGGCAAGGACGTCAGCATGTTCAACCTCCCGCCTGCAGACGACTGGGTATTCCATGGTCCTTATGTAGACAAGAGTTTATTACGTAACGCGCTCGCCTACTGGCTCTTTAGACAAGCAGGCCGTTACGCCCCGCGTACCAAGCACTTTGACCTTTACATCAACGGTGTGTACCGTGGCGTGTACGTGATGGTCGAAAAAATCAAACGCGGCAAGTACCGCGTCAACGTGAGCAAACTTAAAGAAACCGACATCGCAGGCGATAGCCTCACGGGCGGCTACATTTGGGCATTCGACAAGGTCGGCACCAACACGGGTGGCGGCGGTAGCAATAACCAAGGCGGTATTCAGGCCGAAGGTTTCAATACCTCCGATGGTTTGAACGTCATTATGCACTACCCCAAAAAAGCAAATCTCCAAAAGCAACAGGAAGAATACCTGAAAAAGTACTTGAACGATCTTGAAGGTTTGTTCAAGAATGGCGGTAGCGGAAAGGGCTACGACAAGTACGTCGACGTAGGCTCTGCTGTAGACTATGTTTTGCATCAGGAAGTGACGAACAACGCAGACTCCTACTGGTGCAGCTTCTTCTTGCACAAACCCAAGGACAAGGGAGGCAAGAACGGCAAGGAATTTAAAGAAGGCAAAGTCACTCTTGGCCCTCCGTGGGACTTCAACCTCGCTATGAGCAATGGTAGCCAGCCCGAAAATGGTGGTGGCCAAGGCGGCGGTGGCGGCGGCTGGGGCGGCGGCTTTGGCGGTGGATTCGGAGGCGGCTTTGGAAGCTCGGGTACAACCGGCTGGCAAATCGAAAATTCGAGCAAAGCTGGCGGCGGCATGATGGGCATGGGCGGAGGCTCCTTGAAGGCTCCGAACTGGCTCCTCAAAATGTGGAAGGACAACGATTACCAGAAGGAGCTGAAGCAACGTTGGGCAGAACTCCGCAGTGGCGTTTGGCACACCAAAACTTTGGATCTCTACCTCGATTCCATGAAGACGTACCTCAAGAACGCAGCCGACAGAAACTTCAAACGTTGGCCGAACTTGGGCAAATCAAGCGGTCAGAACGATGCGGACCCGCAGCCAATGAAATACTGCAACAGCAGCAGTGGCGGTGGCTTTGGCATGCCTATGGGTGGCTACAATGCAACCACTTGGGATGGCGAAGTGGAACATCTCCGCAAGAAGATGAAAGAAAGAATGCAGTGGATGGACCAACAGCTTGGTTTCAAGGAACCGGCACAGGCCATCGTCACGGAACCGATTATCCACGAACCTGACTGGCAAAATGACGAACAGGACAACGGCGATACGATTCCGATGAACATCCACATGGATGAGTGGAGCAGACTCTCTCCGACAAACTTCTTTGTTGTCATCGGCAATTACCTCGAAGTCAACACAGATATCGGTGGAACATTCGCCATTATCGATTTGAACGGTGCAGTTTTGTACAAGACACGAGTTGAAAAGGGAAAGACTACTTTGGAAGTTCCGGCCAAAGCAAGAGACAAACATTGGATTGCAACTCTTAATGGCAAGATGCTTTCAAGATAAACTTCTAATTGAATTCCTCACTTAATAGAAATGCCGGCTCACCAATGAGTCGGCATTTTCCTTTTTCTTAAAGGCGCGGATTTACGTGTTCCAGAGCCAGGTGCTAAGGTAACGTTCGCCAGTATCCGGCAAGAGCGCCACAATGCGCTTGCCCTTGAATTCCGGGCGTTTTGCGACAGTAAGAGCGCATTCGAGAGCGGCACCCGACGAGATACCTACGAAGATTCCTTCTTCGGCAGCGGCAGCACGAGCGGCATTCCCCGCCTTTTCTGTACTGGTCAAGTACACCTCATCAACAACCTTCGGATCGTAGTTTTTTGGAACAAAGTTCGCACCGATGCCCTGAATCTTGTGCGGGCCCGCAACACCCTTAGAAATCATCGGGGAATCGTCCGGTTCAATGGCGATAACATAAACGTTCGGGTTCTTTTCCTTGAGGAACTTGGCAGTGCCAGAAACAGTTCCACCCGTGCCAGCAGTCGCAATGAACACATCCACCTTGCCATCCGTATCGCGCCAGATTTCAGGACCTGTCGTACGGTAATGCGCTTCGGGATTTGCAGGATTGTCGAACTGCTGCGGAATAAAACTCCCCGGATTAGCGGCAGCGATTTCGTTCGCCTTTGCGATGCAGCCCGCCATGCCCTTAGCACCTTCGGTAAGCACCACTTCGGCGCCAAGCGACTTCAATAGCATACGGCGTTCCATGCTCATGGAATCTGGCATGGTAAGCACCACCTTGTAGCCCTTCACTGCACCTACGTAAGCAAGGCCCACGCCCGTGTTGCCGCTGGTCGGTTCGATGATGAGAGCCCCCGGCTTGAGCTTGCCTTCGCGCTCAGCCGCTTCAATCATGCTTAACGCCACGCGGTCCTTTGCACTACCGAGCGGGTTGAACATTTCGAGTTTCACATAAACTTCGGCATCGCCCTTGTTGAGCTTGTTGATGCGAACGAGCGGCGTATTGCCAATCGTTTCAAGAATGTTATTGTAAATAGCCATATAAAAAGTTCTCCGTACTGTACGGAGAACAATCTAGTATTTTTTTGATGTTTTAAGCCCCTCGCCGGAGTTTATCCCGGACGTTTGTTCCGGGACAGGGTGACGAATGATTTTGTCGCAATGGATTCTATCGGATGATACTCACCCTCCAGAACGACAGAATCCGAGAATATATTAATCTAGAACAGCTGGGACAAGAGTCCACTTATTCACGCATAAATTCGCCTGCTGGCCAAGAATCGCTTCGAGCGTGATGCCCGAGAAATTTTTGACGGCACAAGCCATTGCTAAATTCTGCAACGTCTGGAACATTTCCGATGAAGGATAATTATAGAACGAACCCGCCGTCGCTTCGCACTCCGTTCTGAACAAAGTTTCAGCATATTCTTTATACAAAGGCGAATTTAAACCGCCTGACACCATATAAAGTATTACAGAATCAGAGACACTAAGAATCGTATTTTCAAGACGATTTTCCATAGACAAATCAACATTAAGCATTAGCCCTTGTTCTTCGCTATATACACTGACATCGCAACGAGGCGCAGCAGCACGTACATTATACTTTTCAGGAGAAGTTTTAAAAACATACTTCGCCGCACTATAGATGCGCAAATCATTAGTTGCACTTACTACAGATTTTGAGGGATAAGCCATCGCAAGGCTATCCAATACAGCACGCTCATCATCAGAGACATTCAATGTTTCGACATTCGGCTTTATGATAAAAGAACGATTCGCGCTTGTATCGATACCCACAGCAGGCATTGAAGGCAAGTCATGTTGCATAGCGGTCGTATCAATACCAACAGCAATATTGTCACAGGCTTCACGAGATTCTCTCAAGAAATCCGTCACGATTGAATCGAATACAACCTCAGCAACAGGACCTTTTGTTTCGCAATCTTGTCCATTACTGCAAACTGTTACTGAATCAGTCTTTGACAAATAACAAAATGCTTTAAATCTGCCTTTATTGCAAGCACCTTCAGGATGGCGCTCAGAATCAACGATAATTCCAGAAGCGCATGAGTTTTTAAACTTATCATAAATACTATCACAAGCATCGTCAAAGCCTGATATCATCATCGACTTTACAAACATATGAGCATAGTCAACATTGAACCGAGCTAGATAACTCCTATACCCAGCAGAGCACTGAGCTTCGGCACCAAATTCTTCGCCATAGACGGAGGCCTCGCCATGAGTAAGAGCCATTACCTGCGTTGGTTTTGTCGTAAATTCAATAAAATATTCTCCAACATTCGAGCTACTGCTAGAAATTGAACTCGATGAAACCACCGAAGAACTGCTATTGTTTGCACCATCCGACGAGCTACTGTTATTCGCCATGGTACTCGGCTCAATCGCAGCGCCGCTCACCGAGTCATCGGAACAAGCAGCCAAGGCAAGGAGCCCTGCCGCCATAGTGAATTTAATTACGTTATTCATGGGATTCCTCCTCGACCTTTTTTGTTAAAGGGAACAACTGAAGATTCAGTCGATAAACTTGATTGAGATTTTCATATTCCGCCGCGATACTCACCGCCTTTCGGATAAACACATCCATTTCCTGCGAAATGCGGGCGTAAGCCTCTTCGCAAAGTCCAAGTGTTACACCCGTAATATGGCGTTCTTCCGAAGGAAACTTGTCTATAGCCGTTCTTGCAAGCGAAGCCATTTCCTTGTGCATCGCACGAATCGCAATAGGCACTGATTCCTTGGAACCGATTACCGTCTTTTCGGTTTGCACGTATGTATGTTCCGCCTCGCGCTTGAGAAAACCCGTCTGCACGAGGAACGCAAGCGAATCACGCACCTGTTCTGCAGAGATTACCTGATGGCAAGTTTTCGCCATTTCCAGCGGACGCTTTCCGGGCATCATCGGAGCAAGTTCGCGAATCGTCGGATTTTTCCAAGAATCGTAAAATCGAAATGCTTCGGCATCGACAACACGCACTTTGTGCTCGCGAGCAATATTCTGCATTTCAAGGAGCGCCTCTTTTTTCACAGAGTCTTTCGTGGCATTGCCGAACTTGACCATTTGCGTGAAATACGCAAACTCGTGCCCCACAAGCCCCATCGCATGCGCGACCTGCGGCATCTTGACCAAACTCAAACTGCTCTTGCCATCGCATACAAGTTTCAAATAAACCGGCGACTTGAACCCCGCCAGTTTGGAAAATTCCCGCCACGAAAACGCGCTCGTCCTTTTACGCTCTTCGTAAAAGTCCTGCATGTACAGGCGGTAATCCTTATATTCTGTTACCGGTTTCATGTTAGGTTTAAGGGTTAGTGATTAGTGGTTGGTGGTTAGTAAACAGGATTCAATCCCGAGCTTTACATGAATAAATTTAGATTTTCAGCGGGACACACGCAATACAAAAATGATACAAAATTAAAGATTTTTACAAAAATACGGCTATTTTTTATGAATATTTTCATTTTTAAAAACCAAAAGATACACTTCGTATCATTTGACGAAAAACCGCAAAGAAACAGAATACAGGATATTTTTCCATAGTATCCGAAAACAACCGCAATTATCCGCAAAAAAGAGGTATATTAGAAACAAAACCTATCAAATAAGGGAGTTTTTATGGCAAACAAATACGCAGGAACCCAAACCGAAAAGAACCTTGAAGCAGCATTCGCCGGCGAATCACAGGCTCGCAACAAGTACACCTACTTTGCAAGCCGCGCCAAAAAGGACGGATTCGAACAGATCGCAGCCTTGTTCCAGAAGACTGCTGACAACGAAAAAGAACACGCAAAGTTGTGGTTCAAGGAACTCGAAGGCATTGGCGATACCGCCCAGAACCTGAAAGCCGCCGCTGATGGCGAAAACTACGAATGGACCGACATGTACGAAGGCTTCGCGAAGACCGCTGAAGAAGAAGGCTTCACCGCTCTCGCCGCCAAGTTCCGCAAAGTCGCCGCCATCGAAAAGATGCACGAAGAACGTTACCGCGCCCTCCTCAAGAACGTGGAAACCTCACAGGTGTTCGAAAAGAGCGAAGTCAAGGTCTGGGAATGCCGCAACTGCGGACATATCGTGGTCGGCACAAAGGCTCCGGAAGTATGCCCCGTCTGCGCCCACCCGCAATCCTACTTCGAAGTACATGAAGACAATTTCTAAGAGCCGAGTGTCGCAGCAAGATGCCGCACAGCTCGCCACAGTTAAATTCACAATACAGGCACCGGAGAAATCCGGTGTTTTTTTATTTCACAACTTTCACAAATCTGCCGTTCTTGAGCGGCAGCGCTTTTGTCATTGTACGAGATTGATCACAACCAACATAAACCCCATTTACGCGATATAGCATAACAGGCTCTGGAGAAGTGCGACGGCAATCGCGCTTCAAATAATCAACCAAACCCACCCCGCTGTTGTGCGAATTCGCCTGGACTGCGATTGAATCCGTAGAAACTGTAAAATTGTCAAATCGTATAAAATTATCGTGCGTTGGAGCCCACTCAGCACTGCTCCCGCCATGGAACGTAGAAAGGTAGAATTTATCTACATGTAAAGTATCGTAATCGCGGAGGCGGAGCGTATCGACATCTAGAACAAGTTCACCATCAAGCCACGCCTGCACGCGACCATTCTTATCACCTTTTCCGGGAGCCGACACAGTGTTCATCGAGACTTTATTGACAATGCGGTGCCATTTGCCAATCGCGAATTGCGCCTGAGGAACCGTTCCGTCCAAGTCCCACTTGAAGTCATCACCGTATTCAGAATGTTGTCCCATAAAGTAAATCAGCTGGACAGCGTTCCCGCCCTTGCGCCACATGATTCGCGCACTCCAGCCGTCGCCCGTTTCGGGCAAGGCGTTTCCCGTATAGCACTTGCCACCGCAAAGCCCTGGAAGTTTTCCGCCCAACAGGAACTCAAAACCCTCCTCAAAGAAAATATCGTACGCGCTCCACATGGTATCGGCAACTCGTTCGAGAGGCTGTATGATTTGAGCGGCACAAGCGGGCGTATCATTATCATTCGGACCAACGCAGCCCTTGGGATACTTGAGTTGCAACACATTGCCATGTTCTTCGCCATCATAGACGATTTTAGAATTTTGGCCACCATTCTTATCCATGGCGTACCACCAGCTTTTATCCGTGGTGTTACGCTTGAAATCTTCCTTAGCATCCGCATTGCCATAAACACCAACTTCGCGATTTTCGAAGTTGACAAACGAGACCGTATCAGACACGGCTTGAGCAAAAGCGGCAGAAGCGCAAAATAAGATATGTAAAAATCCGAAACGCATATTGGCAAACTTTCGATTATAGACTTGACGGCAAATTAAGTCCGTCATAGCATAATGCGATAGCACCTCTCAATATACATAAAAACAGATTATATTTCTATTATGCACGTCACACAATTCCTCCCCCGCTGTTTTTCGTTTGCGCTCGCATTGGGCGGTTTTGGGGTGTGTGCGGCTGCGAATTTGGACGGAGTTTTTGACGCAGGTTGGACGACCGCTTACCAATCAGCGGATTCCATCAACCACATGCATGAGCGATTACACGCGCTCGGCATGGAACAGGTCGTATTGCAATATGCGGCTGTTGAAAAGACGCATTTGTATTACCCTTCGCAGCTAGACTTTTTGCAGAACACGCAATACAAGAACAATCAGCTTTTCCCCAAAAGCATCGATGCGGCAAAGGCAGCCGGGAACAAGCTTTGGCTCGGACTTTATTACGATGGAGAAAATTGGTACATTCCACCGACGATTTCGCAACTCGATACACTGGCAGCGAGAAATATAAAAGTGCTCGACGAACTGCACGCTCTTTATGGAAACGAAACTGTAATTGAAGGGGTTTATATTCCGCAAGAAATTGCACGTTACTATTGGGATGGACTCCGCGAAGACGCAACAGCAGCGGCACTTGCAACGCATTTTTTGATTCCAGTCACGCAGGCAGCACAGGCCAAAGGCTGGAAAGTAATGACCGCCCCGTTTTACAACCAAAATTTGAAAACGCCCGAAAAGTTGCAAGCATTTTTCGAACAACTTTTCGCAGCAGGATTCAAGCCAGATATTATCGCCGTGCAAGATGGCATCGGCGCCAGCGATGCGGGAAAAGCACATGCAGACATTTCAACTGTAGGGAAATACGAGCATGCGGTTGCGAAGGCATGTTCGCAATACGGAATTGAATTTTGGGTTGATATGGAACTGTTCCGCACGGACGATTCGCACACGCTTGCCGATAGCGCAAGACTTTCGGCGCAATTAGATACTGCACGCGCGGCGGGAGCGTCAAAGGTTATTGTTTACGACTTAGCCGTTCTCGGAAATGCAGGGTTGGATTCACTCGAAAAATGGTTCCAGCGAGACACATCACAAGCAACTCCAATTAAAGAGCGCCGCGCACAAAGAAAGACGCAAAAGTACGGCAATCTGTACAATAAAGAAATCCGCTATTACAAGTTAAACGGTGCAAGAGTAAAAACAAGCGAATAATTTATTATTATTTTCAAATAAAAAAGGAGAATTATGAAAAAATTTATCTTATTCATCACATTTACCTTCGCCCTCTTCTTTGCGGGTTGTGCAGGATCCAGCAGCAGTAATCCTTCATACACAAACTATCGTTTCTTGACAGGTAATCTGTATCTCCATACCGAAATTCCAGTACCCACAGAAATTGATCTTAAATTCATCAACAAAAATCACGATTACAAATACGCAAAACCGATTTACACCTATGAAAGAAGCCTCTCCGCTTTTTCATTTATCAAAGACGATGTCATTACAAGAATTAGGGCAATGGCCCCAAGGTTTATGAAAGCCGATACAAACTTTCACCCTGCTGAAAACTTGAGCGATTCAGAGTATATCGACTTTTATATCAAATACGTTCTTACACATTACTACCCATCGACATCCAAAGAGGAGGCAATCTACAACAGTGAGCTCAACTACGGTTACAATTGTCATTATCCCAAGGATCCTGACATCATTCATTGCGTAGCGCTTCGCATAACGCCCCAAAGAAATTTTGTCGCCATAGAAATGACCGCTCCGACAAGATCCGAAGAGAATGTCAAAGACTGGATTGTACCCACAATCGAAAGCGTTGACGAAAAAATGGTGCAGAAATAAACCTCTATATATCGGGTCATGAATAAATTTATTTTCATCTTGTTTTTTGCAATCGGGCTTGGAACCGCAGCAGCGGACGCAATTGTCAAGGACAAAAAAGTCAAAGAGAGCAAGCCCAAATACGCCATGACCGAAATCATGGATTTTGATGGTCAGCAAGTTCTCTTAGAAGAACGAACCGACAAAAAGTTTATCCAAGATTTATATATCGACGATTACAAATTTCCACACCCTTTTGTAGCCATGATTGGGACCGCTTTTGCGAATCACCACTCTATCGAGATTTATCCCGATGACATTTGGCTTTTGATTATGGACGGAATCCGTCTGCATGTTAAATACAATCGTGATAAATTTAAAGATAAATTCGTAAAAAACGAGGCCGACACAAATCTTGTCATAAATGATAACGCTCTTACTTTGCAATCGCCACCCAGCGCATGGAAAAAGAACATTGCACAAATATACGATTCACTTTACCAAAAACTCCCGGAAGATACAAGAAGTTCTTTCGACATTGACTTTTCCACATCCACTGCAATTGACAAGTTCGTTGCAAAAGCAACGCTCATGGCCATCAGCTCGGAATATTACTCTTACTCAATACACACTTTGTGCGGGATTCCTCAAATTATCATCAAAGGAAAAAAACGAGATTGGCAAAAGTTGAAAGATTCATTCGACAAACTTGCGCTTATTTTCGACATGCCCTGGTGGGCTAAACAAGTCGATTCGATTCTAAATGAATTTATCCAATCTTTCAACAACAAGATTAACATGAAATTTTGGAGAAGAATCTACAAATATTTTCCAGAGGATCTCAGTTGCGAAGCAACCCCGCACATCAACGGATGGATAACAAAATTCTTCCCCTACATTGTCAATGGAGAACAGGAACACAGAACCAATTGGGATGAACAAATCCAATACAAAGACATTTCAGCCGGGAAAAACGATGTTTTCATTACATGGAAACATCTAGGCAACGAAATCTACTTACTATTATCCACCGGATTTTGGGGCGTTACCATCGACCCGAAAACAAAGCGTTTGAGAACAATCCGCGGATACGCGCTGACGAAGGATAGGGATTAGGATTTTTTCGTTAATTTGCCGCCCGCGATGAGCACTAAAAAGGCGGTACCGCCAACGCCAACAATTTTCTTGATATCGCTCCAAAATTCGCGACGTTTTTCTTTGCATGATTCGCAAAGTTTTTCGGAGTCCTCGGCTTTATCGCAGCCGCATTTTTTGCATTTATTCCACATTTTTTGAAGCATAGCCAAATTCCTTAATCGTTGAAGGTGAACGAGAAGTCTTTTTAAAATACCATTTTTTGTTAGGAATGAGAGTAACGGGAATCACAATTTTTGGGGGATGGCATCCTCACCCAAACTTTTATATATTTGACGCCTACGGCGTCAAAGCCGTGGATTTTTCAGTTCACTCCGCCGCGAATCCAACCATACCCTTGCACAGCCATATCAATAAAATGGTTCAAGAGCAAATTGCTCTTAGCATTGAATAGGTCGATGTCGTAGCAATCGGGCAGATGCGGAGGATCCTGCGCATCGAGAACTTCTTCGATCGTACTCTTGACTTTAGCGCGGGTCTGTTCGTCTTTGTACCAGTCCACCACGAGAATCTTCTGTCGGTTTTCCTGCAATTTCTGGAACAAGGCCTTGGAAGTTAGCAGGACTTCCTGTTCCTGCACCTTCGTCAGCTTTTTTCCCATCACGAGAAGGTCGAATATTTCGAGTTCTTCGTCACTCAGGCCCATTGTCGCCGAGCGGGAATCTTCCTTTTTCAATTCTTCAACGAGTTTTACCAGCTGTTCGTAATAGTCTTCATTCTCGGTGCCGCCTGCATTGTAGCGGTTAATAATGTTGCGGAACCGTTCCGAAAATTTAATACGCGTGACGTTGCGGTTTATCATTTGCCGCAAGGCTTTTTCGATAAACTCTTTCAAGTCATTTATTTCGATAGCCTTATATTTCGCTTGCTTGATTTCCTTACGCAATCCTTCAGCATCAATTTTCGAAAGGTCAATCAACTTGGAACCGCGCATAAACGACCCGGTGGCCGACACGTCACGAATTTCGGTGGCGCCATCAGCCTTCACGCTTTCCGACGAAACGCTACTATCCAGCAAATCGCCCATGCGTTTGCGGGCCTTGGAGATTTTTTCATCGTCAATAAGCCTGAAGAATAGTCCATGCAAGTAAATAAGCGGGCTGAACTTCGGGTTGTTCCAGTTGCGTTCGAAAATTTCCGGCTTGGACGCTTCGTAAAGATTCATCAGCGTATTCAGAATGACCTTGAACTTGTTGACATTCTCATCAACAGAAATGATGGTGTCGTAAGCGTTGCGGAATTCATCCAGCTTATCGAATGTGGACGCTCCGTCCAGAATTTTCTCGATATTGATATTCCGTTCCAACAGGAATTTATCGGCTTCGTCAATGCAAGCGTCAATATAGCCGATCAATTCGTCAATGTCCTTGGCCGGGAATTCAGCGCCATCGTCGCCAATGGCGTATGCGGCCAAAGCCTGCTTCATGAACTTGAAAACATTTACGTAATCGACGATGATACCGCACGGTTTTCCCGGATACACGCGGTTCGCCCTTGCGATGGCCTGCATCAGCGTGTGGTTCTTCATCGGCTTGTCAAGGTAGAGCGTAGAGAGGTTCGGAACATCAAAACCTGTAAGCCACATGGCACATACAAACACAAGTTGCAAGTTATCTTCGGGATCCTTGTAGCGGTCCTCGATATCATTGCCCTCAGGCGTAATCTCGTTCATCTTTTTGCGATGAGCCGTGATATCGAGCCCCTGCGCCTTGAATTTTTCGTTTTCGTCAGCTTCTTCCGAGACAATGACAGCCATCTCCACGTTGTCCATGTAGTTCAAGATGGCGGTCAGGCGGTTATAATCCTCGCTATCCTTGACAACGTTATTCCGCTCGATGGTCAGCGCGGTCTTTTCCTTTTTCCAGTAATGCTGAACCTTGTCGTACATCTTTACGGCGGTGAACTTATCGACCGAAACGACCATTCCCTTGCCAAGGAACCCGCGGCGCGGAAAGTGGTGCGCTATATCCCGGGCGATTTTATCCAGGCGGTCTTCGCGTTTGATGACCTCCAGAATGCGGGAACTAGTATTTTCAAGCAGTCTGGCTTCGGCATCGTTCAGATTTTCATCTTCGATAATCGTCACGACGTCGTCATCGAGAAAGTTGTTTTGCAGGCCAACTTCAGGAACGCGGCGGCTATAGAACAGCGGCACCGTCGAGCCGTCTTCCACAGATTGCGCGAAGTTGTATTCCGAAACATAGTCGCCGAACCACTGGTTCGTCAGACGTTTGCTCCCCAATAACGGAGTGCCAGTAAAGGCAACGAAGTTCGCATTCGGCAACGCCGTGCGCATATTTTCGGCAAGAGTCTTGTATTGCGTGCGGTGCGCTTCATCCACCAACACGAAAATATCATCGCGGGTAGAAAGGACGGGATACTTTTTGCCCTTATCGTAACCGAACTTATGAATCAGCGTGAATATAAAAGGCTTGTTCCCTTGCAGGTATTCACGAAGCTGTTCGCCGTTCTTGGGCTGGCATTCATCCTGCGGCCCGATGATTTCTGTCCGCAAGAAGTTCTTGTATATCTGCGTATCAAGGTCTTCGCGATCGGTGATGACAAGGAACGTGAAGTTTCCGCGGAACTTGCGCTTGACCTTGCGGGCAAACATCGCCATCGAGTAACTCTTGCCGCTCCCTTGCGTATGCCAGAATACGCCCAACTTGCCGTCCAGTTCTTTGCGGTTCTCTACGGCGCGGCACAAGTTGTTTACGCCCATGAACTGATGGTTCTTGGCGATAATCTTTATGGACCCGTTCTGGAACAGGATGAAGTTTTCAATGTAGTCAATAAGGGTTGCCTTGTCGAGCAAACTCCTGACCATGTATTGCGCGCTTACGCCCTCACCGCGGATATACTTGCGGTCAATCTTGTCGTCTTCGCTTTTCTTGAGCCATTCAAAGAAGTAGTCGTAGCTTGCGTTGAACGCACCCAGTTTGGTTTCAAAGCCGTTCGAAAGAACGCACACCTGGTTCAGGGCGAACAGGTTCGGGATTTCTTTCCGGTAATCTTGCAGGTTCTTGTTGTAAGCCTCTTCAATCTTGACGGTGCTGTTCTTGAGTTCGATAAAGACTAGCGGCAACCCGTTGACAAACACCAGAACATCGGGGCGGCGAAAATGATAGTGCCCCTGAATCCACATTTGCGAAATGGCAGTAAACGTGTTGTTTTCGGGGTTGGCGAAATCGATAAGCGACACGTCGCCAAAATCCGGCTTGCCGTCCTTGAGGAATGTGACGCGCACACCGTCTCGAATTTTCTTATAGAGCGCGTAGTTGGTCGCCGTCATGTCGGTGCCAGAATAGTCGCGAATTAAATCCTGAACAATCTCATCCAGCTTGTTTGCGGGAATTTCAGGATTGAGTCTCGTGAGCGACTCGCGCAAAACAACAGGCAACACGCACTGCTTTTTGCTGGAACGCCCCGTGCCATCGGGCAGCACTTCCATCTTTTCCGGAGACGGGTCGCAATGGACCACATCATAACCGAACTCCGGCGATTCCAGCATCTGGAGAATCGCCTGCTCGATATCGTCTTCGGAAATAAATGACTTCATAGCGCTTACGCCGTTTTAAGCAAGTCGGGATTTTTTGAAATGTCTTCTTCCAAAAGTCCAAACAAATACTGCGCGCTTTGCCCGAACAGACCCAAGGAATCATCGTCTAGGCATTTGCCTGTCGGGGACATATAGACAATCCTGATGGCATCGTCTTCGGAGACCGCGTACTTTTCAATCAATAGGCTTGCGACCTGCGGTATAAGGATTGTCTTTATGAGGTGATGCGAACTTTTTGACATATCAAACCTACAAGGTGTATGACTTCACAAAACGCAAGGTTTGCAAAGCCTTCTCCGTATTAAAGCACATTTGATCGTTAATCTTTTCGAACTTCAGACGCTCAACGGCGTCTTCCTTACGCATCACCCCAGCCAGAACGTATTCAACCGTTTCGCCGACATTGTCGTTTGCAATTTTCCCAAAGACGATGTCGAAACCGTGACTATAGCGAATGTCGGAACGGCACTTGATGACCAGTTCCAGCCAATCTAGAGTCGCCCCTTCGAAAAACTTGGTATTGAGGCTTTTGGCAGCGGCTTCGTCAAATTCAAATACGCTCACAACAGGCTTGTGTTCGGCGGAATCCTGGCGCGTGTGCAAGTTCGCAATTCGGGCCGCCCAGCGTTCTGCCTGCTTTTGAATTGTCGTCGTGTAAAAGCCAAAACCAAAATCGCGCCCCTTTTCGGAGGTGATAATCTTAGGGCACTTGATTTCGACATCCGAGCCGTGATAAAGAATCATTTTGCACCTCCGGACAACCATTTGTCAAAATAATCCATCAGGAATTCTTTCCCCATGCCGTGCAAATCGCCATAATCGTCCTGCAAGTGCTTCAGCAGGCCCGACGAGGCAAAAAGCTCATACACGTCACAGGAATTCTTGTCACAGTGCTCGGCATAGTTCTCGATGCAAAATGTTTTAAACGACAAAACGGACATAACAAATCAACTTTTCAATAAATATATACAATAAGAGATTGGAATTTATGGTGATTACCCTAAAATTGAAGCGATTTTGGCAATTATCCCTGCGGCAACCACGTTTCCTATGGTATTTTGAGCATGTCTGGACAGCGAAAATGAAGAAATCGTCGGTTTGCATTCACGTCAAACAACAGACAATGAATTTCACCTCGCAAAATCAATTTTCAATAATCGCAAAATTTGGAAGAACACGAACACGCACCTATTAATAGGTGCGTGTGAAAAAGATTGTATTCGCGGGTTGATGGTTACTAGTCTTTATAAAGAGCTGTTTTCTACTAATTGCGTCGCTATTTCTGCATAACCGGATTCAGATGAGAATTTTGAGAATTCGCCACCTCGTATCCATACATTTGCAGGCAGTTTGATGCTAGCAACGCTAGAACAGATTTTTTCAAGGGCTGTATTTTTATCAATAGGGCTGTCTCCCAATTGATACGCTATATACATATTTAAAGACGAGAATCCAATTGGTCCTGCAATGATAGTGTTGTAAATGTTCTCGCTTCTAAATGCTTTTGGCCATCTTTCCTTAATGCATGCCCAAGTAGTGTTGAAGAATTCTCTTATTAAATTAACAAAGTTTTCTGTATTATCGTTATCAAGGGCGTCTAAATCAATTATCCCCAATTTGCTTAATTTTCGGATAACTCGTCGTTGTGCCTTTACAAAAGCATTTAAACTTAATAAACAGTTGTTTTCTCGAGCACTGCCTTCAAATGCTATTTGATTGTGCCAAATGCTATTCTCGTCATCATTGACAATTTGCGCTAATTCAACTGCAAGGAAATCTATTTTGTCTGTATTCTTATTTTTGTATAAATCAGCTAATTTGTTTTTCAGGATCATCGCCAAAGACGTATCAACTTTACGACTTGTTTTATTGATTGTTATGAATGTTTGAATTTCGGTCAATTCGTCTACATTTTCAAGGATGGTTACAGGTAATGTAAAATCTTTTATTTTTGAATAAAAATTAGGGTCATTTTCGTAAATTGACTTAAAGGCTGCAATGCGATGCTGCCCATCAACGACAAAACAATCTTTATCTTTAGGAAGTCCTTTATTCTTTTTAGGAACAGAGCATACGATACAAGAAGGGAAATAAAATAGTCCCGTCTCCCAACTTTCTTTTATGTAATCAACGATTCTATCTATATGTTTAAAGTTGATTTTTCGTTGATAACCAACTATTTCTTTGTTTTCGAATCGAAATGTGTTTGGAATGGTTTTAGAAACAAACCATTCAACGGGCTTAGAAGTATATTTTATTTCAAATTCAGTTCTTTGACTAATTTTAATTGTTTTTTGTTCAATCTCAGCCATAAAATTAATCTCCAATAAAAATTTTGTACATTCTTTCAAGACACTTAATCAATATATCTTTTTGTTCAGAAGAAAATTTTTTGTTTATTTCTATCACTTTATTTAAGGTTTCTTGATCATCTCGATAAATATGGGGTTGATAAGATTGGTTTTGCGTCTCTTTCTTTTTATCTCCCGGATCGTCTAGCCCTACATTTTCATCGCCATCTTCAGGATCTAGTATTTTACGTTTGAGTGGATCTTGTTTTTTTATTTCCTGGAGTATTGACAATTCTATTTGCTGAGCGATGCTTTCATATATGCGTTCGTCATCTGGGAAAGAGAATATTATCTTTACTATTGGGATTATATCGGCAAAGAGGGCTTTTTCAAGGACATCGTTTAGGATTGTCTTTAAAAAGAGATTGGAATAGTCTTGGGGGAACAGAGATGGGTTGTATGGAGTTTGTGCAGGCGATCCGTTGCCTAACAAGTTGTTTGCAACAAACCGTTTTATTTCGTTATTTTGAGACTTAAAAGTTGAAAAAAACTTTCTGTACGAAGCTACAGGATTTTTCCCGTTTAGCATTTTTTCAACATGTTTTTTTGTATTAAGAAAGAATAAACATTCGGTTAAATCGTTTTCTGTATAGGTGAAGTCAGCGATTTTTTTTAGTTGAGCGTCTGAGGATTCTAAAGTTTTGAAGACATTGTTTAAAAGATTATTTTTTGTTTCATAATCATAGTCATATAGTGGTGCTTTGTATGCAATTTCATGATCGACTTCTCCCCAGAGTGTGTGAATCAAACTCTTAATTTGTAATTCAAATTTATACGTAAGGCCGTTTTTTGCATTTATTTTGCATACAATTTTATAAATTATATGTCCATTCTTTTGTTTTTTTATTTCTCCTGTTTCTAAATTCTTTCCGTTATCTTTAATAACGATGCTATTTTTTTCCAAAAATTCTATAACGCTATCATACGCAGTGTTTTCTTTCGATTTAAAAAAACAATTTATACGAAAACCAATGAGATCGTCAAGATTGTCCCGGATAACATTTTTGTAATCATTTTCTGTAAAGTCGTCATTTATCTTCCATTTGACGATGTAATTATTACGAGGAATTTTTTCTTTAAAACTTTCAACGGATTTTATTCTAGAGGCGATAGAATCAAATAAAAAAGAAGGCTCATCGGATTTTTTTTCGCCGGTATTTCTTAAAAGCTTTTGTTCATCAATGAGTTGCGTTAAAAGGGTGTTAATCTCTTGACGAACGGGAATCAATTCACTTTTGGACATTGATTCTAAAGCTTCACAAAGTTTTATATTATGATCAGGCATAAATTTTTCCTAATAGGGCATAGATAATTCTTATTTATAATAGTTTAATTTTAAAATAAAAAATGTTTTGTAAGCAATAAAACACAAAAACCGTATTCAAAAGAATAAATAAATTAACACTTATCTTGTTGTTATACCGCGAGTTTGCCGCTCATGAGGCGGGGCAAGAGCAGGTCGCGTTGTTTGATGAGGTTCTCTGTTTCCATGGCAAGTTTTTCTATTTGTGCATGGATAGGTGAAACCAGGTCTTCAAATTTTTTCATTATTTCAGAAGGTGGAAGCATTACATCGCCTTTCTTCAAGAAATATTCGAATTTGAAATTTATAATTCCCGTAGATTGAAGTTGGAAACGATCAATAATTCTTGTTTCATACAAGAATTGCATCCAGTAATAAAAATAAATAGGAGAAATCGTTTCTTTTTTCAATCTAACCAGTTTGCAAAAACTAGCACATATAACTTGCCCGTTAAATCGATCCAGCATTTGCTGAGAAACCAATATCGTTCTTCCGACAGGCTGCTCTGCGGTTCCACCAGAAACTTCAAGAATTATATCACCGGGCTCTAATTTGCGTGCATTGTAATTACTTTCCTTGTGAAAACGATTGGGACATGTGCCTAAATCGCCTCGTTCTACAAACGGGAAATCCGTACCCCTAATAACTTTCGCTTCTACAGGGAAATCTGTACTATATTCATCCTCTCCCCAACCACCTCCAATGTAATATTCAAACACATCTTGCATTTTAGCAAGGGTAAATGTTGAAGGGATTTTTCCCATATTGCTTGACGTGAATCGTGTGGTTTCGTGGCCGGGGAAGCGGAAGCGAATGAACCATTCTTTGTAAAGGTTCTCCGCCATTTGTTCCAAAATCTTGATTCGCTTGTTGTTGTTTTCTATCAGGTTGTCGTAAGCGGAGAGGATGGAGGCGATTTTTTCTTGATCATGAAAAGAAGGTAAACAAACCTTTATTTTTTGTATTTTATATATCCCGAGCTTTGGTTGTGCAGCCCCGCCTGCTATCGTTTGCATTAATTCTTTGTATTGCTTTTGAATTAACAAATAATAAACGTATTTACTGCTGGCATTGTCATTGAAATGCGTTAACCTAACAGCATTTTCTGTTAAATTAAAACCATCAACATTTTTTTGAGCAAATCCAACATCGCCAATGGATGCTCCAACTATAGTTATTGCAATATCATTTTCGTTAACGATGTATTTTTTTATTTTGTTATATGTATTTTCTTCTAAAAAAATTAAATCATCTGTATTTATATTACCATTTTTTATATCCCTTGCTCGTATATAGGGATGCGGAGTCTTGTAATCAACAAAATCAAAACCAAGAGGAATTCTTTTTCCACTTTTTATTTCGCATATGTCATTTATAGAGAATACTTTCATATTTCCCTAAAATAACGCATTCAAATTCTCGGCGATTTCTTTTTCCAATTTCTTCGCTTCGGCGCTTAGTTTCGTGAAGTCGTCGTTCAACCCGAGCATGGTCTGCTTGAATTCATCGGCGGTCATGCCGTCATCTTCAATCACCACGCCCACATAGCGGCCGGCATTCAGCGAATAATCCTGGTCCTTGATTCCGTCTTCGCCGTCGATTTTCGCGACCTTGCAGAGTCCGATTACGTCCTGGTATTTGCCATCGGGGAACCGTTCGGTGAGCCAGTCGATTTGTGCCTGCCAGTAATCCTTGGTTTTGACTTCCTTGTCGTCGCTGCTTGCGGGGGCGTTCTTGAGGCTTTCCTTGTATTCCTTGAGCAGGTCCTTGAACGATTGCGTGTCGCCTTCGTAGAGTCGGCTGATGACGGCGAGGTTCTTTATCTGTTCGTCGCTGAACTTGCGGTGCGCCCTGTCCACCTGCGTAAATACGTTGCGTGCGTCAATGAAGAGGATTTCGTCTTTCTTTTTGCTGTTTGCCTTTTGCTTGTCGAAGAACCAGAGCGTCGCCGGGAGCGTCACCGAGTTGAACATGTTCGAGGGTAGCGTCACCATCTGGCTGATGATTCCTTCTTCGACCATTTTTTTGCGGATTTCGTATTCGCTCTTGCCCGCATCGCTTGCGGAATTCGCCATGACGAGTGCCGCCTTGCCGTTTTCGTTCAGCGCGGTCGCGAAGTAGCCAATCCAAAGGTAGTTCGCGTTGGGCACGGTTTCCTTTTTGTCGGAGCCCTTCTTTGCGGACTTTGTCGCGTTGCGCGGCACGCCGTAAGTGCTGAAACGTTCGTCCTTCTGGACTTTTTCGACAACGACTTCATCGACGTTGAACGGAGGATTTGCCATCACGTAATCAAATTGCCCCACTGCATTGTAGGGGTCGCTGTAGAAGGAGTTCGCCTCGGTGATTTCGCCACGCACGTTGTTCAAGAGCAGGTTCATCTTCGCGAGCTTTACGGTGTCAGGTTCCTTTTCTACGCCGTAGCAGCGGAAGTTCATCGCCGTGTCGTTTTCGGCATTTGCATTGTGGCGGTGCATGTAGCGGGCCGCCTGCACGAACATACCACCCGAACCGCATGCGGGGTCCAGGAATTTCTTGTTGATGCCGTGGGGCTGCAACACGTTCACCATATAGCGCACGACTGTCGCGGGCGTATAAAATGTTCCGCCGTCCTTGCCTTCGGCGAGTGCAAAGTTACCCAGGAAGTATTCGTAGATTTCGCCGAACAGGTCGATGCTAATGTCTTCGGGAATGTCCTTGAACACGCGCACGATTTTCGAGAGCAGTTCCGGTTCTTCTTCGGGAACGAGTTGCGCATAGACATCTTTGGGGAGGACGCCGTCCATCTTCTCGTTTTCTTCTTCGATGGCCTTCATCGCTTTCTTTACAAGGGTTGCCTTCTTGGCATCGTCCGGAGCGTCATTGATGGTGTCGAAGTAGGCGCATTCCGGCAGATAGAAACCGCACTTTTCGATGGAGATGTCTTTCAGGGTGCGGGCGCGGCGCGTGCCCTTGAGCTTTTCGAACTCGGCGTTGATTTCGCCTTTGTGCTGTTTGTACAAAATGTCGGCATAGCGCAAAAAGATGAGGCCCAGAATCGGCTGCCCATATTTGTTTGCAGCCAGGTGCGCACCCGCGCGAAGCATATCGGCAGAATGCCAAAGACGGTCTTTCAAGTTCTTAAGTTCAACGTCGGTCATAATCGTTCCTGTTTATCTTTGCGCAATATAGTTTTTTGAGGGGATCGAGAGAACGAATGGGAGCGTTTTTGGCTTTTTTAACAACAATGCATAAGAAAGGCCTTAAAAAGAACTATTTTAGAAAAAAATTTAAAGGATTGTAATGCCTAAGAATACCCTAAAAAATAGCGTATCCACTCAATCTCAGATTTTTGAATTATTGGGTAGAACGCTTTATGTATGCAATTTTATTGAACTTAGACTCCGTTGGATGCATCAACATCGTGGAGGCCTTTGGACCGGCAAAACTCCTGAAGAACTACTAGATAAATTAAAGAAGGTTGTAGAAAAACAGCAAAAAGGAGACAAAACACCTCTTGGCCCTATTGGCCAAGAAATACTAGACGCAATTTATACGCCTCGTTGCGACAAAGATTTAGAAAAAGCCGAAGAAAAGAATCTGTTCGCATTCAAACTTGACTATAAAATCCAGTCAAAAGGACGATCCCACCGCGCTAAAACAAAATTCAAAAAATTTATTGAAACTCGAAATTATCTCGTTCATTATTTTGCTAGAGACTATGACTTGGCAAACGAAGATTCATGCAAAAAAGCCTATGCTGATTTGAAAAATAAAAGCATTATAATCAAAGATGCGCTTGAGTTCTTTAACGAGGACTATGAAACAATGCAAAAAGCATTGAAAGAGCTTCAAGAACATTTTAAAAAGATGTCTTCCAAACCAGATTTTCAACCAAAAACGGAAAATGTTTAGATATTCCGAATTTGGTTGAAAAGTTTTTAAAGAAACGACTACAAATTTTAATATTTGTAGTTGTTTTATACAGATAAATTTCGTTAGGGATAGTGACCACTGTGTGGTGGAGACTTGCGCAAGCAAGGCTCCGTTCTAGGAGGTTAGCGGCGAGCATAGCGAAGGCGGTTGCCCCTAGAATATAGCCCGACCTTGCCCATGGGCAAGGGAACGCCCAATACATGTCTCGTGCAAGGAGATTCCCCATCAAGCGGAATGACATGAAAGAAGTGCTCAGGAACAATGCAAAACAGGCTTGTTATGCGCTCTGCTCCGCACACACCACACAAAAGTTCCTAAATTTTAGTTAGTAACATTCTCTACCGGGATCGCCATCCCGATGGATTAACTCTCAACAAATGAGGAACAAACAAAAAATGGCAAGAGCATTGATTATCGGTTGTGGCGCCGTTGCCACAGTTGCTATCAAGAAGTGCTGCACCTGCAGCGAAGTTTTTAGCGAAATCTGCATCGCCAGCCGTCATCGCGAAAATTGCGAGAAGTTGGCTCAGGAACTCCGCCCGAATACGAAGACGGTCATCACGACTGCCGCCGTGGACGCTGACAAGGCCGAGAACGTCTCTGCTCTTATTAGAGAATACAAGCCGGACCTGGTGATGAATATCGCTCTCCCCTACCAGGACCTCGCCATCATGGATGCATGCCTTGAATGTGGCGTGAACTACATGGACACGGCTAACTACGAGCCGGAAAATATCGACGATCCGGAATGGCGCAAGGTTTACGACAAGCGCTGCAAGGAAAAGGGCTTTAGCGCCTACTTCGATTACAGCTGGCAGTGGGCTTACAAAGAAAAGTTTGAAAAGGCTGGTCTCACGGCATTGCTCGGTTCCGGCTTTGACCCGGGTGTTTCTCAGGCATACTGCGCCTACGCCTTGAAGCACCAGTTCGACACCATCGAAGAAATCGACATCCTCGACTGCAATGGTGGCGATCACGGTTACAAGTTCGCAACGAACTTCAACCCGGAAATCAACCTCCGCGAAGTTTCTGCTCCGGGCAGCTACTGGGACACGGACGAGAACGGCAAGGGCCACTGGGTTGAAATCCCGGCCATGAGCATTAAGCGTGAATACAACTTCGCACAGGTCGGCAAGAAGGACATGTACCTTCTCCACCACGAAGAAATTGAATCCCTCGCCCAGAACATTCCGGGCATCAAGCGCATCCGTTTCTTCATGACGTTTGGCCAGAGCTATCTCGACCACATGCGTTGCCTCGAAGACGTGGGCATGCTCAGCACGCAGCCGATCAAGTTCCAGGGTCAGGACATTGTTCCGATCCAGTTCCTCAAGGCTCTCCTCCCGGACCCGGCAAGCCTCGGTCCTCGCACGGTGGGCAAGACGAACATCGGTTGCATTTTCAAGGGCACCAAGGATGGCAAGCCGAAGACTTACTATCTGTACAACGTTTGCGACCACCAGGAATGCTACAAGGAACTCGGCAGCCAGGCTATCGCCTACACGACTGGCGTTCCGGCTATGTGCGGTGCCATGATGGTGCTCACGGGCAAGTGGAACAAGCCGGGTGTGCATACGGTCGAAGAGTTCGATCCGGATCCGTTCATGGAAGCCCTCACGAAGTACGGTCTGCCGTGGAACGAAGACTTCAACCCGGTGCTTGTGGACTAGGCAATGAAAAAATGGCGCATTGACGATTCCCGAGATCTTTACAACGTAAAGGGCTGGGGTGTAAGTTACTTTGACATTAACGACAAGGGTCACGCGACGGTTTCGCCGATCAAGAATGGCGGTCCGAGCATTGACCTTTACGAGCTCGTGCAGGAACTTTCCTTGCGCGATGTTTCGACCCCGGTGCTGCTCCGTTTCCCGGATATTCTGGACAGCCGCATCGAAAAGATTCACGAGTGCTTTTCCAAGGCGACGACTGAATATGGCTACAAGGGTGGCCATTACAGCATCTTCCCGATCAAGGTGAACCAGCAGCGCGCGGTCTTGGAAGAGGTGGTGAGTCACGGTTCCAAGTTCAACATCGGCCTCGAGGCGGGTTCCAAGCCGGAACTCCACGCGGTTCTTGCGAACATGGAAAATCCGGACGCGTTGATCATCTGCAACGGCTACAAGGACGAAGACTTTATCGAGCTTGCACTCCTCGCGCAGAAGATGGGCAAGAAGATTTTCATTGTCGTCGAAAAGATGAACGAGCTTCACTTGGTTGTTGACTTGTCTCGTCGAATCGGCGTGCGCCCGAACATCGGTATTCGCATCAAGCTTGCAAGCTCTGGCAGCGGCAAGTGGGAAGAATCCGGCGGATACCACAGTAAGTTCGGTCTGAACAGTTCTGAACTTTTGGAAGCTCTCGACTACATCAAGGAAGAGAAGATGGAAGACTGCATGAAGCTCATCCACTTCCACTTGGGCAGCCAGATTACGAACATTCGCCATATCAAGAATGGACTTCGTGAAGTTTCGCAGTTCTACGTGCAAATTAGAAAGATGGGCATGGGCCTTGAATTTGTGGACGTGGGCGGCGGCTTGGGCGTCGATTACGATGGCACGCGCAGTTCTAACGCAAGTTCCGTGAACTATTCCATCCAGGAATACGCAAACGACGTTGTATACGCGATGTTCGAAGCATGCGAAAACGCCGATGTTCCTCACCCGAATATCATTGCGGAATCGGGCCGTGCACTTTCGGCTCACCATTCCATCTTGGTGTTCAACGTGCTCGAAACGGCTGGCCAGGCATTCTTTGACGAAAGCGTTCATGAAATCAGCGATGACGCTCCGGAAGCGTTGAAAGACTTGTACGGCATTTACAAGAGTCTTTCTCCGAAGAACTTGCTCGAAAGCTGGCACGATGCCATGCAGATTAACGACGACACCTTGAGCGGTTTCAAAATGGGCGACGTGGATTTGCAGACGCGCGCTATGAGCGAACGTTTGTTCTGGAGCATTGCCCGCAAGGTGGACTTGCTCGCACGCGACTTGCGCCATCCGCCTTATGAATTGAGCGAACTCCCGCGCTTGCTTGCCGAAAAGTACTTCTGCAACTTCAGCCTTTTCCAGAGCCTCCCGGACAGCTGGGGCGTGGATCAGGTGTTCCCAATTATGCCGATCCAGCGTTTGGACGAAGAGCCGACGATTGAGACGACGATTCAGGACGTGACTTGCGATAGCGATGGCAAGATTGACATGTTCGTTCGCGGTGGCGAAGTGGCACGCACTATTCCACTCCACCCGATCAAGAAGGACGAACCGTACTTTATCGCGGTTTACCTCGTCGGTGCATACCAGGAAATTCTCGGTGACCTCCACAACCTCTTTGGCGATACGAACGCTGTGCATATTGTCTGCAACGACAAGGGCGGCTACGATATTGACAAGGTGATTGACGGTGAATCCGTGGAAGACGTGCTCGACTACGTGAACTTCAGCGACAAGGCTCTTGTCCGCAACATGGAAAACTGGGTCACGCGCTCTGTGAAGGAAGGAAAGATTACGCTTCAGGAAGGCAAGGAATTCTTGAACATCTATCGTTCCGGACTTTACGGGTACACGTATTTGGAATAAAAAAGTAGACGATTCTAAATGTCACCCCGGCCTCTGTGCTCTTTGACCACTTAGAACTTTGACGCTTTGCGTCAGCATCTTCGGCTCAATCATGACAGTCTGCAAGCAGCCTGTCGCGACACTCGCCTTGAATGCAACTAGTTCTTATGTGGTCATGATCCGCGTATGGGGACGGGGTCGCCTTTTAATTCGAAAATCGAAAAATACAATGGAACACAACAACTACGATATTGCGGTTTTGCTAGCCACTTACAATGGCGGCAAGTACATCTGGGAACAGCTTGAATCGCTGTTCCAGCAATCTTGTAAACAGTTCCATTTGTATGTTCGTGATGACGGCTCCTCGGACGATACAATGAAAATCGTCGAGCAATTTCACGGAATGTTTCCAGACAGAGTTACAATTTTAAAAGACTCGCAAAAGCACAGAGGCGCGGCGAAGTCTTTTATGTATTTGCTCGAAAATGTGGATTCCGAGTATTACATGTTCTGCGACCAGGACGATATTTGGTTGCTGGAGAAAATTGAGAAAACTCTTGCTCGGATGAAGGAAATCGAGAAGGCTGTTGCCGATGCCCCGAAAGTTGTCATGGATGGAACTGCCGCGAAAAACGTGCCGATTCTCGTGGCGACTGATTTGGGCATTGTCGACGAACAACTTAATTTACTTTCGGAATCGTTCAACAAAGATTTGAAAATTGACGTTTTCCGCAAGCACCCAGAATTAATTTGTGTGCGCCACGTGGTCACCGGTTGCACGATGATGTTCAACCGCGCCGCAAAATTGGCAGCACTCCCGATGTCTCCTCGCGCTACCATGCACGACGAATGGGTCGCCCTTTGCGTCCACTTCAAAGGCGGAGTCATTTCGATTCTCGACGACTCGACGATTCTTTACCGTCAGCACACCAGCAATACGCTTGGCGCAGAACAGGCCCGCAAAGGCTTTTTCGCACGAGCCATCGCACGTGCAGGGCAAAAACAGTTCTTCCAAGTCGCAAAATTGCTCCACAAGGATTTCGGATTATCGTACTTAAAGTTCTTGATGTACAAAATTTTGTATAGTTGGTTCTAGGTATGAGAAGAAGCATTTGCATGGCGACCTACAATGGCGCCAAATACATCAAGGAACAGCTGGACAGCATTGTTCCGCAACTTAGAGAAGATGACGAGCTCATCGTTTCTGACGACGCCTCAAAAGACGACACTCTGAAAATCGTTGAAAGCTACAACGATCCACGCATCAAAATTTTCCACAACGAAAATCACGGCGTAGCGCACAACTTTGAAAACGCCATGCGAGAGGCCACGGGCGACTTGATTTACTTTGCCGACCAAGACGACGTCTGGTTGCCGGGCAAGCTCGACAAGATGGAAAAGTTCCTCACGGAAGGCGGCTACGACACGATTCTTTGCAACTGCTCGCTCGTCGATGCCAACTTGAACGTGATCAAGGAACGCCATTACGACGAAAAATGGCCGATGAAAAAATCGCTCTTGCGAAACATCATCAACAATTGCTGGCTCGGCGCTTGCATGTGCTTTACCAAGCAGGTGAAAGACGCTTGCATGCCGTTCCCGCCGAAAGTTGTCGCGCATGATTTGTGGGTCTCGTACTATGCCCAAAAGCATTTCAAGTGCGGCTACCAAGACGAAGTTTTGCAGCTTTACCGCCGTCACGAAAACACAGTTTCGTTCACGGGTGGCAAGAGCACGAACAGCCTTTACTTTAGAATTGCATACCGTGCCTACCTTGCGTGGCATATCCTTTGGCGTTAGGCGTAAAGCATGAAAATTTGCATCACACTCGCAACATATAACGGCGAAAAGTATCTTGGCGAAATGCTAGATTCTTTGGTCGCGCAGACGAAACCTGCCGACGTTATCATTGCAGTGGATGATGGTTCCAAAGATTCTACATGCGAAATTTTGGAACGTTACAAGGATAAGCTCCCCCTTGAAATTACAAAGTTCGAAAAGAACAGAGGGCATCGTGCCGCATTCTCGACGGCGTTAGAGAAAGCCACTGCCCTACTCGAAGATGACGATTTAATTTTCCTTGCCGACCAGGATGACCATTGGCTTCCGAATAAATTAGAAGTGATGAGTCAAAAGATTGGCGAGAACTCCATGATTTTTGGCGATGCCGAAATCATCAATGGAGAAGGCAAAGTCACGGATTCGTCTTGGCGAAAGAAAGCTGAAACGGTCGAGCAACTAAGCCAGCAGGCGCTCCTCACCGGATACACGAACGTGACCGGTTGCATGGTTGCTTTCAAGGCGGGGCTATTGAAAACTGCGCTACCGATTCCGCAAGACGTTCCCGTTCACGACCAGTGGATTACGCTTTGCGCAACCGCAGAAAACGGTTACCGCGCCATCGCAGATAAAGTCATCCAATACCGCATTCATGAGAGCAACGCCATCGGCGAAGGCAACAAGACTTGGAGTGAAAAGCTCCAGACGAACTTGCAATGGGCAAAGGCTGTAAGAGGTTCAAGCGTTTTCGAAAAACTGCCAAACGAGAGCCGCCAATTTTTGGTCAAGTTCATTCAGTTCCTGGAATTACGCTTTAGCCATGCGTTTTTATCACCGCTATGGTTTGTGTGGATTGTCCGTAACGCGCGCAACATCTACCCGCAGGTTCATAGCGCCCCCAAAATGATTGCACGAATTCTATTTTCATTCGTAGGCGTCTCGACCGCCAAAAAATTTTTCAATAAGAAATAAAATATCCTATGATTCACGAAATTGCACCGCACAAGTTAGATAACGAATTTAAAGACATTGCACCGAAGCCCACTGATTACTTGATTATTTTCAATGGCGAACAAACGCTTTTCAAGAAGGCAGGCGACAACTTCGACATTCCGCGTGTGAGCGAGTTTCCGCAATGTGAATGTCATTACTTGATTAGCATCGATGGTGATGCTTATTTCTTGTGTAATTCGAACTTGCCTGAAATTCCAGAAGGTTACGAATTCCGTGGCAATCGCACGTTCCGCACGCTTGAAAGCCATTTGGAACGCCTCGGTGGCGCCACGTCGGCACACATTGCCAAATGGGAAAGTTTGAACAAGTTCTGCGGTAAATGCGGATGTCTCATGAAGCGTGGAACCAAAGAACGTTCCATGATTTGCCCCAGCTGCAAGAACACCGTCTATCCCAAGATTTCGCCGGTCGTGATTGTCGCTGTTCACAATGGCAACGAGCTTTTAATGGCTCGCAATTTGGACAATCCGGACAAGACGCGCATGTTCCTCATTTCGGGATTTGTGGAAATTGGCGAATCGCTCGAACAGGCAGTCAAGCGCGAAGTTCTTGAAGAAGCAGGCGTTCGCGTGAAGAATATCAAGTACTTTGGCAGCCAACCGTGGCCGTTCTCGGAATCGCTCATCTCGGGCTACACAGCCGAACTTGATGGCGATTCAACCATTCACATGCAAGAGGCGGAACTCGCTTGCGCCACATGGGTCAAACGCGAGGACATTCCCGAATACGATACGAGCGTGAGCATCAGCAGTTGCTTGATCGAGAATTTCCGCTCGGGATATACGATTAAGGAATAATACAACAGCAAGAAATCACTGGATCCTTCACCCTTACAGGGTTCAGGATGACGAGTACAGAGAAGCGCGGCCGAGAAGCCGCGCATTTTTCTAAAAAGGCGACCCCGCAACAAGTGCGGGGTGACAGACTGAAAAGCCGCGCATTTTCATTAAAAAACATTATGGACTCTATCACCTAACGGTTCCAAAGTGACAAAAGCAATTGACTAAACGTCTCCACAGTCATCCTGGAGCCAAAGGCGATAGGATCTAAGCACTATTCTTTCGCAGGAGCAGTCTTCGCTTTTTTATTGCCTTTCTGAGCCGCTTTTGGCGAAGCTTCGGGCTTGTTCGCAAGAACAACGTATAAAGTATCGTGAATCACGACGGTATCGCGCACGACAAGTGTATCGTGAACAAAGACTGTATCGCGAGAGCAAACAACATTTGCAGCACAGCTAGCGGGAACCGCCGCAGATGAGGAATTCGCGGCCGGCGCAGGAGCAGCCACAGAAGAACTAGACTGCGCCGCACTTGAAAGGGCTGCACTTGATTGCGCAACATTAGCACTCGAAGAAGTTGCAATCGCAGCTGATGATGTAGGTTTTTTCTCAATCACCGTAATCAAAGAATCACGGACATTGCGGAGGCTATCCAGCTGTTTGCGATAACGAGTCTTGTTGCCCGGACGGCGTTCTCTAGAATACTGGACTTCAATCTTATCGATTTGAGATTCGACACCCTTAAGTTCATCATAAACCGGGCCTTCACCTTTGATTGAACCCGTCGGCGTAAAGAAATTTGTGAAGCTATCAAAAAAGCCACGCTTTTCCCCCTCGCTCCATGCAATATTCGTCGATACAAGACAAACGAGCGCCACTACGCCACAAACAGATTTAAACTTAAGATTTTGCATATTCTAATAATAGAAAAAAAGAAGGCATCCCTTTACAAGCCCCCCAATTTTACTAAATTAAGGCTACCCACGCGGGAGTAGCTCAGTTGGTAGAGCGCGACCTTCCCAAGGTCGATGTCGAGGGTTCGAGACCCTTTTCCCGCTCTAAAATAAAAGATCAGGTCGAAGGCCTGGTCTTTTATTTTACTAGTGATATAAGTGGGTCGAGAACCCGAGAAGAGGGGTCGCATAATTTGACTCATGCACGAAGTGCGAAGAGACAAATTTTGCGCTTGACACGAGTGAAGCGAGTGCAAGCCCGAAGGGTTTGACCGCAACCTTGCGCCAGCAAGGAATATTGCGGGCAAACACAAAATTCGACCATGGACGAAGTCCGAAGAGCGAATTTTGGAATTATCGCGCAAGCGATAAGCCCGTTAGGGTGAGGAGCCAGCCGCGAAGCGGTGACTGGCGACGAATCAAACCCTGTTGACGCTCGAAATAAGAGAAACAAGGCGCAACCTCTTTTTTTCCAAAATGCTCCAACTTGGAATATTCAAATTTTGATACAATTTTATTACAATTATTATTGACTTTCTTATCAAAAAAAATATTTTACAATCAGAAAGCGCACAAGCGCCAAAAAACCTTTCTTAAGAAGGAGGGAAATCATGAATTACTCAAAAACTCAGAAATTCTCTGTAGAATTTTCTCTCATATGCGCAATGACCGCAGGTCTTGTCGCATGTTCCGACTCAAGCTCTCCTAGCGGGGGGAACGTGAACTCCATTGCAGTCGAAGTGACAGGCAAGACTGCCGGCGACACATTGGTGTTCGACATGAAGGACAGCACCTACGATTTTAAGATCGTGGCCGACGGCAAATGGAAAATCGAAGACGAAACGAAGTTCATCCAGTCCATTAGCCAGATTTCGGGCGAAGGCGACGCAACCGTCAAAATTCGCTTGGGCTTGAACGATATGGATGATCGTTTTTCAGGAAACCTGCGCTTTGTGTACCCTGAAGACACATCACTAAACAAGACCATTACCATAGTACAGAAGTATAGTGGCGACTATGATGATAATGCAAGCGTGTTGTCGAAATCGAACAAGATCTATGCCGTTGGCTATGGCTACGACGCCCTTACCGGTGCTTATGCCGATTACGGATCACTCAAGGCCGAAATCTTTGACACCAAGACCTTGATCGAAGATGAAGTAATTTCGCAAAGCCCCACCAATGTTAAGGTTGATTTCCTTAGATGGTATGGTTCGGGCTTTTACGAATATGAAGAGTGGTTAGATGAATGGGGCGGTATCAGTTTTGATGCAGGCTGGTTCTCTGGCGAATACGAAACAGCGTTTACTGATTGGACGTATGAAAATGAATTCATTGAACTTGCAGTAGCCTATGTCAATGTTGCCGTAACATCGGTCGACTTTGAAGAAAGCGATTTGGATGACGCCATAACCACCAATATGAAAAAATCTGCCTATAATGCCATTAACGGCATCGACAAGAAATTCCCGAGCGATAATGCCGGTTTCAAGAAATTGATTCAGCGTTACGGAACTCACGTTGTGTTGGGCGCTACGCTAGGAGGCCGTATCCGTCAAGCTATGGCATCCGAACATGCCTACAAATTTGAACTTATTGATTATGTAGAGGCAGAATACGGTAATGCATTTAACGCAGAAGCTTTCGTAGACGAAGATGTATATGAAAGCTACGAAGAAGAATATGACGAACTGAACATCAAGGTGACGGTGTCCGGTGGCGATGCCGATAAGGCGTTGAAGATTACGGATTCCAAAATCTTGAAGAAGGATGATGTGAATGCTTGGAAATCGTCACTCGCCGAAAACGCAACGCTTATCGATTTCTCTGGCAAACGTCTGCTACCGCTCTACGAGCTGATCGACGAAAGTCTCGGTAAAGAAGCTGTGGACCGCAAGAAAAAACTCAAAGACTATATGGATGGCTCCAGCATCTTGTCTGACTTCGGTGTCGTAGCCCCCACTAAGACAGAAAAAAAAGACAGCTAATGTGATTTACTAGAGAATTAACAAACTAGAAAGTTCCCCCGCAAGGGGGAATATTTCTCATTTTAAGACAATGATGGTTAGATTTATTTTTGGATTATTTTTGCTTTTTCTATTCGCTTGTTCCGATAGCGAATCTGTTGGTGTTTCCGAAAAAAATTCGGGAATTGCAAAAATCACGTTGATTGCAAGCATCAACGGTATCGGCGATAACAGTTACAATGACCAGATATTGGCTGGACTTTTTAGGCTCTCCGAAAATCATGGGGTTCCATTTCGCTTGATACAGCCAGAATCCATAGACGAAGCAGACTCTCTTGTAAAATCGTGGCTCAAAAAAAATGCCGATACAGATTCCTCGCTGCTCATATTAGCTTCTTCGGAATACATGGGGTTAGCGCAAAAGCTCGACGCCCACTTTACGGGGGATGGAAACAAAATCTTACTATTTGAAGCCGATTCTGCGAAACTCCCGCAAAACGTCTATTCCTTTTCTATCGACCGCTACGGGGCTAGTTACTTGTCCGGTGCGATTTTAGGCATAAACCCATGTCTCATTTTGGCGGCGGCTCCTGGATTTGCGACCCTCGAAACATCCATAAACGGCTTTAAGAAAGGTTATGAAGCACATAAGACGGTGAAAGATTCGCTACAGCTGATTTATGTGTCTGAAACTGAAAATGACGAAGCGGCTTTTAACAACATCGAATTTGCCTACATGGCGACGTACTCGGTCCTGAATTTTTTTCTAGACGCTGATAGACCTTCAGCCATATTTCCGCTGCTAGGGGGAGCCATCAAGGGGGCGCGCCGTGCAATGATTGATTTACCGAATACGGGTCATTTCATGATTGGAATGGATGTTGACCAGAGCGGGGTTTTGCCCAAGGTGCCTTTTACGCTGACGATTTCCATCAAGGAAATCGTGGTGCGCTATCTGGAAGAATGGCTTTCGGGTAAGGAATGGCCACGTTTCCGTTCTTTGGGCCTGGGGGATGGCGCCACGGCGATTGTATTCAACAAAAATTTTGGCGATACGAAAAACTTTGAAGCCCGCCATGACAAATATTATGATGAAGCTGTTAGCGAGGAGGCTCGCCATGCCAAGAAATAGTCTTCTTTCGTTATTGTTTGTTACATTGCTTTGTCTTTGTGCGTGCTCCGACAATTCTTTCTCGGCCAAGTCCGATGTCAATACGCAAAATTTTAAAGTCGCCGTCATGGCTACGACTTCTGAAATGCCCCGCTGGAAACGCAGTGCCGAGTGGGCTTTGGAAAATATTGAAAAAGCTCAGGCTGGACTTGACCAAAAAGTAAAACTACAGCTGGAATTTAAAAACCAGGATGATGCCGATATCGACTCCTACATGGAAAAGATTGCGCACGACACAGACTATGTGGCCATTGTTGGCCCTACGCAATCAGACAAGGCGTACCGCATGGCGGAACTTTTGAAACAAAGCACAAAACCGATTCTATCACCGAAGTCCTCGAATGTGGAATACCAGCGAACCTTTGCCAATATGCCGAACCTGTGGAACTTAGTCGAAAATGATTTTATGCTGATAGAATCGGCATTCTCGCATTTGGCGAGCTTTTCAATAGGAGCGTTTGCAGAAAAATTAGAGCTTACACTTTTGGCGCCTTCTAGCGAATTGAACGGGAACCTTGTCAGTTCTTATGTGGACTGGCTTGGCTTTATGGCCGAAGAATTTGACTTGAAAATTGATAGGATTTTCCTTTATAATGACGAGACTGAATTGAGAACGCTTGTGCAAAATTATCTGGACCGTAAAAACCAGTACAGCGTTCTGCTGTTTGAGCCTTACAATGACAAAATGGCACTTGCCTTTGATGATGAGCTATATCGACAAGATGTGGTTTCACGCGGAGGAATTCGCGTGATATGTTCCAGCAACTTCGTCTCAGATTCTATCGTGAATAAACTTCACTATGATTTTTACCGTGGCTTTGATTTATATGCAAGGCCCGAATCGGGTTTTGCTCAAGCTTATCATGAACACTTCAACGAAGGAATCCTCAATGGCGAGGCTCATTTCTTTGACGCCCTGTATATCTTAGCATATGCAGCTTCTTATTCCATTTCGTCGGGTCTAGAGTTGAACGAATCCATTAGAGCGGTGCTAGAAGGAAGAGATGGTGTCGGTGGCGATTGGATGGTTGCAGGAATGCAGGAAAACTTCTTGGCGCTGCAAAACGGCCACTTGCCTGATTTAGCGGGTGTGTCAAGTTCATGGACTTTCCAAAATAGGGACAACAGCGTAAGCGGTTCCGTATATCGTGGGTGGAATATTGCTAATCATAAATATGTGACAAATGATTTTACCAGCAACGATAATTCAAAGCATTCGGTGAATCCGCAGGACAATTGGCTGGAAATTTTTAAAGCCAATGTGGATACGAGTTTTTTCAATAATGCGGATACGAATATTTCTTATGCAGATGTTTCAAAACACTGGGCGCTTTTGGTGGCGGCATCTTCTGGCTGGGCAAATTACCGTTTTCAAGCAGACATCTTTGCCTTTTACCAAAAACTCAAAAAAATGGGTTACGATGACGATCACATTATCGTGATTGCCGAAGACGATCTTGTGAATCATGAACAGAACCCCTACCCCGGAGAATTATTTGTCCGCTTAGATGGCGGCAACGTGTATGAGCCCAACGTGATTGATTACAAATTAAGTTCACTTGATCCACAAAAAATGAAGGATGTTCTAACAGGGAAATCAAGCAAAAGTTTACCCAAGGTGATTCAGGCCAAATCAACTGACAATGTTTTTGTATTCTGGAGTGGACACGGAATTCCTGGTTATTTGGAATATGGCAAAAATAAAATCAGTTACGAACAGATTATTTCTCTGATAAAACAGATTCCGCACCGCAAGGTACTAGTTGCCGTAGAAGCCTGCTATAGTGGAGGTCTCGGAGAAACAGCGGAACAAGCAAAGCTCCCTGGTATCATTTTTTTGACTGCGGCATCACCTTATGAAACAAGCAAGGCCGATGAACGAAACGAAGAAATGGGAGTCTACTTGACTAACAGTTTTACTCGTGGCTTTACGGAGCTATTGAATGAAGCGCCCGACGCCTCCTTAAGAGATATGTATATCGAGATTGCAAGTAAGATTTCAGGTTCTCACGTACAACTGTATAACGTAAAAAATTACGGAAACATCTATAAAGAAACGATGGGCGAATTTTTTGTGATAAAATAAATGCGCAAGCTTGGTTCTTTTATTTTACGGTTCCAAATAATAATCAGGCCTGATTCCAAGCGCAGCTTCGTCAGCATCTAATTCTGTTGCAGGCACATTTCGCCCCACAACAAGAGCACTATCAAAGCCCGCAATTTTTGCACCATACACATCTGTTCCAAGCGTATCGCCAATCATCAGCACGCGAGAACCCACCGGAAACGAAGCTTTGACACACTCCCAAATCTGCGGGAATGGCTTGCCCAAATAATAAGTTGCACAACCTTCTCCCCCATTAGCCTCGCACATAGAATCACGACGCAAGCGTTCTGAGAGCGCACCCGAAACAGGCTCGCGAACAGTCACACCATTTTCATCAGGAACTTTCGGAGCCCAAGCATCCGAATTGAGCACTAGCAAAACAGCACCCGGTTTCTGCAAAATCTTGACCGCACGCGCGTACGTCTCAGGCGTATCCTTCGCAGACGAGATTGCCACAATCGGCTCGGCAGGTTCAGCATCCATCGCGACCGCAGTAATACCACAAGCAGCCAAAACATTTTTGCCCGTTTCGCGGCCAATGTAATAGACTTCACGCAATTCAAGCTGTTTCGCAGACCTATATAGCGCGGCAGTACCACTTACGATTCTGTCCACAGTTCCAGCCGCATTTTTCACGATTCCCGAACGCAATTGTTCCACAAGATTCTGCAACAAACTTCCCGACGAAATCGTTTCCTCCGTCGAAAAGTCAAAGCCTCGCTTTTCTGCAGCACGAGCCAAAACACCATCAACATCGGAAGCAGCATTTGTCACTAAGCGGAGAGTTTTACCTGCACGGCGGAGCGACAGAAACCATTCCATTGCACCGGGATAAACAAATCTATCGCGATTGTAGAGAGTGCCATAGCCATCAAAGCAAAAAACGTCGTAATGGTCTAGCAAATCCGCCATGTGAACATGACGTGGTTGAACACTTTCTTTTTCGCGATGAAAAGGCGATCCCGGAACAAGTCCGGGATGACATGTAAGGGAATATGCCGTTTGCGATTCAATAATTTGCTTGTAACGCAGGTAGATTTCTGTTTCTAACAGTTCCATTTAAATTCGCTTTTGACAATCAACTTCGTGAGAATGACGAGTCTTAAACTCTAGATTTGACAGGATCCTTCGCGAAGCTCAGGATGACAAACGCAATAAGCGATTATGCGTCGCTGCGGAGAATGCCGTAGTCGCGGCCTTCCACGGGAATCACGAGTTGCAACTTCGAAAGTGTCTTGATGTGCTTTTCAAAAACGACCTTGAAATCTTCGCCGAGTTCTTCGTCATCGTCATGGTCAAGGTTGTATGCAACATAGCTACCATCTGCGAAAATCGAGATGCAGCAATCCCACGTGATATCGCCTTCCTGCGGTTCTTCGTCATCTTCGCGATCCTTGCTTTCGAGCATCAGAATCGGGCGCGGAGCAGGAATCGGTTCAGCATGGCCGTTTTCAAAGATAAAATAATTGCGGCTAATGAGTTCGTGTTCCAAAGCCATTGTGCTCGGCACGCGCGCAAATTCGCCACGCAAGCGATTGATGTTTCCGAGATCGTCTTCGTATGGATCCTGGAAATCTTCGGGCAAAACAATCTGATAATAATCAAATTGCTTTCCGCTAGCAGCATAATTGTCTTGCCAAGACTGCGGCGGTTCCGGACGCATCGTCAAGAAGTCTTCGAACGCATCGAGAATGTCGTTCAAGCGGGAATCCCAAGGTTTTTCCTTGAGTTCTTGAACAATGTCCATAAAGTTCTTGAGGCTTTCTTCACCCGTCACTTGAGTCAAATCAGCACTCGGCACGCTAGATTCATCGAAGTCTATCATAATGTCATTCCTTTGAACATCAAAGATAATATTTTCCGCATGAAGGGAATGTGCAGTGGAAATGTGGCGACCCCGTCCCCATACGCGGATCATGACCACATAAGAACTAAAGTTCTAAGTGGTCAAAGAGCACAGAGGCCGGGGTGACAAAGCGAACTTACCATTTCTCAACGGTTTTCACGGTGAGGCTCATGGCGATGTCTTTCTCGTAGTACGCGGGTTCGTTGATGAAAATCGGGTAGACGCTACGTCCGTCCGGTTCACCTTCGAACAAAATATCCTTGCCATCGAACGTGCGGAAAAGCTTGTCGCCTTGTCTGAGTTCGCGATAATCGTGACCGTCCAATTCCGGGTGGATCATCGCTTGAATTGCGCCACCGCCTTGCGGCTTCGGATAACCCAAATCGCGTAACTGCGTATAAACTTCGACCTCAATCTGTTCGCGCTTTTGCAATTCACCGCGATTCCATTCTTCGGCAAGTTCCAAATAACGTTTTACGAGCTTTTCAGAGCGTTCAAAAATTTCGGCATTCAACGTTCCATGCTGTTGCGGACCAATTTCAATGCAAACATCCGCTTTCGCGACTGTTCCAAAATACGGCGAAGCGCTACGTTCTTCGGGCTGGTAATAAATCCAGGCATCCTCAAATTCCTGCGTAAGCACTGCCGAAGCCTTCATCGTAAACGGATCGCGGGTCGAAAGAATCAAGCAATAGCCCATGTTCGCGCCCGTATTGTGCACGTCCAAAATCAAGTCCGTGCGCGTGTCCGCACCCTTGGGGCCGTAAAGTCGATTGAGTTCACGTGCTCTGCGAAATTCGTACTGAGAAGGTTCCACAGACATATCCAAACAAGTCTGCGAAAATGCGCGATTCAAATCATGGTCGCGGTAACGGCGATTGAGACGAACCGCTTCCGGATTCGCAAGTACAACATCTACCTTCGCCGATTTACAAATCGTATTGTAACATTCAGGATGAGCGAGCCACTTTTCGACCAAACTCACACCCGTACGTTCGTTGCCATGCGTTCCGCCAGCAACTACAATCGTATTTATCTTACTCATAACTCAGCCATTATTTTTTCTTTTCGTCTTTCTTTTTTAACCAAGAACCGCAAAGGAACATCGAGAACACAACGCTTGTCACAAGGAACATAAAGATGCCCATGCAAGCGAGATGGCCAATGCCCTGCAAACCGCGGTGAGTCGTAAAGAGGAACCCGACAAAGCCTGCAATCGTCGTCATGGAACTTGCCATGACGTTACGGCCCGTCGTATCAAAAAGCTGACGAAGATTCATACCTTCATTGGACTTCGAGCACCAAGAAGTGATAAAGTGAATAGTCGCATCGATGCCAATACCGAGTGTCATCGGAATCACAATCACGTTATAGATGCTGATTTTTCCAAATTCAAAGAAGTACGTCAACGCGCCCAACAGGCCAAGCGTAAGGAGCGCGCCCATGCCAAACGAGATGCCACCCGCCAAGAACATCGACGGTTTGCGGAACGAGACAATTAGCGTAAGGAAAATGACAAGCACAATGACCGAAGCCAAATTAAAGCTATCCGCCTTGACCGACTCGATCACATCCGAGAGGATGAACTGCGACGAGAAAGTGCGCAAGCGTTCGCCATCAAAATTCCAGTTGCCATAGCGTTCCTGGAAGCGGTGCAACGCATGGGCATCCCAGCTCGGGAAGTCGCCGTAAATAAAGCCAATCTTGCCGTATGAGCCATCCTTTTCGCGGAGCAAGTCGAGTGTCCAAGACGGGACATCTTCGGCCGAGAACGGCTTTTCCACTTGAGCCAACTTGCGAAGCGTTTGCACGTTCGTTGAATCTTCGCCTTCGGCCTTGTCAAAGACACGCGCTTCGACTAGGTCGCGAATTTCTTCGATGACTTCAAGGCGCTTTTCCTGTGAATCGGCTGGTGGCACAAAGCTCTTGAGCGTGAGGAAGCTACCAAGCAGAGGATCCTTTTCGTCATGGAGTCGAATCATCAACGTGTCATAAAGTTTGTCAAGCTGTTCTGGCTTAGAACCCATCACCGCCGCAGGCGTAGAGGTCACAGCGCGATTCGTGGCGCGAGTCACCTTGGTCGAAATTTTCTTTTCGGCAGCTGGGATTACCTTATCCGTATGAACACGGCGCAAGTTCTTCAAGTTGTGTTCAAAGTCCACATGCGGAGCAAAATACAATGACACGGCGCCAAGCACAAAGCCAATCAATGCCAAACGCTTGAAAAAACCATAAATTTGCTTTTCGCTCCAAGATTTGGGCAACAGCGAATTGTTCGGAGCAGCAGGGATTCCGCCCATGCATGCCACAAATACCGGCAAAACAAGGACAGACGTCATCATACTGAAAAGGACACCCATCGAAGCTACAATGCCGAATTCATAGAATCCACGGAAATGCGCGACCAAGAGCGTAAGGAACGCGGCAATCGTCGTGAAACTTGCCAAGATGAACGGCTTGAGCATCTTGCGCTGAGTTTCTTCGAGAACTTCTTCCAAAGAACTGTACTTGTTCAAAAGTTTTTGCGCGTTACCCAAAATGTGGATGGAATAGTCAATGCCGATACCTAGAATAATAGAAGCCACGAACACCGTAAACGGATTCAACTTGCCATAGAAAAGAGCGGTAAAAGCAAGCGTCGGGAGGCAAGCGTAAAGCACGGAGCCGGTCACGAGAATCGGGCCCTTCACACTCCTGAAGAAGAACGCGGTCAAGAGGAAAATCAAGACAAGGCTTATGCCAAACGAGAAAATACTGTCGTTTGCGACTTCATCGACTTCCTTCAAGCCTTCGTAAGTACCTTCAACCGTAAATCGCGTAGGCACCGGGTATTGCTTGCCGCGGAAGTAAGCCAAAAGTTCATCGGTCTTTGCCAAAATTTTCGTCACAAATTCATAATCGGTCGACGGCTTGATAAGCTTTGCATTCACCACGGCGTTAAAGAGAATCTTGCCCGTGCTATCCGGCTCCGGAGTACCAATCAAGCGATTTTTCAAGCTATCCGGCAAATACGCCTTCGGGTTCCATTCTTTTTTACCCGTTTCAGATTCTACAGGTTCCTTCTTTTTAAAGAATGCATCGAATGCACTCACCGCTTCTTCGGGAAGACCTAGTTCCATCGGCAAATTCGCATCAAACCAGACACGTTCTTTTTTTGCAGAGGCATCGCCCGATGACGCAGAATCCGCCGGACCATCGCCGAGCAAATCGACTACGAGCGGGCCATTCTTGCGGCCAATTTCGAGCTGCAAATCTTCGAGGTTATCGCGGATGTTTTCAAGGTGCTTGACCGGGAGGTACAAAAGCGCGTTGTCCTTGAAGAACTGGTTATCGTTATCCACCTGCGTGGAAACAAAATCGCCCTGCCAATTTTTGTGGATGTAATTTTGAATCGAGTCCTGCAAAGCGGCGGCAAGTTCAACACTTTCGCTCTGGATGGCAATCATGAAGCGGTCGGTACTGCCGAAACGCTCGTAAGATTCTTCAAGAGCCTTCACGCTCGGGGTATCTTCGGGCAATAGGTGCGAAAGATCCGCATCCAGTTTGAGCCCCGGCTTCACGAGAATCGGGAACGCGAGGAGGAGCGCAAGGAGAATATAAAAAGCTAAGGCCGCATACTTATGACGGCAAATGAGAGGGATATACCACTTGGAAAATTTTTCAGCAAATGATTTTTTCGTATTCATGCGTGAAAATATATTAATATTCCCACGCCACTTAAACTAGGCCGTTCCCAATTTCCGATGAACAGCGAAAAAGAGAGATTAATGGGGCAACATATTGTCGTTGCGCAAAAGGGAACGCAAGACTTTGCTTGCCCCGACGGCATGCGACTTCCACGAAAGCGACAAGGAATCCGAAACATGCTCAAACGAGCCATTTTTTCCCTTGTACACTTCATCGGATTCCAGGCCTCCCGTCAGCACGGAATCGCGGAAACCGAGATAGTAAGCATTTTGGGTATAGAATAGCGCGGGCTGCTCTGCCGGTCGTTTTTCGGTAAGCAAGTCATAACCCCAGAAATGGTTCGGAGCGCGGACTTGTGCCAAATCCAAAATCGTGGGGCCAATATCGAGCTGCGAAGCCACATCTTCGCGAATTTCAAGTCCCTTAAAGAGCGTGGTATCCGGCGAGAAAATTCCCATGAAAATCTGTGCAGCAGAAACTCCAAGCGGTTGCGGCACTTTGTAATCAATGGAATCTACAGGTGTATCATGGTCACCGAGAATCACGACAACCGTACGTTCGAAATCAGGCCTTGCATACAGCGCTTCAAAGAATCGGCCCATTTGTTCATCCGTATAACGTAATGCATTCTTGAAACGCACCATAGCATCTTCGGGTTTTGCAGCGTAACTGTCCGGGTAACCGTAGAACGGAATATGCGTTGCAATTGTATTTGCGGCCAGGAACCAAGCGCTATCGGCAGGCATCGTCTTAAGCAATTCTATTGCAAGGTCCATCCCGAGACTGTCTGACGTTCCCGGAATTTTCGGATCTTCAATAACGCGCCAATTGTCGCCATAAAAACGTTCCACAAAAGGCAATGTATGGTCAAAAACAGGGTTCGAAACCGTCATGTATGCACGATGGTAATTTGTCAGATATTCCTGGAAGCCTTTAAAATGGTTCGATGCATAGAACGCCGGCACGTCGCGATTCGGGTGCGAAGGGAACCCGAGATAGGTCGAAGTTGTCCCGCGCACGGTCGGATAGCTACCGCTATATGCATTCTTGAACCAAAGCCCGCCTACAGAAGATGCCATTTTCCACAAGTTCGGAGCAATCGAGGTATCGCCTTCGAGCATCTGGTTCAGCACTCGGCCCTTGTAAGATTCTCCGAAAATGAAAACAATGTTGTACGATTTTGTAGCCTTGTATTCATGCGTCGGAGCATTGCGGTATCCAGGAAATTCCGCATTTGAACGAGCCCCTGCAAAATCAGCAGGCAAAAAGGCATCGAGGTCATGGACGAGTTCATCCGTAATAGAATAGCCATCGCGCATGAATTCAAACGTTTCAAGCCCTGCAATATGCAGAACCGGGGCAGTCAGCGTGTATTTCCCAAGCGTAAAGCGCCAATCGATTTGAAATGGGAAATTCGTAATGCCACGAGCACCGACAATAAACAAGATCAAAGGAATCACAGAAAGAACAATTCCCGAAGCAAGCATGGTCACAGGGACTTTCTTATCTGAGAGCTTTGCGATACGCTTTTCCATCATGGTCATGCGTCTTTGACGAATCGAATACGTCACGCAAAACGCGATGCCACCTGCCAAAATCAAGAACACAAGACCAACCCAAAGGAACGTTCCTACACCATCGCCCCCAAGCGTCGAAACCGTCGTTGCATCCGTAATATTCGAAAAATGGAAATAGGTGCGAATAAAAGAATACGAAAGGCGCTGGTGATTAAAGCGGAAAATCTCGTAATCTGCAATTGCAAAGAAAAAATAGAGAATGTAAAAAACAGCAAGCGCCCGCGGACTCTTCAAAAACGCGAAGATGGAGGACATCACAAGGATAGCGCCATACGCCATAAAAACTTGCCAAATCGTTTTACCCGCAAACATTTCGGACATCGAAAGGCCTAGCGGATCTGGCAAGGCGTAGAAAAGAACGAGCATCAACGTTTGCAGCAAGAACGCCACAGACGTAATCAAGATAAACGGATTTTTAAAGAGCTGTTTGATAATAGTACCTAGCAAAAATTAAACCAAAACGAAATATACAAAAGTTCGCTAGAACACATAACTTATTAGGGCCATAGATGTTTTGTCAATGGATGTTTTTAGTCCAAGAAGGACATTCCTACTTTTTCGAGGTATTTTATTATTACGTGCTATAACCTAAAAAAAACTGGGGTCGCAATGAGTATGTTTTCAAAAATATTTAAGGCCTTGACATTTGTCCTTGCGTCATCAACTTTTTCGTTTGCGGCCTTGGCCGACAGCGCGTCCAAGTTTTTGGGCAACATTCCCGTTTTTGGCGAAATCCCCGAAGATTTTGGCACCTACTGGAACCAGATTACTGCCGAGAACGGGTGCGTTTGGGGCTATGTCGAAAAAACACGTGGTGAATACGATTGGACCGGTTGCGACCTCGCCTATAATTGGGCAAGAAAGAACAAGGCTATTTTCTCGTTTCACACCCTGTTGTGGGGTTCGCAAAAGCCGCAGTGGTTGGGAAAGACTCTCGACGCTAGCGAAACAAAAAAGGCTTGGACTGATTGGATTGATGCGGTTAAAGAACGTTATCCCGACCTCGAAATGATTGAAGTGGTAAACGAAGCCGTCAAAATCAACAACAACAACTATCACTCTGGATATACCAACAGCAATCTGGTTGAAGCCCTTGGCGGCGATAGCGGAAACTACGAATTCGTGGTCACGGCTTTTAAAATGGCACGTGAACGCTGGCCCAAAGCCATCCTAATTTACAATGACTACAATACAATCCAATGGAATAAGGAGCTAGCCATAGACCTTGTTAAGAAAATCAAGGCCCAGGGTGCGCCGATTGATGCCTTTGGAATGCAGTTTCACGAAACAACCACACAAGGGAGCGGCAAACGCAAGTGCTTGCATTTCTCCGTCCTCAAACGCGCACTTAACGATGCACACGAACAAACAGGCCTTCCCATATACATTACACAATACGATGTCGGAGACAAGGACGATAATCTTCAGAAAAAGTGCTACATAGAGCATATTCCGCTCTTGATGGAAACAGAATACGTGAAGGGCATTACCCTTTGGGGCTACATTTACGGCAAAACTTGGTTGGAGGAGGGTAATTCCGGCCTTATTAAAAACGGCGTTGACCGCCCGGCAATGACTTGGCTCAAGGAATATTTCAAGGATTCGAGAGTTCGTCGCTATATGCTAGGCCTTGCCAACGGTGCAGAAAAACGTCTAGGTAATGTCATTGTCGATGGTCAATCCATTCCCGAAGATTATGAGGACTACTGGAATGAAATTACAACGGATAACGCGTGCACATGGATTGCCGTCGAAAAGGAACGCGGCAATTACGATTTTTCTAAATGCGACGCCGTTCATCAGTGGACTGTTTTAAATCGATGGGATACTCGCATGCCCTTCAAGTTTCGCAATCTGCTGAAAGGGACGCATTTGCCACATTGGCTGAATGGGCTCGACGTGAACGAAACCAAGGAAGCCATTACGGCTTGGTTTGACGCCGTTGCCAAGCATTATCCCGAAATTTACCAGATTGAAGTTGTCGATGGAGCCGTCCGTAATAGCACAGGTCACTATCATTCCGGATTTGATGCCTACAACAACGTAATCGAGGCTCTCGGCGGCGATGATGGCGACTACAAGTTTGTGGCCACGGCCTTCAATATGGCTCGTAAACGCTGGCCTTACGCTAAATTGATTTACAACGATTATGACGAAATGCGTTGGGAAAACGATCCGACGGTTAATCTCATTCTGAAACTTCAAGAACAAAATGCGGCTATCGATGCATTTGGATTGCAGGCAGCAAACTGGATGATCCAAGGTTCAGGCCCTGAGATAAAGTGCATTGCCGGGAGTACAATACGGGACGGCATTCAAAAAATTTACGACAAGATAAAGATTCCCTTGTTCATTACAGAATACAGCATCGGTACGGATGATGACAACCTTCAGAAAGCTTGCTTTGCAGAACATATTCCCGTTTTCATGGAATCGGAATATGTTGCGGGAGTCACTCTCTGGGGCTACATTTACGGGGAAACGCCGCGAATGAGCCCCACAAATACAGGCCTCATCAAAAATGGAAATAATCGCCCCGCTATGGACTGGCTTGAACAATATTTCATTAAGCACTGGGCAGACAGCAAGAACATGTGGCCCCTGGGCATTCCGACACACCCGCTGGATTCGTTGGATTCAATCGCTTTGGAAAAACCGGAAGGCATTGGCGATAATGGCAGAAATTTCGGCAGCAAGCTTCGCCTAGAGCAGAACACGCTCCAGAATTACGATGTGTTTGACGTGCAAGGCGTACGCTTGGGAAGGCTTTCGGCATACGGCTTTAGCGATGCCGCTGTAATGCTCAAGTCTGCCGGCACCGTAAAAACCTCGGGCATCTACTTCTTGCGGAACCGCACCACAGGCAAGATGAAGAGCGTTAGGGTTGCGAGATAGAAAGGCGGATCTTTGATTGTTTTACGCAGTGCACGGAAAAAATTTTCTACACACTTTAGACCATTCTTTTATCTGATTGACCTCGCAAGTTCACTTTGCACGACGGAATTGTTTGCATAACGTCAATTTTTTAAGTTCATTTTCGTTTAAATTTGCACAAAGTTCTTCTTCATCAACACGAGAAAGAATGAGAGATATTTTAAGTTCTCGTCTTGGTCGCTTTATCGGTATACCAAAGTTCGACCTGAGCATAATTGTTGCTAGGACAAGCGATAAGATTTACATCAAATTTCAACGACGGTTCCAATTCATCTTTTGCACTATGGATTCTCATTGAAAAAGCCCAACCTTCATCCAACAAAACTTCTATAGTAGTTTTAGAACCTTGTTTAAACCCTATTTCCAAAAATTTTGTTGGCATTTTTGTTCTTGGAATAGAAATTCTTGCTTTCATATTTTTAGCTTTTCTATTAAGTGACCCATTTATGTTGATAGCTTCTATTCTTGTTGACTCATTTTTTTCATCCATTATTACTTTATAAAAATCTTTGGTTCCTATAAGATAAGATGCAAAATTTTCAGGGGCATTTTCATTAACGGCCGCAATAGTCCTTAATTCGGACATAAAAGCCTCAAGAATAGGGACATAAACGGATTCTGCCTTATTCGGTAAATCATTCCATGTGGCAATCTTTCCATTTGCTCGTGCTTCAAGTCGTTTACTTTCCAATTCTTCAAAAATCGGTCGAACTTTTGAAAAATAATTTTCAGAACAATGAACTCCCATCCACTCATATCCAAAGTCTATTGTCGACGAGAGCCTAGAATGTTTTACGGCATGATGATTATGCTTACACGAAATGCCCATTTCCCAATGATCAACCATATTCCTAACGCACAAAACGTCTCTGACATCACCACGTTTTCCATTATCATCCGTTTGAATTTTCAAAAGAAGAGCTCCAAAATTTCCAGAATTTTCAAGCATTGGTTCCATGGCACGCAATTTGTAAACGGCAGAAAAGGCTCCTATATACATTTTATCTCTTGTTTCTTGAGGTAAAACATCATAAGAAGATTTTGCAGTACGGTAAGCAGCATCTTCATCAACTTCAACAAGTTGACCGGAAGACAAGACATCTTGTAAAGCTTTCAAACATGCGTATTCAAACGCTTTGCCGTTTTTCGTTTGAATTCCGCTCATTTCATTCCCTTTTTTTCAAGGTACGGACGAATAAACGATGCAACGAATTTTGCCAATTTCACAGGAACCGCATTTCCAATTTGTTTATATTTTGCAGTAAGATCTCCGCAAAAATCCATTTCCCTCGGAAACGTTTGAATGGCGGCGGCTTCTTTGTAACTCAGTCGACGAGTTTTCTTTTCGTTGCCAAATTTCCACAAATCTTTGTCCTGCTTTTCCATATTTGGAGAACTCGGATGAAGTGCAACTTGCTTCGCCATAGCAGGAATCGTAAAAGAAACTTCATCCCAACCTCGTTTTCTATTTCTCGACATGAAACGAGATGAATATGGAGCATCGCAAATCTCTTCCTTCTTTGCCATAGGAAAATCACCTATCGCTTCCCTTAATGTTTGCGATTCTCCATTGGTTTCTGGTAAAGAAAAATTTTTTATTTTCAAATCCTTCCTAAATCCAGTTATAATTACCCTTTCACGATCTTGCGGAACTCCAAAATTTTTTGCATTCACCAATTTGTAAAAAACGTCATACCCACATTTTCCGAAATCAGCAACAATTGCTTTTATGATTTCACCATTCCCCATCGTTAGAAGACCTTTTACATTCTCCCCAACGAAAGCCAACGGTTGGTTTTGCTTCACCAGCTTCACATAATGTTTATAAAGAACATTTCTAGAGTCATCGATTTTTCGTGGACCACTAAGACTAAATCCCTGGCAAGGGAATCCACCCAGAATAATATCTGTCAAAGGAATTTTTGACATATCAACTTTTGAAATGTCTCCACAAACAACTTCCGCTTCACTATTCCATTTTTTGTATGTTTCACATGCGTTTGGTTCGAAATCGTTCGCCCAAATAATTTTGAAACCGGCCTCTTCAAAGCCAATGTCCAATCCGCCTGCTCCACAAAATAGACTTGCTGCGGTAAAAACTTTCTTGCCAGCCATGTCTCTCGTACCTCGTGTTGAAGGTGAACGAGTTCACCCTCAGTCGGGAGCAAGAAACCTAGATGTCAAGACAATCAAAGAAAACGCCCGCAAACGTACGTGTAGATACACGCACGAATTTCCCGGGCATCAAGTGGATACAGCACGCCCAAGGTACAACATTACCTATGCGACCATAGGTCAACGAACGTTTGTCTTATTCTATGTCCAGAAATTGTCGAAGTTTCAGCAGCGAACAAGAGCAAACTCAAACAAGAGCCGTTCTTGTTGCGAAACTTCCGCACATTATAAATAAAAGGGCGTGAAGTTGATGCGCTTACCCACTGAGGCCTTCGACTGCCTGGACAAATAAACGCAAACAACCCACGCCCCGTAAGGTCGCATTGCGCACAGGCAGATTTACTAAAAAATCTATGTAGCAAAACGAAGCGACTAGACATTGCCTAGTAGCTAGCGTGAGCGTTGCCTTATTCCCAGTCCTTGAAATTGTCGAAGTTTCAGTGAGGAACAAGAGCAAAACTCTATTTGCCTTGAAATATAGATTATTCCGCTGTCAAAAGGAGACGCCAAACCCGAAAGGCATGAAAAAAGCGTAAAAACGTAGATTTCAACCGTCTGCGGGGGTCGATTTTATTCAAAAAACCGTAAAATGCAAAAAAAAACGCTATTTCCCAAAAATCGTCATATTATGACAATCATGAAATGTATCTTTGCATTAAGAACACTTTACCCCGCCTTTTTTGCTTGTAGGCGGATTGGAGTAGAAGATGAATGAAAAAGAGGTTACCGTCCCGAACCTGTTGGAAGAATCGGGCGTCGAAAAGATGATTCTGATCATTCGCTACAAGCATGAGTTGCTAGACCGCGATTTGGCGGTGCTTTATGGGGTAAATCAGGCCGTCAAGCGAAGTATGGAAATGCTTTCTGCAGTTTTGCGTACCCAAACGGCACCGATTATCGCAGTCATAAAAACCTCCAAATAAAGTATAATGAAATTTCAGGAGAAGCGCCTGAAATCTATTTCTTGTAGAGGTCAGAATGCGTCCCGGTATCTACCAACTCAAGAATCAAAATGTTTTCTTCGATTTTGTAGATGAGCAAAAGATCCGGTAGAACATGGCATTCTCTGTGGCCAATCCAATTCCCTACTAATGCATGATCCTTAAATCGTGCGTCAAGAGATTCACCTTTTTGCAACAAATTCACAACATCTCTGATTTTTCTAACGTTGTCCAAGTTTCTTTTGGCAATTAGTTTAAGATGTTTCTTGAAGCGGTTTGTAATCCGTAAATTATACTTGAACCCGTCTTTAGTACTCATACCTTTATATCCAACTCATCAAGCAATTCATCAAACGACGCATACGTCTTGGCGTTAGGATCGTGAGCGAGTTCTTCGCCTTCCTTTATTGCTTCGAGGAGTTCTTTGGACGGAGGTCTAGTAACAGCAAACGGCAAGCCGTGGTGCAAAATGGCCTGTTTCAGAAAAACGGTAAACGCCTGGGAAAGAGTCAGTCCCAAGTCATTGAAGAGTTCTGTTGCCTGAGCCTTAAGCTCTTTGTCAATTCGAATATTTGTTACCACGGTGCTCATACTCCTAAATATACCACAAAAAGTTGCGTTTGTAAAGTGGTTGTAGTATTTATGTTTCAAATCCATCGATTTAGTCATTTTTCCAATTCCTCGAATTTTATCAAATATAAAACAAGAATGGGCTCTAGCGTGCAGTCAGTTGGTTGCAAAATTTCTCTATCGCTATACGGGGGGCGTTCCCGAAAATCTTGAATATGTTTACATTTTCAAGATGAAAAATTATATTATGGACAAAACTTGCAAAACAAAGGTTGAAAGAGGAATAACAATGCAGTATGTATATGTCAAAGATGCCGAAGGTTATGTTTTCAAGAAGCTGAAGTCTGAAGTTTGCATGGGCGAAAAAATCATCTCGGAAAAGGCTTACCTAAAAGCATCGGGACTCGCCTATTACGAAAAAGAATTTGGCCATGGTGGAGCAAGGGAAAATGCCGGACGAAAGCCAAAATATTCCCAGCCCTTAAAAATCCAGATGCGGGTCACGAAAGAAGAAAAAGATTTTATCTCTTACGCACGCAAAAATGGCTTGATTCTCGCTAATTTAATGAAAGTTTAAGAGAATTTGCGTTAGGGATGGAAGCCCGCAAGGGTTAGGACTCGCGTAGCGAGGCTTAACGAACAGCGAGCAAGCGAGCTGATAGCGCGACAGCCCGACCCGGCGTAAGCCGGGGAACGCCCTATTTTTGCACTAATGAGCACTAGAATTTTTCTTCGCGGAAAAATTTTACTACATTTCGAGCCATGAATCAAGAAACACCCGATACTACTCTAGGTTTATCTAACGTCAACCACCTAGAACGACTTTATGACGGCTGGTTCCTCGATTACGCCAGCTATGTGATTTTGGACCGTGCGGTCCCGTATTTTGAAGATGGGCTGAAGCCTGTCCAGCGCCGTATTTTGCATTCCATGTTCGAAAACCACGACGGACGCTACCAGAAGGTAGCGACGATTGTCGGTCGAACAATGGCTTACCACCCACATGGTGACGCCTCCATCGGCGATGCTCTTGTGGGCCTCGGTCAGAAGAATTTGCTCATCGACACCCAGGGTAACTGGGGCAACCCCTACACGGGCGACCGCGCTGCAGCTCCCCGTTATATCGAAGGCCGCCTCACGCCGTTCGCTGTCGATGTCGTGTTCAACCCCGAAACGACGGAATGGATCCCGAGTTACGATGGCCGTAGCGAAGAACCGGTCACGCTCCCGGTCAAGTTCCCGCTGCTTTTGGCTCAGGGAGTCGATGGTATCGCCGTCGGTCTCTCGACTTCCATCCTCCCCCACAACTTCCGCGAACTCTGCGAGGCTAGCATCGCCTGCCTGCGCGGCAAGAAGTTTACGCTTTACCCGGACTTTTTCACGGGTGGCATCATCGACGTCACGGACTACAACGACGGTCAACGCGGGGGCAAGGTCAAGGTCCGCGCGAAGATCGAGAAGGTCGACAACAAGACGCTCGCGATTCGCGAAATCCCGTACGGCACCACGACCGTGAGCTTGATTGAAAGCATTGTCAAGGCTAACGACAAGGGCAAAATCAAGATCAAGCACGTGGACGACAACACGAGCCAGGGCGTCGAAATTCTCGTGCACTTGCAGCCGGGGACAGACCCGCAGGTGGCCATCGATGCGCTCTACGCCTTTACGGACTGCGAAAAGTCGCTCTCTCCGTGCACTTGCGTCATTATCGACAAGCACCCGAAATTTGTCGGTGTTTCTGACATCTTGAAGCTCAACACGGAACACACCGTGAAGCTTTTGGAATGGGAACTCGCCAACGAGCTCAAGCACCTCGAAGACAAGTGGCACATGACCACGCTCGAAAAAATCTTTATCGAGAAGGAAGTCTACGAGGTCATCAAGAAGGCCAAGGACCGTGAACAAATTATCAATCTCGTCCGTGAAGGGCTCACGCCTTACCTCAAGCGTCTGCACCGCAAAGAGGTTACAGACGAAGAAATCGGCAAGCTCATTGAAATTCCGATCCGCCGTATAAGCCATTACGATCGCGAAAAGGCCGACCAGCTTTTGAAGGAACTGGAAGAGAGCATTGCAACTTGCAAGTACAACCAGGAACACATTATCGATTACGCCGTGAACCACTTCAAGAACATCTTGAAGAAGTACGGCGAAGGCAAGGAACGCCGTACGCAGATTGCCGAATTCGGTAAGGTGAACGCCGTACACGTGGCTCTTGCAAACCAGAAGCTTTACGTGAACCGCAAGGAAGGTTTCGTGGGCACGGGCATGAAGAAGGAAGAATACCTCTTCGACGTGTCGGAATACGATGACTTGATCGTGTTCAAGGCTGACGGCAGCTTCAAGGTCGTGAAGGTCAGCGACAAGGACTTTGTCGGTAAGGACATCATTCTCGTCGAAAAGTTCAACAAGGACGACGAGCGCCATATCTATAACGTTATCCACCAGGATGGCAAGGACGGCTACGCTTACATCAAGCGCTTCAACGTCGGCGGCGTGACTCGCGACAAGGATTACTACATGGGCAAGAACAAGCCCGGTAGCAAGATTCTTTACATGTCGAGCAACATGAACGGCGAAGCCGAAGTGGTCGAAGTTATCTTGAAGCCGCGTCCGCGCATCAAGCTGAACTTTGAAGTGGACTTCAGCGAAGTCGAAGTCAAGGGCCGTGGCGCCATTGGCAATATCGTTTCGAAGTATCCAGTCAAGACGGTCAAGAGACTCCGCAAGGGCGTTTCGACACTTGGTGCAAGAGTGCTTTACTTCGATGCTCCGAGCGGTATCGTCTCGACGCAGAAGAAGGGCGATTGCCTCGGTGAATTCGGCGAAAACGACAAGCTCTTGATTATCAAGCAAGACGGTAGCGCCCGCGTCCACAACATGGCAGACCCGATTCTCGTCGGTTCGAACATCAAGTACCTGCACAAGTACGACCCCGCACAGGTCTTTACGGTGCTCTACTTCGAAGGCTCGAATTTCAACTACATGGTCAAGCGTTTCAACCTCGAAGGCTGCCCCATGACGACGGAATTCAGCGTTGTTTCCGACCACAAGGACACGAAGCTCATCGAGTTCTTTGCAACAGAAGACGCACGCGAACTGATGGAATACCAGGTCGGTCGCGAAGTCCAGAAGGAAGAACTCGACTTGACGGAAATTGCGGAAGTCAAGGGCTACAAGGCTCTCGGAAGCAAGTTCACCGCCAAGAAGATCAAGCGCGTGAGCCGCATTTCGCCGGCAGACCCGTTTAGCGACGGCAGCGGTGAAAGCGAAGGTTCTAGCGAAGATCCGAGCTTGTTCTAAGCTTGATGGATTGCCACGCCCCTACGGGGCTCGCAATGACGAAATTAATAAGTTATGCCCCGCAGAAGCGGGGCATTTCTTTTCTTAAAACATGATGGTGACCCCGGAATAAATCCGGGGTGACAGCACTATAAAACAGTCTTTTGTTGAATGTCATGCCCGCCGGAGCCTGTGCTGAGCGCAGTCGAAGTAAGCGGGCATCTCTTTTTTACAGTATATCTCTGTTAAGTAATTCGCCGTGGCTGAGTTCGAGGCGGCGGAACGGGCTGTTCAGATAAAAGTCCGGGTTATGCGTTGCCATGAGGATGGTCGTTCCGCGGGCGTTGATTTCCTTGAAAATGCAGAACACTTCTTCAGCGTTTTTCGGGTCCAAGTTACCAGTCGGTTCGTCCGCCAAGAGCAAGTACGGATTATGCACCATCGCACGGGCAATCGCCACACGCTGCTGTTCACCGCCCGAGAGCGTGTATGGCATCGCAAAGCGCTTTTGGCTAATGCCCACGAGTGCAAGCGCGTCAAAAACAGCCGCGTTAATTTTGTTGCTCGGAGTCCCCACAATGCGGAGCGCAAGCGCCACATTTTCAAAAACATTGCGGTCCGGCAAAAGTTTAAAGTCCTGGAAAATAATCCCCATCTTGCGGCGGAGCGCCTGGATTCTATCGTCCGGAGTGTTTTTGCTATCGTACAAGACGTTGTCCGAGAACTTGACCATGACCTGGCCACCGCGCTGTTCATCCGGACGTTCGTCCATATAAATTAAGCGCAAAAGAGTCGATTTTCCAGCGCCAGAATGCCCCGTCAAAAATACAAACTCGCCCTTGTTTATACGGAAGGTGACGTTGTTCAACGCCTTCCAGTTGGCTTCGTAAGATTTAGTGACGTGGGTAAAATGAATCATATTATTCAGTCATTCTGATTTCGACGAGAACTTCCTTGCGCCACTTCTGGATGAGCTTCTGGAGCTTTTCGTTTTCCAAATGCGTTGCAGCCATAAGTTCGATTTTGCCGTAATCTTCTTCGAGCGTGAGTTCGCGCACCTGGCGAGAATCATCGAGACGGAACAAGTGGTAAGCGCCATCGATCATGACCGGTTCAGAAATTTCACCAACGTTCAAGTTCGCAACCGGATCCACATAAGCAGGTTCCATTTCGTTACGCTGGAACCAGCCGAGCAAGCCACCCTGGAAATTGCTGGACTTGTCTTCACTGAACTTCTTGGCGGCATTGGCAAACTGTTCTTTGGTCGTAAGATTCTTGCGAAGAGAATCGGCAAGAGCCACCACAGCTGCGGAATCTTTAGCGGTCGGAATTGTACGCAAGAGAATTTGTGCAGAACGAACACCATCTTCTTTACGGCCAATCACGCGAGCAATGTGCCAACCCAAGTCCGTCTTGACCGGAGTCGATGCATAATGACCATTCTTCAAACGAGCAATCGCCTGTTCAAAAGCAGGGTCCAAAAGACCACGCTTAAAGTAACCGAGGTCGCCACCCTTTGCGGCAGAGCTATCCTGCGAATGGCGTTGAGCCAAAAGTTCAAATTTGATACCGAGGTTCAAGCTATCGATCAACGTTTCGGCCACGCGCTTCACGGAGTCCACAACCATGGAATCCGGCTTAATCGGAAGCTGAATATGGCTCAACAGCACGCAGTTGAACTGACGCGGAAGAGAATCCTTGTAAACCTTGTAGAACTGGTCTACTTCTTTCTTGGTCGGGTGGATGGTTCCCACATGGAGTTGACGCACACGGGAAATTTCCATGTGATTGCGAATCTGCTTGCCGAGCTGTTCACGATACTGGATCATCGAAAGGCCAAGCTGGGCACGTACAGCTTTTTCAAGCGTAGCCATATCTATCTTCTGGCTTGCAGCAATGGATTGAAGATGAGCAGTCACGCGCTGGTCCACTTCGGATTCCGTAATCACGATAGAGTCGCGGTCAATACGGCTGAGCAAAACTTTTTCTTCTATCAGGCGATTCAGCACAGCATCTTTCTGTTGCTGTTCCGTCATATTTGAAGCCTCAGGAGTATCCTGGAACCTGTAAAGGTCGTTCATGAACTCCGAACGCATAATCGGCTTGCCATCGACAACAGCAGCAATACCTTCCATCAACACAGGAGCGGCAAAGCTTACGGTACAAAGAGCAAAAACTAAAGAGGCAATTCGATTACTGATCATTATTTTTCCTTTTCACTAAGTACATTCATCTTCGTAATTATGGGAATACCCGTTTTCCATTCATCCTTGAGGCGTTTCAAGACAACATTCTGGTGTTCCATCCAAGCCTGCATGGATACATCTTCGATCACTTCGTCAAGCGGACGCGCATCGGCAGAATCAAGACGGTTGGTTATCACAGCAATCTTTGCTGCACCATCACAAACCTTCATCGGCGTAATACGCCCCACAACAGCCCTGTGAATAGACGGAATCATGCATGGATCCGGCGTTTTATCGACACCATCAAATTCCCTCATTCGCTTCACCAGGCGATGGTTTGGCGGAATAGATTCAAACTTGGTATTCTTGAATTCCTTGTAATACAGAACTGCGGACTTCCAGTCGCCAAACGAAAGAATAGCCCCCGACACGGTTGTTTTTCCGTTCAAATACAGGTTCTGGTTCTTATGATAAAAGTCAATTTTTTCGCCATCGCTCACCATCATTGTATCGAGGAACGTCTGCATGTAGTAATCGGCCACAATTTTGCGTTTCGTCCGCTCGAGCATGCGAATTAGAGCAGAATCTTTCAGGGCTCCATTTTTCACGGCCTGCTGGTAAACAAGTTCTTCGTCAATCCAGTGCCGCAAAAAGAGAATGCGTTCATTGTCGCCCCAAGAATCCCAATCAGGAGCGTACGTGTAAATCTCCGACTGGTGCAACTTGGAATCCCCCACAGTAACAATGACCGGATCATGGGGCTTGCAGGCAGCCAAAAGCACTAAACCGAAGGCTAGCAATATACGGATAAGAGATCTCATTGCGACAAATTTAGAAAAATACAGGCTGTAAAAGTAGTTACAATCTACCAAAACGTCCTTTCAACCTCGCCAAAGCGTCTTCTTCCACAATATCTTCGGCATCGTTACCTTTGCGCTTGTACTTGAGGATTTCAAAATCTTCCAACAAAGCCTTTGCCTGTAGATAAAGATCGGCATAATCCTCGTTATCTATCGGTGTTCGGTCGATTTTTCCGAGAAGTTCGCGTGCATTTTTCAGTTCGTGATCCTTGAGATAACGAGCCTTTAAATACGGGCGGAAATATTCGCGGAGGGTATTAGCGGAAAGCTCCGTGTTTTCGCGAGATGCGGAATCACAAGACACGCTGTGGTTACGAGATGCGCTACTATTACGAGATGCGCCGGTTTCACCCATGGGGAGAACGACATTCAAAATTTCAGCAACAGCGCACAAACGTTCAAACAAAGAAAGTTCTTTTTGGTACGCAGAATGAATCGCAATTATGGTTTTATTTTTTACGGTCGACTTGCCGCACCCATTGCGCATATCCACGCTGAAATCTTTAAGCAAATTCCAGCTCTTTATAAACGCATCAGCACTGATAAGGCCTGATTCGTACGTGGCACGTACAAGCGAAAGGCGGATTTCTTCATCTTCGCTGCGGGTGTTTGCAGCAAGACTCTTGAAGTCGCGAATTTTTTTGCCGCGCGAGAATTCAAGCCCCGTAAAACGTACACAGCGAGTCGCATCAAGGCCATCTGCAGCAAGCGATTTTGCTACCCAAATCTTGAGGGCTGTTTCAAAGTTATCCGCAAAGACTCCGCCCATTTCGAGCAAATTCAAGCGGTCAGCAATGAGCTGTTTTTTCTCTTCGGAGAGTGAAGTCTTTTGCGATGCGGGATACGCACCCTCCACACGCTTGCGGAAAGATTGCCAAAAACGAGATTCATCCGACACCATCAACGCCGATTGCCCAAGACGCCAGCCAAAGCGCATTCCTTCGAGCGGGAAGTCAATGCCAAACGTCACTAACGCCGGGCGAACCGCCAAGAACATGCGGTAAGAGCCCCATTCCGGAGAAATTTCGAGTTTATAAGGTTCCGGGAAACCAGGCTTTGAAACGACCAAATGCAAGCGCAAATGATTTTCCTTGTCGGGATTCACCGTCGGAACGTCGATGCTAGCGCCGTTTGCACCCGAGCGAATTTCCTTTGTATTCGAAAGCACTTCGTAAAGCAACAAGAGCGGAGCTTTATGCGGGAAGTTGTCGAGAGCCGCATAGAATTCATCGTCAATCGCCGTGCGTTTGGCTTCGAGCAATTTTTTGACGCTCTTGGGCATTTCGCGAATCACGGATTCAATCATCCATTCGCGCCATTGCTGGATGCTCATTGCAAATTTTGCCGGAGAAATTTCAGTCAGCAAGTCATAAGGCAACGAAAGCGTAATGCCGTCGCAATCGCGAGTGGCATCAAAGACCATTTCGCCTGTGACAACGCGTTCGCCAATACGGAAATGTTCGATGGATCCGCCAAGAGTTGGGGCTGGGGCATTTCCGCGCTTGTCAATCCCGACTTGATCGGGATTCCCCTTTCTTTGCCGAGAAGGCGATTCCGGGACGGAGCCCGGAATGACGTTGCCTGCATTCATCTTCCCAAGCGCTATATTCGTCATCCTGAGCGCAGCGAAGGATCCAGTGCGGAACCCGTCAGCATCACTTGTCCAAGTTGTTCCGGTCGTACCGCCATCCAACTGGTCCAACCAATACTTTTCATCGAATTTCAAGAATTGGTCGGTGTGCTCGTAGATGTAGCTTTTGAGCGTCTTGATGGAATTGACGTTGTCCGCAATTCGCGTGTAATATTCCACAAGCGCATCTTCGCTCGGAGCAAGCCCGAACTGGCGTTTACGCGCTTCAAGAGCATGCAGATTTTCAACGACACGGTCGTTGTGCGTCATGAAATCGAAAGGTCTTGCCACCTCGCCCATCACAACCGCTTCGCGCCAGAAAATCTGGGCGCAGTCTTCGGGATTCACGCGAGCGTAATCCACACGATGACCACGGCTAATCACAAGCCCTCTAAAGCTTACTTCTTCGACAGCTTCGACAAAGCCGCGTTCCTTATTCCATGTCGGCTCAAACCAGCGACGCGTGCAGAACGGTTCTGCCACTTGCAAAATCCATTCTGGCTTGATTTCGGCAGCTTTCGTGAGGAAGGTTCGGCTCGTTTCGCGGACTTCGGCACTGAAAAGCCATTCCACGCTCTTGGCGTACAAATCGCTACCCGGGAACACGTGCGTTTCACGACCGCTCACCAAGCGGTAACAGCCGTTTTCAATATCGCGGTGCGCAATCCCGCCCAAGAATCCGGAGAGGAGCGCAATGTGCAAATTGTCGCGATGGAATGAATCGAACGGACAAACTTTATTTTCAAACTTCACTTCGAGAATGCGGCTGAACTGTTCGTACAAATCCACCCATTCACGCAAGCGCAAAAAGTGCATACTGTTCTTGTCGCAGAACTTGCGGAGTTTATTCCAAGTTTTGCCGTCCCAGTCCGTGCAAAACGCATTCCACATAGAAACGTAAACAAGGAAATCGCTCTTGTGACCGCAGAATTTGCGGTGCAGCTGACGGATGCGAGTGCGTTCCGGTTCATCGTTCGGCACCACACGCGGATCCTGGATGCTAAGCGCCGAACAAACGATAAGCGCCGGCTGCAAAACGCCCAAATCACGAGCACGCAAAAGCACCGCTGAAAGCGACACGTCCATCGGGAGGCGCGTCATATCGCGACCAAGCTTGGTCACATGACCGCTAGAATTGTCAGCCGTGAGGGCACCAAGTTCAAACAACGTCTTGTAAGCGCCACGGAATGCAGAATGCGGAGGCGACTGCAAGAACGGGAAGTTTTCGAGCTCAAGTCCCAAACTGCGCAACTGCAAAACGACGTTCGCGAGATTACTACGGCGAATTTCCGGCTCCGTGAATTCATCGCGCTTTTCAAAATTCTCGGGAGAGTAAAGGCGAATGCACACACCGGGCTTCACGCGCCCCGCGCGTCCAGTGCGCTGCCGCGCGCTGGCCTTCGAAATTTCTTCGACGGGAAGCCCCTGGATTCTCGCCTGCGCATTGTAGCGAGAGATTCGGGCCATACCCGTATCGACAACGTAAGCAATTCCCGGAATCGTAAGAGACGTTTCAGCAATGTTCGTCGCCAAGACCACGCGAGTCTTGCCCGTATGCTTGAAAATGCGGCGCTGCTCGTCAGGGCTCATGCGCCCGTAAAGCGGGAGCACGTCAAAAGTCGCTGCATCCAGCTCGTGCGCAAGTTCGCCCGCCAAATCCTGAATATCGCGTTCCGTCGGCAAAAAGCAAAGCAAATGGTCACGATGGCGCGTTTCCAAATCGAGAATTGCATCACGCGCTTCTTCAATCAATCCCGAATCGCCCTTGCCCGAGATGTCACGTTCGTCATTGCGAGCAAAGCGAAGCAATCCATTATTTTGCCCAAAATAATACTCGACATCCACAGGATACGTGCGGCCTTCGGCCTCCATCACGCAGCTGTTGTCGTAAAATTCTTCAAAAAGTTTTGCGTCAAGCGTTGCCGATGCAACAATCAACTTGAAGTCCGGACGACGAGAAAGTACCGTCTTGAAAATGCCAAGCAAAATATCAATGTTCAACGAGCGTTCATGCGCTTCGTCAATCATGATGGCGTTGTACTGTCGGAACAAGCGGTCCTTGCGGAACTCCTGCAACAAGATACCGTCCGTCATCACCTTGATGGGGGCTTCATTTGTACCTTGTTCCCAGAAACGAATTTTCGTCGAGACAAATTCTTCGTCTTTGAGTTCTTCGCGCAAGCGGTCGGCAATGGAAATCGCCGCCAAACGCCGAGGTTCCGTCACGCCAATTTTAAATTTTACTGGATCCTTCGACTTCGAACCTGACGGTTCTTCGCTCAGGATGACACCAGAATCGTCTCTCGTCTTCGCAATAAACCATTCTAACAAAAACTTCGGTAATTGCGTGGATTTGCCGGAACCGGTATCCGCCTTGACGATGATAACTTGATGTTTTTCTAAAAGCTCAAAAAACTCCTCCCGATGTTCAACAACGGGAAGTTCCGGGTACTCAATTTTCAAGTCGGTTAATTGCATTACGAGATAACAATTACTCTTTAATATGCCCGCACTTATCGCAGGTGAGTTTGTAGCTGTTATCGGGGTCTACGACCATCACGCCGTCACATTCCGGCACTTCGCACGGGAGTTCGCCCGGCATCACTTCTCTATAAGTCTTTTTTTCTTCCATAATGCCCCGAATATAGAAATTCAAGGCCCTGCTCGCCCACAACAATATTTATTTTTCGAACATGGAAAACGCAAAGACAGTCAAACAATCGCAAGTCGAAACCCGCGACATCGTCCACCCCTCCGACGTAAACGCCTACAATTACGTATTCGGCGGACACCTGACGTCGCTTCTCGACAAGGCCGCCTGCATAGCAGCCTACACACACGCTAGATGCAGAGTGACAACAGTTTCGATTGACAACGTGCGTTTTTTCAAGCCGGCTACAGTCGGCACCATCCTCACCATAAAGGCTTCCGTAAACCGAGCCTTCAACACATCCATGGAAGTCGGCGTCAAAGTCATGGGAGTTCACCCGCAAGTATCGTGGAAACCCGAAGTCATCTGCCATGCCTATATGACATTTGTCGCCATTGACGACAACGGAAAGCCAACCCCGATTCCTTCCGTCATCCCCGAAACAGAGGACGAAATCCGCCGCTACGAAGAAGCCGGCATCCGCCGCGATGCCAAGAAAAAACTGTTGGCGACTCTAGAAAACAAATAAATTCTACGTCTAGCGAAAACACTGGATACACTTGAAAACATTTTCATCGAAAAGGCCCTTTGACGGGGCCTTTATCGTTTCTAGATTTTTACACATGAAACAGATCGATGTCAAGGACCGTTCGCTCATCAGCCTTTCGTGGCCGCTAATTCTCACGTTCGCCGTGAGCATGATCCAGCCCATGATGGACAGCTGGTTCTTGTCGCGCACTTCCGAAACTGCAGCCGCGGGCGTCGGAGCCATGCTCCCCATTCTCGGGGCTCTTTTTACCGCGCTCCACGCATTCGCTCAGTCCGGTGCTAGCATTGTTTCGCAGTACATTGGCGCAAAGCAGAACAGCCACGCAAGCAGCACACAAACGATGGTCCTTTTCGGGAGCATCCTTCTCGGCATCGCGCTCACGCTCGTCATTTATCCGCTTTCCGGGAACATTCCGCAATGGATGGGACTCACCGATGAGCCCGCCAAATATGCCACGCAATTTTTAAGCGTTGTTTCATTCGGTTTCGCCTTCCGTGCCTTGCAAACCATCCTCACCGCCCTCATCGCAACCCATGGCCTTACCATTTGGAACTTTGTCGGTAACACGCTCACAATCGCCACAAACGCAGCCTTGAACGTCGTATTCCTCGAAGGACTTTTTGGACTCCCGAAAATGGGCGTTCACGGTGTGGCACTCGCGACCGCACTTTCCTGGCTCATTTCTTCGGGCATCCTTTGGCTTGTGCTCAAATTCAAAGTGCACCACCACAGCAAAATTCGCGATTGGAAACGCACCCGCGTTCTTTTGCCCGACTGGATCCGCATCGGCCTCCCCGCCGCCGCAGAACCCATCAGTTTCCAGCTTTTCCAGGTGTTCATCACCGCGATGGTCGTCTATATCGGCACAACCGCAATGACCGCCCGCGTCTTCGCAGGGAACTTCGCCGCATTGTCCGTCATTCTCGGAGTCGGCCTCGGCAGCGGCAACCAAATTCTCGTGGCGCACCTCGTCGGTGCACATGACTACGTAAAAGCAAACCGCCGCGTGCACCAAACCCTCGCCGTGGGCATCACCAGCGGTTTCTTGCTATCCGTCGCAGTAGCACTCCTCGGCGAACACCTGCTCAGGCTCTACACCGACAACCCCGAAGTTCTCCGCCTCGGCAAAATCTGCCTTTGGTGCGACGTCGCCGTGCAACCCTTCAAAGCCGTAAACTTCATCGTCACCACATCACTCCGCGCCGCAGGCGATTCCAAATTCCCGGCACTCGTGGGTAGCGGCATGATGTGGACACTCGGCCTTGCAACATCGCTTATCCTCGCATTTGTCGTTGGACTCGGGCTCCCCGGCCTTTGGCTTGGCATGGCCGCCGACGAATTTTACCGTTCGTTCGCGAACATTTGGCGCTGGAAGAGCGGCCGCTGGAAAAGCAAAGCGGTTGTTTAGAAAGCAAAAAGTCCGGCGGGAAAGCCGGACATCTATTATTCAAAGCACTTCGTCAATTTACGATTGGCCGAGAGAAGCCTTGATAGCGAGGATATCAGCTTCAGAAAGTTCAGTGAATTCCGTAATTTCTTCGATGGGCTTGTTTTTCAACAGCATTTTCTTTGCAATTTCGCTAGCTTTTTGATTGGCACCTTTTTCAAGACCCTGTGCGAGACCCTGTGCGAGACCTTGTTCGAGACCTTGTTCGAGACCTTGCTGCAAGCCGCTATCAATAGCCGCTTTATGGATTGCGTATTCGTCCCACTTGGCTTTCTGAGCTTCGTCAATCATCTTCTGTTCCTCTTTCGATAATTTAGCCAATTTCGCTGTTGAAAACAAGAGCTCGAACACCGTGTTTGCATACTGCTTGGGCATCTGAGTCATGTTTTTCATGTTCTTGAGAGCGTAAAGTGCCTTGTCGAGCGTCGTTTCGAGCTCGTCCAGCGGCTTATTGAACTTCGGAAGTTCCACAAACGCAAAATTGAGCGTATCACTGATGCAAGACCCGTTGATTTCGCGAAGTTTTGCCCGACGGATGTAGCGGTCATCGGCAAACACATTAAATTCCATGATCACAACTGTAACAACAGGATTCAATTCGTAATTGTACTTTTTGCCGCGTTGTCCCTGAGCAATGATCGTCTGCGAAGCGTAATAAATCGAACGATTGACAATGTTTTTCTGAAAAAGAATCTGCACTTCAATGATGAACCTCCGCTGAGCAGAATCAATGCAGTGCAAGTCGAAGATGGAAGTCCGATTCTCGTTCGAACCATCGCTGTATTCTTTGTTACGGGACTGCACATCGACAATCGGTGACGCTATTTCGCCTTCAAGTACGGCGTTCAAAAGCGCAATCAAACATACTTTGTTCTGCGTGTCGGGATTGAAAGCCTTCTTGAACGTTCTGTCAAGAAGTAGATCCGCGAAAACGCCTGCCCCTTTGTATTCTTCGAAAGTCTTTGCTTCGCCAATCATTTCACCATGGCTATTTTTCGTTTCGGCCACAATATTATTTTCCATATTTTTCCGGTGTTAAAACACCCGATAATGTCGGGTTCATAGACAGAAAACGGCTCCCCGTCCTTTATATTAACACGCTTTTTTGAGCGATTTGGTCCAATATTTTTTCAATAAGAATGAAATTTTACAATTGACTATACTATATGCAAAATATCCGGCATGAAAGCTGGACAATTTTTCTATTGACTATTGAACAATAGCTAAAAACCATTCTTTAAGTATAAATTAAATTAGTTTAAACAAGAACTTAATAGACAAAAACTATAAATGGCAATATAATAAGAAAAATTCCAAATCAGCAAGCGACTTCTAAACCCAAAGCAAAGCGCACCAAAGGCGTATTACGACATTCCCGCTCCCCAAAAATTTCTACATTTGGCGCATGCCGTTCTACTCCGACGAAATCATCCAAGAACTCAAGAACCAAGCGGATATCGCGCTGGTTATTCAGCAGTTCTTGCCGCTCAAAAAAAGCGGGAACAATCGATACGTCGGTGTATGCCCATTCCACGATGACCATTCCCCGTCCATGACGGTGAATTCCACGCTGGGCATTTACAAGTGCTTCGCGTGCGGTGCCGGTGGCGATGTTTTCAAGTTCATCCAGAATCATGAAAAATTGGACTTCAAGGGCGCTGTAGAATGGGTCGCCAACTTTGTGGGTTTTGCACTTCCGAACATCGGCAACAACGTCAATACCGAAGTTCTCGAAGAACGCACGATGGTCCGCAAGCTGAACGAGCTTGCCTGCGAATGGTTCGAGCAACAACTCACGTTAAGCCCCAAAGCGTTGGAGTATTTGAACAAGCGTCATGTCTCGCCTGAGACGCGCAAGCAATTCCACATCGGCTACGCCCCGACAGGGCGAGAAGGCTTAATCGGCTACGCCGCCCGCAACGGTTTTTCGCCGCGTGATTGCGTCAAGGCAGGGCTAGCCGTTGAAAAAGAAAACGGCGGTATCGCAGACAAGTTCCGAGACCGCTTAATGATTGCCATCCAGAACCTCTCGGGAGTCGTCGTCGCGTTTGGCGGTCGAGACTTAAGCGACCCCGCATCGCACAACGGAATAAAGCTTGCCAAATACATGAACAGTCCGGAGACTGCACTTTACAGCAAGCGCGATATTCTCTTCGGTCTGAACCACAGCCGAAACGCCATCATGAAGGAGAATGCGGTCATTATCGTCGAAGGATATTTTGACCTCATCAGCCTTTACCAAAGCGGCGTGCAGAATGTCGTAGCCGCCTCAGGTACGGCGCTGACCGAGAATCACGCAAGCATTCTCGCCCGCTACGCAAAGACCGCTTATCTTGTATTTGACGGAGACGCCGCTGGGCAAAACGCCACGCGCCGCAGTCTCGAAATCGTGCTACCTAAGGGTCTTTCGCCAAAAGTCTTTGCGCTTTCACGCCCGGACGGCACCAAGATTGATCCGGACAACTTTGTGAACGAACAAGGTCCGGACGCCTTCAGAAGAGCGCTCCGCACCGCCGAAGACTGGCTCAGCTATCTCGGACGCACAATGCCGAATAACAGTCCCGAAGACCGAGCCGCATTCATCACGCAAGCAAAGACGCTCATCAAGAGCATCGAAAATCCGGAACTTCGCAACCAATATTTGAAGCTTGTTTCCGAGCGTTACAGCACCACGCGTTCGCTCGCAGGCATCAAAGTTGCACACCCAAAACGCGAAAAGGCGCCAGCAGCAGCCGAACAGACCGCAGCGCCGCAAGTGAGCGTCCCGTGGGAACTGCTTTCGCCGATTGAAGTGCGTTTTGCAAACTTGTTATTCCGCAACCCCACGCTTCTCGACCGCGCCGCAGAATATTTTGACATGGACTTTGCCGCAAGCGGAATCCAGATTTTCGATTCTCCGCTCATCGATGAATTTATCCAGTCCATTCTCGCGCAATATGCAGAAACGGGCACATTCTCGCCGAGAACCTTGTACGAATCGCTTTCGCCGCAGTTGCAGCTTTTCTTGGAACAGCTCCCCGACGAAACATGGAAAACGCCGAACGAGATTTTGGAATTTTACGACACGCTTGCCGTGCTCACCCTTAATCTGTGCGACCGCTATAAAAAACTCATTCCGCTTGATTCCGAAGCGGGTATGCGCCTCCGTATGCAATTGAACAAATTCACGCAGGGCATCCAGACGATTTCCAAGAAGCGCAAGATTTCGGCCATTACGCCGGATGTTTTCGCCGAGCAGATTATCCAGAGCAAAACACCGCTCATCGAACTTTACACAGAAATTAACGAGCTAGCAATGAACGGAGGGAACGTCGAGCAGTTTAACGAAGCGCAGTTTAATACCGCGCCAACATTCGCACAACCCGCTGTACAACCAAGTTCACCGCAGTACGCAGCACCCGGCGCACAATTTAATGATGCGCCCGCCGTGCAGTCCGTATTCCAGCAACCCGAAATGCCCCCAGAGATGGAAGCCCCACCTCCATTCGATGGTGACGAGCCATACGCATCGAGCGAACCTCCCGAAGATGTACCATACGACCCGAACGAAGACGAGCCCTACGTTCCGGACGATGATTTCGGGGCTATGGACGATTTCGGCTAGGCCCACAAGATTTTAAAATTAAAGAGGAAATATGTTATCCATCAAGAACCTTAAAGCAAGTATCGAAGACGGCACCCAAATCCTGAAAGGGATCAATCTCGAGGTCAAGCCGGGAGAAGTCCACGCCATCATGGGCCCGAACGGTTCCGGCAAAAGCACGCTCTCCAAAGTGATTGCAGGTCACCCCGCTTACCATGTCGATGGTGGCTCCGTAGAACTCGACGGCAAGAACTTGCTCGAGATGGAAATCAACGAACGTGCTAATTCCGGCCTTTTTATCAGCACGCAGTACCCGACCGAAATTCCGGGCGTGAACAACGTGGAATTCTTGAAGATGGCGCTCAACAGCAAGCGTGCGTTCCTCGGCCAGCCCGAAATGAGCGATGAAGACTTCAAGAAACTCTGCGAAGAAAAGATGAACTTGCTCGAAATGGACGAACGCTATCGTGAACGCGGCGTAAACGACGGCATGAGCGGTGGCGAAAAGAAGCGTAACGAAATCCTCCAGATGGCGATTCTCGATCCGAAGGTGAGCTTCCTCGACGAAACGGACTCCGGCCTCGACATTGACGCTCTCCGCATCGTGGCAAACGGCATCAATCACATTATGTCGCCCGAAAAGGCTGTGATTCTCGTGACGCATTACCAGCGCTTGCTCGACTACATCAAACCGACTTACGTCCACGTGCTCCGTCACGGCAAAATCATCTTGAGCGGTGGCCCGGAACTCGCCCTCAAGCTCGAAGATCAAGGCTACGACTGGATCGAAGAAGCCAAGTAACTGCGAGGACGCATAATGAACGCTGAATTTATACAGAACTTGCCCACCGCGGAACAGGCGATAGCACGCCTCCGCGTACTCGGCATGCCCCGTCGCAATAACGAACTTTGGTCGTTCTTCCCGGTTGCCAAAATCCCGACTCCGGAATTTATGGGTACGGATTTTGCGGCAACCTCGGTCGAAAACGCATTCCCCACGGCATCTCCCGCAGCAGCCCCGGCCAACCAAGAAACCGACTTTGCAGCCCTTCTCCCGATTGCAAACCAGGCCCGCCCCATGATTCGCGAAATCGTGAACGGCGCCGCCGAAATGGCAATGCTCAAGTGCAACAACGACTTTGGTCACACCGTCCTTGACATCGGCAAAGGCGCCAAGGTGAGCCTCGAAATTCTCGACAACAAGGTCACGCACGACATTGCCGCCGAGCGTTTTGACATCAACGTCGGCGAAAATGCAGACGTCGAAATCTTCTTTGCCAACCCAGCTTGCGATTTACCGCTCCGCTTTAGGCATTTCAACATCAACCAGGCCGCAGGCGCCAACGTCCGCTTTTCCAGCATCTGCAAGGATACTGCGATTGGCCGCGTGAGCGTCGAATGCCACCTCAAAGGCGAAGGCGCGAACTTCGATTACCGCAGCCTCCACGTTCTCGATGGTGAAGCCTCGCAGCACAGCCGCCTCACGATTTACCACGAAGCCCCGCGCACCACGAGCACACAACTTGCCCGCAATCTGCTTTCTGGTTCTGCACGCGTGAGCTACGACGGAAGCGTCATCGTCGGTTACGACTGCACAGGAGTGAACTCCAGCCAGCTCGTAAACACCATCCTCATGAGCGAAGATGCAAGCGTTTCCGTGAAGCCCGTCCTCAAGATTTATCACGATGATGTGGAATGTACGCACGGCAACACTGTCGGTGAACTCGATGCGGAACAGATGTTCTACCTCGTGAGCCGCGGCATCCCGAAAAAGGCCGCCCAAGAAATGCTTATGCGCTCGTTCGCACAAGAAACATTCCTGCAGCTCCCGGACAGCCCCGCGAAAAAGCGACTGATGAGTTCGCTCTAAGAACGCTATTCAAGATATCACTGGATGGGGGCAAGCCCCAACCTCTTCGGCTCGGTCATATCCATACGAGTATGGCTGCGACTCTCGCCTTTTGAGGTTGTCTTCGCGCAGCTCGGGATGACGAGTGTAAATCGCTCGAAATGACAGTAAAATCACTCAAAAAAGGCGACTTCGGTCGCCTTTTTTGTATAAACATTTTCGCACAAAGAAGTATAAAATCTTGTGATAAAATTATTACGCACGAATAAAAATAATGTATATTTACGCACAACTTTAAAACAGGAGCCCTTATGCGTTCTAATAAAATAGGTATAGTTCTTACCATTTTTTTAAGCTTCAGCCTTACATCTTGTTGGCTTACCCAAGGCCTTTCTAATTCTAACAAATGCAATTTTACAGAATCAGACAACGAATGGGTTTATCACACGTCTAGTAATTACGACGACGGATCCTACGAAGCCGATGTCAAAGTCACGGTAACGGATACCGGAGCCGTAGAACATTACATTTCAATTAAACGAGGCATGTCAGCCTATACAGGGTGCGATGACCTCACGCTAGTTGTAATGGGTACTGAAGAAAATCCCAGAACTACAACTAACGATAAGTTCACAAGTACATCTTACTGCAAAAATAGAGAACACCATACAGTATCCGATTATTACTACAATTTCAATGCCGAAGACAGCAAATACAAGTCCCGCAAGCAATTGTTCGACAGTCATATGGAATCTTGCAAGAATGCCGGAAAACATTATGGTCCTTTTTAGTAGCGTTCGCAAGCAAAGTTCGTTATAACAAAAAATCCGTCGGCAAACCGACGGAATTTTTCATACTCTTAAAATCTTAAAAATTAGAATAGACCACAAAGAATTAGCAGTGTTGAACCGCTAAACGCAACGATGAACTTCACCACGAAATCATCGAAAGCAGTACGTTCCGCTTTTTCTTCCGGAACAAAGTATTCCTTCACCATTCCCATTCTCGTCTCGTAACACTTGTAGATTAGCTCTACATTGTAAATATTAATATAATTCAGCAACCATTCAAAGGTTTTTTAAAATTTTATTTACATTACATTCTTTAACTGTAATAACCCTCACATTACAGTTAAAGATCACACGGGATCAAAAGGGGCGAGAGAATTTGTCCCACTTTTTTTGTGGGACAAATCGTTAATTACTTTTGGTTTTCTTCAATCTTCTTGATGGGTTCATCCATCATGCGTTCTGCGATAACTTCCGGCGTTTCTTCAGCAATTGCAGCATTCGATTCTTCCGGCATCCAAGGCTTGTCGAGGTTCTTTTCCCAAGACACCGTCGGAGCTTGCACATCTTCGTGCGATGTATCCACAATCGGGAGGCCCAAAAGCTCACGGGCGCGGTTCAACGCGGCATCGATGTTACCGAGAGCATTTTCTTCACCAAGCTGCTTGAGCACACCGGCACGAGTCAAAGCCACCACCGGCTGGGCATGCACACCGCTCAACAAAAGCTGAGTACCTTCGCGGTTGCAACGGTTGAGCAAGTCTTCAATCATCTGAATACCGGCAGCATCAATGCTCGAAACACTACGCATGCGCAAAATCAAAATCTTCGGCTTTTCCGAGATGCGGTTCATCGTTTCCTTGAACTTGTCCACAGCACCAAAGAAGAGCGAACCAGCAAGTTCGTAAACAACAACACCCTTCGGCACCTGGCGAGAAAGTTCGTTGTGAGCCGCTTCTTCGTCGTCTTCCTTCAAAGCAGAGGTTACCGATTCCACTTCGGCCACATCAGACATACGCTTGATGAAGAGAACTGCAGCAAGGAGCACGCCCACTTCGATAGCGACCGTAAGGTCAATAATCACCGTGAGGAAGAATGCCACGAGCATCACAGTCACATCGCTCTTCGGAGCCTTGAACATCTTGATGACGCTACGGTAACCACACATGTTAAAAGCGACCTGGAAAAGCACCGCAGCAAGGGCGGCCATCGGAATCATTTCGGCATACTTGCCAAGCACGAGCATAATGAGCAAAAGAACAACTGCGTGAACAAGGCCAGAAATCGGGCTCACGGCACCGTTACGGATGTTCGTTGCGGTACGGGCAATAGCACCCGTAGCCGGAATACCGCCAAAAATCGGGCTCAAGATGTTAGCGACACCCTGACCGAAAAGTTCCGTGTTGGAGCGGTGCTTTGTAGAGGTCATACCGTCAGCCACCACTGCAGAAAGGAGCGATTCGATAGCACCAAGCATTGCAATCGTAAGTGCCGGTTGGAACACCTTCTGCATCATTTCGAGGCTGATGTTCGGGAGGTGCGGCACCGGGAATCCGCTCGGAATGTGGTTCTTCATGCCAATTGTCACCACGCCGTGACCGTTCACCGGATCATCCCAGCCAAGGACCTTCACCATCACCGTTGCTACGATAATCGCAATAAGGGACCCCGGAACCTTAGTGGTAATCTTCGGCCAAAGAATGCAAACCGCAAGAGCGATAGCACCCACGATTACGGAATAGACGTTCATGGAACCGAAAGAAGAAACGTAAAGCTTGATTTTGCCCACGGCGTCAGCCGGGTCAGCGCCAGCAAATGTAAGGCCGAAGAAGTTCGGCACCTGGCCAAGTGCAATAATAATAGCGATACCCGCCGTAAAGCCGACCGTCACCGGATACGGGATGAACTTGATAATCGCACCGAACTTAGCAAGACCGAAAATGACGAGGAAAATACCGGCCAAAAGCGTTGCCGAAGCAAGGCCATCGTAACCGTACTGGCTCACAATGCCGTAGACAATCACGATGAATGCGCCCGTCGGGCCGCCAATCTGGAAGCGGGAACCGCCCAAAAGCGAAATGATGAAGCCCGCGATAATGGCGGTGTAAAGGCCCTGTTCCGGACCCACGCCAGAAGCGATAGCGAACGCAATCGCCAACGGGAGAGCCAAAATGCCGACAATCAAGCCCGACATCAAGTCGCTTGTGAAATCCTTGCGGGTATAGCCGCGCTTCAAGGAGCGGACGATTTCCGGGGTGATTGTCGAGACGATACCAGCCAAATACTGTTTGACGGATTCCTTGGCGCGAATATCAGACATTTCAGGTCTCCATATTAAATTCGAGACCCAAATTTAAGAATTTAGCCCAATTTCGTTAAGGGGGGTAAGTTTTTTTTATAAAATATATTTTACAGCAGACCCTTCTTGGCCGAGCGCATCAGGTTCTTGACTTGCTTCTTGTCCATTGCCGGAATGTTCGTATCTTCAAAACGCTTGGAGCGCGGAGCGCAATCTTCGCAGAGATGCTTGACCACCGTTCCAAAACTTGCGGCACCGTCGGACATGGACATTTCACGGGAGCGGTAAGAGCGCAGCAAGGCTTCCTTGTGGCACTTGTCGCAAATTCCCATCTTGGGGGCGGCAGGTTCGCGGGGAGAATTGCGCTTCTGCTTGTCCTTTTCGGAATCGATGGAGAACGCACGGCTCATAGCCGCATTTTTACTAGCAAAACGATTGTCAAAAAGACCCATAATTACATCTCCTTTAAATCTTCTACAAGTCTATCCTGCAAATACAGAGCCAAAAGCATGCAACAAAGCGATGTCGGTTCACCATCTTCCTTAAAGAGGCTACGCCCGAACTTGCCGCGAGCCATCTGTTTTTCCTTGAACTCCTCGGCATATTTTGCAAAATCGAGCAAAGCTATGCGATTTTCGTTCATTTTAATGATTTCGCGGATAGACGTGTTTAGAAATTCGACCTCATTGACCGCAATCGGGAACATTTCGCTCGGAATGGTGAGCAAAAACAGGCGCGATTGCGTCTTATTTACGAGTTCATTCACCAAAAGCAACAAAAGATTGGCGACAGAAGCCCCGTCGGCACCGCCTTGATTCAATTCGCGAAGGCCAAGCCCTACAATAATACGGCCTGCATTTTTTCCGATAACATCCGATGAAAGGCGCGCCTTGATTTGCGATAACGATACTGCAACGGGCACATTCAAGGAAAACTGTATAGGGCGGCTGGGTTCCCGGCAAAGCACAGCTTCCACAAAACGGTTCGCCGCTTCGCCCTTGGGGCCGAACATTTCATCACCTATAACTAATACTCTGTTTTCCACATAAACAATCTATACTTTAGAATCCGATTTGACCACTGAGATTTCCCAATAATTGTCTTTTTTTTCGCGAAAAAGCACTTTATGGCCATCGGCAATGAGCGATCCGGGCACATTTTCGATAGGAGAGCCTTCATCGAGCAGGATTTTCAGCGTTCTACCGACCGGATAACCCGACATGACGATTCTCGAGCGGGCGGCATTGAGGGGGCATTTTACCCCTCGAAGGTCCAAAACAGACGGAATTTCGCCCTGGAGAGCCTGCGGCAAAGGCAAAATTTTCACCTTTTCGCAGAAATCGGCGATTTCATCCATGTAATTTTCGGGATTTTCGGACCATTCCCCCACCGGAAATTCGGGAAGCGTACAGCAAACAATCTTTGATATAGCCTCTTCGGGAGTCAAAAGTGCAGAAGTCCCGCGACGGATCCATTCCACGCACGCATACATTAATAATTTACGTAAAGATTCTGTAAAACCTTCGGTTCCACGATTCGCTTCCATCCAGCGAACGACCGGCGATGTTAAATTTTTGTTGCGTTCTTCTGCGTTTTTTAGCATAATTCGCCATTGTAAAAAAGTCTAATCATAGCTATGTAAAAATACACTTTCCAAGGCAAAAATTGGCCCAAATTTCCTCAAAAATGTAGCAAAGTTCACATTGCGTTTCTATATTTGGCCCCAAGCATTCAATAAATGCAAAGGTTACAGTAGAATGAGTACAATTCTCCTTTACGCAATGTTCGTCGTCTACGTTATCGCAGGCGTGGGATTGGTGATTTACGGATTTAGCTGCTACTACAGCATCTATCTGTTCCTCAAGAATAGCCGCAAGACGCGTCTCTCGGACCGCAAGGCCATCTTGAAGTTCTACCGAGAACATTCCATGGCCGACCTGCCGCAGGTTACGACACAGCTCCCGGTTTTTAACGAAGCCAACTGCGTTGAACGACTTCTCGAGGCGGTCTGCGCCATCGACTACCCCAAGGACAAGCACGAAATCCAGGTCTTGGACGACTCTACGGACGAATGTTACGAAGTCACCAAGAAGAAAGTTGCTGAACTTGCCGCACGTGGTTACGACATCAAGCTCATCCACCGCACGAACCGTCAGGATTTCAAGGCTGGCGCCCTCAAGGAAGGCATGGCCGTTGCAAAGGGTGAATTCCTCGCCATCTTCGATGCCGACTTCGTTCCTGAAAAAGACTTCCTCCTGAAGACGGTTCCCTACCTCGTCATGGACAAGGAAATTGGTCTCGTCCAGGGTCGCTGGGGCCACTTGAACCGCACCGAATCCGGTCTTACGCTCGCCCAGTCTATCGGTATTGACGGTCACTTTGTGATTGAACAGTCCGCACGTAGCTGGGGCAAGCTCTTTATGAACTTCAACGGTACCGCTGGCGTATGGCGCAAGGAAGCAATTTACGGTGGTGGCGGTTGGGAAGGCGATACGCTCACCGAAGACATGGACCTTTCTTACCGTTCCCAGCTTGCTGGTTGGAAGATGAAGTTCGTGTTCGACGTGATTGTTCCGGCAGAAATCCCGAACGACATCAACGCGTTCAAGGCACAGCAGTTCCGTTGGGCAAAAGGCTCCATTCAGACGGCCATCAAGATTTTGCCGAAGGTGCTCCGTTCCAAGGTTCCGTTCCGCGTAAAGCTGGCCGCCATTCTCCACACGACGCACTACTCGATTCACCCCTGCATGTTGTTCACTGCCCTTTGCGCTTGGCCGCTGCTAGCCTTCTTTGAACCGGTCGGCCATCTCCCCACATGGGCTTACACTATCGGTTTTGCCTTTATCTTTGCAGCAGCCATTGCTCCTTCTGTTCTTTACTTTGTCGCCCAGCGTTGCTCCGGCTATACAGGTTGGAAAATCCGCTTGCTTTCGCTCCCCATCTTGATGGCACTTGGCGTAGGCATTGCCGTTAGCAACTCCCGCGCTGTGTTCGCCGCTGTTCTTGGCACCAAGGGTAGCTTTGTCCGCACCCCGAAGAGCGGTGGATCAAAGAAGAAGGCCAAGAGCCATTACGCACAGAAATTCCCGTGGATGGCACTTCTCGAACTTGTCGTTGGCATCTACTGCATCTTCGGTTTGCTCGAATACATCAACGCCAGCAAGTACATCATCGGACCGTTCCTTGCCCTTTATGCAATCGGATTCCTCTCGGTGAGCGTGCTTAGCTTTATGCATTACATCAGCAACATTTTCGAAGTTCGCAGAGCCATCAAACGCTCTGAATGCGTCGAAGAACAAGCAACGAACTAAGAGTTTATTGCTAGATGCGGCGAGAATGCGCAAACGCTATTCAAGAGGCCCCGCAAAAGCGGGGCTTTTTTGTTGTCCGAGAATGCCGCGGACGCAAGGCTAGATGTCGCGCCACTCGCCGTCATGCAGAACACGCAAAACAAGAAGCCGTGCCGTCCATCGTCATGTCGAGTTCGTAGAACGAGACATCCAGTTATTTCTAGAAACGCGAGCGGATTTCATCGCGAAATTCGCGAATCGTTTGACAGTCGCGGGATGCACTAGATGTTCGAAATTCGCGGGAATCGCGGACAGTTTGAACGCCGCGAGATTCTTGATATGTACGAGATTCGCGCGAGGCAGTATCGCAAGGCGAGAGACCACGGACAAAGCGGGTGCGGCAGCGCAAGTCCTCGGCGCGCTCTGTCGCAAAACGAACGTAGTTGTCCGAAGCAGCAGTTGTTCCGTGGAGAAACATCGCGTAAACGTTAAGAGAAACGGCTCCAAGAATCGACGCTATGGCAAGCGCAACGAGCATTTCCAAAAGCGTAAAACCGCGAAATTGCCGTGAATTCATACGCACCTCACCTACACCGCACCAAGCGCTTGAGCGAACATCCTCCATGCTCTACGACAGCCCACGCTAAATGCGAATTGCCCGGAACACGGGTGAAGCGAACCGAAATCGCCGACGATCCAAGGGAACTCGAGACATTTTGCGAGAATGCGTCAGTCAGAGAATCCGCGCAATTCGAATTATTCGCTATCAAAGATTCCATTGTCGAAAGGACGTTTTCGAACCGTTCCACGCGGTAACGTTCATCTGAAATTTCGCGATTGAAAAAGTTCCATGCGCCAAGCATCGCGGTCGTTCCGATAAGCAAAACCGCCAATGCCACACAAACTTCAGGCAACGTAAATCCAAGTCTAGAGTTTATAGCATGGGCAACACAAGATACCCTGGATACTTCACTTCGTTCAGTATGACGAGAGCATGTCATAAGCGCCTCCGGGCAAACACAACAGGCCGAGAATCCATACAAAACGGCAAAAGCGCTCTTGATGAATCGAGCAACACTGCAGAAGAATCGCGGTCCAGAACGCCCGAAGGAGCAAGCGCAACGCCTTCAAAAACAGCCTTTTCAAGAAGCGCCAAACGATTCCCGCGATACCCCACAGCAACAGCAATACTCGGGAAGCCCATTTTAGCATGCCCTGAGATTTCCACATTCCGCTTTGAAAGTAGAATTCCTCCAAGCGAAACATTTCCCGAAACAGTCACGCCTGCAAGCCCGAATATTTCTATAAAGTCCGCACTCACCGCACCTTGCAGAGCCACATTTCCAGCGGCATAAATTCTAAGCGTATCAAAATGAACGTTTCCACGAATCTTGACATCGCCCTCGACTTTCGCCATAAACGAACGTACCGAAACACGCCCGCTGTTTTCGGCAAAGGCCCCCGAACGGCCAAGGTCTAGCGTCAAATCGCCATCGCTCACATTCAACGCCACCGAAGAAGCACGCCCCATAAAAGTTGAATCTAGATTGAAAAAACGACGATTCCCCGAAAGTGACCTGAGACCATCCGACTGCAAAATGCGCTCCCGCAAATTTTGCTCCAAAGAGACGGCACAATGAGCCCATTCCGACGCAGAATAGCGCCCGTAAGCATGGCCTAAAAGGAATTGGAACTTTCCAGCCTGCCATAAAGTCCATGGTCCAAGCACGCGAGATTCAACCACCGGAAGTTCTGCAAAATAGCCGTCCGAGAAACCTTCAATCTTCGCTATCACAGCCGATTCCGCCAAATACATCTCTTGCGTTTCGTAAGCAACATGCGCTACCGATCGGCGAAGCGGTCCTGGCAAACGAAGCAGCGCAGTCATCAAAATCGAAAGAACAAGCAACACGCCTAGCACTAGCGGCAAAACACTACCGCGCCCCCACCGTGACAATCGATGAGACCTTTGGCGACTCGATCTCATAACGCACCTCCTTACGGCCACAACGCAACACAACTTCATTCCCGCCTATTTCTTTTACGCGATAACTCAAAAGCGAATCTCCGACCGAAAGTGTTTTCGTTTCACCCATCGCCGTTTTCATAAGCGCAACACGTCCACCTACAATTCCAAGCAACTTGCATTCCAACGAATCGCAAGCACTCCGCGATGTTCGCCGACTTCCAGACATTTCATCATACGCAACACTCGCGCGTCCAAGGTTCCATTTTGCAGGGAGCAAATCGCGATGACCTTCAGCCCACGCCAACAATTCCAAATCACGCGCCGCAGGCGACGACAATTCAACAGCAGGAATATCCTTGTTGGGATGCATAACTACCGAACGACCAAAGAACATCGCAAGTAACAATCCCAAAGACAATAGCATCAATGCACACATCGACCACCTCCGTTTCTCACAAGGTTTCATCGACTGACATTCATCTAAATCTAGGCCATTCCAAAAAGGATCTTTTGCCCCCAATTGGAACAAAGTTTTCATATTCCAAGTTTCATCGCAGCAGATACAAATTTCGCCAAATAAGCCTGAACTAGCAAATAATTCATCCGTTTTCAAGAACGATTTAAAGCGTTTCACACGATTACGGCAACGTTCATCAATGCAATCGCCATATCCAAATTCTTCGGACCAATGGCATAACCGACCTTTCGCAAAAACGAGAATATACAAGACACTTTTCCAAAGCGCAACCAACATCAAATTTCCATTTTCCGCGCAGTCTTCAGCATGTCCCGCGCACATATCATCACACTTCGAACACTCCACACCATTCCATCCACCTCGCAATATTTTATCCGCAATAGCATAAAGCGCAATTTGTCGCGGCAGGCAGCAATCAATCTTTTTTCGGTAACATTCAAGCGGTTCATTTGCAATCGACACGAGGTAACGATGTTTGCGGCCATCTGATGCGTTGAAAGAAACAAGCGGCCAAAAGAACACACGATTTTTCGCACATTTTCCATCGACAGGATTCGCACCAAACGCATTTCTACAATCCTCATCAAATCGTTTTTGCAATTCCGTTTCCGTGAGAGTTCCATCAAATGCGGTAGTCACCTCCCACGTCATCATCCGCGCTGCAACAGGCGCGATTCGCCTCGTCCACCCCATCATTTCGTTTTCTCCACACTTGGCGTGATGAAAATTGCAAGTTCAATTTCATCCTCTTCTTCGGATGTATAGCTGAACAACCGCCCCAACAAAGGAATACTCCCCAAGAACGGTACCGCCGAGCGCACTTCCGTTTTGTTCTTGCGAATTAAACCACCCAAACAAAGTGTTTCACCATCGCGCAACACGACCGTCGTCTTCATGTTGCGCGAACTGATATCACGCGGGCCATCGCCGCTGCTCCTGCCCGCCGTCTTTATCTCCGGAGAAACGGAAAGCGTTATCAGCCCATCCTGCGTCATCGTCGGCGTAAGCTCCAGCGAAATGCCATCGTTAAACGAGCGGTAATCTGTAATCGGATACCCATCCGCAGAAACTTGACTGACAAGGTAATAGACCGTATTCGTAACATTCAGTTCCGCTTTATTGCCGTTGAGCGTTGTTATGCGCGGGCGCGCAAGAACTTTCGCCTCGTTATTTTCTTCCATCGACGAAAGTTCTAGTTCGAACCGATCCGGCAAAATTCCAATTTTGCCGAACGCGCCCGACTTCGAAATATCCTTTCCCAAGAAATCAAAGAATCCACGAGCTTGGATATCGCGCTCCCCTACATTCCGCGTAGCCCCGCTCCGCACGCCAATTGCAAAGCCCCGCCCCTTGCGAAATTCGACAATCACACAAGCTAGCGTCACCTGCATTTGCGGCACATCAATCATTTCCAGAAACTCCGCAGCACGTTCCATTGCCCGCGGCGAACCTCCAAGTACAAGCGCATTCTGTTCCCGGTACTCCGAAACACTGATTTCCATACCTTTCATAAATTTTGAAAGCTGCGCCATAGCTTTTTCTGGCGCAACATGCTTTAACGAGTAAACTCGCATATCGGCAAGCGCCTTAAAAACCCCTTCTTCAGAAACCAAAAGGGATGCCGAATCCAAGCGGAACGTAAATGCGCTTCCGCGAAAAAGTGATGTTAAAAGTTCCGGCAAAGGAACATTCTTAAATGACATTTGTACCGTTTCATTCAAGTTTCCATAAATCGCCAAATTAAGTTCAGCCTCGTCCGCAATCACCTGGAGCGCAGACTTTAACGGAACCGACTGCAAATTCACCGAATACAAATCACCCACACGTTCTACTGAAATTTCCGCGCCATCCGGTGAGCTATTCAAAACGTTCCCGTCATTCCCTGTTCTCGCCCGAGAAACACGCAAGCAACCACGCTCCCCGCGCACTTTGAACCCGTTCGATTCCATCAACACTCGAATCGCCTTTTCCGGAACCATTCCCCTCAAGTTTCCAGTCACCACACCATCTACATCGTAATCCGCAAGTACATTCACACCCATATTCAGGCTGAATTCATGAATAAACTCACGAACATTCATGTTCTTGACATCAATCACCGCCCCGGAATCCGTAAGAGCAATTCGACCGTCCAAAGTTCGCGCTCGGCGAATATGATAAACACTCCCCTCCTGCACCAACTCTAGGCCATTTGCTGCACACAACGCCGTAAGCCCTTCAAAAAGGCTCAGCCCTTCTAGATGAAACGTCACGCGCACATCGTCCGCATCATCCGTCAAAATCGATGTTCCATAAGCACGCGAAAGAGTCCGCGCCACCTCTGCCATAGGGACTCCGGCAAAATCAAGCATCACCGAACTCGGCGGAGACTTTTCCGAAAAGCGACTAGGCGCAGCACCGACACACAAAAACAATGTCAAGAGGGATATTCCCAAGATCCTCAGAAGCATACGCTTCTCCTAAATGCGCATGCCCGCGTTTCACCAACAAGTGAATAATTGCGGCCCCTGCCCGGGATAAAATTAAAGGATCAAAGGAACGATATAATAAGCGGTTTTCAAAATAGAAAAACTTTTCAAGAAAAGTATGCGACAAATCAAAAAAAGTGCTTTTATAAAGCAAAATAAAATACATGCGGGCGGGGCCCAAGCGCCAACGCTTCTTACTTTATAGACTATTGCAAGGTGATTTGAAATTTTCGGAACTTTAGTCCCCAGTGAGGCGAATCACCTCGTTTTTTCGCGAAATTTCAAAGCCTCAATTTAGAATTTTAGAACAAAACATGCGATTTTTAAGCAAAAACGGCACTTTTCATAAAATTGGCACGATTATTGCTCTTTTTAGGGCAAAGGAGTGAAAAACACCCTTAATCAAGGAAGGATTAATTATGAAATCAAAATTCATCGCAGTTCTCACACTTTCGACACTTGCTTTTTTTGCAACCGCATCTGCAAAGAGCAACTTCTCGGATATGAGAAGAGTCAACAAGGCCGACATTTCCTCCGAAATTTCGACTGAAGTCAAAACCGAAATCACCGACAAGAGCGATTTCGAAAAATTACGTGACGAAAGTAAGGAAGCACGCAAGGAACTCTTGGACAAAATCAAGCTCGACAAGGATGAACTTGCAGTAGTCCCGCCGACACCGCCGAAGGCTGATATCGTTCCGCCGACCCCGAAGACGGAAGAAGAACTCCAGGCCGAACGCGAAGCCCACGAAGCAGAAATGGCAGCCAAGAAGGCCGAACATGAAGCTAAGAAGGCTGAAGAAGAAGCAAAGCGTGCCGAACGTGAAGAAGCTATGAAGGCTGAACACGAAGCTCGCAAGGCTGAAATGGAAGCAAAGCGTGCTGAAGAAGAAGCAAAGCGCGCAGAACGCGAAGAAGCTATGAAGGCCGAACGCGAAGCCCACAAGGCTGAAATGGAAGCCAAGCGTGCCGAAGAAGAAGCTAAGCGCGCAGAACGTGAAGAAGCTTTGAAGGCTGAACGCGAAGCACGCAAGGCTGAAATGGAAGCTAAGAAGGCTGAACTCGAGGCAAAACGCGCAGAACGCGAAGAAGCTTTGAAGGCCGAACGCGAAGCACGCAAGGCCGAAATGGAAGCCAAGAAGGCCGAACTTGATGCAAAGCGCGCAGAACGCGAAGAAGCTTTGAAGGCTGAACGCGAAGCACGCAAGGCCGAAATGGAAGCCAAGAAGGCCGAACTTGATGCAAAGCGCGCAGAACGCGAAGAAGCTTTGAAGGCCGAACGCGAAGCACGCAAGGCTGAATTGGAAGCCAAGAAGGCTGAACGTGAAGCCCAGAAAGCTGAAAAAGAATCTGCAAAAGAAGAAAAGACCGTTGCTACGATTGAATAAGGAATTTTAATTCCTTAGAATTGGGCGGCGGAGAAATACCGTCGCCCTCTTTTCGAGTCTTTTCAAGGTTAACGCTATGAAAAACACAAGTAAAATCATCGCACTTTTGACCGGATCGGCGCTCGTGTCGGTTCCGCTTGCACAGCCGGAATCCGATATTGCAACTCCTATCGAAAAGACCGAAATTACACAAGGCGTACCCGACCTCGGGCAAAAGCAAAAAGAAGACTGGCAACGTTTACGCGAAGAACGCAAACTAGCTAGACAACAAATTTTATCGGACATCAAGGCAAACGCCAAAGATGAAGTCAAGGACGTTCAAGAAGAATTGCTCCAGCAAAAAGCAAAGAACAACATCGAGAACGAAAATCGAGGAAACGTCAAGGAAAATGTTATCCGCAAAGGGCCGTTTGAGAATCAAGATAAAATCAAGCCGGGAAACCCTCCATTTGATGTTCCGCGTCCAGGCGAACACGGGCCATTATTCCCCAAAGGTCCAAAGATTTAGCTACTCCAACCCCAACACAAAGCGGTGTCCTAGGACACCGCTTTTTTTAGCTCGTTGCAGGAATCAATTCATCAGAAATCAATTACATCGGAGGCGGAGCGTAGAGATATGCCCCGTTGCTACAGTACAAAACGCAACCATCGATCTCTTTGGTCGTTCCATCACCATCGCAAGCCGTTCCGATATGCGGGCTGGACTGGCAACGGATAGAAGGGTTATCGCACTCTAATTCTTCGGCACATTCGTAAAACCTGTAGCGTTCCACCCACTTGCCATTGACGCAGATGTAGTTTTCGCTTCTATAGAGATTATCATTTGCGTAAATGCGGAGGTCGCGGCTAGATTCCGAACCATCGCAAGGTTCGCTCAGCCATTTGTCGTTGCAATATTCCTTAAGGCCGTACTTGCTGCAAAGTTCGTATTCGCTGTAGCCACATTCCGGAGACAAGGCGTCACATCTGGGAAGTACGGAAATTTCAGACCAGAATCCGTTATGGCATTGATACGGATATCCCGTCTCGCAGTCTTCGGCAATAGTGCCTTCATAAATAGGATCGCAGGAGCCACAGCCGACCATTCCCAGTTTGCATTTGAGCTTGCTGACATGTACGCAAATTTCATCACCCAAGCCGTACTCTTTCCATTTGCCATTTTCGCACTTGTAATGGCCTTCGAATTCACCTTCCCGGTAGCAGGCTTCGCAATATTCCAATTCACCGCGAGCACAGCGCTGATTTTCTTCCGTTTTCTTGACTTCCCAAGATTCGCCGTAGCAAACGTATATCACGCTATTTTCGCAATCGACGATTTCCTTGATGCCATTCGGTTCGCAAAGGCGGTAACCGCATCCGCCCATTCCCGGCTTACATTCGTCCGGCTTGATGTTCAAGCAAGCAACTTTTTCCCAATTGTTGTTTCTGCATTGATAGTTGTCGCCGGTCACGCAGTCCACGGCAGAACTTCCGTTCTGATTCACGCAATTGCCTTGAGCGGTCATGCCATCGTAATCCGAGATGTGACGGCATTTTTCCACGGGTTCTTCTTCGCAGCAAACCGGTTTTTGCAACCATTTGTCGCCACAGACAGTTGTCCAGCGACCATTCGGGCAAAATTCGTCCGGAGTTTGCCACTCGCCATCGATACACTTTAAATCCGTATACGTGGCGCAATCATAACTTTCTCTATCTTTATTCGGATCGCAAGGGTGACAGATGCATTTTTCGCCAGGAGGGCAAGCTTCGCATACCACATCCGTCACATGTTTACACAATTCATTGCTAGAGCTCGACCGAGCCACAGAAGACGAACTGTTTTGGCAATAATAGGTTCTGCCCATTCGGCAAAGTTCTTCAACCGAATAACCACACTCCGGCAAGAAAGCATTGCACATCGAGCTAAGACGCAACTCAGACGAAGAACTCTGAGCCGACGATGATGAACTGGTCTTACAATAACGGGTTTCGCCCATTCGGCAAAGTTCTTCAACTGTATAGCCGCACTCCGGGGACAACGCATCACACGTCGGGTGAGCAACAATCTCGGACGAAGAACTTTCAGCTAGCGAAGAATTTGTGCTGTTGAAGCTCGGGCCGGCTAGAGTTTCGTTATCGCAAGCAACTAGCGAAAGCGCCGCCAGCGATGCTACGGCTATGCCGCATGACCATCGAGATATTTTACGTTTCATGGTATTTCTCCTTTTTTATATAAACTTTCCCTAAGCCCCTTGCACCCGCAAGGAGTTATGCATTTGCTTTTCACATTTAATTTTTAGCGTTTAGTCTTTAACTTTAATTTTTCACCCACTCGTCTTTTTGACTCAATTCCGAGCAGGTTCCTTCAGACATATCACCGTTCACAGCAATTCTTTCGATTTCAGGACTTTTATCGATTTCGCCACAGAACTCGAAAAGGAAACGCACCATCTGCTGATTCTTCTTTTGGGCACAAGCATCAGCAGCGATATCCAGCACTGTAATCTTATGACTTGAAATCTGGGCAAGGATATGGCCCGCATATTCGCCTCCATTAATATTCAGCATGTAAAGGCCACAGTTTTCATCAGCCTCGCCCTTTGCAATTGACGTAGCCAGTTCAGAATATTTCAAAGAAGCATTCGGGAACAAGCTAGGCAATACGCCAACATTCTGTTTAACAAAGCGAATCACTTTTTCAAGAACATCGAATTCCGTAGCTTCCGCAGGTATCGGGTTTTGCGTATTAGGCGGTTGCGTGTCAGTATTGCCCTTGTTTGCATCTACAAACGTAGCCGCCAAAACATTGTTATCGAAGTTTTCTTTATCCAAATTAAACAAGTGCAAGTAATCGCCCAAGGAATTGCCGTCAGAATTCATAATTGGGGTCCGGCTTTCACCGTCTTGGCTTGCAGAACTTCCAGGCATCGGATCTACATCAAGCCTTTGCGAACTGCTTGACATTTTGCCTTCTTGACGGTCTCTAGAGCTAGAAGATTTTCTTGAATAAGTATTCTGTTCGCTAGAAGACGAAACTGAATTTTCAACATTTGAAGAACTAGAGATCTGCACAGAGTTTTGGTTCGAACTAGACGGTTCCGAACTCGAAAGACGTTCAGCAATAATCTCATTCGGTTCTTCGGAAGTGCCTGCAAAATTTCCATCGCCACACCCAACGCAGAACAAACTTGCACAAAGGAGAACAATGGCAAAAGAAACAAAACCCGACAACTTGATCGTGTAAACTTTAAACTTGTTCATTGCCATTCTCCTTAACATTCTTGGTCAACGGGAATAACTGCAAATTCAATCTATAAACTTGTTCAATATTCTTATCTTCAGCAGCAATGGAAATAATCTTATGGCGGAAATCATCGAGTTCTTTCACAATCTGTTCGTACGTTTGTCGTGAAATGCCCATTGTAACGCCACTAAAATTGCGTTCTTCTTTAGGGAGATCCAACGCCGGAGTCGCAAGCTTGGACATTTGGCGGTGCATACCGCGCAAGGCAAGGCGAGTCGCATCGGGCGTCCCTTTCACGGACACTTCGGACTGTACAAAATTTCCAGATTCTTTCTTTAAAAGCCCCGCCTTACCCAAGAAGTCAAGCGACTCCTTCACTTCGAGCGCCGAAATCTCGGGATAGCACATCTTAGCCATTTCACCAGGAGTGGCGCCCGGCATAATCGGAGCAAGTTCCCTGAGCACAGGATTGCACCAGGAATCGTAATACTTGAACAAATCACCTTCGAGAACACGAACCTTGTGGACCTTCGCAATTGCAAGCATGCTCTCGTAAGCGGCTTTCTTTTTTTCTTCGGTTTCTGCCTGACCGAATTCGACCATCGCACGGAAATAATCCATTTCAAATCCGACAAGCCCCATTGCAAAGCCAGTGCGTTCAACACCTATACGGCTGAGCTTGCTTTTTCCGTCACACACGACCTTCATATATGAGGGTGAGCTAAATCCCGTAATTTTCGAGAACTCACGCCACGAAAAAGCGGAACAGCGCTTGCGCTCTTCATAAAAGTCTCGCATGTACATGCGGAAATCAGAATATTCGACAATCGGTCTCATACTCCAAAATATACATGGTTTTTCATGCTACGTCAATAGTTTTATGCTACAAAAATGCAGAAAATTATTAAAATTTAAGCAATTTCACAAAAATTCATTATCAAAAAGTTCGTTATGCAACACCCTGTAGCATATACTACTTCATCTCGAACGAGACCATCGTAATATCGTCGAACTGGGGAGCGTTTCCGGCATGCGCCTTCACCGCCATACGCACTTTTCTACATCTCAGGCGCACAGAATCATCCTTCGATTCATTCAAGACCTTTAGCAAGCGTTCCATTCCAAATTCTTCATTATTCTCGTTAATCGCTTCGGGAATGCCATCGGTATACGTAAATATGGAATCGCCCGGTTGCAACTGGACTTCGAAATCCCTATACCTGTAGCCATCCATCCCCGCAAGAACAAATCCGCTCTTGAGATCCGCTATTTTGAAGTCCCCATCTTTATGCTTGATAATCGGTTTTTCGTGCCCGGCATTCGCATAAACAAGCTGTCCAGTCCTGATATTCAATATACCGCAAAGGCACGTCACAAACATATCATGGACATTGTGTTCAGCAAGTTCGTCATTGGCCCGATTCAGAGCCTCGGCAGGCGAGAGTCCCTGTTGCAAATTATGCTTGAGGACAATTTTTGAAACCATCATGAAAAGCGCCGCAGGAACACCCTTCCCGGAAACATCCGCAATCAACAACGCGAGATGATCGTCGTCAATAAAAAAATTGTCGTAAAAGTCTCCACCGACTTCCAAAGCAGGGCGCATCACCGCGTAAAAGTCAAAGCCATCGACAACAACGGGCCTAGAAAGGCTCGCCCGCTGTATAGCCGTCGCAATGGAAAGCTCCGTGTGGACCTTTTGTTCCTTAGCTGTCACCTCTGTCAAATTTTTCACATAATCTTCCAACTCGACAGCCATTTCTTTATACGAACGAGCGAGCTTTCCGACTTCGGAAGTATAATAGACGTACTTTTGGCACTTGTGCAAAATGTTCTGGATTTTCAAATCAATATCAGTTTGCTGACCGATCGTCTTTGCGATTTCGCTCATGCGTTCGATAGGCTTTGTCACGGTCCGTTCCATGTAATACAAAAATCCTAGCGACACCCAAATTCCGATATTGAGAAGCCCGCCAATCAAGAAATACACGTAGCTCCAAAGATAAAGGTTACTCTCCCCATATCTAAGCGCAATAGTTGGGTAACAGGCAATTCCAATCGCTATCGAAATAATGATACTCGACGCCAGAAAGAACAAAATAAATTTTTCGTTTAACGAAAATGAAAAAATGAAATTTTCGGAAGAGCCCGCTTCTTTGCGCATTTTGCGCTGATAATGCAACGACGCCAAAATAAGGTACGGGAAACCGATTACCACCATGGTGATAAACTGGTTAAAGAATATATTGGCAGAAAGCATCGAGAAATAAGATTCATCATACTTGAGCTTTATGACGCTCACGACCATGAACGCCGCGGCGACAGAATCCAGGAGCACAATAAGCATGTACTGGACATTCTTGTGCACCCTGTCGAGCTTAAACTTATTTTCGTCATTTTTACGGAGTTTATTCCAAATTACGGCAGGGACATACCCATAAATAATCTGGATAAAGAATCCTGGAATAAAGATAACGGGCTCATACCCCGACATGATATCGGCAATGAGATTCGCGACCGCGCAACCAAAGACACCCCAAAAGCCAAACGAGATGCCAAACAGCAACGGAAGTGCCGCAACAATTCGAACCTCAGTCGTTTCGGAAATTCTAAACAACTCTCTGCACGGAACTCCGAAAACAAAGAACACAAGCCCACAGAGAAACGCAATAAGAAAATATTTACGTATATCTTTCATACTTCCCCTTCGTCTTTTTCAATATAGTCTTTTTTTGCGTTACCGCATTTTTTCTAACGAGAAATGCAATCTACTTTGGATTATTTAAAAGAAAAACCTTTCAATGATATATTTCAATGGCATTATCACCACGTAACACATAATAATATACCAAGCAGTCAACACAGCAAAGGGTAAAATCGGGGCATAACCAACTGCCGCAAAAACAGTCCAATCCTTATTCTGCACCGGCTTGATTTTCACCGAAAAAAGTTCAAGCAGCAATAAAACAGATGCTACCGATAGAGCAAGGAACATTGTAGTTGTCACAAGAACAAAAACAGAGCTAATTAAAATCTGTTCAACAACTTCCGCTAATGGAACAACCTCTTCCGATGATACTCCAGGAGCTCCCTTTCTGAACAGATATAAGGGAGTTGCATGCACCGCAAGACACGCCGTAGAGATAAAGGCAATCAATGTCAAAAATTTATCAATAATCTTATCTATCAATTTGACCACCTTATATAGCAAAGAGAAGCACTAGCCCATCTATCAGGGTTACCCTTCAAGACAACGATTTTATCAGAATAAGGGCCAGGCTCAATCGTGATTCCATCATAAGGTTCAACATCGTAAACGACTTCAACGGAATCCCCTTTTACATCAACCCCTAAACTTGTTCCTTGAACAACGGCTCCAATGCCACCATGAAAATGAAATCTATAAGTCAAAATATTCTTTCGGACGCCATCATCATCCAGATATTGAAGATGCCATACGTACAATCTGTTTTTGCCTATAAAAAATTCATGTAAAAAAGAATCGTCTTGACTTTCTCTTTCCAAAAAAAGTTTCTTGCCCTCTAAGTAACAAGTTTTCGCATTTTTGCCATAACCAGCTACTATATCCCCTTTGGTATGTTGGTATATAGAGTAGATATCGCCTTCAATGGGATTATAACATGAATAGCAAAATACCATATACAAAAGAAACGTCGTGGTGACGAATAATTTCACCAGCCGATCTTTTCTCTTCAAATTACTTATGCTTGTCGTCAAATTTTTTTTACTTGTCGAAATAAATTTCTTGAATTTCATCATCGATGCGTATAATGTACAAAATACAGCACACCTAATTTAGCTTCTGCTCAAAAAAAATGAATTTGTTTACTATATTAGCTTTCCAGAAACACAAGAAGGAAAATAATGTTAAAAAGAATCGCACTTGCAGCAGCACTTACGGCTACCGCATCTTTTGCTACCTGGGATTTCTTCCCGGTTTTGGAAGGAGGCAGAGGCCAGGCCGAATTAGCCTTCTTTTACTTTAATGTCGAAAAACTTTCCGAAGTACAGATTGCAGCAGGCGCCCGTTATTCTATCACACCGAGCTTTGAAGTAGCAATCGGCATTCCGTTCCTCGCCTACGCCGCATACGATGGAGAATCCTATGATGACGTTGCAGGTCTTGCCCAAATTCAGCTTATGACCCGCTACCAGTTCACACCCAACGTAAACGCATTTGTGGACTTCATTCTCCCCTCTTGCAGCAAAGAAACATGTGACGACGATGGTGCATTCGGTTTCCACTTCGGTGCCCAGTTCTCCCTAAAATCAAACATCGTAAACTTCGGTTCTGAACTAGGCCTCCAGCTCCACACTTCCGGCGATGACGAAATAAATCCTCCTTGGGAATTGAACATCGGTGCAGAAGCGGATTTCGAAATCAACCCGGTATTCGTTCCGTACATCGGTATTCAAACTCACATTTTGCTCGGCAAGTTCACCTACAAGGGTGAAGGCATTAGCAACGACTTCACTGGCAAAACGGGCTTTGATCCGTACTTCGGCTTTACTGCAAACTTCACTCCGCAATTCTATGCAGGCGCAGAACTCAGATTCGGCATTGGCGAAGAATACTACGGCAAGTACACGCGTATGATGCTAGGAATCAAAGCGGGCATCAACTTCTAAAAAAATCCCGCTTAGACTTTGCACTCTAGATAAAACATCTAGAGTGTTTTTTTGACTTTCTAAAATGCTCTAATGTGCAGTATTCAAAATTTTTATATATTTGCATGACGATCATAGCTAACGCGAAAAAGCCCCATTGAGGTTGCTGAGAAAATCGTTTGCTATATATGGAATTGAATTTTAAAGAGATTGATTAATGGCAGCTACGAAATATACAGAAGACAGCATCAAATCCCTAGAGTGGCATGAACATATACGTCTGCGTCCCGGCATGTACATCGGTAAGCTTGGCGACGGACAGAGCCCGGACGACGGCATTTACGTGCTCGTCAAGGAAATTATCGACAACTCCATCGACGAATTCGTGATGGGTGCGGGCAAAAAAATTGAAATTGATATCGACGACCACGCAGCACGCGTGCGCGACTACGGTCGTGGTATTCCTCTCGGCAAGGTCATCGACTGCGTATCGAAGATTAACACGGGTGGTAAGTACGATTCCGAAGCGTTCCAGAAGTCGGTTGGTTTGAACGGTGTGGGTACAAAGGCCGTGAACGCCCTTTCCACAAAGTTCATCGTCAAGAGTTTCCGCGACGGCCGCATGAAGCAGGCTGAATTCTGCCGCGGTGTGCTTGTGCAGGACTACAAGGAATGTGCAACAACCGAAAAGAACGGTACCGAGATTTACTTTGAACCGGATGCCGATATTTTCAAGAACTACCGCTTCCTTCCGGCCTACATGGAAGAGAAGGTCTGGAACTACGCGTACTTGAACAACGGCCTCCAGCTCGTGATGAACGACAAGGTCTACACAAGCCCGAACGGCCTTTTGGACCTTTTGAACAAGCATGTGGACGACACCATCCGCTATCCGGTGATTCATTTCAAGGACAAGGATATCGAATGTGCCTTCACGCACGGCAACCAGTACGGTGAACATTACTACAGCTTTGTGAACGGCCAGCACACCACGCAGGGCGGTACACACCAGCAGGCATTCCGCGAAGGCATCGTCAAGGGCGCCCGCGACCACTTCAAGAAGGACCTCGATCCGTCTGACGTACGTAACTGCATCATCGGAGCCATTTCCGTACGCATCCAGGAACCGGTGTTCGAATCCCAGACAAAGACAAAGCTCGGTTCTACAACGGTCGCTCCGGGTGGTGCCCAGCTGCGCTCCTGGGTCGTAGATTACGTCGCAAGCCAGTTCGACAACTACTTGCACAAGAATCCGGAAACTGAAAAGGCTTTGCTCAACCGCATCACGCAGAACGAACGCGAACGCAAGGAAATCGCAGGCATCAAGAAGCTCGCCAACGAACGTGCGAAAAAGGCGAACTTGCACAACCGCAAGCTGCGCGACTGCAAGATTCACCTCACCGACGTCAAAAACGCGCTCAACCGCGAATCGATGATATTCATTACAGAAGGTGACTCCGCATCCGGCTCTATCACCAAGGCCCGCAACGTGCAGACGCAAGCTGTGTTTAGCCTCCGCGGTAAGCCGCTCAACAGCTTTGGCATGACGAAGAAGGTCGTGTACGAGAACGAAGAATTTAACTTGTTGCAACATGCACTCGACATCGAAAACGGTCTCGAGAACTTGCGTTACGACAAAGTGATTATCGCGACCGATGCTGATGTGGACGGTATGCATATTCGTCTTTTGCTCATGACATTCTTCTTGCAGTTCTTCCCGGAACTTGTGGAACAGAAGCACCTGTACATCTTGCAGACACCGCTTTTCCGCGTGCGTAACAAGCAGGTGACCAAGTACTGCTACGACGAAGTCGAACGCGACAAGGCCGCAAAGGAAATCGGCAAGACCGGTCTCGAAATCACTCGATTCAAAGGTCTTGGCGAAATCAGCCCGGAAGAATTCGGACAGTTCATCAACGAGGACATGCGCCTTGAAACGGTGAGCATCCCGCCCGACGCCTCGCTCGGCAAGATGCTGGAATACTACATGGGCAACAACACGCCTATGCGCCAGGAACACATCGTGCTGAACCTGAGAGCCGACGCCGTAGAAGAACTGTAGCGGTCATCGGCCGTTAGTCATTAGTTTTTAGTTTATAGTTTGGCGACTTCGTCGCGATTAAAAAACTAATGACCATTGACTAAAAGCTATTGACTAAACCTTAAATATCTACAGAAAAAGCTCGCGATTCCAAAGGTCGCGAGCTTTTTATTTTTTAATGGAGATGCCCGCTCAAGGCGGGCATGACATATGACTTACACTTTATGGAGACTTTGCGTCTTGGGGCCTTTCACGCCGGCAGGGAGAATCATCATGACCTTTTCCATGCGGGTGCCGTCCATGCGCAAAACGCGGAACGTGTAACCCTGAATCTTGACTTCGGCGCCCGGCGACGGGATGATTCCAAGCGTTGCCTGGATGAGGCCGGAAAGCGTTTCCACGTGGGAATTCTCAGGCGGCTTGAGTTCCACATCGAGTTCGTATTCCAAATCCGAGAGCGTCATCAGCGGATCGAGAATGTAGCGCCCGTCCTTCAACTTCTGCACGTCCTCGTCTTCGTCCATGTCGTCTTCATCGCGGATTTCACCGACGATTTCTTCGAGAATGTCTTCGAGCGTCACAAGACCAGCCGTGCCACCGTATTCGTCCACGACAATCGCGAGCTGGTTACCCGTCTTGCGGAGTTCCGTCAACAGGTCATCAATCTTCTTGTGGTACGGCACGTAGACCGGCGGCATCACGAGCTTCATCAAGTCAAACGGTTCGTCGCGATGTTCCGTGTACCATTCCAAGAAGTCACGGTTCGAAAGGATACCGACAATGTTGTCGACCGTTTCCTTGTAAACCGGCAAGCGAGAATGGCGTTCGTTGTTCAAGACCTTCACCAAATCCTCAAGCGACGTGTCCACATCGATGGCACACATGTCCACACGCGGCGTCATGATTTCGCGCACCGGAGTTTCCACGAAGTCGAAGATATTGAGGATCATCTGGCGTTCTTCTTTTTCAAGCCCTTCTTCACTGAGCGAAGAATCCGAAAGGTCTGCCTGTACAGCATCACGGCGTTCTTCGGGCAAGAAGCTGAGCTTTGCATCGTAACCCAGAGCGTTCAACAACTTGAGGTAAATAGTATGGCAAACGCGACCCACCGGTACGAACGGCATGCGGATAAGCCTGTACAACGGCACAAGAACAACGGACAAAGTATCCGGTTTCAAGTTACCAATCAAGTTCGGGCAGAAAATAGTCACCACATAAATCACGGCACAAGCGCAAAGCATGTACGCCATGATTCCGAGCAACCAAAAATCGTGAGTCCACTGCCACGGGGCATTCGAGAACAGATAAAATCCGAACACGCCGATTCCCACGTCCGAAAAAATTCGGCCAATGGAGACGGTTTCGTTGTAACCGCGGTTTTCAACGATCTTTGCAATCTTTGCTTCGCGATCCGTACGGTCATGGTCTTCACGCTTGGCATAAATGGCTGCAAAGACAGCCTTGACCAAAGTAAAAGACGCCGAAATAAAAAGAAAGAAAACGAGAAGAACAATAGCAATGGTGTTCGTATCACCCATTTTCCATGCTCTCCTTGTCCTTGTATGGATCCAGTCCCAAGAACTCACATTCGCGGGCACGCATCACCTTGCGGTCGGCAGCCTTGATGTGGTCGTACCCCGACAGGTGGAGCAGTCCGTGAACAATCACGCGCTTCATCTCGGCAAAAAAACTGTTGCCGTACTGCGGGGCCTGGCGCTTGACCTGGTCCCTCGCGATGTAGATTTCGCCGAGCATTTCTTCCTCACCCGGGATTTCTTCGTGCCATTCGAACGAAAGCACGTCCGTCACCTTGTCGAGCCCGCGATAGTTCTTGTTCATCTCGCGAACGAACTCGTCCGTGCAGAGCACGATATTGACGTTATTTTCCGTGCCTTCTTCGGCAAGGAGCTTGCGGGCCATAGCTTCGAACTTATCCTTCCACGGGAAGGATTCGATATTCCCCTCGCACAGGAATTCGATATTGTAATTCTTCTTTTTACTAGCAGGGTCTGGCATTAAATGTTATACCACTTTTTTAATACGTTGATAATGGCTTCGGCTTGCGCCTTGCCTGTAATCTTGAACTTGCCTTGGGGCTTGAACATGCCTTGCATTTTTCGGTAACGGCGCAGAGAAACTTTCGGTTCGCTGAATTCACCCGTTTTCGGATCGCGGTCCTGATAGAAGAACATCACGGTCGGCCAGGCGCCCTTCGACAGGACTTCCTTGCTCAATTCCTTGATGACGACTTCGCCGGTTTCTTCGTCGGTGTATTCGACGGTCAAATCTTCGACTTCTGCACTCATTTTTACCTCCAATGAAACACAAGTACTATACAATTATAACATTATTCTTTAAGGTGTTAGGGGCAAGAGTTAGGATTTTAAGGTTATTAGTCACTAGTCAATAGTTATTAGAAACGCCCCCGTCATCCAGAACGAGAAACGACCCCAAAGACGCAAAGCGCCGAGCCCATTCCCCATCGTTACAGTCATAAACAGATCCAATGCCAAAAACCAATGACTAAAGACCAATGACTAATGACCAGTATGATGATGTTCGCAGCAACCGCCATGGGTATGGTCATGGCTCCCGAGAACGCGATGCGGCACCCCGTGGGCAATCAAATCCACTTCGCAGCCATACGTGCGGTGGAGCATTTCTTCGGTCAGGTTACCACCCTCGTGATAGTGAACAGAATGGTTCACGCAAACGACACTCTTTACCTTGTGCGAGAGCGCCATCAGGTCGTGTGTCACTATCACAATTGTCATCGTTTCACTGAATTCGGCAAGCATGTTATAAAGCGCTTCGATTCCAGCGACGTCAATGTTATTGGAAGGTTCATCCAAAAAGAGAATCTTCGGATTACAGACAAGAGAACGAGCAATCAAGACTCGCTGACGTTCACCGCCACTCAGTTCACCCAAGCGACGGTCCAGATAGCCGCCAATATGCACGCGGTCAAGCGCAGCCTTCACTTCGTCCGATTTCGGGGAAAGTCTCAGTTTGCCTGTAGCAACGCACTCGCCCACCGTAATCGGGAAATCAATATTCTTGTTCGTATTCTGCGGAACGTAACCGACAGCAACCTTTTTCGTCGGAACCTTTTCGCCAAACAAGCGCACACTTCCAGAAGTCGGCTTCAAGAGCCCGACCATCAGCCTCATCAACGTGGATTTGCCACCGCCATTCGGCCCGATAATTGCAACAAAGTCATTTTCGTCAATAGAAAGATTCACGTCCGTCAGTACGGGCGACTTTCCATAGCCAAAAGAAAGATCTTTGATGTCGATAGCAGACATTACTTTTTGCCAGCCTGTTTGAGTGCGTCAATAAACTTTTGCGTATTGCCAATAAAGTCAGCGGCGAGCGGATCCGTTTCAACAACGACAGCGCCCAAATCCTTTGCAATCGTTTCTGCAGCACGCTTGCTGAATTCCGGTTGCACAAACACGGCCTTTACGCCATTTTTGCGGCCCATCATGATAAGGTTTGCCAAATCTCTCGGTTTAGGTTCCTTGCCATTCACTTCGATTGCATATTGCTTAAGCCCGAAATCCTTGGCCAAATATCCATACGACGGATGGAACACAATAAAAGACCGGCGATTCAACGGCATATCGATAACGGTTTCTTTCAAGGTACGAGCAATAGACGTTAACTGGTTCTGAACAGCCTGGATTTGATTGATATAATAAATATCATGTCCTGGATCAAGTTTCTTGAGTGCATGGAAAATATTCTGGGCAAGGAACTTCACACGGAGCGGAGAGGTCCAAATATGCGGGTCAAATTCTTCGTCATGGTGGTGAGCCTTTCCATGATGTTCTTCATGTTCCGACTTCATCCATTCGATATTCTTGGAAATATCAACGACTTCGACTTTTTTATTTGCACCCAAAAAGCGAGGCATCCAAACTTTATCTAATCCCGAGCCATCAGAAAAATAAACCTGGGCAAGAGAAAACGCCTTGATTACAGCCGGCTTCGGTTCAAAGTTATGCGGATCGGCACCCGGTGGCAAAAGAGTCACCACATTCACGCGATCACCGCCCACCATCTTAACGAGTGTCGCATACGGTTGCAAAGAAACAGCAACGGTAATTTTTCCATCATCAGCAAAAACAATTGCAGCAGAAATAGCAACGACCAAAAACAAAAGACGGGTAAAGCGCATTATTTTTTCCCTTCTAAAAAGGCGTTAAAATCAATTTCACTAACGTTGTTGACAACAAACTCAGGTTTCACGTCGAGGCGTTCGACATCCGCCATTTTCGATTCTCCGCACAACGGCAGCACAAAACGGCAACCGGAGCGCTTGGCAAGTTCAAAGTCCGTATAAAGACGGTCCCCCACGAACAAGATTTCTTCGGGGCGGTAAAGTTTCAAAAGTCCCGAAAGCATCGCCGGATTCGGCTTGCCAAAACTCATCTCGGGTTCGACACCGTAAGCCGTCTTGAGGAGAGCCATGAAGCTACCGATATCGGGCACGGGGCCGCGTTCATCAGGGCAGACAAAATCCGTATGCGTCACCCAGAACGGGATCCCACGCTGCACTCTAAAGGAGAGTTCGCAAAGTTCGCGATAATCAAAGCTGTTGTGATAAGCGACAAGCACCAGTTCAGTTTCTTCGACCGACGGGCGTAAATTGAGGCTCGGGTCCTGCGCCGCGAACCATTCGTACACTTCCGGATTCGCAAAGAAAAAGACGTTCTTGATTTTGCGTTCGTGAATCGCATCGAGCGAGAGGTACAGCGCCGAAATGATGGAGTCCTTTGCAAGCGGAAGCCCCATAACCTTGAGGCGATTCTCGTAAAAGACCGGAGATTTACTCGTGTTGTTGCTCAAGTAATAGACCGGCACGCGCTTTGCCACGCGATTGACAGTTTCAACCGCACCCGGATACGGGCGACCGCTCAAATAAAGAGTTCCGTCTAAATCAAAAACAACAGCTTTTACAGGACTTTTCACGGGATGTAATATAGAAATTTAGTCTTTAGTCTCGAGTCGCTAGTCATTGGTCTATAGTGATTTGTAGTTTGGTTTGCTATTTTTACAGCCATGAAAACTCCCGATAGCCGTTTCTATTGCCCGTTAATTACTGAGGGCACCATTGTCCTGGATGAAAACGAAAGTAGCCATGCCGTGCGCGTATGCCGTGCCGCAAATGGCGACATTCTACAGCTCTGCGACGGACTCGGGCATTATGCCGATGCAACAATCACCAAGGCAGACTCCAAGGCCTGCGAAGTGCAAGTCGACAAAGTCGAAGACGCGCCGTTCAAACGTCCGCGCTTGAATCTCGGCATCGCTTGCCTCAAGGACGATGCGCTCGAAGAAGTCGTTTTTCATGTAGCGCAAACAGAAACGGACAGCATCGTCTTTTTACGTACAGACTATTCGCAGGAACCCAAGAATTCCGACTTGCACAAGCTCGTGCGCCGTTCAGAACTCAAGAGTCTCGTGAGTTTAAAGCAATCCAAGAAAGCCTGGATGACACGCATCGAGGGCCCAATTGAATTCAGCAAGTGGCTCAAGGATTATCAAGGCGACTTGATTCTCTGCGACATCGACGGGGAACGCAAATTGGATTTGGGTTTAGGGGAAAACGCGAACAGTTCCGAGAACACAGCAAACAATGTGCCCGCCAAGCCGGTTACTTTACTTGTAGGCCCCGAAGGCGGATTTTCTCCACGCGAAATAGAAGCAATAAAGACCTTCCAGAACGGGAAGGTCCATTTACTGAATCTCGGCAACACTCGCTTGCGAGCAAGAACAGCCGCAGTTATCGCACTAGGGAAAGTGATTTATTAGGCAGCAGGTATTAGGGATTAGGTTTTAGGTAAATTATCGCGGCTCCGCCGCCCCATTACAAACGGGCTTAAGCCCGTGTTTTTTCCTAGAACCTACAACCTACCACCTAAAACCTACAAACTAACTTTCACTTTTTCGCGCATAGCCATGACAGTTGCCTTGGCTTCTTCGACTGTGTCGCGACGAGCAAGGAGAACGCCCATACGGCGGTGACCCTTGAGTTCCGGCTTTCCGAACAAGCGAAGGCCCGTATCCGGTTCTGCAAGAACTTCTTCGAGACCGCTGAACTTCACATGGTCAGAATTGCCATCGACGACGATTGCCTTTGATGCGCTCGGGCCGTGGAAAGCGATGTTCGGAATCGGGAGACCGAGAATAGCGCGGGCGTGCAATGCAAATTCAGAAAGGTCCTGAGAAATGAGCGTCACCATGCCCGTATCGTGCGGACGCGGAGAAACTTCGCTGAACAAGACTTCGTCCTTGCAGACAAACAATTCCACACCAAAGATGCCGCGACCGCCAAGAGCGTCCGTGACTTTCTTCGCAATGACCTTTGCCTGTTCCAAGAGTTCCGGCTTCATCGGCTGCGGCTGCCAAGATTCCTGATAGTCGCCACCCACCTGGTGGTGACCAATCGGTTCCAAGAAGCTGGTGCCGCCCACATGGCGAACCGTGAGCAAAGTAATTTCGTAATCGAACGGCACAAAGCCTTCGACAATCACGCGGCTAGCAGCACCAGTGCGACCACCCGTCTGGGAAATGTTCCAGGAATTTTCAACGTCGGCTTCGGTCTTGATGACACTCTGACCATGACCGGAAGAACTCATCACCGGCTTTACAACGCACGGGATACCGATTTCTTTGACCGCAGCCTTGAAATCTTCGTAGTTATCGGCAAAGCGGTACGGGCTCGTCTTGAGTCCGAGCTCTTCGGCAGCCAAGCGGCGGATGCCTTCACGGTTCATCGTAAGCTTGGTGGCCTTTGCTGTCGGAATGACGTTGTAGCCTTCCTTTTCAAGTTCCACGAGCGTGTCCGTTGCAATCGCTTCGACTTCCGGCACGATGTAATCCGGTTTTTCCTTTTCAATGACGGCGCGGAGTTCCTTGCCATCAAGCATGTTGATCACGTAGCTGCGATGAGCCACCTGCATGCCCGGAGCGTTGGCGTAACGGTCTACAGCAATCACTTCAACGCCAAGACGCATCATCTCGATGATGACTTCCTTGCCCAATTCGCCAGAACCGCAAAAGAGAACCTTTGTTGCGGTAGAACTAAGAGGTGTACCGATTTCAGCCATAAAAACTCCTTGTTGTGACTACAAATATAAATATAGTTGGCACGACCGAGGAATCACCCCCTATAAATCATCCAATTCATAATCAGAAGAACCATCATCATCGTTTTTAGGGCATACAGACAATTCCTTTGCGATAGAATCTGGAATCATCTCTTTATCGGAGATAGATTCATCAACCATCACTTCAGTTTTTTGTAAAGGTTCATCCCTAAGGCAACGAACCGAAAACGCATCGCTAGTTCCTCCCCAAACGGGGCTCACTTCGTAGCTACAAAAAACATATTCTGGACAACAACGGCATTTCGTTTGCAATTTGCACTGTTTTACCAAGCGTATCGCACCACGCGGTCCCCAAAAAACAGCTATTTTACCTTCATTTTCATAACCAAAAAAGTTCAAGCCACCTGCAGGTAACGCCGCAAAGCCATATTTATCTTCACCCAAAATATCAAAACAGAAACGGTAATTTTGTTTGCATTTAGTCCAGCCCGCTTCCGGTCCCGATGACAACAGATCACCCCTGCCTCGCACATAGGTCAATAGAGTATCCCATTCTGTTTCCGTTGGCAAATGCCAACCTATGGGGCATGCACCTTGTACAGCAAAAGCCGAGACAGAGTCTCTACAACGCTTGCTTCTTACACAAAGCGAATCAGTAAGATTCATCGCAGCGCCCCACGTGTAAAGACGCCCATACTTAATGCAATTACTCGGATGGTCATCGTAGCAATAGCTTTTTTCCATCTTGTAATTCAAATTTTCCGCCATCCAAGTTTGCCCGCCAATGTTCACCATTCGGTACACCTGTCCATCGCGGGAATCCGTAAAAAATTCACCAGCGTTATTCATAACATAGGAAGGCGATTCAGCAATTTCATCACTAGACAAATTTTTTGTAGCACTGCAGGCATCAAGCATCACAAAAGCAAGAGCGCAAATAAAAAAGAACTTAACGATTCGTTTATCCATAATCATTTTATTAATCCTTTATGCAACGAACCGAATTCATAAAAGTACTATCACCATCGTGACGCAAATACGCATTTTCGCTATCGTGAATCAGTTCTACAAAAGACTTGGAATCAGACGAGCGCATATCTCCATTCCCTACACTCCAGAACCGAGTATTCTTAGTTTCAGCCTCATAGTCCTCTATTTTCACTTTCCAAATATCTGGAGTCCCTATGAAAAAAGCCTTACCCGCAGGAAACGCCGAAAATCCATAATCATCCGTACAATATTCACAATTTATAACAATCTTCTCTCCGAATTTCTTTTCGTACTTTTCCCAACCCGTCTTAGACTTGAGCGCTCGGCCAACAACCGAGAAAGAGTCTTTTCCCAAAGACAGTCCCCCTACCGCCTTAAATAAAGTTTTCCATTCCGAATCAGTCGGTAAATGCCAACCCGTCGGGCATACGTTTTTTGCGGTACTTTCTAAATAAAGGCGGCCATATTTCGAACAACCGTCAAAATTTTTGTCATAACAAAAAGTAAAACAGGTATCGTAATTTAAGTTCTCAGCCATCCAAGTTTGGGAGCCAATCGTCACTGTCCTATAGCTTCGGCCATCCCGTGAATCCGTTAAAGTTCCTTTGAAAACATCTTTCACACAACGGACAGACAAAGCCCTCCCCTTGTAATCAATTACACGACGAGCGCCCTTGTCATAATAAATCAAGAATAAACTATACGCATCATCAGCCGAATGTTCTTGAGAACTCCAAAAAAATGCATAACGTCCATTGCCATGAATAGGAATCGCATTGAACCCATAAGCATCCCAGCCATTCCCACGATTAAACCAACCTACTGTCGACTTGAAAGCATTGCCTGCATAAGCAGAATCAATTACGGCATAAAACAGGATATTCAAATCTTCTTGCATCGGCAAATGCCAGCCATCAGGACACACATTCATCACATCGGCCCATGTGTAAAGGCGGCCTAGAGAACAGGCGCTATCGCTTTCATCAGCACACGAACTATTGGCAGTCTTGTAATTCAAGTTTTCAGCCATCCAAGTCCGTAAACCCATCGTGACCGTCTTGTAAACATGACCATCGCGAGAATCGACGAAAACTTCTTGAACCTTAGACGAATCTTTTGGAATAAAGTTCGGATTGACTACAGAAATCGCAGAACTCGATGAAGCGAGAGGAACTTGTTGCGGCAAGCTATCGGCTTCAACAAAATGGTTCTCCGCATTGTTCATAACACAGCGAACCGATAGACCAAGTTTTTTATAATCGGCAATAAATTCTACACTGTCGCTGGAATAAGACAGAAAAACGGCATACGCATCGTCTTTATTACTATCTGTAGAACTCCAAAAAAGCGCATTGCGTTCCTTAGCATCGAAAATACGGCTAGCTTTTGTTTTAACAACAAAATCATAACCCGCAGGAATCGCTTGAAAACCGAAATTATCAAGACCATCGCCTTCATGGATCCAGCCCTTTGCAGACTTGAGCATTTTTGCGGCTAACGATGTTCCCCCCACTTGATCCATCAAGAAATCCCATTCCATTCGCGACGGCAAATGCCATCCAGCCGGGCAAACGCTCCTCGCCTCGTTCCAAGTATAAAGGCTGCCATATTTTATGCAATTGTAAACATGATTATCATAACATGTTCCGCCAAAATTCAGATTTTCAGCCATCCAGATTTGATTGCCAATTTGGGTTGTCTTATATATTTGACCATCACGCGGGTCTTTCATGGAGCCGTATGCAAGAACAGCAGGCAAGAGCAAGAAAACAACAGATAAAAGAGAACAAAGTGACCTCATAGTCTATTCCTCTAATCCATCACGCAGCGAACGGAATAAGCCTTGTTGTTGGAATGATTCATATCAACATTAAAGGCATCGTGTTTCAATTTCACGTAATAGAAATTTTCATCATCAGGCTCCTGAGAGCACCAAAAATTGGCAGACTTGCCTTCTTCCCTATCAACACTAGAGCCATAGCCAGCGGGAATTGCCGAAAATCCAAACGGATCCATTCCATTTCCATCATTTATCCAGCCGGTTTTAGACTTTAGTACACTTCCCGCCATAAATTGTCCACCGACCGCATTGAATAACGTTTCCCATTCCGATGGAGACGGCAAATGAAAACCTGCAGGGCAAACTTCCATAGCCACGCGTTCCTCGTAAAGACGACCGTACTTGGCACAGTTACTCGGAATTTTGCCATAGCAATAACTTTTACCGGGAACATCATAATTCAAATTCTCCGCCATCCACGTCTGTTCACCAATTTTTATGGTTTTATAAGTTTGTCCGTCACGTTTGTCCGTCATAAAGGACTCAACACCTTTTTCGACTTTCACCGGTAAGCTTGCGGGATTAACCTTTTCTCTAGCACCATCCTTAACGCAACGAATCGAAGACCGCGCCGAATAATCCTGGTCGATAATATTCGCCATATCCGTATAGAAAGCCAAGGACATGAAATATGCATGGTTTGAATCACTTTCTGCAAAGCTCCAAAAATCTGCATTTCCATCAGAGACTTGAACCGTTGAATAAGCAATACCTGTAGACATTGCAGAAAATCCATATTCATCTTCACAATCGTCGCAACGATCCCAACCTGTTTTAGCCTTGAGCGTCTTACCCGCTACACGTTGCCCCCCAACAGCAGAGAACAAGGTATACCATTCCGCAATTGACGGCAAATGCCAACCTACAGGACATGCATTTTTCGCATTATCCCATCCGTAATAACGACCTCGTACATCGCACGTACTATCATCAGCCCAACATTCAGAGCCCGCCATGTCATAGCTTAAATTTTCGGCCATCCATGTTTGGTCGCCTATATTTACTGTTCTATACACATGACCATCGCGGGAATCAACCATAGAATGTTCTGTGCGCAATAATGACGACGTCGGAATTCCTTGTCCATCTTCATCCATTATGCAACGAATGTAATTATCCATATACTTAGAATGTTTGTCTAAAGACATATCGTTATTATAGGAAAACAACCTATACGCCCGATCTTCATCATATATGGTAGAACTCCAAAAGCCAACATCTTTATATATTCTACGCTCATTCATCAACCTGGGCACAAACCCCACCGTATCTTTTTTATCTAATAAAGAAATCAACTTTTTCCATTCATCGTGAGAAGGTAGATGCCAGCCCGCAGGGCAAATTCCACGCACCGGATAAGTCGGAGAACACGATACCCATAGTCCACAGCCTTCACCATTTTTTGCAAATACCGCAGAACTATCCATAGCATTGCCCCATTCGTATAAACGTCCAAATCGAGCGCAATTAACGTCGAGATTATTTAGGCATTCACTGCCATCCGTTTTATAGTTCAAATTTTCGGCCATCCATGTTTGCTCACCTATTTTCATGGTCCTATAGACTTGACCATCGCGAGAGTCCACAAGAATCTCGCGAGATGACGTTTCTGATTTTGCAGCAGCATCATCAGAAACCACCGTTGCATTTTTAGAAGAACTGCAGGCGACAAGCGTTGCAAAAACAGAGCAAAAAACAAAAGCAATTAACGCAACACGTTTACTCATAACTTAATCCTTGATGCAACGAATATTTGCTCCATAATTTTTTTCAAAACTGTCCCTGTAACCATCAAGTTCGACACTTTCGATACCGCTATACATAAGCAGAAGATAGGATTTACGTTCACGCGATTCCGTAGAAGTCCAAAAGCCAGCCGTTTCGCCGGTGTATTTAAAGTTACCTTTGCCATCCCTAAGCCCAGTAGGGAGTGCTGAGAACGAATAATCATCCGAGCCATTTCCATTGTCTTTCCAACCAACCGTTGAACGAAGCATTTTACCAGCCACAAACTTACCACCGACACCACCTATAAAATCATTACATTCTCCAAAAGACGGCAAATGCCAACCTTCAGGACAAATTCCTCGTACATGACCCTTCGGTTTACATTTTTCATCATCCACCATGTAGCCACAACCTTTACCATTGGGGCTAAATTCACCTACGCTATCCATAGCAACTGCCCAAGTATAAAAGCGACCGTATTCAGCACATTTATCTAGTTCACCCTTATAGCAATAGCTATTGGCAGTTTGATAGTTCAAGTTTTGAGCCATCCAAGTCTGCGTGCCTACAGTCACCGTTTGATAAACTTGATTGTCGCGAGAATCGATCATAGTCCCCTTGATTACACTTGAAGGAGAAACAACAGAAAAAGATGAAGAAGAGCTACTTGATTTCGCAAACGAACTAGAAGACATTTTCGAGGAAGAAGACTCTACAGCATCCACATCATTCATGACACAGCGAACGGAGTGCGCTTCGCGTTCATCACTAGACAAAGAAAAAGAAAATTCTATAACGGACGCTCCAATAACAGAAGCTACAGAAGTCACATAATCAAAATGCACAACATCATATTTCGGGTAGCGATCAGACCAATACAAGTGTTTTTCTGGAGTCCAGAAATATGCATCAAGTCCACCCTTGAAATATTCTCCCATTTCATTTCTTTTTGCCCCAGGAAGTACCGAAAATCCATATTCATCTTTACTTTTACGGTCGTTATACCAGCTTTGGGCATCTTTAAGCTTATATCCGGCTATAAGTGGTCCACCCACTGATTTGAACAGATTTTCCCATTCCGCACGAGTGGACAAATGCCACCCGCCTGGACATGCTTCATTTGCGGCATTCCCTTTATAAAGGCGACCATACTTAGCACAATTTTCCAGACTATCTCCAAGGCAATAGCTATCCGTTGTTTTGTAATTCAGATTTTCAGCCATCCAGGTCTGTTTACCTATTTTCACAGTCTTGTAGATTTTGCCATCACGACCATCCACCAAAGAATCTTTAACAACATTCAATGGAGATACCGTTGCAGAGCCGAGTATCGTCGCCTTCTTTTTACGAACTGGTTTCGCCTTTTTTGATTTTGCCACAGGCGGTTCACTATCTAAAACACATCGAATCGGGATTTCATAAGAATCCTTGTCTTCCCCCCATTTTACAGGATTTTCACTATCAAGAATTACAAACGAGTGATCCGTAGAACTCCAGAAATTCGCATAACCGAAATCTCCATATTTTCTTTTGCTATGGCGACGAGGCATTGATTTTTCTTTGGATTTTTGTGGAGTTTCGTACTCCTTGAGACCTGATTGAAGCACCGTGAACCCAAAACGATCCGCAAGCTTAATGCGCGGTGTTTTTTCTTCAAACCGATGGGAAATGCCAAAATTCCATTCCAAGCCCGATGAACATTTTGACCAACCTACAATCCGACCACATTTATTGCTAGGCACGGCATGAAGCGTTCGGCCCGCCACGGAATCACCACCCACAGTTGCAAATAAAGTATTCCATTCTACAGAATCAGGTAAATGCCAGCCCGCAGGGCAAGCATTCTTTGCCGCAGCCCATTTGTAATAGCGTCCATACTCAGCACAAGAAGGAAGAGTATCCCTTTCGCAACTGCTATTTTCCATCTCGTAATTCAAGTTTTCCGCCATCCACGTCTGCGAACCAATTCTCACAGTCTTATAGGTCTGACCGTCACGCTCATCCGTCATAGAACCATATTCAACATGCACCGAAGATGATGACAAAATTTCAGTATCCGTTTTTCTTTCACTTTCCGATGTAATTTCATCCTTGACGCAACGCACTGAAAATCCACGATTTTTTTCTTCAAACTCATACGGCGAAGAAAAATCGTTTTGCATTCTCTCATACCAAGCTCTAGTCACATCTTCTTCTGAAGAACTCCAAAAAGCAGCGATATACCCCATAAGATAAGTACCGTCAATATCCTTATCCCCAGCCGGAAGCGCCGAAAATCCATAAACATCCCTACCATTACCATTTATCCAGCCTTCCCTAGACTTCAACAAATACACTCTATTGGGGGCAACAACTCTCTTCAACGTATCCCATTCAGCCTTCGTCGGCAAATGCCACCCAGCAGGGCAAGCGCCTTGTACTAGTTTTGTTAGCGAACAACGTCTATCGTAACCACATTCTTTGCCTGTTGCACGGAGAATGTTTACGCTATCTACCGCAGAAGCCCACGTATAAAGACGACCATACTTAGCGCAATTACGATATTCATTCTGGTAACAGAAACTACCCACCGTTGCGTAGTTCAAGTTTTCCGCCATCCAAGTTTGCTTTCCAATAGTTACAGTCTTGTACAGCCTGCCATCGCGGGAATCAGTTACAGATCCTTTCTCAACTTTCAAAGAAGAACTTGATTTAGCCATAGAACTAGAGGATAAATCAACAGCCGGTTCTCCTTTTAAACAGCGGACAGACATGCCAATTTTTTTGTCATCAACATCCAAATCAACTTTATCGTAATAATACAGGGACAATCCATACGCACCGTCATTCTCTTCTGAGGAACTCCAAAAGAAAGCACTTTCACCATCGGCGCTATACGAGCCATCACTAAATCGAATACCGCCCGGCAAAGCGGCAAAGCCAATTTCATCAAAGCCATTTTGTCCATTAAACCAGCCATCAGAAGACTTGAGCGCATTGCCTGCCAAATTCAATTTTATCACATAAGCCCAACCATCCCTTATACGTTGTCTCCACTTACCCAGTAAATTTTGCAATTCACTTTTTGTTGGCAAATGCCAGCCTACAGGGCAAGCATTCTGAGCGGCCGACCATGTATAAAGTCTTCCGTATTTATCGCAATTCGAATCGTCATTCGCCCGACAATAACTCTCATCTTTTTTGTAATTGAGATTTTGAGCCATCCAAACTTGACCACGGAATTTTACAGTCTTGTAAATTTGACCATCACGGGTATCAACCAAAGAATCTAATTCAACCTTTTGAGATGACGATGAGCTTGTCGCCGATTCTGAACTTGAGTAATTCGACAATTCAAGGCTATCGTTTTGCACGCATCGAACTGAAAAAGCAGATTCTGGAAGATTTTTATTAATACTAATAGAATCCTTATAGTAGTAGAAAGACACACTATTCGAATCTACCGAGCTCCAGAATACAGCATTCTTTTCTTCTGCAATATAATAGACATCATCCTTTTTGGAGAAAAAATCCCCGAAAGAATTCGGTCCGCCCTTTGCACCAGCCGGAAGCACCGAAAATCCATAATCATCTACGCCATTACCCCCATTCAGCCAGCCAAATGAAGATTTAAGTTTTTTTCCTGCAAAACTTTTTCCACCGACAAAAGAAAACAACGCATTCCATTCGGTTGTATCGGGAAGATGCCAACCTACAGGACATGCATTTACCGCCTGTTTTTGTGGATAAAGATATCCGAATTTGACACAGTTGCTAACGAAGCCTTCATAACAAAAACTAGAAATTCGCTCCTCTTCGTATCCTTCCTCACCCATTGCCTCAAAGCCATTTCCATATACAATAAACTTGTAATATTTTTCGAATTTATAATTCAGGTTTTCGGCCATCCAAGTCTGTTCGCCGATTTTCACGGTCTTATAAATTTGGCCGTCACGGTTATCTGTCATGGTTCCGTATTCAACACCATCACGCAAAGGATTTTCTGCATCGCTAGACGAATTTCGTGTAGAGCCACACGCAGCCAAAACTACAAGTATAAACATACTTGCAACAGACAGAAAAGCACATCGTTTACTCATGATCCTCATCCTTTATTAAGGATATAAATACAAATTTAGTAAACGAATTTCCAACTAAATTTTGGAAAAAAGAACTTATTAGAACTTCATATCCACAGGATTGAAGTTGAATTTCACGCCAGAGCGAATCCAAGCATCGGAACCATCTTCATTTTTGTCGTGTGCAAGATTGCGGAACACACGGAATCCACCTCCTGCATAGAATTTGAACCAATCCGACACTTTTCTTTCATACAAAACATCAACGAGGAACTGTTTTTCGACAATGCCTGAAAGCGAATTTTCTGATTTCAGCGCTTTGTCATAATCCGTATAAATTTCCTTATCGCCTTGGCGGAGCCAAGCAAGAGTAAGCGATGCCGAATGAACGCTCCATTTCCAGTTCATATCAAACCACAAATCTAGTGCATCACCACCGCGGCGATACCCAACAGGATAATCGACAAAATAAGCGTCGGCGTAATCGCTGTCGCCCTGTTCGCGGTAGTTACTGCGGTAATTGCGACGTCCCGTATACTTCAAAAGCGGGAGTCTGCTATTGCCCGCCGCTGGATCTGTTTTCACAACATCCAAGCGCCACGAGAATTTGCCGTAGTTGCGGGTTTCAAGTTCGTGATAGTAGCCCACCATGTAATTAATAATGGAGCGGTTTGTTCCCATCTTTTTGTCTTCGCCAACCGGGCTTGCAATATCTTCCATATTAATTTGCGTATAGAATTTTGCACCATTCGAAGTCTTGTACCCTAATTCAACGGAAGTCGCTGCAGAAGTATATCCCGTCGCATAATTATCATGCCAATACATGAACGGGTTGAACGAGCGGAATTCCAAGGATTTGCCACCAATCATACTTTGTTCCACAAGGTAAAGCCAGAACTTGCGCGTATCTACACCGAGTCTATGGAAAACCAAGTTCTTCACATTTTCCGTATAAGTGCGATTGCGCTGATTGCTCACCTGATGACCTGGCTGCGTACATTTTTGGGCATACGCTTCGCTACCTTCCGGCGGGCAACCCGTCTCGTGATTTATCACATCATAAAAAAGCCAAGCATTCAACGAACTCAATAAAAAGTCATAACGGAAAATTCCAATTTTCAAATTCCAGTGAATACCATCATGGTATGGCAAGCCACCAAGGAATACATCATTCTTGGAAATTTTCAAGTCTTCAGGATCAAAACGACCGAACTGAACGAAACCCACAGAGTTATCCCACTTGGCATAAGCGTTAATCGGGACATTGATATCAAGTTCACTAGGCTTGTAGGTGAAATTCGTCTTAAGTTCGCTATTATACCAAGCCTCCAAATCCTTGCGCAAAGGAGCTTCGAGCAAGAAATGGAAATTCTTGTAGCCTGCGCGGAAGCTCAGCATAAAGAACGGCTCAACGCGTTCCTCGTAACTGCGGGCCGTTTCGAGCGGAATGCGGAGACCACGCCAATTTTTGCCATACTTATCGACAGTATCTACGGCAAACATCGGGTCAGTCGGGCCACCGTTAAAACCGATATTGAAATCAGTCCCCAACTGGAAATAACCGGATTTCGGTTCGGACTTCTCCGAGACATTTTCAGCCGAAGCAAACACCGCCACAGCCGCCAAGCAAGCAAATAATAATGTACGAGATAGCATAATATAAATGTATTAAAAAGTTTTTTAAAAGGAGATGCCCGCTCAAGGCGGGCATGACAAATCAGGTATGAAGCGGGTACACCGTGAGCCATAAGCGGCACGGCGTAAGCGTGCCGTGTTGGCGAGAGCGGAGCGCCGACGGAGTTTTTCTATTGATTCAAAGCGTAGCGGACATCCGTGAGCCGGAATGACCAAGCGCAAGTTGGTCATGAAGGCGACCTTTGACCACTTAGTGCTTTAGCACTTATGTGGGCATGGCCACCTTTAGGTGGTAGTGAGGCGAAGACGGAGCTTTTCTATTGATTTAAAGCGTAGCGAACATCCGTGAGCCGGAATGACCAAGCGCAAGTTGGTCATGAAGGCGACCTTTGACCACTTAGTGCTTTAGCACTTATGTGGGCATGGCCACCTTTAGGTGGTAGTGAGGCGAAGACGGAGCTTTTCTATTAAATCAAAGCGGAGCGGACACCTGTGAGCCATAAGCGGCACGGCGTAAGCGTGCCGTGTTGGCGAGAGCGGAGCGCCGACGGAGCTTTTCTATTAAATCAAAGCGGAGCGGACACGATAAGGACCACCCAGGCAGGGAGACCCGGGTGATCCCTTGTGTTGTGGTAGGTGCGCACTCACGCACCCGTGTGTGTGTGTGTTCTTTCTCGGAGGCGCACTCGAAAACATTCGAACGCACCAGGTCGAATTTTTGGGTATTACAATGTAGGCTAATCGTTATACACGATTAGAACAAGTCATTCATACGCATGAAGGCCGGCAAGTCGTAATCGACATTGCTTTCCTTGAGTGCGTCTTCGGAACCTTTCTGGTTACGCATGAAAGCCGGAGTACCATAGTCCACAGCGCTCACCTGTTCGGTCTGAGCCGGACGAGATTCCTGCTTGAAGGAGTTTGCGTAGTTGCCGTTAGAAAGCGGATCTGCATCGGCAGCACCCGGCATTTCTTCCGTTTCGCGGAGCGTTGCAGTTGCGGTTGCAACAGCTTCTTCTGCATAGCCGGCCTTTGCGTCAAAGCTCGGGGAGGCAAAAGAAGATGCCGGAGCGAACATGGCCGCAGCCTGGTTCATCGGAGTTGCCGGACGAGCGCTTGCATAGGTGTTCTGCGGAGCAGAAGCGTAAGACGGAGCGGCAGAAACGGTGCGCTGAGCAACAGCCGGAGCAACGATAGTCGGAGCAGCAGCAGGCATTGCAGCGGTCGGCATTGCAGATGCCGGCATAGCAGCAGTAGCACGGCCAGCGAGAGCGACGAAGTTAGTCGTCGGACGCGGAGTAGCCTGCACCGGAGCAGCCGGGGTCTGATAAGCCGGCTGGTAACCAGCAGTACCAATACCAGCGTAGCCTACAGCAGCAGCATTGTTCGTGCCACCGCAACCCGTTGCGATAATGGTGATGCAAACCTTGTCGCCAAGTTCCGGAAGAGTGATATCACCGACGATGATGTTCGGATTGCCTTCTTCGCCCACAGCGTCGTAAATGTGTTCCATTGCTTCGTTGTGTTCGAGCAAGGAGTAGTTTTCGCCATGAGAGACGTTGATGAGCACGCCAGAAGCACCCTGAATATCGATATCTTCGAGAAGCGGAGAAGAAAGAGCTGCATCGGCAGCGGCAACACCGCGGCCTTCGCCTTCAGCCGTACCCGTACCCATGAGAGCGGAACCGCCCTTGAGCATAACCTTGCGGATATCAGCAAAGTCAACGTGCACAAGACCATGACGGAACATGATGCTGCAGATGCTCTGCACTGCATTGCCGAGGATTTCGTCAGCCATCTTGAAGGCTTCATCAACAGTAGCGTTCTTGTTCGTGTTCTGGATGAGGTTCAAGAGCTTCTTGTTTTCGATAACGATGATGGTGTCAGCAGCTTCGCGGAGAGCGCGAACGCCATTCTGAGCCAAGGAATTACGTACATTACCTTCGAAGCGGAACGGCTTTGTGACAACGGCAACCGTAAGGATGCCAAGTTCACGAGCAACAGTTGCAACGATCGGAGCAGCACCCGTACCGGTACCACCGCCCATGCCCGCCGTAACGAACACGAGGTCAGCACCCATCATGGCCTTCTTCAAGTCATCGATGTTTTCTTCGACAGCCTTGCGACCCATTTCCGGATCCATGCCAGCACCGAGATTTCTCGTGCTCTTTTCACCGATAAGGATCTTGTGGTCAGCGAGACTCTGGTCAAGAGCCATAGCATCGGTATTGATAGCGTAGTATTCTACACCTTCAATATTCATCTGCTTCATGCGGTTAACAGTGTTACCGCCGGCACCGCCGACGCCAAACACCTTTACCTTGGCGTTTCTGGATGGAGTATCGTCACCCGTGATACGAGACATTGCCTCGAAGTTGATGTTTTCATAGTCACTCATAGTTTATCTCCCTGATTTGAGTGGTTTAACGGTTAAAAGTAAGTCTTGATGATGTCGCGAATGCGCTGCATACCCTTCTTTACAGAAACGAGCAATTGGGTATCCGTGTCACGCTGTTTTCTTTCGCGATGTTTCTTGTTCGCGTAGTACAAAAGGCCAATGCCCGTTGCATAAGACGGATTCTGGAACGCTTCCTGAATGCCGCTCATGCCTCTCGGCTTACCGATATGGACAGGCTTTTTGAATACTTTAGCTGCAATTTCTTCAATCCCAGGAAGGTTGCAGCAACCACCCGTAAGTACAATACCGCCATCAATAACGGTATCTAGGTGATGCTTTTCCAAATCCTTCGCCAAAAGCTTGAAGATTTCTGCAACACGCGCAGTAATAATTTGTGCCAAAAGTTTACGAGAACAAAGAACTTCTCCACGGTCACCCACACCTGGGACCGGGAAGGTTTCATCTTCAATCAAATTGTTGAGCGAGCATGTGCCATACTTTTTCTTGAGTTCTTCGGCCTTAGTGAGAGAAACCGGAACCTGAAGGCACTTGCTAATATCACTTGTAATAATGTTACCGGCCATGTCAAGCGATGCCGTATAACGCACGGAATCCTTCACAAAAACGGCCACGTCGGCAGAACCTGCACCAATGTCAATCAATGCTACACCAAGTTCGCGTTCATCATTCGAAAGCACAGCAGATGCAGCCGCAAGCGGTTCAAGCACAAAGCCTGCTACCTGAAGCCCTGCACGAGTCACGCACTTTGCAATATCCTGGAGAGCGTTCGGGCGTGAGGTAACCACCTGAACTTCAACACCGAGGCGACGGCCAGAATAGCCCTTGGGATTGCGGATACCCGTTCTGTCATCCAGCGTATACTCACCCGGGAAAACATGGATGATTTCGCCAGCCTTGTCGGGAAGCGTACTTGCAAGTCTCTGGACGTTCACGATATCTTCATCGCGGACTTCGTTTGTCGGTAACGACACCAGACCCTTATAGCTGTATGACGACACATGCTTACCCGCAATGCCCACATAGACATCGCGCACATCGACACCAGCCGATGATTCAAGCATATGGACGGCCTTCTGCAATGTCTCGACGACAGAATCGTATTCATCGGACGATTCCAGCGGGAAGTCACCACATTCCACGACTCGGACGGATTCACCTTCCGAGATGCCGACAAACAAATTTACTTTCGAGGCACCGATATCGAGCCCGAAAATATAGTCCTCTTTTTTGACCATTTGCTTATTGTCATCCATTGATACACCTCTTATCGATGTTTTTTATATACGCAAATCCATGAAATCTCATATCGACCTCGCTAGCGCAAAGGAGATCTCTCCTAAAGCCCTTTCCGATAGCATCGTACAGAGTAAACAGATCCTTATCCCAGTTCGATTCCGGGAACATCACGCGGAATCCAACATCCTTGAAAAACACTTCAAATGCACGGTCTTTTTCTGACCAGCCCACCTGCGAAACGCGTTCGTAAAGTTGCTTATCCATCTTGCGCATGGCCGACAGGAACAAAGCCACTTGCTTTACCTTCCCCACCGATTCATTTTCAAGAATCGGCATGTGGAGAGCCGTCATCATGGACATCGGAAGCGAAAGTCCTCTTTCGGAATAGACTGTTCCCTTTCCGTTTTCGAGAACCGACAAAATCGGGGACGCTTCCTGAATCTTGATGAACAAAGACGACGGGAACTTGCTTTCGACTTCGGCTGAATGGATGAGAGGAATCTGCAAGAGCGATTTCTTGACAGAGTCTGCATCCAGTTCCGACATGAGCATGCCTGTTTCCACCTGGGCGCTCTGCACCACATCTTCCCAAGAAAGCATGCGATTGCCTTCAATTTCGATGTACTGCAAATGCCTGAATTCTAGCGGGTTAATTTGGTTCAAATAGAAACGACTCTGCCACAGTGCAACGCAGGCGATGACAAAGAGCAGGGTCAAAATCCAACCCTTGCGCTTGTACCAACGAACAGCACTGCCAATACGCTTCCGTCTAATACGGGAGCGCTTGCGTCTGCGCTTACGTTCGTTGTAGCCGATCCGTCGACCGAACATGTTCGTATCTTCTAAACTCAAATACTCTTCTCCAAAATCGTCTGGCCGAGTTTCCAAATGTTACCGGCGCCCATCAGAACAATCACATCGTTCGGCTTGAGCAATTCCTTGCAAACCGGAATCAAGTTGTTCACATCGCCAATAAAGCGGGCATCGCGATGGCCGCGGTCAGCAGCGCTGTTTGCCACCATAGCGCCCGTCACGCCTTCAATCGGCTTTTCACGAGACGGATAAATATCGGTCACCAAGAGTACATCGCAGTTGGAGAATGCGCTACCAAAAGCTTCGTGCTGGTCGCGAGTACGCGTAAACAAGTGCGGCTGGAAAGCAACAATGATTCGCTTGTCCGGGAACGCTTCGCGGAAACCGAGAAGTGTTGCCGTTGCTTCGGTCGGATGGTGAGCATAGTCATCAAAGACCATGACGCCGTTCTTTTCACCGATGAATTCAAAGCGACGCTTCACGCCTTCGAAAGCAGCTACAGCCTTGCGTGCAACTTCAATCGAAATACCTTCTTCAACAGCAAGTGCCACAGCAGCCGTTGCGTTCAAAACGTTATGACGGCCCGGAATCTGGAGCTTGAATTCACCGAGGCTCTTGCCATCACAGAGGATTTCAAACTGCGGATATCCCTTCACAAACGTGAGATTTTCAACGCGGTACTTTGCTTGGCGCGTAAAGCCGTAAGTAATCACCGGCTTCTTGAGGTGCGACAGAATCTGCTGCACGTTCGGGTCGTCAAGGCATACAATCACCTGACCGTAGAACGGAATCTTGTTTGCAAACTGAGTGAATGCATCCTTGATGGCATCGATATTCTCGTAAGTATCGAGATGGTCGGCATCGATGTTCGTGATGATAGCCGAAGACGGCATCATCGAAAGGAAGCTGCGGTCAAATTCGTCACTTTCGGCAATGAGGTAATCGCCATGGCCCACCTTGGCACCACTGCACTTCCCCTTCACAATGCCACCCACGATGATTGTCGGGTCAAGGCCAGCTTCTTCCCAAATAGCGCCAACGATAGAAGTCGTTGTCGTCTTGCCGTGCGTACCGGCAATGGAAAGCGTGTACTTGAGACGCATCAGTTCACCGAGCATTTCGGCACGGCGAATCACCGGAATACGGCGGTTGCGAGCTTCGACAAGTTCCGGATTGTCAAACGGAATAGCAGAAGAATAAACGACCAAGTCTGCATCTACGACATTTTTCGCTTCGTGCTTCGGGTCAATGCGAATGCCAAGACCTTTCAGATAGTCAATGACAGCACCTTCGCCCATATCGGAACCCGTCACCACAAAGCCATTTTCATGGAGCACTTCGGCAATCCCGGACATACCGGCGCCACCAATGCCCACAAAATGAAGGCGACGAACACGTTTACAATCATTAATCTGCATTACGTTCTCTCCATATCCAGAATAATTTTCGCAATTTGGTCAGCAGCATCGGGCATGCCAAGCGTTTTAGCGGCTTCGCTCATTTTCTCCAGACGTTCTGTATCGTACAGGAGCGCTTCTACCTTATTCCAAAGATCGTTCGGTTCATCATCAAGTTCCACAAGAGCGGCCCCGGCGTGTTCTACAACGCGGGCATTGTGTTCCTGATGGTTTGCAGTTGCATGCGGGTACGGGAGCAAAATAGACGGCTTACCAAATGCAAGAATTTCAGCAAGTCCCGAAGCTCCGGCACGGCTGATAATCAAATCAGCATGCTTCATGTACGCATAAATGTTATCCAAGAATCCGCGGACTGCAACGTTCGGCAAAATGCCAAGACGGTTGTTGATATCGTCCACGTTCTTTGCGCCCACCTGCCACACTACGCTAATATCTTCGTGGGCGGCAATGCGGCCAATGCTTTCTTCAATCTTGTTGTTGATGCCCACAGCACCCTGGGAGCCACCGACAATGAACACGGCCTTACGACCTTCACGGAATTCCACCGGGCGAGCCAAGGAATCTGCAGCAGGCAAATCACGAATCGGGTTCCCAAGAATACGAGTCTTTTCGATTGGGAATCCCTTCATTGCTTCTTCAGAGGTAACAAAGACCGTCTTTGCATAACGTGCGCCCACCTTGTTTGCAATACCGGCAACAGCATTCTGTTCCTGCAAATAAACCGGCTTGCCCATAGAACCTGCAGCAAGTACAATCGGGAGCGACACATAGCCACCCGTTGCCACAACAACATCGGGGTTCACCTTCTTCACGACGCTCTTTGCACGAATGAGCGATTTCGAAAGCTTGAACGGCAATGCCAAATTTTTAAGGAACGGTCCACGATGCAGAGGAACCGCCGAAATATATTCGTACGGCCAATCCTTAGCAACAAGGCGTTCTTCCATAGAATCCTTGCGGCCAGCAAACGTAATATCCGTAACACCCATCTTCTTTAAACTCTCGGCAATAGCCACTGCCGGGAATATGTGGCCACCAGTGCCACCGCAAACAAAGAGGAACTTTTTCATATAGAACTCCTTCTTGTCCTAAAATTCATGAACGAACCCGTGTCGAACGAAACATTGTTGCTTATATAAGGTTCACGAATGCTCTTTCCACTCGTCGGGCGCGAAATATTCAACAAAATTCCAATAAATGCTGCCGTAACCATCAAGTTCGTTCCGCCATAGCTAATAAACGGAAGCGGTTGACCTGTGGCCGGAATAAGCCTAACGCAAACGCAAACGTGAATCACGAAATTCATGAACACCGAAGTCGTAAGCGCCACAGCCAAATACCTACCAAATCGAGTCGTCGATGCCCTTGCAATGTTATAGCCCTGCGAGAACAAAATCGCAAAAGCAAGCAAGACCAAGAACGTACCCACAAATCCAAATTCTTCACCAATCACAGCATACACAACGTCTTTATGCGCTTCGGGCAAGTAACCCAGCTTCTGTTCGCCCATTCCAATGCCAGTTCCGAGGAATCCGCCATTTCCAAGTGCTTCAAGAGCATGATCCACCTGGTACTGCGAATTCTTCATAGTGCCATCGTTAGTAAAGAACGCAAGAATACGCTGGCGGGTATGCGACTTGCAAAGCATCGCGATAATTCCCATCGGCACACTCACCAAAACGCCCAAGCCCACATACTTATAGTTCGCGCCTGCAATCATGAGCAGCACAAGCAACAACGTGCAGAACATGATAAACATCGAGTAGTTCGGCTGGCTCAAAAGCAGAACCGCAGAAATACCAAGAGGAACCGCTGGTTGGATAATCGTACACTTGAGCGACTTGATTTCGTCGCCCGCATCCGAAAGTTTCGAACAAATCCAAATGATAAACGCAAACTTCAAAATTTCAGAAGGCTGGATACCAAAAATCCAACGAGAAGCGCCCTTCGTCGCAACACCTGAAATGGTTGCTGCCAAAGTAAGGACAGCACCCACGCCAAAGATAAAGCGAGCAAGGACCTTCCACAACGCATAATCAATCTTGCAGAACACCGCCAAAATAATCACCGAAGCAATAACCTTCGAAAGATGGGCCATGAGATAGTGTTCTGGGGACAAGTTCTTAGAAGATGCAACAGGGGCAGACGCAGAATAGATAATAGCGATGCCAAAGCACATTAATATTAATGTGACAAACAGCAAAAGCTTGTTCATTCCTTGTGTCTGAGCCGTTGAAGACATCTTAACTACAAATCCCTACCTTAAAATCTGAGCACCGGCACCATGTGCAACAGAGCATCTACAACTCGTTCCATGTGCATGCCACGGCTACCCTTCACCAAGACAACGTCACCTTCGGCAACCGTTTGGCTCAAGTGAGTCACAGCTTCATCGACAGTATCAAAATGGAACACATTCTTCATGCCGCGAGACTTTGCGCCTTCGACATACTTTTTCGCATCGTTTCCGACAGCAAGGAGCAAGTCAAAATTCATTTCGGGAACCATGGCACCAATCTGCTTGTGCAAATTGCCGCTTTCCTTGCCGAGTTCAAGCATGTCGCCGAGTACAGCAATACGCAAGCCTGCAACTTTCATGTTGCCAAGCGTCTGGAGAGCCATCTTCGTCGAAGACGGATTTGCATTGTAGCAGTCCGAAATAATCTTGAAGCCGTTTGCCAACTTCACTTCCATGCGCATGCTCGTGGATGTAAAACCTGCAAGAGCCTTGGCAATATCGCCCTTCGGGATGCGGAAAGCTTCGCCCACGGCAATAGCAGCAAGAGCGTCATAAAGGTTGTGGTCACCCGGAACATTCAGCGTAAAGTGCGTACGGCCGACATAGAAATCAGCACAGAGGTTTTCGTTCCACTTGAGCTTTTCCGGCTTGATGACACCTCGGCGCACACCGAACGTCACGACCTTGTAATTCTTGGTAGCCTTCACCTTGCAAAGACGTTCATCATCGGCGTTCACAATCAGCGTGCCGCCCTTCTTGAGGCCAGCCACAATGTTAATCTTTTCATTGAACACGCCATCCAAATCGCCAAGGCGTTCCAAGTGGCTTGCGCCAATGTTCGTAATCACGGCAACATCCGGTTCCGTAGCCAAAGAAAGCGGACGGATTTCATCCGGGCCACTCGTACCCATTTCGACAACAGCGGCTTCGTGACTGTGCTTCAGCTGGAACAAAGTCATCGGAACACCGATATGGTTGTTGAAGTTACCCTGCGTGGCATGGGTATTGTACTTCATGGAAAGTACGGCCTTCGTCATTTCCTTTGTAGTCGTCTTGCCGTTACTGCCGGTAATAGCGACCTTCTTCAACTTGAAAAGTCTTTGATAGCCCTTAGCAAGCTTCAAGAGAGCCTTTGTCGTATCATCGACCGGAGCGTACATCTTGAAATTCGGATCGATAGCAGTTTGGTTTACAACGCTCATCAGAGCTCCATCCTTTTCCATTTGAGATACAAACTGGTGGGCATCAAAACGGGCCCCTTTAATCGGCCAAAAGACAACGCCCTTGGCTTTTTCACGAGAATCCATGCAGAGATTCACCTTGCGTTTCAAGGTGCGAGCCGGAACGCCGACAGCTTCGGTTTCCAGAATCTCGAGCATTTCGCCAATTGTCAAATCAAGCTTTAGCATTGTTCCATAGCCTTCATCGCAATTTCACGATCGTCAAAATGATGTTTGGTCTTACCAATGATTTGGTAATCTTCATGGCCCTTGCCTGCAATCACAAGCCAGTCGCCACTCTTGAGTTCCGCACAAGCGCGATTAATCGCTTCTTCGCGGTTTTCTACAACTTCAAACTTGTCCGTCGTCATGCCAGCGCGAACGTCAGCGATGATGTCGGCAGGCTTTTCCGTACGCGGATTGTCCGACGTGAGCCAAGCCTTGTCTGCAATGCGTTCGGCAATGCCACCCATAATCGGGCGCTTAGTCTTATCGCGGTCACCACCGCAACCAAACACGGTCGAAAGCTTGCCGCGGCAAAGGCTACGGGCCGTATTCAAAACACGTTCAAGAGCATCCGGCGTGTGGGCATAATCCACAATCACGTGCTTGCCATCCTTGCTCCAGACCTTTTCAAAACGTCCCGGAACGCGGACATTTGCAATGGCCTTACGCATAGCATCTTCAGGGAGTGCAAGCGCATGAGCCCAAGAAAGCACCAGCAACACGTTATCTACGTTAAAGTCGCCACAAAGCGGAGTTTCAAACTTTTCCGTTGCAAGCATCGGAAGCGTAAATTCAAGACCATCTTCCGTGCTCTTCACTTCGCCAAACGGCTTTACATCGGCCTTGGCCTTACCCAGTCTCGAAACAGCCACCTTGCGGCAATCGAGAGAATTGAAAAGTTTTTCGCCATGTTCATCATCAATATTGATTACGGCGACACCATTTTCGGCAAGGTACTTCGTAAAGAGCAATTTCTTTGCTTCGAAGTAAGCGTCCATCGTCTTGTGGTAATCAAGATGATCTTGCGTCAAGTTGCTAAAGAGTCCGCTTCTGTAATGGATACCCGCAACGCGTCCCTGGTGGAGCGAATGTGAAGAAGTTTCCATCACAAGGTCAGTACAGCCGGCGTCTACGGCGCGGGCTGCAAAAGCATAAAGGTCCAAAAGACCCGGAGTCGTAAGCGTCGCAGGCACGGACTTGTCACCAATCTTGTTCAAGATGGTGCCAAGGAGGGCCACCTTGTGGCCCGCGGCTTCGAGCATCGCGTTCATAAGGAACGCGCTGGTCGTCTTGCCGTTCGTGCCGGTAACCGCATGGCAAGTCAACTTGCTAAACGGATCCTTGTAAAATATCCTTGCGGCTTCAAGACGTGCTGCCTTGACGTCAGGTACCTGAATCCATTTAGACGTAAGCCCTTCCGGAGCAATCGTCTCGCCCACAACAGCCACGGCGCCAGCCGCAATTGCACTACGGGCAAATGCTTCGTACCCTTCCGTCGGAACGGAGAAGAACAAATTCCCCGGTTTCACACGGCGGGAATCATCGCAAAGCCCCGTCACGGACAACTTTTCCATAAGTCCTTCCGAAATCATCAGCTTTTCTCCTTTAAGGTCAACTTGCAAATCGCCCCCTTCTGCAAAGTTTCTTCTGCCTTGGGTTCCTGAGCGACTACACGTCCCTTTCCTGTATATTCAACATTCATGCGGATGTTCCCCATTACTTCGAGAGCATCCTTTAAAGAAAGTCCTTGCAAGTTCGGCATACGGCTTGCCACCGCGTCACCGAGCAAAAGCGTTTTTCCATTGACCAAGCCCGCATCGACACGTTCCGAAATCACGCGGAGTCCCTTGCCTTCAAAGCGGACAGGGCAACGATGCTTCTTTGCGTATTCCTTAGCCGAAGAAACGGTCATTCCCGCAAAATCCTTATCGCACGGAGAACCCAGCTTTACCTGCTTTAAGTTATGTGCAAGCGGGGAAAGCGCCGGATGGTAATAAATCCCTTCCATGATGCGGCGGAAAATCGGGCCTGCAGTAAGGCCACCCACATGTTTTCCTTGCGGGTCGTCCACAAGCACCAAGCACACATAGCGCGTATCTTCGGATGGAGCAAGACCAATAAACGAAGCCACCTGGGAATTACGGTCATAAGAGCGGGTCAAGTGATTGTACTTTTCAGCCGTACCCGTCTTGCCGCCAAACAAAACATCCGTAAGTTTCTGCGATGCAACACGCTTTGCCGTACCACTGTTCACCACGCGATTGAGCATCTTGCGAATCGTTGCGGCCGTCTTTTCAGAAACAACTCTGCGGAGTTCTACCGGCTTGTTCCTTTCGACAACATCACCGTTAGAATTGCGCCATTCCTTTACAATCTGCGGGCGCATGAGCTTACCGCCATTGGCAATAGCGGCATAAGCCATCACCATCTGGATCGGCGTTACAGAAACAGCGTGGCCAAAGCCCATCGTCTTTAACGTTCTGTCGTCACGTGTGAGTTCCGTCGGCGTCAACAGTCTGCCGTTTTCTTCGCCTTCGTAATTATCAAAAGCTCTTGTGCCAATACCAAATGCGCGGGCCATTTTAAACAAACGTTCAGCACCCACTTCAGAGGCAATCTTTGCAAATACAATGTTCGAAGACTGCACCATCGCTTCGCTCATGTCCATGTCGCCATAAACGTGCGTATCGCAAATCTTTTCGGATCTCGGGTTCCACTGCCAGCAACGTCCTTCGTTCACAAAAATCTTGTTCGGGCTAACGGCATTATTTTCAAGCGCCGCAGCAGCCGTAATCACCTTGAACGTAGAGCCCGGTTCATACGACATCGAAATGATTTCATTTTTCGACATGCGGCCGACACCCTGATTCTTGGAGTTCGGGTCAAATGTCGGGTAACTCGCCATCGCAAGGATTTCACCCGTGTACGGATCCACGACAACAGCGCTCGCGCTCGTTGCCATAAATTCAGCAACACCGTCCTTCAAAGCCTTTTCGACGATTTCCTGCATGTTACGGTCAATCGTCAAAACAAGATTCAGGCCAGACTTTGCTTCGACCACGTTCTTCGAGCGGTAATAAACTTCACGGCGATGCACATCCTGCACGCTCACGCGAAGCCCTTCATCACCACGGAGGCTATCGTCGTAAATTTTTTCCATGCCCATGCTGCCGATACCATTATAGCCCACCTTGCCTACAATCTGCGATGCAAGCGAGCCCTGCAAGAACAAACGACTATAACCCAAATTGTCGCTCGTATCGCGCATGCTTTCGGCAAACACAATGCCATTACGGTCCATAATCGAACCGCGTTCCGCATACAAGTTCTTCGTATGCGTCACCATAGACTTTGTATTCACCTGATAAAGATTGCGGTTCATCACCTGGATATCAAACGTCTGGAAAACCAAAACGACAATCGTGCAAAGCACAAGGCTCTTCAATATGAACAGGGGATCTGCGCCGTATTTATTCATTCGACTCCCCCGTTATCATGACTTTTACCGGTACCTCGTAAAGACCGAGGCCCGTCTGTTCCGCAAACTTTGCCAAGTGGCTCATGGAAGTAAGCTTGTTGATTTCGTAATCCTTCAAAAGAATTTCACGATTGAGCAAACTTGCCTTTTCCCTTAATCCATAGAAAGTGCCATAAAGACGGTTGATGCGGTTCTGCATGTACACCGGGAACATGCACGCTGCCGTAATCATGAGAACGAACAAGAACACAATTCTCATGACACCGCCCCTTCCGGAATTTACTGACAAATTCTGCTCATCCTTAGTCATACTCTTTCATAAATCCTAAGCTTTGCAGAACGTGCCCGACTGTTCCTGTTGATTTCATCGGCCGAGGGCAAAATCGGCTTACGGTTCACTTTCTTTAAACGTTGGTGGTTTCCACCGCACATGCACACCGGCAAATTTTCCGGGCAAATGCATGCTTTTTCAAATTCAGCAGCAGTTTCCTTGACGCAGCGGTCTTCCACGGAATGGTAGCTCATGACGACCAAACGACCGCCCACCTTGAGGCAGTCTACCGCAGCGCGGATGCTATCTTCAATCTGCTTGAGTTCGCCATTCACTTCCATGCGGATAGCCTGGAACACGCGAGCCAAAAGGCTATTCGCGTCACGGCGCTTGTCCGGGAATACGGCTTCAACAACGGCCTTGATATCGCTCGGGAGCACATCGCGGCCTTCGGTGGCAATTTCTCCCACTTTTTCCTTGATGCGGGTCGCGAGTTTAAATGCACGATCCATATCGGCATTCTTGCGGAGTGCAGCCGCAAAATCATCTTCGCTTACCGTGCGGAGCCATTCCTGTGCAGATACATTTTCACGACGATCCATACGCAAATCAAGCGGATTGTCGCCAACAAACGTAAAACCACGGCTAGAGTCATCTACCTGATGGCTGCTGATGCCGAGATCGTAAAGGACGCCATCGAGTGTATTTGGCGCAATTTCATTTCCGAGTTCGCTAAACGGAACCGGATGGACAATAAACTTCGGTGCAACATTAGCAAGACGCTTCGTTGCAAACTGGACCGCTTCATCATCGCGGTCAAACGCATGGAGCGTGCCCTCGGAATTAAGCTTTTGGGCAATAGCGTAAGAATGGCCGCCACCGCCAAGCGTGCAGTCCGAATAGGTGCCGTTCGGCTTGATGTTCAAGCCTTCAAGGCATTCCTTGAGCATTACCGGATCGTGATAGAATTCTCTCCCTTGAACCCCTGCGACCGCGGCTTCCGAAATTTCATTTACATGTACTGACTTGCGGAGATTGTTATCTGCCATTATCCCCCTCCGTCAAGCCTTCACCATAGAACGCGGCATCGAAAGCTTCGATTGCTTCATTTGTCTGCAATCCATACTTTTCGTTGTAACGTTCAGGATTCCATAATTCGAGAGTCTTACCGCGGGCCTGGACATAAAGAACTTCGTCTTTAAGGCCGGCATACTCCAATAAAATCTTGGGGAGTAAAATGCGATTCTGGCCATCCATCTCCACAACTGTGGGGCTGAGGCCTCTCCGAACTAAATCGGCTTGACGGCGGTCGGACCTAGCATCCAAGTCCGCCATGAATTTCTCAAACTCGGATAGGACGAACAACCGGAGGGTGCGGTCCGGGCCACGAGTGACCACGAACTCATTCCCTTCGGACGCCGAAAGCTGACGACGGAATTCCCTAGGGAAGGAGGTCCTTCCCTTTCCATCGATCGCCGTTTGGGCTTGTCCTATGAAAGAAGTGAAATTCATATTTGACACATTTTACCACAACACTTATCACACGTGGTAAATATACCCACTTTCACCCACGGTGGCAACATGATTCAGGGGTCGAGCTTAAAAAAAGCATACTTTTGGCCCTAGATGTGCAAAATTTTACACAGAAATTTGCTCATTTGAGCAAATTTTTAAAAATTCAAGATAATATTTACGTAAGAAATTTGTTAGAAGTGGATATTGGTTGGCAGTCATCGAATTCCTAATTTTATTCCATGCTTCTTCGTGTTCCTGATTTTTACGATTCGTTCCACTGCATCGCAGGCAAATGCACCGACACTTGTTGCGTAGGCTGGGAAATCGACATCGACGACGAAAGCGCCAAGCGCTACGCCAAAATCAAAGGTCCATTCGGAGAAAAGCTCCGCGAAAACATCGAGGACGGACACTTCAAATTGAGTCCTGGCGACCGCTGCCCGTTTTTAAGGCAAGACGGACTTTGCGACATGATTTGTCATCTCGGCGAAGACAGTCTCTGCGACATTTGCCGAGAGCACCCCCGCTTTGTCGAAGTCTACGGCGACATCATGGAAAAAGGGATTGGCCTCTGTTGCGAAGAAGGCGTACGCCTACTGCTCGAAAGCAAAAGCACCACAACCTCGCCCATTGCATTTGTCGAACGCGAAATCGATGACGAGCCAGACGACATTCCTGACGATGCACTCGAAGCCCGCGATGCCATATTTGAAGAACGAAATCATTTATTCAAAATTCTCGCGAATCACGGCAAACCTCTTAATGATCGGCTAATCGAACTACTTGACTTTGCCGTTGAAACAAGCGGCTTTGAAGATTTTGAACAAAGTTTTAACAGTAATCCAACAGAGTCAACCGATAGCGCAAGCAACACAAAAATTTCGAACAACATCCTCGGGTCGTGGATCGAAGTTTTGAGCAAAGGCGAAAGCTACGGGCCCGCTTGGGACAGCGCGTACAAAGAGTTGTTACAAAGCTCAACCGGTATGAGCGTCGGACTCTTCACCGATAGCGATGGTGAAAAAATCATCGCCTATTTGCTGTTCCGTTACTACGAAAAAAGCCTGTTCGACGGCAATAGCCTTACCAAAGTCGAATTCGCCATTTACTTCTGGATTATAGTGCAAAAATTAGACTCCTTTTTAACCAAAATCGATGCCATAAAATTACTGAGCAAGCAAACTGAATACTCCGAAGAAATCATGGGCATTTTAGAGGAAGAATTCATGGAAAATCCGCTATTTTCGCCGGAGAATTTCAAGAGAATCTTGAGAGAATAGCGTCACCGCCCGAGAAACGTTATTTTTTACATTATTTTTGCCTTTTTTTGACGAAAATCACAATTAAGGCCCTTAATTTTTGGTATTTTACAACTGTTTAAATAGGATTCCCAGGGATTAACCCAAAGTCTTTAGGAGTATGAGAATGTTAAGTCGTATTTTCACATTGATCGCTTTTGCTGCAGCAATGAGTTTTGCACAGTTTGCACCGGAACCGCAAGTTGCCGATATTAAATTGATGATGGATTCCAAGACTGAGCAACCCATGAAAATGGACTTTTCCAAGCACCTTTCGGGCATCAGCGATCCGGGCATCATGTTCAGCCATTTTGCAAACCGCCCGCTGCTCATCTACTATTTCAGCCCCAAGTGCCCGCACTGCCAAAAGCACTTCCCCGAAATTCAGAATCTCATCAAGGAATATGAAGCCAAGGGACTTACGGGTATTGCCATCGGTCTGAACGGCGGCATCAAGAAGAACGACATACGCCTCTTCATTGACCAGTACCACGCCGTCATTCCTGTATTCCAAGACACGGACAGCGAATTCGGACCAGCTTATGGCACCGGCTACATTCCGGTCGTCTACCTGGTGCAGAAGGACGGAACGTTCTACCGCTACGAAACTTTGAACGAAGCGAACATGAACCATTTGCGCGCTACGCTCAATACCATTTTGAAGAAGCAGTAAAAACAACCGAACTTTTTTAAGTCACCCCGGCCACCGTGCCGGGGTCGCCTTTTTTATGGGCTGTCGGCGGGAGGCACAAAGCACTGTTGCGTCGGCGGGAGGCTACTCGGCCTTTGCCCGAGTAGTTCTTGCTGGGGCTCGGTCATGGGCAAGCAAGCTTGCCCGCGACACTCGCCCCGCGCAATAATCGAACCCATAAATGGGTTCGACCTCCCGTAGGTATGAAAAGAGGTCCCACAAGGGGACCTCTTTTCATACCGTCGGCGGGAGTCGAACCCACGACCCGTTGCTTAGAAGGCAACTGCTCTATCCAACTGAGCTACGACGGCGAGACCTTTTTTCAAGGTGGGTCATAATATAGCAAATATTTTGATTTTTCGTCAATTCTCGCACAGTCCTTCCCACAATCTCTCTAAAAAATTACGTAATCCCCATTGCCATTATCGGGAGTTTTATCTACATTTATGCATGAATTTAAATATTTGCATAAACCTGTAGCGCAACGCATGGCATTGCCCCGCAAATCAACAGCACAATGCCGACCGTTGCACGGAGATACAATGAAGATTATCGACATCCTGAAGCAAGACAAGATGAGCCTCTCCTTCGAGGTGTTCCCGCCGAAGAAAGAAACGAGTTTTGAAAACGTTAAAGCAGCTACCGAAGCCATTGCTAAACTTAACCCCGCATTCATGAGCGTCACATACGGCGCAGGCGGCGGCGTGAGCCAGTACACGCTCGAAATTGCGAAGAATCTCAAGTACAATTTCAACATTCCGATGCTCGCCCACCTCACCTGCATTTCGAGCACCAAGGAAACTATCCACCAGCGCATCGAAGACATGAAGGCCGCCGGCATCAAGAACGTGATGGCCCTCCGTGGCGACCTCACTCCGGAACTCATTGCAAACGGTCGCAGCGATTGCGACTACCACCACGCTGTGGAACTCATCCGCGAACTCAAGGCCGCTGACGCTGATTTTTGCATTGGCGCCGCATGCTACCCCGAAAAGCACCCGGAAAGTCCAAACCAAGCCGAAGATATCAAGCACCTCAAGGAAAAGGTCGAAGCAGGCGCAGACTTTCTCACGACGCAGATGGTCTTTGACAACAACCTTTTCTTCAGTTTCCTTTACAAGCTCCGCGACGCTGGCGTGAACTGCCCGGTGCTCCCCGGCATCATGCCCATCACAAACGCGAACCAGGTCGAACGCGCCATCAAGCTTTCGGGCTCCTTCATGCCGCAGCGCTTCAAGTCCCTCGTGGACAAGTTCGGTAGCGATCCGGACGCCATGAAACAGGCGGGCATCATCTACGCCACCGACCAGATTATCGACCTCTATGCCAACGGCATCACGAACGTCCACGTTTATTCCATGAACAAGCCGGACGTCGCCGAAGGCATCCTCAAGAACGTCTCTGCCATCCTCGGCAAGAACTTCGCGGGGTAATTTAAAGACAAGATGCAAAAAGACCTAGCTTATCGCTAGGTCTTTTTCGTTATTCCACTTTAACCCATTTGTAGTCGGGATTTTCTTCTTCCCCCAGATCTTGGCATTTGTAAGTATAAGCGTTTATCCGCTGAGTTTCACCTAGATTTTCCGCAGAACACTCATACCCAGCCTCTTCTAGGCTAGCCAATTTCCATTCACTGTGAACACTACCTCCTTCAGACGTCCTCGACTTACAGATATAGGTATACGTCTCTTCATTTTCTTCATCATACTTTAAAAGGTTTTCAGCGGCACGCTGCGCATTGCAAATACCGAGTTTTAAATCAAGTTTATCGGCACTTATCCATACATAATACGTTTTTCCATCATCCGCCGTAAATTGACGAGCATCACACTTGTATTGTTCACCGCCAAAGGTTTTAACCTCTGCTTTTTTCATTACAGATATATCGCACGGATAATCATATATTGTCACCAGACGCCAATCAGTTTGTTCTTTACCAAGAACCAAAGTAGTTTCACTAGAATTAATCTGAATTACCGTTTTGAACACGACTCTTTCCGAGAATCCGTCAGCAACAGTAGTTGCAGAATAATCAGACATGTAGCCAAGAACATTTCGCAGATCTTGTAGAGAAATTTCAGGATTTAGCCCTTCTGTGCTCAAGCCTCTGACTTCTTCGACAGAAGACCCCTTGCATTCACCGCTAACACAATGATAGACTTGATTGTCCTTATACCAAGCCATGAACACATAATAGCCATCTGCAATATTCTGGTCGCCTGCATAAACATTCTTAATATACCCAGCAACATCGAGCCATCCCGTTTTCTTATTGTTGTTTTTCACATAAAGAGTTTTCTTATATGTGCATTTTTCATCAAATTGGTACTGGGGAGGAACATATTCGCTTTCAACCTTATGTACTGCCTGAACTTTATTACTAATAACAGTTCCATCAATCGAAACATCGTCTACACAATAATCGTCCAATGAAGCTACAGTCCATCTGTGAATTCTATTTCCATCAGAATCCTTCTTGCCGCAAATATAATATTCACCTTCATGCGTGATGATCTTTTCATATTGCGAGCCATAGCATTCCTTTCCGTCAATGAATTCATTTCCGAGAGCACGGGTCCAATCATGAGCCGTACCCGTTTCCACATCCGTACGGCATATGTAATTTTCGCCATCAACAGTCAACATGTCTGCCAGGGTACTATTGACGCAGGGCTTTTCAAATGTAATTTCATTATCAGAAGCATAAACCCAACGATACTGATTTTCCGTCAGGTCCAAGTCGCACTTGTAATAAATTGTATAATAGTTAGTTCCAACCGGTTCAGGTATATTAAACTGGGCAAGACCTTTTTGAGATTTCATCACAGATTCATCGCAAGCACCCAAAGCCTCGTCCTTAGTAGCAATCTGCCAACTATGGTTGTATTTACCCTTACAGACATAGACAATATTTTGATAGGTTTTCTTTACGCCATCGAGTAAAGCATCACAAACGCCAATTTTCAAATCAAGGTCATCGGCCTGCATCCAGTGATAACGATATTCACCATTATCATTGTACAACACATAATCGCATTTGACATTTACCATTTGACTTGCATAAGCATCACCGTACTCGTCCTTGGCATAATCAGCCTGATAAACCTTATGTTCTTTCATCTTATCGGCGGTGCAAATGCCAAGATCATTTTCATAGTCTCCACGCATACGCCATGTACCGTTATCACATATATAATTTACACTAGACATACCATTCGGAGACTTGACTACACCTGTTTTTCCATTGTTCTTTTCACCACATTCGCCCAAAAGGTATTTAGGAGCCTCGTTCACATCAATCACTTTCCAGCCATAAGCAGAAGAATTTGAAGCCTTTTCACAGACAACATATTGCGGACCCGAATAGCCATAACCAGGATTGAGAGCGGCAAGTTTCTGCGGAGCGGCGCGATAGCCTTCTTTTCCGTCACCGGCATAAATCATTTCACCATACTGAATTCTAGCAGTCTTTACAAGGCCAGTCTTTTCAAAAGTGTTGTTTTCGGAGCACTGTTCTTGCACGGCATATTCAACCATGTCTACAGGAACCTCTGTAAATTGATCTTTTTTACTTTCATCGCAGCGATAATAACTGTAATCTTTTTTAAGATACTGGCCAGCAGATTCACACTGGGCAATCTTTTCCACCCAAGCATACGAGCCATCTTTACCCTTTTGACAAACATAAGTCAAGGTATCTTGGATTTCTGTAAAAGGAATTTGAATAATTTCACCTTTTATATTTTTCTCGCAAGGCGTCAGCATGCTATTAATGTTTTCTTTCAAATCATTTATGCTGGAAAAAAACTTATAACTCGGCACAGGAATCCAAAGTCCACTAACCGACTCAAAGAATACAGTGTATCCATCACTTACAGACGAAATGAAAGGAATATTCCCTCTTTGGCTAGCGTCATCAGGCAACTTATATGTCCGAGCCAGCGCTTTCTGTATAAATTCATATTCGAAAGGTCCAAAATAATCGGAAGGATTATTGCCAGATTCAAGAGATTCCATAAATGACATAACAAGAAGGTCAACAAAAAAGCGCTTTATACTATAACCATCATATTCACCCACTGTCATTGGTTCATAGAACCCACCAGTTCTTGCAAACATCTTCTTAACTGTTTCATACAAGAAATCAGGGGAGCCGTAATAAGACGGATAATCCAGGGCCGATAACCAGTAATTTTCAGCAAGTAGCTCCTTCATCGAAACAGTCCGCATCGTATTGTTTTCAAAAGACTTTGTATTTTCATCGAGGCCGTAGAAATCAGCCAGTTCGTCGTTAGCCAGTTTTCGCGCCTCATCCCACGATTTGCCTTCAGTAAGCAAATTTTGGACACGGGCCGCCTTGTAATCCGAAAGGTGGTTAAACACAACCGTATCGCCAGCACTCAAATCAGCAAGGGAATTGAATACAACCGTTCTATAGTCACCATAATAGCCCAAGTCCACACTGACTCGAATCTGCACATACGGACTTTCAAGATTCGTGATGGAAATATCGCCTTCAAGCAAAGCCTGGTTACTATATAAGTTATATCCTCCTCTAAAATAATTAGCTCTATCATCCGTTACAATCTGGAATAAACTCTTGCTGGCCGAAGCCATGTCATAGACAAAGCTCTTACCCGTCAATTTGAAATCCTTATCCAGTTCAAACACGGTCACTTGAGCCATGTTGACGGGAACAGACATCGAAGGCATGGAGGACGAGCCACCAATCGCTGCCTTCGACAAGGCGTTCGCGTAACTCGGTCCACTCGACCTGGATCTCATCGGATAACGGAACAACATAGAGACATTGTAAACTTCGGTGAGGTTTTCACTCACGACAGTGAACGGGATTTCCATCTTTGTTTCGGCTTCGCCGCACTTGATGGTCACGGTGATGATACCCTTTTCATTGTTGCGTTCCGTATCGACGATTTCGCATTTTTTGTTTTCAAGTTCAGCGCTCAAGCTGCTGTAAGCGTCGCTAAACTTGTCATCGATATCTTTGCCATACTTGTCCGTGACAGAGCTCAAGTTTTTAAGGGCATCTTCGATATCCTTTTCGTTCTTGGCGGAGGCACTGCTCAGGTTCTTGAGGGCGTTGTCAATTTCGCTCTGGCTCTTGGCGGAGGCACTGCTGAACTTGCTATCAATATTCTTATTGATGGCGTCCATATCGGCATCCTTACCATTGGTACCGTTAGTGCCGTTTTTGCCGTCAGCTCCCTTCAGGGATTCAAGCCATTCCTTTTCGGTACCCGTGAAACCGTTATCCTTCGCGATTTCGTAGGCGGACTTACCATTCGTTCCGCTAGCTCCGTTCGTTCCGCTGGTTCCATTTGTACCATTAGTTCCGTTTGTGCCATTCTTGCCATCGGTACCATCTTTACCGTTGGAGCCATCCTTACCGTTCGTGCCGTCTTTACCCTTATCACCTTTTTCGCCCTGGTCCCCCTTTTCACCTTTTTCGCCATTTTTCACGATACCGATAGATTCACCATCGCAAAAGATTTCGAAGCCGGACTTATCTTTAAGCGCCTTGGATTCGCAGCGGTAATTGACGGCCTCTTGGTCGTTCATGGCAATCCATTCGCCATCAGAGCACACGTACATCGTCGCTGTAGACTTCACAAAAGCCATCGAGCCTTCGGATTTATCGTTACAATCATCCGGATCGAGAGCACTAACCATCGAAAGATTCTGGTCTTCACCAACAACACTATCGTCGCCGCAACCTGCATAGAATAAAGAAACAGAAGCAGCCATCAGGGTAAATTTTAAGTACCTAGACTTCATTATGACTCCATTACATTTAATGTTTTAATTTTTGTATTTTTTTTAAACGAGGCGAAATTTAGCTCATTAATGCCATTTAGTAAAGAGATTAGGGCATAGCCCATTTGGGTTATACGACGGGTGATATGGTATTAGTCGATACGATTTGGATTGCAAAAAGACCTGGCGGTAAGCCAGGTCTTTCAAAATTTATGATGGATAGTTTTTTAGGTTGCTAGTCCTTGATGCAACGGACGGAAAACCAGTCAACATTGAAGCCAGTGGTCAGTTTCACGTAATCATTGGCACTGGTCAATCTTATAAGGAATGAATCGTCATTACTATTTTTTGTAGAAGTCCAGAAGTATGCATTAGGGTAGTACTTATCATCGCTGTCATCGTAATAACCAGCAGGCAACGCCGAGAACAAGTAAGTATCAGTGCCATTCCAGCCTTTATCTGCCTTGAGATACTGGCCCACCAAGTCTTGAGGATAGCGTTCACCAAATCCCTTAAAATAATGATTATCCACGTTGGAAGCAAGGATTCTCCACTCCGTTGTATCCGGCAAATGCCAGCCTGAGGGACAAATATTCTGTAAGTCTGTCCAAGTGTACAAGCGACCGTAGACGTCACAATTGCCACCTGACGTTTCGCTTCCGCCACCGCACTTGCTGTTTTCCGTTTCGTAGTTCAGGTTTTGAGCCATCCAAGTCTGTGCATTTTCACCATCGCCGATAGTCACCTTTCTGTAAACGGTCACGCTACCATCTTCACGACCATCACAGAAGTGGTCCGTAGCATCAAACGAGACATCGTCACAAGTCGGTTTTCGCCATGTTCCGTTATCATACTTATACCAATTTTTCATGTACTTGCACACTTCCGTCGTTTCATACGCCTTACCGCAAGCTTCCTGTTCATCCTTGGCAACTCTCAGTTTGCCATTCTTGCAGATAAAATCATGAACACGGTCTGTCGTACCCTTGATGGTATAGTCATACAGCAAGCTAACAATATCCTTATCGGTGCAGCTATTGCCACTAATCAACTGCGCTTCTACCGCTTTCTTATCGGCTGTAGTTATATTATCGTCATTCCATCGGTATGTATTAGGAACTTGCGCCCAAGAAGAAGCCGAACCAATCAAGAGGTATGTCGTGTTGTCCCCCGGAACGTCATCGCAAATGCCGTGGCAGCTCGTTCCACCAGTTAAATTTTGACCATGTGTAGGGCACCATTCCTCAGCGGTTACAGTTTGCCAATCATGACCATCATCGGCATCCAAGCAAACATATGGATCAGAGACGGTTCCAAGAATGTTCGCAGTGCAGGCCTGTCCTAAAAGTCGTTCTTTCGCGGAACCTCTAACCCAAGCGCAGGATTTATAAGCATCCCCATCCTTTTCGCAGTCGCACTTGTACTCAACATCCTCGAACTTCTGCCTGTTCTTCGAATCATCAGCCATCACAGTCTCGGTGCATGCGCCAAGGATATCGTTAAGTGTAGCTACATGCCAATCATTTCTCTTTGCGCTTGCGACATAAGTCTTCTTAATTTCGGCTTCAGAGAGTTGCACTTCGACTTCAAAGGCGATGGTTTCGACTGCATAGGCACCCGCACTAACCCTATTGTATTCGCCCATGTTGCATATGATATTGAGCAACTCCTGTTGTTGGCTGGAAGAGCTGGTTACAGCAAGCCTTGCCTTTACTGCATCGACAGAGGACCCGTCACACCAATCACCACAATAGTAAACTTCATTATCATCCGTATAACCTTCCATAAAGATAACGAAACCACTTTCGGTTCTATTATTTCCAACAAACGTCCAATTATCAATCCACTCGGAAGTCCCTTCTTCGGTATTTTTTCTTACGTAAACCGATTCTTTGAATTCACACTTTTCGTTAAAGGTTAATTCGCCAAGGTTTTCGTCAGCAACTTTCTGTGTTGTAGGAACGACGCGGTCACCCACGCAATAATCGTCAGCAGTAGCATCACGCCATTCATGGACGTGATTGCCTTTGTTATCAAGACGATTTTTTCCATTTTCATCTTTTGCAGTAACGCAGATGTAATCATTATCTTCAGAGAATAAATTCTTATCAACATTGCCGTAATGGCAAGCTTTCCTTGCATAATAATCATACGAATCAGCATCAATCCATTCGTATTTATTTTCATTATCAAGGTATTCGCACTTCATATACCGAGAACCAGGAACATCCTTGACAGCCCCCTGTTCCATCACAGATTTAGTACAAATACCAAATTCTTCATCCCAACCGTTCAATTTTCTCCATTTTACACCATCGCATACATAAGTCATGCTGCCGGTTGTCGTAGCGTTTTCCGCATTCTTAATGTCAAACGGTTTTTCTTTTCCAACATTTTCAGCATTGCATGCACCGAGGTAAAGCGGAGAAGACGGATCATTTGCAAGTTCTTCCGGAGTCTTACCGTTCTGTTCCGCAAAAGAGCTAGAAGAATTTGCAACAGAGCTCGAAGATTCCCAAACAGGAACAAGTTCAAGATCATCGCAAGTAGAAGAAGCTGATAGATCACATTCAGCTTCTACGCACTCATACTCTTGAATTTCCCCGTCAAAGAACGCCGATCCCTTATCTCCTTTATTACGGCCCAAGCATATATTTTCAGGATCTTGCCAGTAGCATTCTCCATTGTCGCATACACAAACGGCATTATCATCAAGACCTTCAAAGCTATAGAAGAAGGTCGAATTAACAGCGTCAGCATCGCAAACTTTTTCCACCGTTGCAACACCTACAGCCCAAAGTGTTACAGGATACCAAACTTGATCGTTTTCGATATATTCAAAGTAATGGAAATATCCCCCTTTGACATCAGACTTATACACCTTGCTGCTATAGCCAGACGGATTATTGAAAACCTTTGCGTCTTCGACTTTAAGCTTATAGGCTTCCACAAATCCATTCTGCAAAATCTTGTAATAGACGGCATCCGTACCACTCCAGACATTCGTTTCAGCAGTATAGTCGCCATGCTGCATTTGGTTCCACTTGAAGAAGTTCGCGTCGATAAGCAAAGCGAGGTAGTCTACAAAGAACATGCTGCGATCTTCGCCAGCGTATGTCGTCGTGATTGCCTTGTTGAAGTCACCATTTTCGGCAAAGACATTGCGGAATGCGTTATAGACAGCGTTAAATCCCGGAGTCTTGCTCTTCTGGTCGATGAGAGCCATCACCCAAGCGATGCTATTAAAGTGTTCGAGCAAGCCAAGCTGATCCGGTACAAAGTGTTCGAAAGACGGATATTCATCGCTATCCTTATTTTGCAAATAAAGTGCGGCAGCAAGTTCCTTGTTTGCCAACTTGCTAGCTTCGGCAAAATCGTTACCAGCATCCACCAAGTTCTTTACACGAGCAGCCTTGTAGTCCGTCAAGAAGTCCACAACAACCGTGTCAGCATCTTCGGACAAATCCACATAGGCACTGTAGATAACATCCGTAGCATTAGAACCGAATCCGCCAAAAGAACTGAACGCGTTGTTGGTCAAGTTCAACTTTATACGGAACTGAGCAACAGGGGTCGTCAGGTTCCTCACATCAAGGTCACCTTCAAGGCGCGCAACCTTGTATTTCACAGTCCTTTCATTAGCTTCTTCGATAGTCACCAAAGAATGATTTGCCGTTGCAAAGAGGTCCGTAACAAACAACTTTCCAGTCGCATCGAACTTTTCGTCGAGGTCCGTGACGGTCAATTCCGCATGGTCGCCACCCTTGAGGTCCTTCCAAATTTCTTCGTAGATGTCTTCGGAATCCGTTTCCTTCGTGGCCTGCACCGGGAAGCGCACCACCACATGCTTCTTATAGACTTTGGCGAGGTTTTCGTTCACGACCGTGAACGGGAATTCCATTTCGGTTTCGGCTTCGCCGCACTTGATGGTCACGGTGATAATAGCCTTTTCATTATCGCGATCCGTCTTGGTGATTTCGCATTTTTTGCCATCGATTTCAGAGTTCCAGCTGCTGTAAGCATCATTGAAACTCTTATTGACATCTTCGCCAAACTTGTCCGTTGCGCTGCTCAAATTCTTGAGAGCTTCATCAACATCATTCTGGTTCTTGGCAGAAGCAGAGCTCAAGCTGCCGATAGCATCGTTAGCATCTTTCTGACTTTTTGCAGATGCAGAACTCAAGTTGCCGAGAGCATCATCAACGTCTTTTTGGTTCTTTGCAGAAGCAGAGCTCAAGTTCTTGAGAGCCTCATCAAGTTCCTTCTGATTCTTGGCAGATGCAGAACTCAAGGCATCCTTGATAGCCTTGTTGATTGCTGCCGTGTCGGCACTTACACCATTTTGACCGTTGGTGCCGTTAGTACCATCTGTACCGTTATTGCCGTTGGTACCATTTTTACCATCGGTTCCATTCTTTCCGTTATTACCTTCTTTACCATCGGAACCGTTTTTACCATCAGAACCATTTTTACCGTTGGCGCCATCCTTACCATTATTCACAACGCCAATTGTATCGCCGTCGCATATAATGGCATATCCGGACTTGTCCTTAAGTTCCTTGGATTCGCAACGATACTTGATAGCATCCTTGTCGCTCATGGCAACCCATTCACCGTCCGTACAGGCATACATCGTGGCCGTCGACTTGACAAACGCCATGGAGCCTTCACGTTCTTCGTTACACTTTTCGTCTTTCAACGAATTGACTGTAACAAACTGGTCTTCGGAAACTAACACGTCATCACCGCAGGCGGTAATGCCAAGTGAAACCGCAAAAGCGGCCATACCTAACTTAAGGCATTGTTTTTTCATACCACTGTTTTCCTGGTTCATTTTTATTTGTAAAGAAGGTATTTTTGTAAAGTTATAAAAAAAAAGACTTTGCTCGAAACGAGCAAGGTCTTTTTTGTGAATATTACGGATTAGCAGCAGGTGCTGCCGGGGCCGGCGCACTTGTCTTCGCCGGCGCAGCTTCTGCTGCAGGCTTCGGCGCTTCCGCAGGCGGAGCGGCCTTGGCCTTGATTTCTTCAGCCTTCGTTTTCACTTCGGCTTTCAGTTCTTCAACGGCCTTAGCGGCTTTTGCCTCAATTTCCTTTTTGCGCCTAGAACCAGCCTTCGATGCCGACCTCACCTTCTTTGTCGGATCCACTTTGAGTTTCACCTTCACTTCGGGCTTAGATTCCGGCTTCACCTCGGACTTTGTCGGAGGCGGCACGGCTGTGCTGTCGTTCAAAAGCGAATCAGACGGTGCAGCCACGGTGCTATCGCCTTCGGTGTAGTAACCGAACGGGATGAGTTCCACGCGGCGGTTCTTGGCACGGCCTTCGTCCGTTACGTTATCAGCAATAGGCACGCGAGTACCAAAGCCGATTGCACGGAGACGTTCGCCAGGAATACCCTTCGACTGGAAGTAATCCGTCACAGAGTGAGCACGATCTTCAGAAAGCTTCTGGTTGTAATCTTCAGTACCCACGATATCCGTATGGCCCTGGACTTCAAGTTTCACTTCCGGAATCTTTTCCAAGAGAGCGATAATGTCATCCAAAGTCGGGTAACTGGACTTCAAGAGCTTTGCCGAGTCGAATTCGAACTGGATACCCTTCTTGAGGTAATCCAAGTCTTCCTTACGACGCAACGGGCAACCACGCTTATTCACCTTGATTCCCGGGAGCGTATTCGGGCACTTGTCGCGGTAATCCGGCACGCCATCCTTATCGGTATCAAGCGGGCAACCATCAGCATCCACGGCAACACCTTCCGGCGTATTCGGGCACTTATCCGGTCCATCAAAGACTCCATCCTTGTCGGTGTCGAGCGGGCAGCCAACAGAATCAACCTTGACTCCCTTCGGCGTATTCGGGCACTGATCCTTGTAATCCAGCACGCCGTCTTCGTCCGTATCGAACGGGCAACCGACGCTGTCCACAGGCACACCCTTCGGCGTATCCGGGCACATATCCTTATAATCATAGACGCCATCTTCGTCCGTATCGAACGGGCAGCCGACGCTATCCACAGGCACGCCCTTCGGCGTATCCGGGCACTTGTCAAGACCGTCAAAGACCTTGTCTTCATCCGTATCGATACCGCAGCCGTCTTCGTCCACGACAATCGGCGGGAACGTATCCGGGCACTTGTCCTTGCGGTTCTTTACGCCATCGTTGTCGTCGTCACCGTCAAAGCCAAACGTCCACGTAAGCTTTGCGATACCGGCAATAAGCGGCTGGGACACATAGCAATAACTGGCGCGGTAGCCATTTTCACCCTTGTACTTGATCTGGAAATCCTTGCAGTTGTCCATGGCATCTTTTCGCTCATAGCCATCAACAAGGTTCCCAATACCGATATCGATACCAGCAGCAAAGTCAATGTTGAAGAACGGAATCTTCACATTGATACCCGGCGTGAGTACCATCGGGTCGGTAATCGGGCTGAACGGATACGCATCGTTACCAAAGCGCATTTCGCCACTGAATTCAAGGAACGGCTGGAAGTAATCATTCACGAGCCAGTTCACGCCTGTGCTATAGACAAGCGTATTCGAGGCATCGCCAAAGCCGATCATGAGTCCAAGAGAAGAATTCCACGTCAGCGGAACTCCCTTCTTGGTATAGTCTACGGCGACAACACCCGTAAGGCCGAGCATTACGCTGTTTGCCGTGTAGGCATACGTCGGGCCACCTTCGTTATCGAGGAACCAGGCGTGACGCGGACGCATACCCACGCCCTTCCAACCGGTCGGGAGCGTAAGGTCGACAACAGCTGCGGTCGTCATGTAATCCGGGCCAAACAAATGCGGTGTGCGGTACTTGGCATAGAACTGCAAGTCGCCGAGGCCACCCTCGCCCATGTGAGCGCGGATAGCTTCACCGGAGTAATCCTTCGCGTGGTCATAGTAAATCGGGAGACTTACAGAAATGTCCAAGTCATCACGCAGACCGAACGTGAAGTTGAAATTACCGGCCAAAGCACCGTCAATACGGCCCTTTTCCATGCGGGCATCCCACACATCGAGATGCTGGGTACGTCCAAAGCGGTCCGTAAACAAGGCGCCACGAGTATAGCCCCAGTTATCGGTTGCTATGGTACCACCCGTACCCACACGGAAGTGGAAAAATCCAATCGTATTCGCATCTTGCTGGTGGAGGCCGGTTTTACCCCCCAAGAGACCGGTCTGAGCAAAGACCGCCGCCTGCGCAAGTGCGAGAATCAAAGCAAGTTTTTTCATACTGTTAGATTATCTCAGCGATTAGACTCCATTACCCCAACTCCATCCTCCAGTATACAAGCCACAGTACCCAACCAACGGTTGTCCATCGGGTTCAACACCTTCAGGCCATGTTAAACCAGACGGAGCAAAGCATGTTTCATCATACACATTATATTCCCATTGCTGACAGCCGGCATCATCCTCTGCACAATCATTAGGATGTTCTACAGCAGCAATTGCTTCGTAGCTACATTCATCCCAGCCTCTATTGAATTTCAACTTCTTGTCGCAATACTGTTCAGCCGTAGTTATGGATGCATCCATTTTCCATTCACCATCAGTCTGGTCGCAATAGAAGAGTTTATTATTCACGTAAGGTTCGCCAAAAGCACAGTCAAAGCTAGAAGATGCACTTGCAGGTTCTTGACCTTTTATGTAGCAATGTTTATTCTTCGTAGCACAGTATTCCTTAACGGTATACCACTTGTCAGAATAGGGTTTGTAAGAAAGAGATACATCGTCATAATAGCTGTCATAAGTGCTGCCGGCAGCAGTTCTAATGTACTTAGGAGCACCGTTTTCATTGCACATTCTGTCCCTTGTTGTAGAAGACGAAGAACCATTATCATAAACTAAATAATCAAAGTTTGCATTGTAAGAGCAATAATCATCTAAACCAAATTCATGCCAATCGTCTCTGACAACAGAAGCGACAACCTTAGTTTTCTCGGTTGCACCCGGGAGCAGAACTTCCGTGACAAATTCGATTAAGGAAACATGTTCTGCAGTTTCTTGCTTGTAATCAGTCATATTGGCGAGGAGGTTCAACTGTTCCATCGCGGTAATGCACGTTTCTGCATTATCATCAGTGCATGAACCCGGTTCAGCAGGAGTCAAGCCACGGATTGTTTCAACAGAAGTTTCTTTACAAGTGAAATCGTTCCCTTCGTAAGTGCAGAAATAGATCTTATGATCCGTATAGCCATCCATGAATATATAGTAGCGATCACCAGAAACGATACCAGAACGGTCGCTGTACACCCAGCTGATATACCCTTCTACGTTCATCCAATTCAGGGAAGTACCCTCAGAATTACGGACATAGAGCGTTCCATCGAATTCGCACTTTTCTCCAAATGTTTTGCCACTAAGATCTTCGTTAGCAACAATCTTCTTTGTCGCAGAGATGTTGTTCGTCACCGTACCATTGATTTTCACGTTGTCCTTGCAATACTCATCCACTTGAGTATCCATCCATTTGGGAACATTGTTTCGATCATGATTGCAAGTTTTATAACCGACACCATCACTTCCTTCTTTTTCATACGTAGCGATGTCACCCTGATTGTCCAAAGAGCAATGTTGATCACCAAGAAATTCACCATCATATTCTTCACTCCAGGAATGAGAAGAAGTTGAACTACCTGGTACGTATTCTCGGCAGATATAATGATTGTCACCAACTTTTTTAACTTCATTTTTACGAGCTTCAACACAAGCTTGATTGAATTCAACATCCATATCGCTAGCAGAAACCCACTTATAAAAATCTACTCCGTCACCGTTAAAGACATGATCGCACTTGTAATAACCATAGCCGGTCATCGTAGAAAGCATAAGCTCCTTCAAATTGAGCTTCACGAAGTTTTTCTCATCATTCTTCATGATTTCTTCATTGCAAGCACCAAGTGCATCGGCAAGGATTTCTTCATCGTTCTTGTAGACAGAAGATGATGAAGCAGAAGACGGAAGTCTCTTTTCTTGCAAAGAACAGACTTCGTCAGAGCCTTCACAACGAGGATTCTGCACGCACTCAAATTCATAGGTAGCCCACGGTTCAGACCCATGTTCCCTAGTAAAGCCTGTGTATCCTTCTTCACGACCTTCGCAAGCATCCACCAAGTTCCATGCGCAATAACCATCATCGCAATTGCACTTTAAGCTGAAATCAAGCTTTTCAGAAGTCAAGGTTATAATCTCACCTTTTTTTGCAGATGTACATTGACCATTTTCAGCAGTAGCTGCTACGGTTTCTATAAAGTAATTACCACTACTTACAACCGGGAACCATACTTCCTGCTTGGTATCGTACTTGAAGTAGGTAAAATAGCCATCATCAACAGAAGTCTTCTGGATCTTGTAACCATCTTCAAAATCCGTTGCAGCCTCTACATCAAGTCTGTAAACCTCTTTAAAGCCCTTCTGCAAAATCTTGTAGTACTTATCGTCCCTGTCGGAATTATAGTCTTCATAGATATAGTCAAAGCACATACCTTCACAGTAATGATACTTATCAAAGTTTGCGTTGATGAGCAAGGCGAGGTAGTCCACAAAATACATGCTCTGTTCACGGCCATCGAACAGCGTCTTCGCCCCCTTCTTGAAGTTACCTTCTTCTGCGAAAATCGTACGGAAGTCGTTGTAGGCCTTGTTCACATTCTTAGCGACATCGGCCTGGTCGACCAAAGCCATAATCCAGAATACGCTATTGAAGTATTCGTTCAAGTCCACTTTGTTCGGCAGATAATGTTCAAACTGCGGGTAGTCTTCGCCATCCTTCTTCAAGTAAAGGGCCTTAGCAAGTTCATCGTTAGCCTGCAAGAGAGCATTTTCAAAATCTCTGCCATTCTTCAGCAAGTACTTCATGCGGGCTGTCTTGTAGTCGGTCAAGAAGTCAATGACAACCGTATCCGTTGCATCGAGAACATTCGGATCCTTGTCGGTCAAGTCCACAATCGTGTTATAGGCAAAATCAACAGTCGAGAAATTGAGACCGCCGAGGTTCATCTTCACGCGGAGTTCCACAATCGGGTTTGTCAAGTTCGTCACATCGATGTCGCCTTCGAGACGCACAACGTTGTACTTCACTTCTCTCTGGTTGACTTCTTCAACCGTCACGAACGGCTGGGAGGCAGAAGCCACGAGGTCAGAGACAAACACCTTACCCGTTGCATCGTACTTCTTGTCGAGGTCGATGATGGAGAGTTCGGAATACTTGCCGCTCTTCAGGTGAGACCAGAGTTCTTCGTAGATGTCGTCAGAATCGGTCTTCTTTTCACTCATCACCGGGAGGCGAACCACCACGTGCTTTGTGAACTTCTTTTCGAGATTTTCGTTCGGGACCGTGAACGGGATTTCCATCTTGGTTTCAGCTTTACCGCACTTGATGGTCACAGTGATGATAGCCGTTTCGTCGTTGCGTTCCGTATTGACGATTTCGCACTTTTTGTTTTCGAGTTCAGCGGTCCAGCTGCTGTAGGCATCGCTGAACTTGTCATCGAGATCTTTGCCATACTTGTCCGTAGCAGAGCTCAAGTTCTTAAGGGCGTCATCGACATCCTTCTGGTTCTTGGCAGAGGCGCTGCTCAAGTTGCCAAGAGCATTGTCAACGTCCTTCTGGTTCTTGGCAGAAGCGCTGCTCAAGTTACCGATAGCGTTGTCAACGTCCTTCTGGTTCTTGGCAGAGGCGCTGCTCAAGTTCTTGAGAGCTTCGTCAATCTGCTTCTGGTTGTTGGCAGATGCAGCGCTCAAGGCATCGTTGATAGACTTCTTGATAGCGGCGGTATCGACACTTACACCGTTCGTACCGTTGGTGCCGTTCGTACCATTTGTACCATTCGTACCATCATTACCGTTGGTACCGTTCTTTCCGTTAGTACCGTCTTTACCGTTGGTACCATCCTTACCATTAGAACCATCTTTACCGTTGGTACCGTCCTTACCGTTGGCACCATCCTTACCGTTGTAGACCACACCGATAGTGTCAGTGCCATCGCAAACAATCGCAATACCGGACTTATCCTTGAGTTCCTTGGATTCGCAACGGTACTTGATGGCATCCTGGTCCTTCATGGCAATCCATTCGCCTTCAGAGCACAGGTACATCGTGGCCTTGGACTTCACAAAAGCCATGGAGCCTTCGCGTTCTTCGTTACACTTTTCGTCATTCAACGAATTGACGGTAACAAACTGGTCCTCGGAAACTAACACGTCATCACCGCAAGCTGTAATGCAGAGAGAAACAGCAAAAGCGGCCAACCCCAATTTAAGATATCGAGAGTTCATACTCATTATCCTATTTTTTTATGTTTTTTTTGTTTTGTGCGCAAAGATAGCTTATTTTACTAAAAATTCAAAGGGAACTTCACATAATCCGTTTGGATTAGTTATCAAGACAAAACGACCAATTTCAAAGAAAAATCAACCAAAATAGTCGATTTGTAAAGAAAATGAGGTCTTTTGGAGCAAAAAAGAAACCAACAGACGCTTTTTTAACTATGCTTTATGTATATTCAAGGCATGGGCATCGTGGATGCTCGAATTTTTAAAAGAAAGGTTAATAATGCTCTCTTATCAAGACGCCTACAAAATCGCGACCGATGTCCACAAAGGTCAACAGGACAAGGCCGGTGGTCCATACATCGATTTTCTCCAGAACGTCGCCGATTATCTTAAAAACAAAGGCGAATCCGAAGATGTCCAAGTTCTCGCTATTTTGCAGGATTCCATTACATCTGCTACCCAAAAAACTCCGGACGACATGATCAAGATGGGTGTTCCGGCCGATATGGTGGACCTCATCCAGAAGATGACCTACCACAAGAACCAGGCATGGATTGACGAATACAGCTGCCACCTCATGGAAAAGGGCGTGCCGGCCGAAGACGCCACCTACGACGCCCGTGAAAAGGACTTTGTACGCTTTGTCGAAACGCTCAAGGATAACCCGACAGCCGCCAAGGCCAAAAGCGCCATCTTGAACGTGCTCATGGACGACAAGTACATCCACCGTCAGGAACGCCGCGAACTCAAGACGAAGTTCCGTCTCAAGAAGTACAAGGC
>NZ_FRAZ01000012.1:0-73298 GCF_900142485.1 Fibrobacter sp. UWB12 | reverse complement strand
GGGCCGTCAGTAGCAGCAACGACGAGGATAGCGCCGTCCATCTGAGCAGCACCAGTCACCATGTTCTTCACATAGTCAGCATGCCCCGGGCAGTCGACGTGTGCGTAGTGACGGTTAGCAGTGGTGTATTCCACGTGGGAAGTGTTAATCGTGATACCACGAGCCTTTTCTTCCGGAGCGTTGTCGATTTCGTCGAAACGCTTTGCAGCGGCAAGACCCTTAGCAGCAAGGGTGGTGCAGATTGCAGCGGTCAAAGTGGTTTTACCGTGGTCAACGTGGCCGATGGTGCCGATGTTGCAGTGCGGCTTGCTTCTGTCAAAATGTTCTTTTGCCATTTTTTCCTCTTCTTCAGCAGAAGGTTTATCGCTTCAAGTTCAAGAGAACTACACGAGTTCTCCGTATTTTCGCAAAGCATAGGAAGCGGTACTCTGCGAAATTGGAACACAAATTTAATAATTTCTAGATTATTTGCAAGATTTTTTCTTTTGAAATTTCGCCAAAAATGCGGATTTTCGGACTTATCCACAACTTTTTCATCGTTTTTCGGCTGTTGAAAACACGCTTAAATCCTAGGTAAAAATTGCCCTTTTTTGCTTAAATTTCAAAGGTTCAATATTTTATTTCAACTATAAAACCAGTTTTCTAACAACTTATCAACAACTCAATTAAATTCACTAAGCTCGTAATTTTCAACACGTTACGATTTGTAAAAAGATTTTTACATCAATAATTTTTACAATGTTTTACAAAAGCCGAGGCCCGTTCTCCCCCGTCCAATTTGTTCTAAGTCACTATCACAACACGAAATCGATGCGAAAAGTTTTTTTACAAGACATTGTATATACACATTTCTATCTTTACACGAGGTGTTTGGGGAATATTTCTGAGGAACTTCTATGAAATACCCCTTTTTGAGATCCTTGCTTTCGCTTGGAACTATTATTTTGGCTTGTTCTTGTTCGGATGATAAATCGCCCAGCAATGGTAGCGATGTTTCTATTATACCTTGTGAAGACGCTTGGTATCTGCAAGAACAGGGTCTTTTGATGTATAAAGATCAAAGAGTCACCGACCTTGCCGGAAACCAAGTCGGTAAGCTCGTCCCTATCCAGGGAACATTGATCGCCATCGTCAAGGACATGGCAGGCAATACCATCATTCCTCAGGTTGATTTGGCTAAAACGCCGGTAATTCCTGGCGACGCTGCAAGGTGCAATACGAATCCGCAGCCCGATGCCTCCATTTCGACCTGCGTTGACGCTTGGTACCTAGTGGCCGACAAGAAATACCTCCTTTATGCAGACCTCACGGTAACTGATGAAGCCGGTACTCAAGTCGGTACAATCGTTGCGACCTCGGGCTCTACACTCGTCAATGTAGTCGATATGTCCGGCAAGCCGGTTGTCAACAACATCGATCTCAATACACTTCCGCTTATCCACGGCGACAATGTCCGCTACAAGATTCTGGAACCGGCCTTCCACTTGAAGGATGCGACTGGCGACTACGTCATTTACCAGAACACTGTCGTCACCATGCCAGATGGCACACCCATCGGTTATGCCGACTTTACAACAAATACCATCAAGTACATTGACATGGTCACTGTACTCACTACGACTTCGAACATCTTAACGCTCCCCATCCTTACACCGGGCGCCAAGTGCGTGGATTATACCGCTCCAGTCGTATCTTCGAGCTCACAGCAACCGATTGTTAGCAGTTCCTCTACTTATATCCCGCCAAACCCGAACAGCAGCAGCGCAACACCCAAGAGCAGTTCTTCCAAGCCGAAGAGCAGCAGCAGCTCCGCTCCTCCTCCGAGCAGCAGTTCTGCACCTGTGACCGGCAAGTGCCCGACAATCAAGACTAAGGGCAACGGCGGTTCTGGTTGGGCAACCCGTTATTGGGATTGCTGCAAGCCTCACTGCTCATGGCCGGAACACTCTGGTGGCAACTTCTCCAAGCAGTGCACCAACAAGGGCAAGTCCGCAAACACGAACTGGGGCGACGGCAGTATCTGCAGTGGCGGTCCTCAGATGACTTGCACAAGCCAAATTCCGTTTACGATTGACGGCTGTACCGAAATGGCATTCGCATTCGCGGCAGTTCCGGCAGCAAACGGCGGCTCCTGCGGTAAGTGCTTCCAGCTTACCTTCACCGGTACCGGTAAGTATTCTAACGACGCAAACATCAAGAGACTTAAAGGCAAGAAGCTCATCATCATGGCAACCAACGTAGGTGGCGACGTTCAGCAAGGGCAGTTCGACATCATGATTCCGGGTGGTGGCGTCGGTATGTTCAACGGATGCTCTAGCATGGGCTGGGGCAGCCAGGGCGCACAATACGGCGGTCTCCTCTCTGATTGCGAAACCGAGACGAAATACGCCGCAGGCAAATACAAGAGCTGCCTCACCGAAAAGTGCAACAAGTCGTTCGCCAACGACGAAGAAGCAAAGAAGGGCTGTCTCTTCCTTGCAACATGGATGGAAGCAGCAGGCAACCCGAACCACGAATACGTGGAAGTGGAATGCCCGCAGGTACTCAAGGACAAGTACTAATCGACAAGTCTAAAATGGAACTAAACGCCCCGGTAAGGGGCGTTTTTCTTTTTTGTAAGTCTTTGATAATAAACAGTTTGTGTTATGATTCACAATTTGTTCCTGTTTAGTTCTTTTTACTCTTATTTACGAGCATTTTTCTCAATAAGATTTTATCTTTAAGCCGGGATGATTGGATTCATGGGTGCAACTTTTTAAGGGCTTAGTATACACTATGAAGAATAAAATTTTCAAAACCCTCGCCGTTTTCGGCCTTTCCCTCGTTGCATGGAACTGCTCCGAAGACCTCGCTTCCGCTGCACAATCTGGCATCGAAGCAACCGCTACTCCAAAACCTGCTCTCGAAGTAGATCAAAATAGCTGGATGCTCGTGGCGGGCTCACAAATTTTCTTAATCGTGCCGAACGGAACAGGCACATATCTCGTCACCAACGAAACTAGCATTCCTGTTGGTGCATTCGATGTCGCTACAGGTTCTATCGTGGACTTGAGCGGCAATGCAATTGTAAATAACGTAAACCTTGCAACCCTCCCTGTTGTCAGTCCGGACAAGACAATTACCTACGCCGATGGATCCAAGGCAACCATTACCGGACAGACAATTCTTCTCCCGGGCGGAATCGATCCGAACGCTGCCAATATCGGCACTGGCGTTAGCTCCAGTGCAATCGTAGCTGTCAGCAGTTCCTCGGCATATATTCCGGGCCCGACTCCTGTTGCAAGCTCTAGCTCTGCCAAGAACAACCAGCAGCAGCCGAAGTCTTCCTCTTCTCAAAAGGTTGACCAGCCGAAGCCGGCAAGCTCTTCTGCAACACAGCCTACTGTAGTTGGTAACGTCACCGTGACAGGTAACTTGACCCAGACAGTCGCAAAGGGAGCCTCCATCAGCAAGGTGACCTTTAGCGGTGTTGAATCCGAACCGAACCGCAACTGGACATTGCACTTCTTGCAAGCAAACTACGACAAGAACGCAAAGACCTACTCTCTTGAAGGTTCCGTTCCTGATTACTGGAATGAAGCAACGGCCACAGAAGAAATTACTATCGATGGCCAGAAGTTCTCCTTCGTATTGACGGTTAGCGGCAACTCTCCGGCAAAGAGCTCCAACAGCACAGCCAAATCTTCTAGCAGTGCAAAGTCCTCTTCTTCTCAGCAACAGCCGAAGTCTTCCAGCAGCCAGCCGAAATCCTCTAGCAGCGCTCCCAAGTCGAGCAGCTCCCAGACACAAAGCAATCCCAACGCTTCCGCTGAAGAAGCCCAGTATCTCAACGCTGGCGCCGGTGGACAGCAGGGCTTCGCTACCCGTTATTGGGACTGCTGCATGCCTCACTGCGCATGGCCAGAACATGGCGGTGCAGCCAAGACTTGCGACGCCAAGGGCAAGAATCCGATTGGCAACACTAGCGGCAGCATCTGCTCTGGTGGCCAGGGTACAACTTGCACAAGCCAGATTCCTATAATCGTGAGCGACAAACTCGCCTACGCTTTCGCAGCGACTCCAGGTAACGATGCTACATGCGGCAAGTGCTTCGCCCTCACCTTCACCGGCACTGGCAAGTACGAAACCAAGGCTAACCATCAGGCACTCAAGGGCAAGACCCTCGTCGTGATGGCTTCCAACATCGGTTACGACGTGCAAGGCGGCCAGTTCGACATCATGATTCCGGGTGGCGGATTCGGTGCATTTAACGGATGCAGCCAGATGGGCTGGAACATTCCGCAAAACACCACGACATACGGTGGCCTCCTCTCCGACTGCGAAAAGGAAGTCGGTTACAATGGCAACCTCCTCACCCTGCGTAAGGAATGCCTTACCAAGAAGTGCAACAGCGCCTTTGCAAACGATGCTGAAGCCAAGGAAGGCTGCCTCTTCCTCGCCACTTGGATGGAAGCCGCAGGCAACCCGAACCACACTTATAAAGAAGTGCCTTGCCCGCAAGCCCTTAAGTCCAAATTCTAATCTTTCATAGGAAGGTTTAAGGCACCCCGTTCGGGGTGCCTTTTCTATTTGCAAATGGAACTTAAAATTGTTCGAGCAACTTAATGCGTTCGGGCGTATCCGGGTGCGTGCAGAACATGATATTCGCTTTAGCTACCCAACCCTTAAGACCCATATTGTTGTCGAATTCTTCATCAGGGTGAATAACGTAAAGCTGTGCAATATCGCTACGCTTCACATTGGCTAGCCCAGGGTCTTCAGAAATTTTCCTCAACGCAGAAGCAAGGGCAAGCGGGTCACCGCAAAGCTCGGCTCCCCCAGCATCAGCAACATACTCACGCTTGCGAGAAATGGCAAGCCGCGTCAATGAACTGAAAAAGTAACCCACAGCGGCCCAAAGCAAAACAACAAGTAAAATAAGAATGATTCCCCCACCATTCTTGCGGTTTGAGCGGCGCGGTGCACGTGTTATAGAACCCAAAATACGGAATATCCCGTGCATGAGCATGGAGAAAATCCCGACAAAAACAATGCACACCACCATAAGGCGTGTATCGCGATTCTTAATATGCGTGAGTTCATGGCCCACAACAGCCGAAAGCTCAGCATCATCTAGCTTATCTATAATTCCCGTCGTGAGCGTAACCGTATAGGAATTTATATCAATGCCGCTTGCAAAAGCATTCAAGCTTGAGTCCTGGACAATGTTGATTTTCGGCATCTCGATACCGCCTGCAATGCAGAGGTTTTCGACGATGTTATAAACGCGGACATTCTCCTTGCGCTCGAGCGGGCGCGCGTGCGTTGCATGACGGATGATAGAAACATTCGCAAAGTACGCAATGATGAACCAGATTGCGGTTATCCCAAGCACATACGGCGCCACTGCATAAAAAATTTCCCAAATGGCAGGCCAATGAAACGTAGTCGCCTGAAGCCCCGCATCACAATGTCCTTCCCAACAAAAATACCCGAGCCAATCGAGCATCATGATAGAACCCAAAACCATTCCCAGCAAAAGTAGCGGGAACATTAAAAGCAGAATAACCGTATTGCGATTATTCCGCCAAATCTGGGTTTGGATACCGACATAGCGCATAATTTAGGTGATAGCGACCTAATTAAAACTTCACCTCGGGAGCTTTTTCAAGCGTTGCGCGATTTTCAGTTGCCTCGTACATGGCAGCACGCTTAAAGTTAAACATACCGGCAATGATATTGCTCGGGAATGTTTCGCAAGCATTGTTGAATTCGCGAGTCGTAGAATTGAAGAAGCGGCGAGCAGCAGCAAGCTTGTTCTCGATATCTGCAAGTTCTGTCTGCAGCTGCAAGAAGTTCTGGTTTGCCTTAAGTTCCGGATAAGCTTCAAGCGATACCTTGAGCCCCGAAAGCGCACTACTCATTGCCTTGTCCGCAGCAACCTTCTCGTCAATAGTCGTTGCGCTCATGGCGGCAGCACGGGCAGCAGTCACCTTTTCAAGCACGTCCTTTTCGTGAGAAGCATAACCCTTGACCGTCGAGACCAGCTGCGGTACAAGATCATAGCGCTGCTTGAGCTGCACATCGATATTGGCAAAGGCATTCTCGCGATTATTGCGGAGCTTCACAAGTCCATTGTACATGGAAATGAAGCAGAGGACTAAAATCACGATAACGGCGATAACAATAACGGTTACCATATAATCTCCTTTCTTCTTGTGGAAATAATATACATAAAAACAATAAGAAAAAGAAAGCCCACGGAAGATATCCATGGACTACAAACGAGTACAACACCTCGCCTATGCACAAACGCACTCTGCTAGGGCGCAACCCTTGACTTGATAGCAAGAATCTCAGATTCAGAAAGCTCCGTGAATTCCATAATCTCTTCTATAGGCTTATTCTTGGCAAGCATCTTGGCAGCCATTTCACGAGCCTTCTTGAGCTCGCCCTCAGCGAGCCCGTCTTTGCGCCCTTCGGCAAATCCGATTTCATGTTCTACCATCAAGTCCGTCACGTTCTTTACCTCGCAGTTGAATAGCTCTTCTGCAAAATTAATCAATTTCACAGAATCAAACAACCTCCTGAACGTTTCGTTCTGCATAATCTTTTCGGGAACGGGTTCCTCATTGATAGTCACCTTGATGGCGCGGAGCCACTGCGCGGCTTCGGAGCTGTCGTTCGTGGTAATCCCCTTTTCTTCGAGCCTGAAAAACTTCTCGATTTCCACGAAAATCTTCTGGATTTTCGGGAAGAACTTCCTACCGTAGCACATTTCATCAACGTGGTGGATGTACTTCTGCGGCTCTTCCGGGGAAAGCGTAAAGTCCAAGAGCCCGAGGAAGTAAATGCGGGGTAGTTCGTATTTTTCGCTCGTATGCACCTGGTTTTCGATGACGCGGGACATGTAATATTCCACACGGTCGCGGTAAAATTCGTCACCCTGCTGCTGCACCTCGACCAGCACGCGTTCGCCCGCGTTGGTCGTTCCGATAATATCCACGATGCAGTCCTTCTTGGTGAACGCGCCGGGAAACTCCTGCATTTCGAGCGTGATATCCTTGATCGCATCGCCATCGTGTAAATCAAGCATCGCGTTCACAAGCGAAATGAGGAGCGTGTGGTCCTTTTCTTCGGCGAAGACGATCTTGAAGATGCCGTCGCTGAGGATGTAGGCGTAGTTGTAGATTTCCTGGTACTTGAGAAGGTTTTTCTTGTCGATTTCCATTGCCCTGAGCAAGGAATAATGTTGTGTGCGATTCATCTGAATCTCCGTATAAGTTTGTTAAAGCCCGCATACGAAAGCTGCAAAGACAACAGCCATAAACCACGGTCGCCGTCGGGCAATCCGCTTGCAAATTTTTCAATGACATGCGTTTAACGTCCGCCATTAATGACAGACGGTGCTCTACGTTGATCGCCAGGGGGCCAGTTTCCCCATAGGGTGTATGCTGCCTCGAATTTTCACGCCTGTCGAGCGGAACAAAGGGAGGTCGGCGTCAAGCAGATAGTGGAACTTCCTGCCCTGAATAGTACTGAGTCGAGAGTCGCAGTTTCAAGCTTGGAAACTATGACCGAGACTATGATACGGACGCCAACGGCGTCAATTTATCGACGTCGGCAGGGTTAGTGCAATCTACGGGGAATAATATATACTAGTCTGATAATGCGCGTCAAGGGGTCGCGTTGCGGAGGAATTTTGAAAATGCTTATGAAACGCTTTTGCTTCATTTTAATTTTATATAAACTATTTACTTAAATTCTTCATTAAAAAAACAATAAAATCAAAAAAATTTATAAAAACTATTGACAATCGAAATTCAATAACGTATATTTGATTTCATTCACTGCACAAGAGCGTGAATGAAAGGACTTCAAAATGATTTTTACGAAAAGCACAAAACAAACGAAATGGGAAGGTCTTCGCGACTGATTTCTTTGTTGTGCTTATAAATGAAGCCTACTGAGGACGGACGCGAAAAAGCGCCCGTTTTTTTTATTCTCCACAAAAACCATCAAGGTCTGCCATCGGGAAAGGCAGTCAGTTTTCCCGTGCATCCATTCTAAACAAAGGAACAAAATATGCATCCAGCTGTTGCCGCTCTCATCGTCGCCGCTACCGTTATCAAGGTCGTGAAGAAGCTCTAGCGAAGCTACGCCATCGGGGAAGGCAGATAAGACTCCCCAAAACACTCAACATTCTAAACAAAGGAACAGATTATGCACGAAGAACTGGTTGAAGCCATCACCGTTATCGCGGATGCACTGATCGATCTTTTCGACTAGCTTTGCGACCTGCAAACGGTCTTAAAACCGCTATCGGGAAAGGCGGATAAGTTTTCCCGTACATCTAGTCTAAACAAAGGAATAAACTATGCATCCAGTTGTTGCCGCACTCGTCGTCGCTGCTACCGTTATCAAGGTTGTGAAGAAGCTCTAGCGAAGCTGCGCTATCGGGGAGGGCGGATAAGGCTCCCCAAAAGTCACTCATAATAAAGGAATCGAATATGCACGAAGAACTGGTTGATGCCATTGCCGTTATCGTAGATGCTCTGATCGATCTTTTCGACTAGCTTTGCGCCCGGCATACGATGTTAAACCGCTAACGGGAAAGGTGGATAAGTTTTCTCGAAAAACAATATACAGAAAAAGGAGTTGACAATGCATCCTGTTGTTGCCGCTGTCATTATCGCAGCATCCGTTATCAAGGTTGTGAAGAGGCTTTAGTAAAGTCCCGCTAATGGGAAGGGCGGATAAGACTTCCCCGAATAATCAACATCTAAATAAAGGAGTCTTTATGGACGAAGAGCTGAAGGAAGCTATTGAAGTTATTGCTGATTTCTTGCTTGATGTTTTCAAGAAGTAAAAATGTAAACCGAAAAGGAAAATTTTATGAGCAAATGAAAAGAACTAGACGGTCCGTGCTGGGCGCCCGCAGACTGAATAGGAATAACACATCACACACGGCGCCTTTTTTTAAGGAGTTTGTATGCACTTATATGTTACAGAACAGGGCACGCGCTTGAATAAGTGCGGCGAACACTTGGTGGTCCAGCGCGACGGCACAACCATAGACGATATTCTATTGTCCGAAGTAGATTCGCTATCGCTCTTTGGGGCTGTGCACCCGACAACAGGCGCGATACTTGCATTGTTGGATAAGGGGACCGATATCGCTTTTTTGAGTAGTGGCGGACGTTATAGAGGGCGGCTTGTATCGTCCATAGGCAAGAATGTGCCTTTGCGACTTTGCCAGTATGATGCTTTCCGAAACCGAGAGCGAGCTTTTGAGTTGGCGAAGGCCTGCATTGTTCGTAAGCTAGAAAACGGATTGCGTGTTTTGGATGCATATTCCAAGAATTCCCACAATTCATTCCGCTTTGAAAACCGCGAGGAATACCTGCGCAACCTGAACGCTGTTCGTGAATTACAGGGTTTTGATAGAGATGTGCTGCGTGGTTACGAAGGCAATGGTGCAAGAATCTATTTTGCAAATTTCTCGCATTGTTTGAATTGCGGTATTGAATTTCCGGGTCGGAAGTACCACCCAAGTACGGATCCCGTAAATGCACTGCTTTCCTTTGGATACACCCTTGCAGCACGATCTCTGGAATCGTTATTAGAATCCTATGGCATGGATCCGATGTTGGGCTATTTGCACGAACCATCGTATGGCAGAAACTCGCTGGCGCAGGATATGCTCGAGGAATTTCGTCACCCGTTGGTGGATCGACTTGTACTGTTCTTGTTTAATCGTAGAATTCTTACGACTGAAGATTTTGAACAAAGAAGTGAAGAAGATTCCTCTGGACAGTTATTCTTGAAGTCTACAAAAATGCGAATTTTTCTGAAGCATTACGAAGAGTATATGGAACGACCAAACGGAATCTATCAAGGCTTAGCGAACTTGCCGTGGCGAAGCGTGATGCGACTCCGGGTTGAGGCTTTCCGTCGAATGCTTTTGGAAGGAATAGAAATGACAGATTTACAGTGGAATCCTGAATATAGCGAGTCAGCATGAAGTATCTGGTAGCTTTCGATGTTTGTAATTCCCGCCGTCGCAGGGAAATGGTCAAGTTGTGCCTTTCAACCGGGTTTCGTGTGCAAAAATCGGTATTCGAGTCGTTCATGGAGCATTCGCAGCTAGAACGATTTGAGGAAAATGCGGAACGGATCATCGACCCTGAAACGGATTCAGTCCGCCTTTACCCCATTGATTCGCAGGCGGATGTTGGAATACGGATTGTTGGGATTGGGCACCGCATAGAAAATCCTGCTTACAAAGTGCTTTAACAAGCCATAATTCCCCCGCCTTTGTAAAACTCCTTGCGAAGGTAAGGGACCCCTTGGAGCAAAAAAGTGTATATTTATTGCGTCTAGTACGGGATACGAGACTGTAATTTGACATTATTGCAGACAACATTCGTGTTACCATGTCGAAATTGAGCTAAAAACGCCATTTTCGACCGTTTTTCAGGGCAATGCAAAATAATGGTTACAAACAATTCAGTGCTTGGATGGGCAGTTGTTACTTTTACCCCTCTGGAAGCCTTGATTTTCAAGGGTTCTGGAAGGGTACCCCTGAAAAGCGATACTCTCGCAAGAGAGATTAAGACGATACCATCGCCAGTGGTACCATTCGAGAATTCTGTACCTGAAAAGCGATACTCTCGCAAGAGAGATTAAGACATGTGACCCCATTCGAAGAAGCCGTCCGGATCACTCTGCCTGAAAAGCGATACTCTCGCAAGAGAGATTAAGACTAATAGCAGATGCGACAATAATTATAATGCCGTAAGCCCTGAAAAGCGATACTCTCGCAAGAGAGATTAAGACTTTGTACGTACGGGTACATTCGTCTACGAACGATTCAACACCTGAAAAGCGATACTCTCGCAAGAGAGATTAAGACATAAGATCTTCTTCGGCAAGAAGCTGAAAATGATTCGCCTGAAAAGCGATACTCTCGAAAGAGAGATGGCAACCTTCGGTTGCGTGCTTATCGATTTGGAAATGGGCTTGCGAGTAACTCCGCTTCGCTTGCCTTGGTCGCAATAGATTTGGAAATGAGTCATCTTGAGCGAAATTAAAAGATTAGGGTTTTGTCGGGACTCTTGAAAAAAGAGATTAAGACAAATGCGGACCATTGTAGAAAATGACATCCTTCGGTTTCCAGAAATAGCGTTGTTCTAGCAAGAGAAATTGCAACCTGTCGGATACCTGCTTATCGGATCGCAAATTGTTCCGCTTCTCTCGCCTCGGTCGCAGTAAGGCGGAAATGTGTCATCCTGAGCGAAGTCGAAGAATCTAGAGAGTTATGGACTCTTGCAAGAGAGATTAAGACATGTTTTCTTCAGCTTCGACTGCCTTGTACTTGGAGCCTTGCAAAGCTTTACTCTCGGAATAGGGATTAAGAGTTTTTCCTGTTTCCATGGTTAATCAGCTGGCGATGATGCTCTGAAAAGCGTTACTCTTGCAAGAGAGATTACGATGCACCGAGCATGTTGTTAACGAATGCATAACGGTTGCTTTCCGCAAGCCCGTTCTCACTCGAGTGGTGGCAATAAATGTTTGTCTGTAACAATGTGTTTTAACCAAAATTTTTTATAGAAAATTCTTGACAATCGCAATCGAATAAGTTATATTTAACTCCATTACCCAATAGATGGTAATGAAAGGATTTTCAATGTTTATAAAAAGCAAAAAACAAACGAAATGGGAAGGTCTTCGCGACTGATTTCTTTGTTGTGCTTAAAAAAGCCTGCTAAGTGACGGACGCGAATGTGCGCCCGTTTTTTTTATTCCTTAAACACGGCGTTTTGACGTTGTAAAATATTCACTTAGAACGAGGCTTTTATGTTTATTATCGCTGCAGTTATTTTGTCCGAAATATTCGATCTCTAACCAACCTCAACCAACATACAACATAAACATCAGGAGTAAAACATGATTCCATTAATACCGATGATTGTTGCAGCAGAGATTATTTCTGTCGTGCGTAAGCTCTAAGAAATTCCGCTATTAGCGGAGAGCGATTTGTCATTCTCAACATCATATAGGAGATAATCATGATAAAACGAAAACGTTTGGATGTATTTTTGAGGTTGAACGTGTAGTGGTGCCCGCATGCGTAGTGACCTCTGGCTTGGGCACCTTTTTTTTACGAGAGGTCATTATGATTATCGATTTTGACGAAGTTTTTGCTGACGAATTCTAGGTTCTAGAATGTGGAACTTCGAATCCTTCGGGGTTCGGGGTTCTTTTTTAAGAAAATTTTAACATTTCGCCATTTTTTGATTATTTTCTTTTGTGATAAAAATGGAGAAAAATATGGCAGAAGAAAGGGATTCCGTGAATAAGCCAAACCGCAAGGTGTTTATTGGCTTTTTAGGGGCCGGTCCTTACACGGTGTGCAACTATTATTTTGACAGTGTAGAAGACCGCGAAATGCATGTGCGTCATGTGCAAGAAGCTATCGTGCGTCACGAATGCAAGGGCTGGACAGAAAATGACCGTATCCTGATTTTTTTGACTGAAGCTGCCAAAGCCAATAATTGGGAAGATGGTAAATTTGACGATCGTGATAAAGACGATAACACAAAGCCCCCAATTGTGCCTGGCAAGGATAAATGGGGGCTGCACCACCAGTTGGTAAAAGCGGCTAGGGGTATCGGGAACGATGAGGATGAATCTGCGGCAATAGACAAGAAGATTTTCCCGGAATCGATCATTACACCAGTTTCTCTGGATTGCGAAGGCTTTTCTGAAACCGAAATTTGGAAAATCTTTAGCTGTATCAATGATAACATAAATAATAACGACGAAATTTATTTTGATTTCACTTCGGGGTTCAGAAGCTTGCCGATGCTTGGCATGGTTCTGCTCACGTATTTGAAAAACACCAAGAATGTGACTATTGGTCAAATTTATTATGGCGCTTTTGAAAAAATGGGCACGGTAGGCATGGTGAAAAACATTCCTATCGATGAACGTAATGCTCCTGTGCTTAGGCTCAAGAGCTTTAGCGATATCATGGATTTCAGCAATGCTGCTAACGTATTTAGTAAATATGGAAATTCATTGTTATTGTGCGACATGATTGACCGTATTTGGGTGAAAAGGAGCAATGACTCTAGTGAATTCGCCCTAGAAATGAAAAAGATGATGAAACCCTTGTCCACAAACCTTGAACGTATTACAAGAATGTTGCAAACGTGCCGTGGGCTTGAAATAGTTAATGGTGATAACGTAAAGAATATTAGAATTTGTATAAAAAACATTATAGAAAATGATACCGAAAAAAATGGCCCGAGAAGGGCTTTGGATCCAATTTTAGAAATGATTGAGTCCAAATTTGCAGAATTTTCTGATTCGAAAAAATTAAAAAATGGAATTGTCGCGGCCAAATGGTGTTTTGATAATGGTATGACTCAACAGTGCATTACCATAATGCAAGAAATGATTGTATCTATTTGCATGGATGCGATAGGTATGGATTACACTTGCAAAGAAGACAGAGAAATGATTGGTTCAACGTTGCAGTGGATTGGCGGAAAGAAAAACTTTGAAGCAACTGAAAAACATAAAAAAACAAGGAATGATTTAGAACAAGTCTTTTCTTCAGAGAGAATGAAGGCTGTGGGCTGTGCTTATTCGTCCTTGTCAGAGGTGAGAAATGATGTTAACCACGCCGGTTTTAAATTGGAGAAAAGCCAAAGGACAAGCGGAAGATTCAAAGTTGGAAAAGAAGCCTTTAAAGACTTGAGTGATAGTTTTGGAAAAAATCTTCCGCTATTTGAAGAGTTGTCTGAATTTGTGAAGGAAGAAGATGATGGCATTCTGAAAAAGCTGAATGAAGAATTGTCATTGAAAGCTCCTAGAATTTCAGAGAACGATAAGGAAGAAATTTTGGATGCTTGGAAAACAATTCGTGCAAAAACGGATTTCTTGTCGATGCGATTGCAACAGCTTCAACTTGGTAACGGTATCATGACAAGACCTGCGGGATTAATTGAAAACGAGTGCTTGCAATATTTGAATGTTGTTAAAGATTTATTGAAATAAAAAAGAGGATTGTTAATGCGCAGAATTCAAATTAAAGATGCCTCCGCTACCTTGCCAGCGTTAAAGCAAAGTGAAGTCATTTCAAAGTCTTACGAGTTCACTTTGATTACGCCTATGTTTGGTGGCGACGAAGATAGCTTTGTGATAAACAAAAAGACGCCGATTCGTTCGCAGTCTATTAAGGGGCAATTACGTTTTTGGTGGCGTACCATGCAGGGTTTCACTAGTAGAGATGAACTCCTGGAAGCTGAAACTAAAATTTGGGGCGGAAGTCTTTCCGAAAAAAAACTCAAATCAGAAGTGAAAGTATCTGTTACGGACTTCAGAAATTTGGAAGTTACCCCTATAAAAAAAGAGAGACCTTGGACTGAACCGAATATCCTTTCATCTTATGTTCTGTTCCCTATTTTTAACAATAAGGATGTACAAAATCCTTCTCTTCTGTCGAAAGCCACTTTTTCTCTTTCGCTCACATACCCTAGAGAGCATGAAAAAGCTGCGATAAATTCGCTCCTTTTGTGGGCTTTGTTTGGTGGAGTCGGGGCTCGCACACGTCGCGGTTGTGGATCCGTGTATTCTGAAGAATTGCTTAAGGATCGCGGAATTACTTCAATAGCGGATGTGAAGAAGTTCATAGACGATGTTGGTTGCGGAAATGTGGCTGAATTACCTTATGCAAGGATAAAAGGAGCAAAACTGTTCTATTCGTCTGCAAAGGGATCTGTTAAAGAGTTACTCAAAAAGTACGGAGATTATCGTCAGGATAGAAAGCCTCCTCAAGTTGGAGAAAACCACCCCGGTCGCTCTTATTGGCCCGAGCCGGATGCAATTCGTCAACTTGTTTTACCAAAATCTATTTTGAATAGTCCTAAAAATCTGCATAAACCTGAACATCCTGATGAAATTTGGTTTCCGCGAGCAGCTTTTGGTTTGCCCGTTATAACACATTTTAACACATCAAACAATGGTAAAGACGATCCTCGTGACAATATAAAGCTTGAACCTGCTGAGAAGATAGGAGGGAGACATGCAGAACGTTGGCCTTCGCCCTATTTTATTAAGCAGCTCAAATTGCAAAATGAATTGTTCAATGTGATGTTTGTCCTAAATCAGAAATTTCCATCGAGTCTTATTTTGAATGGAGTTCCCGTCCCTCCAAGCGGCTTGCCTTCGAACACCAAAGGCAAAGACATGAATGTTAATCCGAACAAGCCGGAATACAGGCTAAACAATAGAACTATTACGAAAGCTCTTGCTGATGCACTTGGAATGGAGGAAGCTTAAATATGAAATACTTGATTGAAATCGCGGTAGGCCCGGTTCAGGATTTTATTGCTTCTGCCCGCAAGTTACGTGATTTGTGGTTCGGTTCCACGTTGCTTTCGGAACTTTCCAAGTGTGTTGCAAAGTCCATGCAATCGCAAGGGTGTTCCTTGATTTTCCCGGCTCCTGCAAATGCGGCTGATTTGGAGTTTTGCTCTGAACTGGTTGTTGCAAACAAGATTCTTGCAGAATACGAAGGCGACGATCCTCGGAATGTTGTCAATAATGCCAAGAAGTCGTGGAAGGATTTGTTACTCCAGATTTCTGAAGAGACTTTGCAGGCGATAGATTCTAATTCACGTTATAGGACGATGAATGTGAATGTTGAACTTTTCAGGGCGCAGATTGCGGATTTCGGTGAATTTTTTGCAGCGTGGGTGCCCGTGAATCAGGATGATTACGGAGCTTCTCGCCATGAAGTGGAAAAAATGCTTGCAGGCAGAAAGAACCTTCGTGAATTTTACGCGCCAACATGGAATGGTTTTGGCATCCCGAAAAATAGCCTAGATGGCATGCGTGAAACTGTTATAAGGAATGAGAAAGCTTGCATTTCTGGGTTGTTGAAACGCAACGAAAAGCTCGATGCCATTGGCCTTGTTAAAAGATTCTGGACGATGAAAAATAAAAGGCGTGTAAAAAAATTTGACGACCTCGCGGATATTGCAAGCGCCTCCTGGTTTAAACGGATTGAGTCGAATTCGGAGACGCAAAAGCTGCGTAAGCAGTTCGAAGCCCTGTTTGAAGATGGAGAAAATTTCCCGAAGGATGCGATTTACGAGGAATCGACAAATCAGGACACGTGGCTGGAATACGGTTGCAACAATACCTTACAGGCTTGCGAAACCCTTCGTAAGCTTCGCCGTAAAGATATGGCGGGTGCTCCACAAAAGTATTCCTGTGTACTGCTAGGCGATGGCGACAACATGGGTGCTGCTATCGACAAGATAAAGACCAAGGACGGTTTCCAGAATTTCACGAAGGAACTTTCCCTATTTGCGGATAAAGTCAAGAATATTGTTGAGGAAAATGATGGTTGCCTTATTTATGCAGGTGGCGATGACGTGATGGCATTTGTCCCGATGGGAACGGCATTGAAGTGTGCCGATGAATTGCGGCTTGCCTTTGCCGAGACGATGGCACCCATTTGCAAATCGCAGGGAATAACGACACTTCCGACGTTGAGTGTCGGCATGGCAATCGTACACCATTCTGAACCATTGAGCAATGCGCTTGATTATGCCCGCCGTGCCGAAAAAATTGCAAAAAATTTTGATGACAAGAATGCATTAGCGATTAGCCAAAACAAACGTTCTGGCGCTCCGATTGTCGTATCTGGCAAATGGGAAAAGCAGGGCGACTTGCCGGGACTTGTTGAACGCATGCAGAAAATGATTGCTCAATATACGTCAGATTCCGATGATTCTACGTTGCCATCTCGCTTGGGTTATCAACTGCGAGAAGCTTATGTCGAAGCGGGTGATAAGCTTGAATATAAGGTCAATGGCGGCAAGCTTGTTCCAATGAACGCTCAGTCGGCACTTGTCCAGAGAATTTTCTTACAGAAGAAAAATGCGTCTGAAGAGATGAACCAATTGCTTGTGGGGCGCACGTCTATTAGAAAACTTTCGGATGAACTTGTTGTAGCCCGCCAAATTGCTGGTGTCGTTTCTGATGTCTAGGGGTGTAAAATGCGATATTCTATAAAGACTCGTAATCAGTTGATTCTTCGCGATGGAAAACCGTTTGGCGATGAGAAGAACTTCGGTGGTTCCTCTTATAGCTCAATTATGCCGCAAACGCTTGCAGGCATGATTCGAACTGCAATTGGTTTTTCAAAAAGTCCTGATTACTTTACGACAGACGAAAATATTCAAGCGATTTTGAATGTTGTCATAAGCAAGGTGATGTACTATGCCAAATTGAAAGGCAAGAATGAATTCTTGACGCCTCCGCCTGCGGATGTCATTTTTACGAAGGATGGCGAAAAGTTAAAGCTGAATCAACTCACGTTTGCTGGAATGCCTACAGATTGCGGAACGGATATCCGCAATAAAGATTGGCTTGTTCCTTCGTTAGACTGTTCCGAAAAACCAGCGAAGGATATTCCGCAGCGCTGGTTCTGGGATTCGTTTAACCAGTACTTGAATGAACGTTTGCCCAATGGTTCTGCTTTTTTGTTGGACGATATCGGGATAACTTCCATGATTTCAGATGTCCATATCCATAACGGATTAGATTATGGGACGCGATCTACGCAGGATGGGCGTTTATTTGCCAATAAGCAGTTGTATATGGCTGCAAAAAAACAATCTGATGATTCTGTAATTCCAGTGGAAATGTATTTTGAAACGTCCGAAGCCATGCCTGTTGGCGATGCCTTTTTGGGTGGCGAACGCAAGACTGTAGAAGTCGAGGAAACTTCTCTAGAACTTCCGACTTTGCAGAAGGTCTTTGACAATCAGCGTTTCTTGAAGGTCATCCTCATGACGCATGGCAATTTTGGTGGGTGGTGCCCTCAATGGCTAATGCCGGACTTGAATGCCGATTCTATTGAATTTGTCAATATTCCCGAAACAGAATACCGTGTTCGTTTGCGTTCTGCCTGCGTGAGTGGCTGGGATGGCGTTAGCGGTTGGGATTATGCAAGCAAGAAAGACGGAAAGCCCGGAAAGCCCAAAGCCCTTTCGAAACTTGTACGCCCAGGAACGGTGTATCTTCTGGAATTGGAAAATCCCTCGCAATCTGCTGATGTGGCGAAATACCTTTGGGGTAGTTCTCTTTGCGATGGTCAGGCGAAAAAAGACGGCTTTGGGCTTGTTGTACTGGGCCTTGCCGCTAAACAGGTAAAAGTTTAAAATAAAAAAGGAAAAACCATGAAAAATATGTTATTCTCAATTCGTGCCCTTTCGTCTGTTCACTGCGGTGTAGGCCAAGGCTCTATCGATATCGACTTGCCGACGGCTCGCCATGCAGTTTCGGGACATCCTCTGATTCCAGGATCTTCGCTGAAGGGCGTTCTGAAAGATGAATTCTTGAACGGGAAGTATCGCAATGATCAGAATAAAGGCAAGGTTCGTGCCCTTTTTGGCGGGGATCCGACGGATCGCGAATCCTATGCTTCTGCCATTTCTGTGGGTGATGCAAACTTGGTCGCTTTACCGACACGTTCGAATTTCGGAACTTTTGCTTATCTGGCTTCTACCTATACGCTCCAGATGTTTAAGGATTTGTGCATGCGCGTAGGGAAAAAGAATTGCCCTGCGATTCCGACTTTTAGACAGGTGGATCCTCAGAATGGTCATTACAAAGTCGCTTTGACAACAGGCAGTGTTCTCAGCGCTCCGGGAACAAAAAACGTGTATCTCGAAGAGTTGGACCTAAACGAAGATGATTCTCTTAAGGCGACATGCGACGCTTGGGCTGATTTGCTTTCGAAACATTTCTTTGCCGATGAAGAAGGTCAGATGTTGTTCAAGAAGCGTTTTGCGATTGTGGACGACAACGCTCTGAATTTCTTGACTGAAACGGCATTACCAGTGGACCCACATATTGCAATTGACGACAAAACGGGTTGCGTAAAGGATGGCATGCTTTGGTACGAAGAAACGATGGCTCCGGAAACATTGCTTGCTGGCGTTATTTCTGTCGATCGTTCTTTTGATGCAAGGCAGGCTGCACTTGCGGATGACCTCGCCCAATTGATTTCGGAACAGAAATCCCTGTATTGCCAAATTGGCGGCAAAGCGACAACTGGCAAGGGCTTTGTCGTGATGCATGTTGAAGCGTAGGGAGGTAAACATGGCTGGAACTACAAGTCAAAAGTATTCTAATATCGTTTTTTCCCGAATCCAGGCAAATGTAAATGCAACTGCGGATAACAAAGTTCTCAGACAGTACAAGGGGCTTTGCAAACGTTCTGGCGGCATTCTTCGTACAGTCGGGCTTATCCAGTACCTCGCTTTTTTGAAGTCTAAAAGCAACAAGTACAAACACTATGAGATGCTTTTGAAAGACTTGACTCGCGAAAGCGAAAATAACGACAATATCGATGCCTTTATGGCTAAAGTTCGCGGGATGTCCCTCAGTGATTACATGCAATGCACACGTCGAATGCTGTTGCTGTTGCAGTGGCACAAGCGTGTCTCGGATATTTTGATTGAAGGTAACTGCGAATCGGGTGGGGATGACTGATGCCGATAGATGCCATTAGAAACGTTCATGCAAATATTGCAATTAAAGCTGGAAATAGCTGGGATGGGAGTAATTTCGGTCTTGCTTTTGATAAGTTTATTTCTCAGTTCGATGTTCATGATCCGAACATAAAAAAAGAATTATTGGAAAAATTTTCTAGATATCGCTTGAATGGTGAATTGAAGCAGTCTTATAGTTATGCTTTTGACGAATGGAAAAAGGCTGTAAATAATCAGGCGCAACAAGGTACAGCGATTGCTTTTGACATCGTTAGCCTTACGAGGATAATGCTTGGTTCAGGCAATACATCTGCCCTTGAGGTGGGCGTTCACTTGAATAAGCCATGGGGCGTTCCTTATATCAGCGGTTCTTCTATTAAGGGAATCCTGGCGAGTTTCTTGCGTAAAACAGGAACGTTGTCTTTGGAAAGTCTGGACTATGTGAATATCTTTGGTGGCAATTATGATGGAAAGAAATATTCCGGGTCAGTAGTTTTTAATGACGCCTGGCTCTATCCTGATTGCGACAGCTGGTTTGAAAGGGATATCATCAATCCGCATTATCAAAAATACTATAGCGGAGAACGCTTCCCGGATGGGATGGAAAGCCCAATTCCTGTTCAGACACTAGCTTTAAGCAGCGGATTAAGCTTCTTTGTTTCGATGCAAGGGCCTGACAATTTGCTTCAATATTTGAAGGATGTGCTGAGACAAGCTTTCTATGAAATTGGTGCAGGGGCAAAGACTGCTGTCGGTTATGGCCGCTTCAAGGTTGTCGCTTCTGAAGAGGAACGTAAAAAACTCGAAGAATCTGTACGCAAGCCTAAAGTGGAACAGAATATCGTCACGGTAGCTGTAGAAAGACCCAGTGCGGGTGCTCCGCGAGACAATTTCCAAAGAGGAAAGCCACAGCCCAAAATTTCTACATACCCTATGGAAGTTGTCGCTCCAATTAAAGGACAGACGAAAAAGGGAAAATGGCAAGTCTGTGTAAATATAAAGGATAAGGATACGCTGATTGCAGTCAATAATAGCGATGCAGTCCCTGCAGATAAGGGAATTGATTCGGAAATCCGGGTCAAAGTTCTATCTGTTGCGATGGCTGAATATTTGCCGTAATTAGAAAAAGGTTTTTATTAAATGTCCAGAGTTCTTGTTTCATTCTTGGGGACATCCCGACCGGAAAAAACAGATTCCGGTTATCGCCAGTACCGTCGTGCAAAATATACGTTCCCCGATGGGGAATGTATAGAAAGTTCGTTTGTCGCGCTCGCTTTAAAGAAGCATTATCAAATTGATAAAATCATTTTGATTGGCACTCCAAAATCGATGTGGGAAGAAGTCTATTACGCCTTTTCGGGGTGTGTTGACGATGTCTATGCCGAAATTGGAGAATTTTGCGAATCCGCGAACCACAAAACAAAGCTTGACGATTTTCCGCATATAAATGAAATCGAAAAATCTTTAGGCAACGGTTCGAAAGTTGTTCTGGTGAATTACGGGCTGGACTCGCGTGAGATGGATGAAAATTCCAAGAAGGTCCTGTCGCTGGAACAATTCCTTGAACCCAATGACGAACTTTTTGTCGATATTACGCATTCGTTCAGGTCGCTGCCGCTGCTATTGATGAACAGCCTGATTTTCCTCAGAAATGTCAGCTCAAAGAGAATTTCAATCTGTTCCATTTCTTATGGCATGTTGGATATCACTCAGGAAATGGGTCGAACTCCGGTAATCGAGATGAAATCTATCCTGGAAATCAATGACTGGATTTCTGGCGCATCTGAATTCATGGGTTCGGGCAATGCCTATAAGATCGCTGATTTGCTTGATGGCAACGCTGCGGCAACACAAAGCGACCTTTATGCGGCAAAGGTTCTGCGCGAATTTTCGGACGTGTTGAACTTCAACTACATTGGCGCTATCCAAGAGCAAGTGAAGAACATTCGGAAAATTAATTTTGAACAAATGTCAGAATACGGTCGGTTGATTGCAAAACCCATTGTAGATGCGTTCTTGGATAGGTTCAAAAGGGCTAAGCTACTTTCGCAGTACCAGTATTATTTGGCGGAATTCCAGTTTGCGCAAAGGCACTATGCGGCGGCCTCCCTTTGCCTGTCGGAAGCCTACGTCTCCTTTATGGCGGAATGCGTTGCGTACAAAGTCGATGACAAGCAAGACCGTTTAAGGGCGAAAAATTTACTGATAGGAAAATGCGGAAAGCAAAACTTGGTGGATCCGTTTTTTGAAAATAATTGCAGTTATCTTAAAAAAAACGGAGCGCTTTTGCTGGGGAAAAAAGCTTTGGGCGTGATGCAGCCATGCGATGAATCTCAACTGCTCAAACTGAGCCTTCGGAAATGCTATACAGATGTAACTGATATCCGAAACGAGGTGGCTCACAGTCTAAAGGGCGATTATTCCCTGGATACGATGATTAAGACCATCCGCGATAATCTGCAATATGTGAAACCATATATTGTTCCGGATAGAAGAAAATGAGAAAGTTGTTCGTACTGACAAACCATACGGTGACTGCAAAACAGCGTGCAAATGCGGTAGAGTCTCTTAATGTCGATACTCTGGTGGATTTACCGCCAACGCTGAAGCAGGAATGGGGAACAGTTCCGCCGGAATTGGATTCTGTCTGCGAGTATGCCGCTCCGTTTTTGGATTGGCTTGCGGCAAATGTGGCCAATGGCGATGTCGTGTGGGTGCAGGGCGAATGGGGCGTAACGGTGAGCGTGCTAGACTGGTGCCGAGCACGTGGGGTGCGTTGTGTTTATGCGACGACCAAACGCGAGGCGACCGAAGTCCATTCCGCTGCGGGCGTGCAAATGACGCACGTCTTTGTGCATGTACGATTCAGGGATTATCCAGTGCCGTAATGCGGTTTATAAGCCGTTGAGGCCGAAAAAAGAGTATATTTATAGAGCCTAGTACGGGATACCGGGCTGCAAATTGACATTGTTGCAGACAACATTCGTGTTACCATGTCGAAATTGAGCTAAAAACGCCATTTTCGACCGTTTTTCAGGGCAATGCAAAATAATGGTTACAAATAATTTAGTGCTTGGATGGGCAGTTGTTACTTTTACCCCTCTGGAAGCCTTGATTTTCAAGGGTTCTGGAAGGGTACTCCCTGAAAAGCGATACTCTCGCAAGAGAGATTAAGACTTTTCAACCAAGAATGCATCGCACATTGTTTTAACCCTGAAAAGCGATACTCTCGCAAGAGAGATTAAGACTTATCTTTATTATGACGATATATCTTATCGATAATAATCCCTGAAAAGCGATACTCTCGCAAGAGAGATTAAGACAAGATATTTCCGGTAAAGGCCCGAATCGCACATTGGCAGCCCCTGAAAAGCGATACTCTCGCAAGAGAGATTAAGACTGATATCTATTTCTTTCCACTCTTTCTCCTTTTTAGCCCCCTGAAAAGCGATACTCTCGAAAGAGAGATTAAGACGTCTCATATCTCTTTACGAGAAGTTCATGTTTTCTACCCTGAAAAGCATTACTCTCGCAAGAGAGATTGCAGCCTTACGGCTGCCAAGTGAGCGGCTCAGACATGCCCGTGCAAGCACGGTCGCGCCATTCGCCTTGTACACTTGTAAGACTTGGAGAAGGCATAAGAGCAGAAAGCGTACTAAAGTGTCATCCTGAGCGAAGTCGAAGGATCTAGAGCATTATGGACTCTCACAAGAGAGATTAAGACAACGGATTTGCACCGCCGTTGAACATAGACATCATGGCCCCTGAAAAGCGATACTCTCGAAAGAGAGATTGCAGCCTTACGGCTGCCTGCTTGTCGGCTCGGAAATGGTCCCGCAAGCGGTCCCGCTTCGCTCGCCTCTGTCGCATAAGACTTGGAAAAGCGAATACCAAACAATGTTCTAAACGAAGTGAAGAATCCAGTTACTATAAAACACTCTCGAAAGAGAGATTAAGACCAAATGACAGGATACTCTTTTATCCCAAATAGACGTGCCCCTGAAAAGCGATACTCTCGAAAGAGAGATTAAGACCATGAAGGGCACTGTACTTGAATAAATTGTCTGCCCCCTGAAAAGCGATACTCTCGCAAGAGAGATTAAGACACGTCCTGGCCGTGAGCAGCAGCCATATCCTGCTGGAGCCCTGAAAAGCATTACTCTCGCAAGAGAGATTGCAGCCTTACGGCTGCCAAGTGAGCGGCTCAGACATGCCCGTGCGAGCACGGCCGCGAAAAACAAGCATAGTCTAAAAAACACGAATAAAATTATTATCTTTAAAAAGAGGATTCTTCAAATGCTTTGGCCTACATTAAAAATAACACGCGCACGATACAGCCTACTAGCCGAAAAGCCAGAGCGTTTTTCTCAATTTCCAGAAGCCTGCATACGCGGGGCAATGGGCTACTATCTGAATGATTTAATTTGTTCATCAAATGATTCCCATTACCATTCTCAAAAAGAACAAGCCATATGCCTCTATGAATTGTTAATCGGACCATACGGCGACAAACAGGATGAACCTAAAAAAGCCACACCACCAAGACTATCAACAATTTTCATAAAACGCAACAATGCCAATAAACATTTATTCGAATTGGAATTTACCACATTCGGAAACAATCAAGACTTGCTGAATTTATTTTATCAGATATTAGTCGATTTAGGCAAAGAGGGTGTTGGAAAATTTGGGATACATTACGAAGTTGATTCCAAAGTAAGCTTAAAATCAGGAATGCTTCGTGATTTCGCTTGTTTGAAAATAATTGATGACTGCGACAAAGATATCGTTATAGATTTTTATACACCCACAACTTTGCGTGCGTATGGAGGCGACTTTTTGACCACTTGGAATGCTGATGCATTTGCCCGTAATCTTTCACAACGTCTCAAAGCGCTATGCAATGCACTTAACGAAGATTTGCCTGAACAATGGAATATTTCCGCATTCATAGATTCCTTTAAAGCACTGAATACCGTCGTGAATATCCAAATGAAAAATCGACTGCGAACAAGCAGCCGGCAACATCAGCAAATAGACTATTCCGGATTTATCGGTCAAGTGTATTTCAAAAAAGTTCCTCTAGAAATTCTTTGTTTCCTTCTTGCAGGCGAACAAATTGCAGTAGGGAAAAACACAACATTCGGAAGTGGACGATATCGAATCGATTTCATCCAACACACTTAAAATTCCAAACCCAATATTTAACCCTGTCCGCTATAAACTTTCGCGACCCGCTCAAACTCTTCCTTGAACCAGAGACGGAGTTCTCGCGGTTCTAGGATTTCCGCTTCGGCAAGGAACTGCGGAAAATAGATTTTCGCGAGTTTCTCGGAACATTCGAAAGTATAATTACCGGCACCACGGACTTCTGCACAATCCATTTTCGCGGATCTCTTGTCGCAGGCATTATCTATTGCGATGACTTTAGGACGGTTTGTCGTGAGCTTGTTGTATCGTTCTGCACCTTTTTCCGTGAAACGCACTTTAACATTTTGTCCGTAACAAAGGAACGGGTCAAAGTGTTCGCGATAAAGATTTGCCTGGTTCGAGAGGATAAAATTTTCACAATGATAAGCCTTGCTTTCCAAGTCGGCAGCGACTCCCCTGATATGGCAAAGTCGCAACGAATGGAAACGACTTGGCACAGGCTTACTCACATCACCATCGCACACAACGACATACGCACGTACTTGCGATGGAGAAAATGCTAAAAAACACGGCGAAACGGTTTTCACTTCACCACGATAATTCAGCGTCACATTGACGCGCTTTTCAATGGCATTTAATAGTTTATTCAAATCATCGTGAAAGATAAAGCACTCGCGTTTCCCACGCGGGAGATTGACATAACTTTCAAAATAGTATCGGCAAAGAGCCGCTACCTTGACGTTACGGGCATTCCCTAAATTATTCGCATAATTCGCAAAACTTTCGCCGGTCTTTGAAAGCGAAAACTGGAGCGGTGGAATATTTTTGTACAAAGTATCATCCATCGCTAGCTGGACAGCATCCGGCACGGAGAACTCTGCATAGCGTGCAAGAATGCGGTTGCACAAGTCGCCAATTCCCTTGAGCCCGTAATCCTCAACATCGAGCTCCATCTGGCTACGCAACAAATGCGATGATGCCACCTTAATTTTCTGAGATACGCTAATCATACCATAAAGATAATTCAATAGCATTACTTTTGTACGGCCACTTGCAAAATTTAAAAGTTCCATTTTCCGCGCGCATTGATTGAAAATTCGCGCATTTTCAACCAATTTCCGCAATATCTCGTCTTTTAAAAGTTCCAGCTTTCAGAACGCAAAAATATTGCCTATTTGAGCACGTGTAAAAATCAGTTAAATTAATCGCACAACAACATTAAAAACGGAGGCCGACATGGCTGTTACAAAATCACTACTCAAAACAATCGAACCGGAAATCGTTGAAAATATCGAAGACGAAGAAACCGAAGAATCCATGGGCATTTTTGAAAACATTTTGGATATTGCGCACGATCTGTTTCCGAAAGCGGTTGAAGATGGCTTGGAACGTGTCGCCAACTACATGGAAGAAATCGGCCCCTCGTGGGAAGCAGGCTGCGACCGAATTTATAACAAAGTCATGAATTTTCTAGATGGAGCAGAAGAGGCGACCATGAATGCTATCGACAAGCTGCAACACAGTCCCGTCGGTGTCGCCATCGATCAAGTCTACAAGAAAAACCACCGCGACGATTAAGAACCCTATGTTACTTTACTACGCCATTCAAATAAAACAACGGCTCATTTACATCATCACCGAGTATTTTTAGGACTTTTCTTTCTTCTCTTTTTCTTCTTCAGGCACCGGCTTAGTGTCTTCGAGCAGGCGGTCAGCCCATTCCATCCAGAACGTGCAGCGTTCGCCTTCGAGCTTCATCTTCGCGAACTTCACCGGTTCCGTTTCAACGGCAAGCGTCACCACGGATTCCTTGTAAGCTTGCGGAAGACCTGCCACATGCGACATGCGCTTCTTGAGTTCGGCAACGGTCGCATCCAAAATATCGACTTCAAAACGACGCTCAATGTAACGGCGGATAATGAACCCAAGCGACATGAAGTAATCGCCCTGATTGCCTTCGGCAAGGTAATTCTTGTTACGCAAATTCTTGAGAGCAAGTACAGCCTCTTCGTACGGCGGGAGCTGAGGCTCTTCGCCGCGCTTTGCAAATTTCTTATGCAAGAACCAACCGAGGAACACAAGCAAAACCACACCAAGAACAGCGAACAGAATATAAAGCCACTGCGGGAGTCTCGGGTCGCTTATCGGATCTTCGACTTCGAGGATATCCGTTTCTTCGCCATTCGTGCGGTTCGAAACCTTGACCGCTACCGGGTCGGTGTGCGTCTTGACGGTATCTGTTCCGACAATCGCATTTACCTCTTGCGGTGCAATCAGAAAATCGCCGCTCACAAATGTATTGAGCGTCGCAAGCCAAGTAAACTTTGCTGTTCCCTTAGGCATGCCCTCGGTAATCTTTTCGTTCTTCATTTCCTTGACTTCAAAACTGCCAAGGTTCCCGACAAAGCTAGGCAAATCTACGATAGCATTTTCGGGCGCGGTCACCTGGATTTCGTAATTGAACTTGTCACCGATAAAAACTTGTGCATTATCGACATTTGCCTTGACCGACAAGTCAAACGCAAAAGCAGGGAGTGTGCAGAAAGCAAAAAACGCGACAACTGCAGCACGCATAGCTGCAGGGCGGAACAAACTTTTACATAAAACTAGTGACATTAAAAACCTCTGTGGCAAAGAATATACAAAAAAACTAATTCCTAGTTTTAACCCTCCTGAGCCAAAATTTCTCTAATAACTAAGCTCTTAGTTCTGCCAACTCCGTTGCTGCAATATTTCCCCTAGAAATTATTATACATTTGAGATGAAAAGAAGGAATTTTATGTCCAACAAGAAAAACCAAAACTTGATTAAGGGATTAACGCTCATTATTACGATAGTGGTAATGTTTGCTGCGATTATTGTTGTCAAACTTTCTGTCGTCTATGGCCCTATTGCATACTTGATTTTTGCTGCATTTGTTGTGTTCGTCATGCTTGCGGGTTATATCTTTTGGAGCAAGAACCGCGAAAACGAAACTACGCAACAGATTGCCGATTTAATGAAAGAGGCTCTGACGACTCCGCTAGAAGGCAATTCTTTTGGAGATTCGGGATACGCTGCGGCCATCAAACCTGATGGAACCATCGACCAAAGACTCGTAAGAAGCATGAAACGACTCGAGCCAACAGTTTCTGCCCTATCGAAATTTTTTGATGATTTTATACACTACAATGGCGTGGCCGAAAAATTGCGCAACCATTTTTCGCTAGGAAGTGGTAGCGATACATTTCATGAACTTTCAACGATATTCCTTTCGGACGTGGCATTCCTTTCCGCAAAACTCGGGCACGAAGTAAGTTTTGATTCATTTGAGTCATGCGGTTTTGTGACGCTTCTTTTGCGGCTACGAACAAACGCTCCCGAAAATACCGATTGGAACCGTCTTGTTTTTCAGGCATTCGTCGACAGAAACATCGACATGGATTCATTGCTCGACAACTTGCAAAAGAACCATGCCCAAGTTGAAGCCACAGGCGAAATATTTCTTTTCGCTTCCATTTTCTCGGAATTTTCACCGGATGCCGTTCAAAAATACATGCGCTTGATGTATGACTTTTCGGCAGCCCTTGCAAACATCGACCGAAAACTCATCCCGCAAGAAGTCCAATGGCTGCAGCACCTAGAACGATTCATCGGCAATTACCGTTTATCGGCCCGCAAGCCAAACTTTGTAAAATGTACCACTCGTCAAGTGAATTACAAAAATCCACTCAATGACATGGTCGTCAAGAATAAGTCTAAAGTCGAAGCAGACAGTTTTGTCAGCAGTGATGTGATCACAAGGCTCAACGAACTTATCGGACTTTCTTCGGTCAAGCGCGAAGTCATCACATTCCGCAACTTTATCAAAATTCAAAAGGAACGCAAGAAAAAAGGATTCTCTGTTCCGCCGACATCTTACCACCTAGTATTCTCCGGTAACCCCGGAACAGGCAAAACAACGATTGCTCGAATCATGGCCGAAATTTTCCGAGATATGGGCGTTCTTGCCAAAGGCCACTTGGTTGAAACATCTCGTGCCGATTTAGTCGCAGGATACATGGGGCAAACGGCAATCAAGACAAATAAAGTCATTGACAGCGCACTTGATGGAGTTCTTTTTATCGATGAAGCCTATACGCTCTCGAAGAATGCCGAAAACGATTATGGTCAAGAAGCTATAGACACGCTCCTCAAGCGCATGGAAGATGACCGCAATAGACTGGTGGTTATCATTGCAGGTTATACAAACGAAATAAAAAATTTCGTGAATTCCAACCCGGGGCTTTCATCTAGATTTAACAGGTACATTGAATTCCCTGATTACACGGAAGATGAACTTGCAGAAATTTTCAAATCGCTGCTTTCAAAATACGATTACAAAATGGACTACGATGCCGAAGTCGCAATGAAAAAATGCATTGCAGCCGCCGTTCAAAACAAGGACAGTCGCTTTGGTAACGGACGTTACGTGAGAAACCTGTTCGAAAAAGTCATTGAAAAGCAGGCCAACCGCCTTGCCGCATTATCCGATTTAGGAAAGGCTGACGTAAGCAAAATTATTGCATCCGATTTTGTTTAAATCGCCTAACTACTTCACTACTTTTTGAAGTAGTCTTTGGCTACGCAACATGGCAGTCGGGTGTTCGCGATATACAAGTGCAAACAAGGTCGTGTACGGAATTTCGCACGCAGCAAGTTCGCGCATGGCAGCCTTCGCTACTTTCTTGTCTGTCTTTTCTAGCGCATACTTGTCACATTCGTATTCCTGATTCCAGCAGTAAAAATGAAACAGCATGCGGAATGGAATCGCAACTAAATGGAGCCATAGCACAGCTTCAATAAAGCTTGCATTCCAACGCACCATCATTGCTGCCAAAAACCATACTGCCACCATCCAAAAAGCGACCTTCATCAAATTGCGCAACACCGCATGATGCAGCGCCTTGTGACCTTCTTCGTGCAGCTTCACAAATTTTGACTCGGGCACTTCGTTGCGATATTCCGGAAGCGGTACAATATCGTTCACAAGCGGAATCAAACGCAAGACTGCAAACACGCCACCGCGCATCTGCGTAAGCCTGCGTTCGCGAACCTCCAATGCGATGTGCGCTGCAAATTCTAAACAAAGTAAAATGTATAACAACATAACAGAAAAAATCCGCGCTGTTTAAGCCTAGGCAAGATTTTTCACGATGGCGTTCAAACGCTTTGCCGATTCTTCAAGGCGTGTCTTTTCCCATTCCATGAATCCCTTGTCTACCGGATGAGCGCTATCGTAGTCATCGAAAATCTTACGGCCGCGTTCGTTATCGCGATCCAAGCCATGGTTTACATTATCGAACCATTCCTTTTCGAGTTGCTTATAACGCTTGACTAAATCATCCATCGTTTCAGGGAGCGATACAACACGTGCAATTTCTTTGTTCGTATCGACAAGAAGCTTACGCAATTCGCGCACAGACTGCTTTGCAAGCGATTCATCGCTTTCTACAAGCGATAATATCAAATCTAGCACATAGCGTTCCAAATATTCACTATATGTCTTGATTGCATTCTGGCGTACGCGTTCACGCATAAAGTTTTCACCAAGACCGTCAATATCAGATTTCGTATAAACGTCCTTGACCTTTTCCACCTGCAAACGATTGTACGCATCGAATACCAATCGGGCTGTTTCAGGATTGTAAATCGAATAGAATGTCGACGACACTAAGCCCTTTCCACGAATAGCGTACTTGTATGCATTACGGTCAAGTGCATACGCATTCTTGGAATAATTCCAGCCCGGCACAATTTCATTTAAACGCGGAGCAACACCCACCAACTGCGGATCCCCGGCATGAATCAACGAGAACGGGAACTTGAGACGTTGCGGGAGTGTCGTAAGGCCGCTTGCAATCAAGGTAAATGGCGACTCGCGGAAATTCGACGGGAACTTAATGTTCACGCCAAGACCAAAGAACATGCCCTGACCAGGCATCACTTCTTGATCCGGCATGCGCCCCGTGTGGTTGCTACCGACATTTGCACCATAGCCCAAATTGCCACAACCTTCCGGCCAGAGTGCCGCAATCAAAAGCGAATGATGATGCATCTGCGTCATCGGACCCATGTACGAACTGTTGACCTCGCCTTCTTCGATATGGCAGCATGGAGCAATGATAGAGGATTTCACAATCGCCTTGCTCCCCACCTTGCAGCGACTCATCAACACGGAACTTTGGACTTCGGCACCGGAATGTATCGACACGCCCATTTGTACGTTCGTATTTTCAACAATCACAGAATCATAGACATGGCTAGATTCTTCGAGCGAACTCATGATAATGGAGTTACGGATTTTCGCAGCACCTTCAATACGGGCATGCGGGCCGATCCAGCTATTACGGATAATGTTCGTATTCGAAACGATAGCACCCTTCCCCACAATCCCGAACGGCAGCGCAAGTTCAGACCTGTAGGTACTGAGCATTTCCACAAAAGAATTCTGGACACTCGGTTCTGGCTTATGGAACAACTGCAAGTCGACAAGGTCCATCGTGAGTTCCGGGAACACCAGCACTTCGCGACCGCCCATCTCGTTACCCACATTGATAGACGAACCTACCATGTAGTTGATTTTTCCACTACTGACAAGAGTTCCTACATTGTGCACAACTGCACTGCTACGCACAAGTACATTGCTAAGCATCGAGACCTTGTAAATCAAGGCGTTCTCGATAATGCAGTTGTGGACCATGCAATCGTAAATACCTGTCGCAACCGAAACATCACCTGGCAAAAGGAGCGTACCAAAGAATTTCGGCAAACGCACATCGCCCATAAAGCTCGAACGGAAAATTCTATTCGGATCAAAATCAGGCTCGACCAGCACCTTGGTCCAGTCATCGCAACTGTTCCCGTTTTTCTCCAAAATTTGGATTTCGAAAGCCGTCATCGGACGGTACTTGCCAGTCGCTGATTTAATGACTTTAAAATTTTCAACCGAAGTAGCCAAAACACTGCTCTTCAGTGCTTTTTTCAATTTTAACAATCGCTGCATGGTTAAAAAATAGACTAAATTAGGGTCGATGATGAAGGAATACCTCTTCAACTTGATAAAAAAACATCAATACAATATCTCCATTTATACTGAAGATATTTTTGAAAGACGTTGTCAGGAAGAAATTATCCGCAGTGATGAGGATAAGAGTTCCTTCGTGTACGTTGAATTCGACTTTGAAACTATCGACAATACGCTTGGAAACAAGGCGAACTCACAGCAGTTCTGGAACATCTTTATAGAGACACTTTCCCAGAATAAGCGCGGCAACGATATCCTTGGCTTCCTCGAACACGAAAGTGGAATCGGACTGTTATTGCTAGATTCGAAACTCGACGGGTGGACCCGCCTTGCAGGTCGTTTTTCGCGTAACGCAAGCAAGCACAACTTCGATATTATAAACCTTGTGCTCGAGAAAACCGTAAAGCCCATCGTGTATCCGAGCTGCATTCAGGACATCCAGGCACAACAAGCCCAGAAGCAGGAACAATGAAAGTTCTCGTCATAGGCTCTGTCTACCCAAGATTTCAAGAAGATGCCGAAGTCCCGTGGCTGCGCACTTCCGTTGCACACCTGAAAAAAGCAGGCATCGAAATTCAAGTGCTTGCTCCTGCATACAAAGGACTCAAGAGCCACGACATCGACGGAACACATGTAAACCGTTTCCGCTACGCACCTGCGAATTGGGAAATCCTCACGCACGAAGAAGGCGCCCCAAGCAAAATGGCTTCCAAGCCATGGCTACAGTTGCTCGCCATTCCCTATATCATCAACGGATTTTTCCAGTGTCTCAGAATTTGTCGCAAGTGGCGCCCTGACGTTATCCATGCACACTGGCCATTTCCGCATGCCTATATCGCACTAGGTGCCGCAAAGCTTTTTGGAATCCCGCTCGTACTGAATTTCCACGGCGCAGAGCTTTTGCTCATCCGCAAAAAGAAGTGGGTCAAGCCGCTCTTGAAATTTGCCATCGGACAGGCACAAGCAATCTTTGCTAACTCGAGTTTCACGGCCGGAAAAATCAAGGCACTCCGCAACGCGAACGTCGAATGGAGCCCGTACGGAACGACACTTGAAACGAGTGGTTCGACTAATTCAACAGGCTCACCAACCTTGTGTCATCCTGAGCAAAACGAAGTGAAGTCGAAGGATCCAGTCACAATTGTTCCGCATCCAGTGAATGGCAAGTTCAAAATTCTCTTTGTCGGGCGACACATCGAACGCAAAGGCATCTGCTACCTCATCGAGGCCGCTAAGTACTTACCGCGTGACCAGTTCGAAATTCGCATCGTCGGCGTCGGCGACCTGACCGAGCAACTTCACGTCATTGCGAACGAAGTGAAGCAATCCAACCCGGATTCTGCCGAAATCATATTTACAGGCAAGCTTTCTCCGGAAGATCTTGCGAACGAGTACAAGACAGCAAACGTCTTTACGCTCCCCGCCATCGTCGACAGCAAGGGCGATACCGAAGGTCTCGGTGTCGTTCTTATCGAAGCCATGGAACTCGGCCTCCCGATTGTCGCAAGCAATGTCGGCGGAATTCCGGACGTTGTTATCGATAACGAATCGGGAATCCTCGTTCCCGAAAAAGATCCTGTCGCTCTCGCCGATGCATTCAAGCAGCTCGCAGCCGATCCGTCTCTGACGGAACGCCTCCTCGCCGGTGCTCAAAAACGTATCAGCGAATGTTTCACCTGGGACGGCATTATCGAACGCCAGGTTGAAGTTTATAAGAGAGTCATAAACAACAAAAAATAGGCAATCATCCCGCGCAAAGCGCGGGATTTTTTCACAAAAAAAACCGCGATTCTTCGCGGCATTCTTTTTGATATTTCTAGTAACTAGCTAAACTACTTTACCTTGAAGCCAGCTTTTTCAAATGCAAGCTTGTTTTCAGGATTCTTCAAGGCCACGTTCGTAATCCAGTCATATTCGGCAATGCCACCCTGCAGACCTGCACGTGCGCAGAGCTGATCACGTGCAACATTGTAGGCATTCAGAACCTGAATCTTTTCGTAATCCTTCGAATTGTCGATACGTTCAGACCACTTTGCGCCAAGTTCGACAAGACCATTGCTTGCCTTTGCGTAAATAAGTGCTTTTTCGACTGTAATAACGGATTTTGCAGGAGCCGTAAACGGAAGCACAGGAACAATCGGCTGCGACTGCGGCAACACTACCTGGCTTGCGGCCTTTGCTTCTGGCTGCTTGTCAGAGCAAGAAACAAAAAAAGAGGCGATTGCCAAAAGTGAAATTGCTAGAATTTTTTTTGACATGCTCGCCTCTTTTTTTTAATAGCGGTTCAGGGATTTGAACCCCGGACCAATGGATTATGATTCCAGTGCTCTACCACTGAGCTAAACCGCCATCGAGTGCAAATTTAGCAAAAGTGGTTTTAAATTTCAAGGGGTATTCGAAAAATAAACCTTAGTTTCTAAAAATTTTTCGCCCCATTCTATCACACGCCAACGTGGAGCTGCAGAACTCAAACAAAATACCGAAATATTTGGATCAATCTGCATCTGCGTCGACGGCGTGACATAAACTGTTTTGTCTCCCAACTCTACAGTCATCTCACTGTGATAGTGTCCTACAAAAATATACTTGAGATTTTTGATTTTTGCAAGAGAATTCTGAACTTCTTCCATATTTTGCAAAGAATATCTCAAATCCATGAACTTGTGGTTGCAGTAACATGGTGGATGATGGAGAAATAAAAGGACTTCGCCATCAATCTTTGCAGTTTCTTCTTCGAGCCATGCAAGCTGTTCACTCGAAACAATACCGCACGCACTATCTAAAAAGAAAATGGAATGACCATCAATATCGTAACGATAGTAGCATTTTCCATTATGAACTTTGCCTTTCAGGTCAAAGAACTTTTCCATGACTTCAAGATTATCATGGTTCCCCGGAATAATGCACACCGGCACTTTACAGTCTTTTAAAATATCGGCAATAAAGGAATAAGCGCCAGGATCGGCACTGTCTGCCAAATCTCCGGAAAGTACCAAAAGATCCAGATTCTTCATGGAATCGGAATTGTATGCAGCGAGAAAATTCTTGCGAACATCAATCTCCTGCACAGGGCTAGAATCCATCCCGATGTGGGCGTCGGATATCTGGCCAATCTTTAGTACTTTGTTTTGCATGCTTTTACGTAGATTTACTATGAATATAGCTAATGGGGATAAAAATTGATGTTATCAACTATTAATTTATATTTTTTGTGATTTAGTTCATACTTTTGGGGGTATTTTATGCACTTTCCCGCCTAATCTTCAACATCCCTTTGTTACCACCTCGTGAATTAACATTGAAAACTAGGGTTCAACACTTATCAACGTTGAAAAAAGTGAATAGATTTTAAATTTTCAACATTAATCCACAATTTCTTTATTTCTGTATCTCGTTGAATATCATCGAGTTACAATTACAAACCAAAATTTTTATCCACTATTCACCACATTAATTATCAAATATTATATATAAATATATCTAATATTATTTAATATAGGTGGTTGATTACTTTTCCTTTTTGCCCGCAAGCATTTCGTTCATGTCGCAGTTGCCCTGGAAGATGGCACCTTCGTTAATGACGAGCTGTTCGGCCTTTACATTTCCGATAATCTTTGAGTTATCCTGAAGAATAAGCTTAGTCTTGCAATCCACATCTCCCTTGATGGAACCTGCAAGAATGGCGGCGCCACACTTGACGTCACCTTCTACAATGGCATACTTTTCAAGAATCAACTCGCCATCTATCGAAACGTTTCCATAAACCTTTCCGGCAATACGTAAATCCGTCTTTCCGGTAATATCGCCATTAACTACGACACTTCTTCCGATTTGAGTAAATTCCTGTTCGTTCTTTGCCATAACTTACCTCTAGTAAGTAAATATCGTTTCTGGATCCTGCGGAATATTGTTTTTTGTAACGGAGTAGTGCAAATGTGGACCACTTGTATTTCCGGTTTCTCCAATATAACCGATGACATCACCTTTTGTGACGTTTGCCCCTCTTCGGGTTCTTATAGTCTTGAGGTGTGAATAAGATGACTTGTAGCCATTCTGGTGATCGATGACAACCGTGTTTCCGAGATCTCCACTGTTACCCGCAAAAGTGACTTTTCCACTGCCGGATGCAAAAACCGGGTTTCCCTTGCGGGCCGAAATATCAATTCCCAGATGCTTGTTTTCATAGGAGAATTTTTTGCTTATGATACCGACTGCTGGAATAACATTCGGGATTCGTTCCATTCTGATTTTTTCGTCGGTTGTCAACCAGTTGTGAATCCCTTCGAAATCGATGCTGTTCTTTTGGGAAGGCACGTGTGCAAAACGGTTGCGTTCGATAATGCTGTTGATCTTGTTGGAGTCGTTTTCCAGGAAAGTTTCGAAAATATTCTGGATTCTATTTTCCATTATCCACAAGGAATCAAGTCGCGAGAACAACTCTTCGTAGTTTGCGTTCTGTTTCACAAGCTGCGCATTATGCACGCGCATCTTTTCGTAGTTCGCAAGAGTTTTGTTGATTTTTGCGATGTGGGCAATGAATAAAACAAGAATGATAGCGACAATGACAAGCCCGACATTGAACAAGATAAACTGCTTGCTCGAAATGCGGTACTTCTTGGTGCCGTACGGATTTTCCGGAATAATCTGGATAGTGTAATACTTACGACTCACGATTTTACCGTTAGCGGTTTTCCATGATTTCTTGAATTCGGGTCAAGTCATCCATGGAATAATAGTTGATAACAATTGTGCCCTTGGTCTGGTCCTTGACGTTCGGGTTCAAGGCGACCTTTGTTCCGAAGAATGTTTCGAGACGGGATTCGAACTGCTTCATGTCGGCACTGAGTTCAACTTTCGGTTTTGCCGGAGTATCAGATTCGGAATCTGCACCATGGACTTCCGGAGGGAGCTCATCTTCAGTTGTTTGGGCAGTGTTGCTTTCAGGTTCCTGAGCTTGTTGAAGGGCCGAAGCATCGTCTTTATTCACAAACGGATCTTCACCACGGCTGATGGCTTCAATCTGGCGAACGTTCAGACCTTCTTCGATAACGCGTTTTGCGAGAGCTTCCGGGTCTGCGATTTTTTCACTGCAAAGTGCACGGGCGGCACCACCTGCAAGTTTGCCTTCCTGGATCCATGCTTGGACCTGGTTCGGGAGCTTCAAAAGACGAAGTGCGTTCGTAATTGCAGAACGGGACTTGCCTACCGTCTTTGCGAGGTCTTCGTGCGTGTAATTGTGATTGTCAATTAATTGTTGATAAGATTGAGCGACTTCAATCGGGTTCAAGTCCACGCGCTGGATGTTTTCGATCAAGGCCCATTCGCTCATGGTCTTGTCGTCGAGGTTGTCGTAAACCTGTGCCTTGATAGTTCTGCAGTTTGCAAGTTTGGATGCGCGGGTACGGCGTTCACCGCTGATGATCTGGTAACGGTCGCCTACCTTGCGGACTGCGATCGGTTGGATAAGACCATGCTTTTCGATAGTTTCTGCAAGTTCCACAAGTTCATCGTCGTCGAAGAACTTACGCGGTTGGAACGGGTTCGGGTCAATCAAGTCGATGTTGATTTCGACTATTTTTTGATTGTCCGGATTTGTGTTTTCAGTAGTTCCGGAATTGTGGATAGCGTTGTCGACAGAATTGCCGAGAACATCGTGTGCTTTGAAAATTGCAGAGAGACCGCGACCAAGTGCTTGTTTACCCATAATAGTTTCTAGTTGTTAGTCAATGGTTAGTAGTTAAAAGTTAGTAGTTGTTAGTTACTAGTCAATGGTTGTTAGTTAAAAGTTATGCATCTATGTAGCTGTTAAAACTAATGACTAAAGACCAATGACTATTGACAGGGTCTACTTTTCCTTATTCAATATTTCCTCGGCGAGTTTCATGTATGCCTGGGAACCCGTGCTTTGGACATCGTAAAGAATGACCGGCTTTCCGTGAGAAGGAGCTTCGGAAAGTTTTACGTTACGCGGAATCATTGTCTGGAAAACGGTATCGCTCAAGTTTTCGCGGACTTCTTCGGCAACCTGCTTCGAGAGACTCAGACGGGAGTCATACATCGTGAGGAGGGCGCCTTCGATTTTTAATCCGGAGTTAAGGTTCTTCTGAACTTCGCGGATAGTCTTGAAAAGTTCAGTCATACCCTGCAAGGCGTAATATTCACATTGCACCGGAATAAGAACGCTTGTCGCTGCAGTCAGTGTATTGATTGTTAACAAGTTTAAGCTCGGAGGAGCGTCGACAATGATGAAGTCGAATTCCTGCTTCAGAACATTCATCACGCGTTCGAGTCTGCGTTCGCGACTCATGGCGTTGACAAGTTCAATTTCCATGACAGCAAGGTCAGGTCCAGAAGTAATAATCTTCAAAAAGTCAAGCGGCGTGTCCAAAATTGCAGGCTTGATATTTTCGAATGTGAGATTATCCGGATTTCCAGCCATGTCCAAGATTTCGTGGATATCCATATCCTGGGATTCCATGAAACCCAAACCCTGCGAGGCGTTACCCTGCGGGTCCATGTCTAAAAGAAGAGTCTTCTTTTCAAGGGCTGCAAAACTGGCGGCCAAATTCACGGCCGTTGTAGTCTTTCCGACTCCACCTTTCTGGTTGCATATGGCGATAATTTTACTCATTATTACCTCGGGTGACTAGAGCGTACACCTGTTCTTCTTCTGGAAGTGTGTATTGTTGAATACGCACATTAGGATCATTTTCCAAATGGACAATATTATTGTAACTCTTGAGGGTGACAAATGTGCCACCTTTCTTGAGTCCAACTTGGGCGCGTTCCCAATCATTTTCGAAAGTCGAGAGGGCGCGGCAGCTGATAAAGTCAAGGTCGGTCAGGCCGGAAGTTTCGAAGCGCTTGCCGACGACAGTCAAGTTATCCAAGTGGAGTTTTTCCTTGACCATCTGCATAAAGTTCACGCGCATGTGGCGCGGTTCGACAGCATAGAACTGCACGTTCGGCATAGCAATCGCAAGCGGGAAAACTGGGCAGCCAGCACCAGCACCCATATCGGCCCAACGCTTCGTGTCATCCTGAGCGGAGCCGCAAGGCGAAGTCGAAGGATCCAGTAACTTTCCCATAAACACAAAGGGAACGAGCGAGTCGGCTATGTGCCTGCTTAAGAACTTTTCAGAATCCTTTGCCGAAATCAAGTTGCCAAATTCCTTGGTATCCACCACCAAGTCTGCAAATTGGTAAAGCTTGTCGAGAGTCTCTTCGGACAATTGCACACCATGTTCTGCCAAGAACTGGTTCAAGAGATTTTGCTGCGCTTTGTTAGTTCTATAACTCAAGTTTTTTTATTGTCATTCCCGCCACCGAGCGGGAATCTCCCTTTTGTTGGGATTATGGTTGCATGTTTCACGTGAAACCTTATGAGCCGAGAGTCGCAGAACATACTTGTATGTTCTATGACCGAGGCGATTAAGGTAGGACACGAAGTGTCCAAATATTTTCGATCCGAATTGAAATTTAGCATAACTTTTTTAGAAAACAAACAAATAACTCCCCCACTATAAAACTTTTATAAAATATATGTTGATAACATTTTGATAAATGTTGAGAAACTGTTAAGCCGAATGCTGCGAAATGTATGCTTGCATACATTTCATAGCTGAGGCGTTAGTTTCGGGCTATGCCCAAAACTTGTTAAGGTTTGAATGCGAAGACGTGCTTTATGTTCCACGTGAAACGCATCCGAGGTCAGAAAGCGAAAAAATGCTTGCATTTTTTCATTTGCTGACCGATGGGTGTAGGACTACGATGTAATCGTAGGCCCAACATAGGGTGAGATATGAGGCGAGTGAAGCAAAAAAAAATCCCTCGCATTCATAGCGAGGGTTATCTGTTTTTAATGGTTAATTACTTTAAAAATTGGACTGTGAATTTTCCTTTAGCAGGTCGTCCCATTAAATCAAAATGTCTGCGTTTTTCGATATGTAGTTTTGGGCGGACTGTATTATGAATTGATGTTTTGCCATTTTTTCGTTCATGGAAAAAGTAGGTAACTGTTTTGTGATCAAGTCCTTCTTCTATATATGTTTTGCTGAGTGTAGGTTTCCCATTTATAACAGCGGTTTCATATCGGTACCATATAGTTTGGTAATTGTCGCGATCATCTTTCTGATAGCATGTATTAGTATCTTTTTCATCCATGACAATAATCTCGGTTTGGTCGCGTCTGAAAATGGTATCGTTTTTCATGACATAGATGAAAGTATGTTCATCTTCATCATCAATGTCGGTAATGGCTATGGAGTCTCCATCAAAGTACATAGTTGTTGTCGGTGAAAAACTCATACTGTCTATCGCAGTACTTATGGTCCATATATTTCCTTCGTGAGAGACCTTGATACTATCATGAGGTATATTAGTTGTTTTATAGGACCATTCCCCATTACGGAGGTTCGCTTCATAGATGCTATCGATTTTTTCATTGTTCCAGTATGCTTTCCAGATGTAGATGGATTTGCCTCTGGTTTCGGCTGTTCCTTTGTCCCAGTATGCACTGTCTGGAACGAGACCATCGTAATTTTCATCGAACATTGCAATTTCCATTTTTTCTAAATCGAAAATTGCCTGGATGCAATTGGCCGAAGCTTGAGAAAATAGAACTAAAGCGGAAAGTATAAGTATGATTTTCTTCTTCATGTATTGTAATATAGTAAATAAATTAATTTGTGAGTATTATATTGGAAAAATTATGAAATCGACTTATGGCTTTACCGCAGGCTTAACTTGAGGTGGATTTTGTTCATGTCGCGAAAAGTTTTCCATGAAGAACGGGAGTGTAATTATCTTAAAGAACCAACCAATGTTGCGTTGCTTGTTGGTGATTTCGAAAGAGACACCTGCTGTTACCTGAGCTAAGAAAATTCCAAATTGAATCCCCACTTCTTCAACGAATCCGAATTCTTTGAACGAATAATGAAATTTGTTGTCTTTTTCCTCAGATCTGAGAAACCATTCTATAGCATGACTTTCGGCTAGCGCAACTCCAGAAAGATTGTTCCCATACAATATGTACTTTGTTGTACCGGATGCAAGCCACAATCCTACAAATGCTATTTTCTGCAAAGTGCTTTCTTTGGGAGCCGCCATTCCGAGAATGCTAAATCCTACAGAGATTGCTGCACTTCCGATTGATAAGTCATCGATTTTCTTGTCTCCTTCGGTTCTTTCTAACCTGCGATCAAATCGTAAAAATGTAAAGTCTGCGAGCAGTCGGTCAATGCTGAAAAGTTTGCTCCCCAAGTTTTGTGCGCTCATGCAAAATATATCCACTTCAAATCTTTTAGTGGATGTATATCCTACCCCTCCTAGGAATATTACCTGGAATGGGTTGTATTTGTTTTCGTAGATGTTGCTTACATCTATAGAAAAAGTAGAATCCTGCACTGAATTTTCCAATGCAGATATCTTTGCAAAAGCGAAAGATATAGAGATGAGGAATATGGTAATAGACTTTTTAATCATAATGTTCCACGTGAAACGCAGCCGAGGTCAGAAAGCGAAAAAATGCTTGCATTTTTTCATTTGCTGACCGATGGGTGTTGGACTATGGCTTTGCCATAGTCCAAACATGCGATAGCGAGTGTTGCAAAAATATGCTTGCATATTTTTATGACCGAGCATGAGCATGTAGGACTATGATGAAATCATAGTCCAAACATGATATGAGGCGAGAGAAGCAGGAATGAACATAAATGTGTTATTTATGTCCTTCGCTCCATTGTCTAGATTACAAAAGGTATTGCTAAGAAGAATAATTTTGCATACCATCCTATGTTACGCTGTTTGTTTGTTACTTCCAACGATATGCCAGAAGATATGTAGGCGACTACTAAATTTAATTGAACGCCGATTTCTTCAATGAAACCGACCTCGTTAAAAGCATAATCTGTCTTTCTGTCATGTTTGGTGTTGCTAAGGAACCATTCAAAGGCGTGTGTTTCTACGAGCGATATGCCAAATATGGGATTTTCTATCACTGCGAATTGCGTTGATCCGGAAGACAACCATAACCCACCAATTGCGATTTTTCGCATTGTACTTTTTTTGTCGGTGAATCGGGATATGCTTCCGAATACTAATGTTCCAATAATTGCCCCAAGGGAACTTTCGTTGATTTCTTTTCCGTTTTCTTTTCTTGTTAGACGTCTATCGAAACGCAAAGGAATGAAATCGAATTCCAATCGTTTATTGTCGAAAGCTCCCATTATACTGACGGATAATCCGTTGAGTTCGAGTCTTTTTGTGGAAGTGTACCCTACCCCAACTAATTTTAAGGAAATGAGAAGGTCGAAATTGTTGGATTTGGTGGTGTCGATGTCTAGGTTACTATCGATTGATTTTTCATTAGGAGATGTGTCCTCGTAATTGTTTGCGAGGACAAATGATGCTGAGACAAAGAATATGGTAAGAGCTTTATACAGTAATCTCAATTCTGTTCCCTTCGGGGTCGAAGACTACACTTTCATAATACCCATCGCCGGTAGTTCTGGGTTGACCTACAACTGGTACACCTTCAGAAGACATTTGTTGGGTCAGATGGTCCACCTCTTCTTTTGAACCAACGGAAAAGGAAAGATGGGTGAAGCCAAGATGTTCCACGTGAAACATCTCGACAGTCCCAACATTTCGTTCAACACGTATATCAGGGCGATGCATGACTTCCAGGCGGGCACCATCATCGAAGGTAATGAATCTGCTGGTAAACTGTTTTGTCGGGTTGTGGTAAATTGGGTGGACTACCCCGCCGAAGTATTTCCGGTAGAACTCACATACCCTATCGATGTCTTTAACCCAGATGGCAATATGTTCAATCTTCATAAAATGATCATTTGGAACAACATTATTAATATACATAAAAGCGACCTATTTGCCATTATTATATAGTGAATTATATTTAATAGTGAAATATTTATAGGAGGTTTTCGTGATCAATATTGAAGTTATCCAGGGCGATATTACCAAGCTTAAAGTCGATGCCATTGTGAATGCGGCGAATTGTTCGCTGCTGGGAGGTGGCGGTGTCGATGGAGCTATACATCGTGCGGCGGGTCCGGAACTTTTGCAGGCGTGCATTCCTTTGAACGGCTGCGAGACGGGCAAAGCTAAAATTACACCTGGGTTTAAGCTCCCGGCAAAGTTTGTGATTCATACCCCGGGGCCGGTTTATCGCGACGGCCTGCATGGTGAACCTGAACTTTTGGAATCTTGCTATAAAAGCTGCCTTGCTCTTGCCGAAGAGAAAAATTGTGAGACTGTTGCCTTCCCCGCTATTTCTACCGGCGTCTATGGATACCCCTGGAAAGAGGCAACCGAAATTGCCGTGAAGACGGTCCGGAACTTCCCAGCGAAAAACGTCAAGAAGGTCATCTTCTGTTGCTTCAGTACGGAGATGGAAAAGATTTATCGAGACGTTTTTAAATGTGCATAATATAGGACCGTCGCTTTGGAATTTATTATCATTTTCCTTCTCTCTGTACCTGTTATTGTTTTTTCTCTCCATCGTAAGCGGGTTCTGCTTATCGCTGAAATTCGATGGGAATCTCAGCCAGTAATGTTTACTATTGTTTTGGCTACGTATTGTTTGTGTGCTGTTGCCAGTCTTTGCAATTGCTTACCATTACTTGAAATTGTTTTTCCTAAAGTGATTGCCCCTTCGTCCGAAAGTTTGGAACTTCTTAACTTCATTACGGGTTTTGAGTTTTGTTTTGCAGGGGCGCTTGTGTCGGTATTTGCAAGAGTTGTTACGATACGCAAAAAGAACTATACCTGGAAAAGCTCGCCAAAGGTTAGAGGGACGATATTGGCGGTGTGCATTCTCATGTCGGCAGGGGCGCTAGAATTATTAATTTCTATATTGGCATAAAAACAAAAAGGAACATCTTATGGAAAAAGTCAAGAATTTCATCAAGGAATGCGGGGCCTATTTCCTCGCAACAGTTGACGGCGACGAACCGAAAGTACGTCCGTTTGGCACCATCGAAATTTTCGAAGGCAAGCTCTACATCCAGACCGGCAAGTCCAAGAATGTTTCGAAACAGATCCAGAAGAACGGCAAGGTTCAGCTTTGCGCCATGAACAAAACTTGCAATAAGTGGCTTCGTTTGAGTGGAACTCTCGTTCGTGATGACCGCCGTGAACCCAAAGTCCACATGCTCGAAGCTTACCCCGAACTCAAGCGTATGTATTCCCCGGACGATGAAAACACTGAAGTCCTTTATTTCAAGGATGCAACTGCCACGTTCTGCAGCTTCACTGAACCGCCGCGTACTGTGACATTTTAGTTGATTGTTGAAAAAATTCAAATAATTTACAAACGCCGGGTTCTACGTGGAACTCGGTTCTTTTTTATTTGTGAATAATTGTCGATTTATGAATGTTGATAAAATGAAGTGTTTTTATAAACAATTATATGCTAAAATAAATATGAGTTTCAAAATAATTAATTTTTTGTTGATAGCTATTGTTTACATTTTTCCACTAAATGATGTTTCACGTGAAACAAATAATAAAGTAGGTGGATAAATTGTAAAAAATGATGTTAAACTGTGAAAATCTTATTTTAAATATGTACATTATATCAACACAGCGTATTTTAGAGTATATGTCGAATCCAAAATACGCAATTAAATTTTTGCGGCTTTACGTACACCCCTTCTTTGTTTTTGTAGGTGAATGTGAATAGATTTTTGACTATTTATAGTGCTATTTCTACGAAATAATTGCCTGTGGTAACAGGAGTAAATTTGCAATTGTTATATTTTGGCTGGAGGATTTATGCAGGATAATACGAAACGCGGAGAACAGGCTCTTTTTTGGATGAAAGTCCTTTTTGTACTTTTCATCCTATTGTTTTTTGTAAATAACGCCTTTGGTGATTCCATGAAAAGCATGCAGCAAGATTCAGTTGTCCTTGCTGTCGTTTATATCATCTATAGTTTTATTTGTGGAATAGGCTTTTTGGTTTCTTCGGTGATGTTCCTAGTTTATTATTTCTCATGGCTTCACCGTGCGATTGCAAATTTGCGCGTTATAGCGAAACCGGATTTTTCACCTGTCGGTGCAATTATTCTTACTCTGATTCCGATTATTGGATTTGTTCTGCACTTTTGGATTTTTAACGACATGGCCGTGTGTCAGGAAAAATGCATGGAAGAGCGTGGTCTTTTGAAGGAACGTTTCCCGAAAAAGTTGTTAGTCGCTTGGTTCTTTGCTACGCTTGTGTATGTGGTGCTTATGTTCAACCATTCTGAAATTATGGTTAAGATTGTCATTCAAAATTTGATCTTTGTGGCAAGCATTGGCCTGTATATCAAATTCCTGACGTTTTACACTGCGCAAGAACGTGAACTTTTCAAGTATCATACCGAGACGCTTTTCAATAAGCGTGTAGAAGAAGCAATCCGCGAACGTGATATCGAACGCGCTGCCGAGATGCTTCGCAAAAGTCAGAATAAAGAACCTCCTCAAACTGAAGACGTTCAACCCTGACAAAAAAATTAAATGTGCGCCAGGTACAAACTGTCATCCTGAGCGAAGTGTAACTGCGTCAAGGAATCTCAGGCTCGTTATTCCCGCGTAGGCGAAAATTTCATTACAAATACGTCGCCACGAATTTTTTCTGGAATTCCGGATCTTCGTGTGCCCAATGTTTTTCTTCCATCGCCTGGTATTGCCAGTTGATGGCTTGCATAAATTTTTCCGGATTGCAGAGCTGCGCGAAAATTGCATCGAGTTCATCGACCGTTGCATTTGAACCGACGAGCTGTTCCTTCGGAGCGTAGCTGTACGGACTCCCTGCAAAATCGTTTCCGATAAAAACGGCTCCGAGTGCGGCCGCTTCCTTGAGCTTCAAGTCGCTCTTCGCTTTATTGAAATTGTTGTTCGAAAGCGGCGTGATGTAAAAGTCTGGCTTGTAGCTTGCCGCAGTTGATGCAAACTGCATGAAGTTCGTGTAAGGAATTTTCGTGTATTTCCCGTCGAGGTCTTTCAGAAAATCTGGCTCGCCAAAAATCTGGAAATCGATGCTCCCGTCTTCGATATGCTTGCGGATCCAGGGAATCCAGGCGCCTTCGAGGTCACCCGGAATTTCAGCAGTGAAATGTCCGAGACTGCCGGCGTACATCACTTTCGGTTTGCCCGTGAAAGCGGACGTTCTCTGCCCCATCCCGAACAGCGACTTTGAAACACCGTTCGGCATCACCACCGCGTTAACGCCGAGGTCGGACTTGATGCGACTCGCGAGATAACGTGTCGAGCAAACCACCACGTCGAACAGCGGCAACACCTGCTTGAGACTTGCAAGCATCATCTGGTCATGATTCGGAATCTGCTTTGCGTACGATGCGATGACCGGCGAAAGATCCCACTGCAAATCATCCAAGTCTGTCACCAGCTTGAATCCACATTCTTTTTTGAGCTTGGAATAGAACAACGCAATCTGCGCGCGTCCCGGCGCCGTCGGTTTTTGCAAAATCACCGCGCGCGTCTGCTTGAGCGCGTCTTTGTTGTTGCAGATGATTTGCGTAACCGAAGGCACGACCTGAAAATCGTTCGGCCCCATGAACTGCGTCAAGGGAGAAATGCAACGAACCCAGTCCGATTGCGCCATGTCGTAAGGATGCACGATAACTTGCGATTTGATCATGATGGGAAAAGTAGTAAAAAGTTTTGAGGAAAGCGGAGAAATATCGCTGAGAATGCAAGACGAGGCTGCGCGGATAATGCGCATAATGTTGGAGGAACGCTCGCGGAATGCAGAAGGGAATTCGCCGGAAATGCCCCGCCTACCCCACCCCGTCATTCTGAACGGCAACGCCGTGAAGAATCCATTGATGGTTTAGAATGAAACTGCGTGGGAAATGCGCCGAACAATGCCCTGCCCTTTGACATTGTCATTCCGGCCAGAGCCTGTTCTGAGCGACAGGTAAATTCATTGCAAATAAACTTTGTCCATGACAGATAAAAGTAAGAAGTTTATAAAAAACTTACTTTAGGTTCATTTGTTGACATTAAATTAAATTAAGTATAAATTGTGCGAAAAAATCACTCAAAAGGGATAAATGAAAAAAATGAAATATTACATTGATAATTTTAGAGGTCTTCAAAATCAAAGGATTGATTTAAAAAAAATAAACTTTCTTGTGGGTGAAAATAGCAGTGGTAAGACTTCTATAATAAAAGCTTTAGCAATTATAAGTAATGTACGTTTTTGGATGGATGGTGTTATATCGTTAGAAGATGTTGAGTTTGTTTGTTTTGAAGATATGATTTCTGCTCATAATTTGGCAGAAGAATTTAGGTTGGGTGTTATATATGATGATAATAAATTGCGTGCTCAAATACTTTGCTTTAAAAATGATCATGGAATGCCCAAGTTATGTAGAGAAATAATAATTATTGATGAATTGCTTATGGTTTTGCAATCTCAAGAACGAATTAGTTATCGAATTAAGGAAAATTGTCAAAAAAAGGATCTTGAGAAAATTCTGGATAATCCATCATATGTAGATGAAATTGTTATTGGTATAGAAGAAAAGAGAATTCCGGTGAGTTTTCAGATACCGATAGGTATTATTCCATCAATTATTTTAGAAAATTATTCAAATATAAAATCAAAGCAAAAGTATACTGAAATTTTAAATAAGATGATGGCTCAAAGGATGAGTAGTGGTTGTATGTATATTGCTCCAATAAGAGCAAAACCACAAAAATTTTATTCTGGAATTAAGACTACATATACATCAGAAGGTAGTCATGTTCCATATGAAATAAAAAATATAATTGAAAATCATGAAAATTCATTAGTGAGTTTAAAAAAATTCGGGAAAAATAGTGGATTGTTTGATGATATTAGTATATCAAAATTTGAACGTAAAGGTTTTTCACCATTTGAACTTATTGTAAAAAAAGCAGAAAAAGAATATGGTGTGTCAACTGTTGGATATGGCGTATCACAAATTTTGCCTATAGTTGTGGATATGCTATTGGCTAAAGATCGGTTAGTTTTGATTCAGCAACCAGAAGTACATCTTCATCCTAAAGCGCAAGCTGCTTTTGGTGAATTTTTATTTGAATTAGCATGTCTTGATAATAAGTGTAAGTTTGTAGTAGAGACGCATAGTGATTATATCATAGATCGCTTTAGATATTGTATGAACAATAGAAAAATTAAAGTAGAAGCTGATGTGTTTTTTACAAAAAATGAAGGAGAGAAGAATATTATTCAATTGATTCCAATAAAAGAAAATGGAAGATTCGATAGTTCGGAATTGGCTGAATATAGAGAATTTTTTATAGATGAATCGATTAAAATGATGGAAATATAATATGTGTGTTGTCATTGATGCAAATGTAATATCCTCGTTTTTTAAATCTGGAAATGAAAAACACGAGAAATTAGTGCCTCTTTTAAAGTGGGTTGTTTTGGGTAGGGCTAAAATTGTTCTTGGTGGAAAACTGTATACAGAAGAAATTGTCGAAAAACAAGATTCGCTGATCTCTTTTATTAAAGAGTTAAATAACTTTAATAAAATACATTTTTTTTCTAATGAAGATGTATCAAATGTAGAATCACAAATAAAAAAAATTGAAAAAGATACAGATTTTGATGATCCTCATATAATTGCTTTGTTGATTGTTTCTCGTGCAACTGTGTTATGTTCTGATGATTCACGAATGTTTAAATATGTGCATAAAATAAAAGAATATAATAAATTAGCTCGTACTCCTAAAATATATACAACTCAATATCATGAACCGCAAGATAGCATATTATGTGATGAAAATATATGTTCATATGGAGAACATGAAAAATTGCCTGAAAAAATTGCAAATATGTTATTAGCAAAAATGGCTTAGTTTTATTATTAAACAACAAAAATTGTGAAAAAATGAATCCTGTTTATCTAGATATTCATATTCATACATCTGATAATCCTGATGCACTTAATCAGAATTATGCAGTTGATACAATTTTAAATAAAATTGAAGATGTATCTCAAAATGCAGATTGTCTTATTTCTTTTACAGATCATAATACAATCAACAAGAAGGTGTATTGCGATATCCTAAGTAAGGGTGTGGATAAAATTCATCTACTTTTAGGTGTTGAACTGCATATCAAAAATTTTGCAGAAGCCCCGGCTTATCATTGTCATATACTATTTAAGAATGAAATAACAGAAGAATGTATTGATAATATAAATGAAATATTGGATAAATTATATCCTCAAAAAGTTGTCGACAAGATGGATCCTGGAATTCCATCTCTAGATAGAATTGTTAAGGCTTTTGATGCTTATGAATTTATTTTATTACCTCATGGGGGACAGGGACATGCTACTTTTGATACTTCTATTCCAAGAGGCAAGAAGTTTGATACTGTAATGGAAAAAAGTGTCTATTATAATCAGTTTGAAGGATATACTGCTAGGTCACAGAATGGATTAGAAGAAACTTTAGAATATTTTCAGCGTTTGGGAATTCGTGATTTTATCAGTTTGGTGACATGTACTGATAACTATAAACCTGAAATATATCCAAATTCAAAAAATCGCGATGCACCTCCCTTTGTTCCAACATGGATGTTTGCAGAACCTTCTTTTGATGGTTTAAGATTATCGTTATCTGAAGAATCTCGTTTTCTATATCAGGAAGAAAAACCGGAAGTCTGGTCAGAATATATAAAAACAGTGGAACTTCATAACGATAAAATTGATGTTGATGTTAATTTGAGCTCTGGACTTAATGTTGTTATTGGTGGATCATCTAGCGGAAAAACTTTGTTCGTTGATTCTCTATTTAGAAAACTTTCGCATAATCAAGGTTCATTTGATAATTCAGAATATAATTCGTATAATGTATCTGCGTTAAATGTATATAATCCTTCTGGTGTTAGTCCGCATTATATATCACAGAATTATATTATGAAGGTTGTAAATAATGAATCTTCTGATAAGCTTGAAAATATTGATATAATAAAGAGTATCTTTCCTGATGATCCATCATTTAAGGAAAAAATAGTTCGCTTATTGAATAACTTCCAAAAAGATGTAACAGATCTTATTGAAGAGGTTTCAAAAATAGAGCAACTAGAAAAAGAGTTGAGAGCTGTACCGCATTTTGGAAAATTAATACTTTTAACAAAGATTCCACAAAACATATATAGGCTGTTTGAGCCGACTAAAGAGATATCTGAAAAAATAGACTATAACGATTCAAAAATGCAAAGTAATATTGAATTGTTAGATTCTATAAAAAATACGATAACAGAGAATCCATTTTTTAATGAACAAATATTAATAAATTTTGAGAATATTGCAGAAGAAATTAAACGATTGAATACAATTTCTAATATGCATTCTGAAATTTTAGTTCTCGTTACTAGTGCAATAAAAGAATTTAAATTGGAAACAGAAGGTAAAAATGCTCAAGAACAAGTGAAAAAAGAGCAAATAGATTCTCTTGTAGGAAAGATAGAAGAATATGTAAAAATGAAGATTTTGTTTAAAAAGAAGTTAGAAAAGATATCTACATATTCTTTTAAAGCGGATTCGAGAGAAATTATTTCTATGGGACATAAGTTATATATAGAAAATAAATTTACTTTATCTAAAGATATAATTTTAAATACATTTAATGAATACTTGAATAATAAGATTCAAAAATATGAAAGTATTATTCCTGAAATGCTGTTCAAAAGTAATTTTAAACAGCGTCCAAAAGTTGATACATATGAAAAATTCATTGAAAAAGTGTGCAATGCATTGAAAAATGAAAATAAAAATAGATATAAGATAGTGACAAAAGATGGCAAGGATTATGATAATCTTAGTCCCGGTTGGAAAACTTCAATTATTTTGGATTTAGTATTAGGTTATGAGGATGATTTTGCTCCTATTATAATAGATCAACCGGAAGATAATTTAGCTACCTCTTATATTAATGATGGTTTAGTTAAGGCGATAAAAGAAACAAAAAAGAGGAAACAGATTATTTTAGTCTCTCATAATGCTACTATACCAATGATTGCTGACGCGCAAACTATAGTGTATTGTGTAAATAAAAATTCGAAAATAAAGATTAAGTCAGCTCCAATGGAAGGTGAAATTGATGGAAAAAAGGTTGTTGATCTAATCGCTAGGATTACAGATGGAGGTAAACCTTCAATAAAAAAACGCGTAAAAAAATATGATTTAAAGAGGTTTAACTAAAATGAAAATAATATTTAAAAAAACGGAAGATGAACAAATTGTTGCTCACATGCAAGAGGGTGAAGAAAAAAAAGCTTTTGATTATGTTGTTTTATTAAAGAAGTTATTAGATGGTGAATGTGTAACAATTGAATTTGATAATGGAATTGATGAGCCTGAGAAAACAAAAATAGCAGAAATGTATGGTAAAATTGAAGATACTGTAAAAAAAACTGTAAGTAATTTGATTACAAGTGAATAAAAATTTGGTCATCGTTCTTCACGATGACCGTTTTTTTTCTAGTAAAATTTTCCGCCAAGACGGCAAAAATCATAAATAGATCTGATAAATGAAAATACCATAATGAAAACAAAAGGGGATATTTTTATCGCAAATCCAATAAAGAAGAATGGTATCCAAGTTCTTTTTTTAACTATTGCCATTTCCAAGTTCAAGAAATCAAGTATCAGCAAAATAGCAGTGACAAAATAGAGGACCGATGCAAAGACGCTTAGAACGGATAAAAAATGTATTTCGCCATGGATAAAATCCATAATTCCTGATAACGAGAACAGGAGTAAAAGCAAAGAAGAGGTCAGGGATAAAAAACGGTTAATTAACGGACTGCTGATTTTCATAACTCACCTTTTATTTTATGTCGTTCATATTTTGCTTTTCGATCACGAAGTTCTTTGAAAATGGATTATTTTCAACAATAAATCCACCTACAGGCTCCGGATCATAAAATATTTTAACCGAATCGGCAGTTTCTTTTATCCAAAAACGGACAGGATTTCGTTCACGCATACCCCACACATAGTCTTCCTTATAAGTTAATATAGTTACATCTTCTCCATTCTTATTTACACACTTCAGGTGGTGCGTTTCGTATATTCCATAGGAGTCTAAGACAAACAAATGCAAAAAAGGAACATCCAACGAATCCATTTCTGTATATAGCACATTTCCATCTATTTTACATGCACGACTATGGTCGAAATATGATTTGTTATAAGGTGATTTACAAAAAATAGGATACCTATTTGTAATACTGTCTTCATGTCCACTTCCACAAAAGAGATAATAACCAAGCAATAAGAAAGCAAAAAAGACCGTAATAAACGTTTTAATTTTTATTTCATTTTTTGGAATATTCTGTTCAAATGAATCTTTCTTTCTTTTCAAAAAACTTCTTAAGTTTTGATTTAGCGACTCGAATCTGTCGCCTTTTTTTATAAAGGCTATTAATTTTTTTGTTAAAGAAAACAACAAATAGCATGCGCCAAGACATAACACTGCTATAAGAACATACATTTGGACCTTAGCAACTTTTTCATCATTAATCATTTCCGGGCTTCTACACGCTCTATAGCTTGCATTACCTACACCCATTTTCCGGTAATTTAACATTTCTCCGTGTACGCACTGTTGTTTTTTATTGACAATAACAACAGTTACAAACGAATCTTTTTCATCTTTTTTTGAATAATTAGGCAGGTAAAAAGGAACAAAGGCAATAGAATCGTTGGTGAGAAAAATTTGTCTGCAGTAAGAATTCTTATCTCTTAAGCAAAGTTTTTCAAGCGAATCAACATTATACATAGTGGTAAAATCTTCAATTTTACCATCAGCGGAGTCTCTTGCTATATAATCGTAAAATGGTAGATATTTTTCCTCATACAATATGGGATCTTCGGTTGCATTTATTGAGAGATAGTTACGAGCAAGCCCTACAGGAGACCTAGCTTCTGCATTCTCATTTGTTGTACAGGCTACAAATGAAAGCAGAATTACGCTACACAGAACAAACAATGAAAATTTTATACGCATTTTTATTCTTCCCAGAATAAGATTCACATCAATTTATTTATAGGATAAAATAAAAAAAGACCCGCTCGTGGCGGGCCTGAATGGCTTTTTGCGGGCGTTTTTCGCGCGTTTACTTTATATCAAACTGAACTTTCGGGGCTACGCTTGCTCCAGCGTCAGCGGAGAAGAGGGCTTTCGGGGAGGCGCCTGCGAAACCTGCGACGAGGTTTGTCGGGAACTGGCGAATGGTGGTGTTGTAGGCCTGCACGGTTTCATTGTAGCGCTTGCGTTCCACGGCGATGCGGTTTTCGGCGCCTTCGAGTTGTACGCGGAGTTCCTGGAAGCTCTTGTTGCTCTTGAGATCGGGATAGTTTTCGGAGACGGCCATTAAGCGCTGGAGGGCGCCACTGAGGGAGCCTTGCATTTCCTGGAAGCGTTTGAGGGCGGCTTCGTCATTCATGAGGCTTTCATCGAGCTTGATGGTTCCGCCCATGCGGCTGCGCATTTCCATGACTTCGGTGAGGGTGCTCTTTTCGAAGTTGGCTTCGCCTTGCACGGTGCTGACGAGATTCGGGATAAGGTCAAAGCGGCGCTGGTAGGTGTTTTCGACTTGTGCCCACTGTGCCTTTACGCCTTCTTCGAGGGCGATGATGTTGTTGTAAGTGCTGATGCCTTTTCCTACGATGATTACGAGGACAATAGCGATGATGATGAGAGCTTTTTTCATTGAGACTCCGTTTTTTCGATTTACGATAAGTAATATAAAAATTTCGTGATGTGTAAGGAGATTCCCGCTCAGAGGCGGGAATGACAATGCTGATTGTGCGCGGTTCCTTTTCCTGTCTCCCCTACTCCACCATTAGCGATTTTTCGTAGATGTAGTCGATGTCTTCGGGGGTGATTTTTCCGGGGACGAGGTCGAGTTTGGAGCGGTTCGTTTTCATCGCGGCGGCGAACTTGTCTCGCATTTCGCGGGTGACGGTGCATGTGCCGATGAGCTTGCGGAGCATTTCTGCGAACTTATCGACATTTTCAATGCCCAAAAGCGAGAGGATTTTTTCGACGTCTTGCGGGACGAACTTGGCGCAGACTTCAACGTAGGCGGCTAGGAAATAGCCTACTGCGGGTCCGTGCGGAACGCCTGCGTGGAGTGTAAGGTCGTAGCTCATTCCATGCGGTACTGCGGTGCTTGTCTGTGCGATAGACATGCCTGCAATTGTCGAGGTCAGCATGAGTTTTTCGTATAAACTTGCATCAATCGGCGCGGCATTTTCAGCATCATTTCCTGTGGCATTTTGCGCGGCGCTTAGTGCGTCCTTGCATTCCCCCCAGAGCTTAAGGCCGTATTCTGGGCACATGCGGTTGAATAAATTCGATTTCACGTTGAGGATGCTTTCGACCATGTGGGCAAGCGCATCGACCGCGGTGTTTACAATCAACTGCTTTTTGGCGGAGGCAAGGTATTTGCCATCGACGAGTGCGAGCACAGGGAAAATTATGTGCGGGATGCTTTTCTTGAGGTTGATTTTGTGGTTTGTGATGATAGAAACGGGTGTTGCTTCGGAACCTGTTCCGCATGTTGTCGGAACTGCTACAACGGGCGCGTGGTCGAGCGGATGGCTCGGCGCTTTGTGAAGTTCGTCTGCATCAACATCGGGATTCACGAGGAGGAGTGCCACTGCTTTGGCGGCATCGATAGCGGATCCTCCCCCAATGCCGATGATAAAGTCGGCTTTGAATTCACGGGCGGTTTGTGCTGCCTTCCCCACGGTATCTGTTGACGGGTTTTCTTCGACCTCGCTGAAAATCAGGTATGGAATTTCATCTGCGTTCAAGATGTTTGTTACATCGTTCAGTGAACCGTTTGCGGCAGCGGAATTTCGCCCGGTCACAATGAGCGCGCGCTTCCCTACCGCGAGTATATTTTGTGCGTGATTTTTGACGCAGTCTTTTTCGACGTAGATATCCGTGGGTACAAAAAATCGCATGGTGTTCCTTTGAAAATTATTGCATCAGCCATTCTTTATTGAACCACTGGTAAAGTCTTGCTTGTTCGGAGCGGTTCTTGATAAGCCATTGCGCGAATGTCGGGCGGTCAATGGGCTCGCAGATGGTGTAGATAAATGCTTCAACCAATCCTTCGCGGATAAGTCCCTGATAAAATCTCTGGATGGGGTCATCGATTTCGTCGGTGAAGGCGATGAGCTTGATGTTTTTTCTCAGAATGTGGATTAAGAATTCAGTTTGTTCTGCCGAGGAGGAATCCTTGTCGTAGAGTTTGCGCTTGCCGAGTGTGTCTGTCACAAGCATGGTTTGGATGGCGAGCAAAAATTCGTTGTTGACGGTGGAATCACTATCGGCCTGCTTGATTTTGGGTGTGTTCATCTCGACTTTATTGTCTTTCACGAGAACAAATGATTTTGTCCGGCCGTAAAGTCTCGAAAGGTTGTCGCGGATGATTTCGGCTTTTTTGGAGATGAACGTGGAATACATCGTATAGGCGTAAAATGCGGGCCACTTGCCGGTTTGACTTGCTAGGAATCCTGCGTAATAGTAGCAGCCTTCGTGCGTGCGCGTGTTGTTAATGCTACGCTTGATCCAGGCGTAGGCGCTGTCGGCGTTGTTCTTGCGCATGTAGGTGATGGTTGCGTTGTAGGGGATGTTTGCCGAGTTGGGCGTTTTTTGGAATCCTTCGCGGTAGACGGCGAGCGCGGAGTCGGGCATGCCTTTTTCGTCGTAGATGCTTCCGAGCAGGCTATAGAGATTTTCGTTGATAGATTCTGTTTTGAGCTTTGTCGCGGCTTTGGCGTAGGTGAGTGCTTTGTCTAAATCTCGCTTGGCATGGTACGTAAAAGCCATCTCGTATTTGACGAGTGCGTTTTTGGGATCCTTCTTTTCGGCCTGTTTGTACTTGGCGATGGCATCGTCGAATTGACCTTGTTCGTGGAACTGGACGCCTTCGTTTACGAGGCGTTCGACCGCGTCAGCATTTTTGTTGGCTGTATTTGAAGCCGCAAAAATTGAGGTTGTGGCGATGCAAAAAAGGAGTGCAATGGATTTTTTCATGATAAATTATTTTTTTAAAGTATAGAGGATAGCGGAGTAAAATTCGCGGACATCGTCCCAGCGGTAATACGGGGCAGCGGGGCATTTATCCTTGTTGGAGTCCTTACATTCGATGGGGAGTGTCTGCTCGATTTCATTGTACAGGACTTTTACGAGGATGGAATTATTGCCGGAGGACTTGTAGAATACCATTTGTAGGTTTGCTGCCATCGGGATAATCTTGAAGTCGTTCCATTGTTCGTGCAATTTGGTGAGGTCCGAAACTTTTGCGCTTGCGAAGGGGAGTTGCATCAAGGCAGCGAGGGGGAGGAGTGTTGCATCGTGACCAAAGCGGAGTGTGGCTGCAATTGGTGTTTGGGCTGTGCGTGCATTTGTCGATGTATCTACGGCAATTGCTTCATCGGCTTCGTCAAGAATGTTTTGCAGTGTGGGGGCCGCAGATTTGAGTCCTTCGGAACTTGCGATGAGCGGGCTTGTGCCGACGAGACTGTACCACCAAGCGTTCTGGGCTTTCCAGCGTGTGATTTTTTCTTCGGTCGTGAAGAGGTTTACGATGGAATCGGCAGGAATTTTTGCATTTGCAGCAATGTCATCGAGTAATTGCTTGTCCATGCCTTGGAGCGATGTTGCAATCTCGAAGAAACGGTTATAAAATTTGTCTGCTTCAATATTTTTTACAACATAATTGCTGTCATTGAAGAGCTTTTTCAAGAAGGGTTGCGGGTTTACGTTTTTCCAAAGTTTATCGCTTTCATCTGTGTAGGCCTTGACCTTCGAATAGTCGAGTTTGCCCCAATCGAAAGCGCTGATGAACTTCATGTAGCTTTTGCCAGAGATGAGTTCGGGCTTTATTTTTGGATTGAGCGAACGGAGTTCTCCGTTGAACGCGGCCATGCTCACGATGCAGCGTCCACTTGTGCTTGCGTACGCTTTCACGCGCGGTGTAACTTTTTTGCCACCGATTTTCCAGTCCTTGAAGACTTCCCTAAAATTCTTGTACATGCGGCTTGCGATTCCCTCGTGCTGCTTGACTCCCACTTGTGTGAGGTCTCCTTTGCGCGGGGCGGCGTCATTTGCGAGTACCTTGGCGTAGGCGAGCGCTTGTTTACCGAGTTCGGTGAGCTTTTGGGCGGAATCGGCTTTGGAAAGCGTCTCGAAAAGGTAGGTGTATTCTTCGTCGCTGTGGTGGTAACGGCTACCGTGGCGTCCGTAATGGCTGATATAGAATGGCTTGTATCCGGCGGGAATTTTAGTGTAATTGGTATTTACGGGTTCCGGGTACGCAAGGTAATTGCTCGATGTAAATTCGGGATGTTTTGCAAGCTCGGCATCACTTGTTTGGGCGTTGAGGGGGGCTACAAGGAAAAATCCTGCTGCAAGTAAAAAAAAGCCGTTTACGAAATCCATTTTTTTCATGCCACTAATATAATATATTGATGGTTTTGTTTAAGTAAACTAAATTCAAAGTTTCGTTTTAAGGCCCCGCCCGCATGATTTTTAAGGCGATTAGCCTATATTTCAAGTTGAAACGAAAAAATTGTGGCACATCTTTTGCTACTTTTAACCACGTTTAATTTTAAATCATGCCCGGCGGGAATCCGAGGGCAATTATAAAGGATAACCATGAGCATTGTAGATACAGTACTCCATAAGATTTTTGGTACACCTCATGAACGTAAGGTGAAGCAGCTCCGCCCGGTGATTGCAAAGATTCACGAAGCCTGTAAGGCCCTTGCAACGTTGGACGACGCTGAACTCGCTGCAAAGAGTGCGGAATTTCGCGAAAAACTGAATAACGGCGCAACGCTCGACGATATCAAGGTTGAAGCATTTGCGGTTTGCCGTGAAGCTTGCGACCGCCGCTTGGGTATCTTCAATATTTTCAAGCCGGAATTTGGCTTTGATTTTAGCCGCCTCGGCCCGGAACTTCAGGAAGCTGTGAACAAGGCTAAGGCCGAACTCGAAAGTGGTAAGAACGAATGGGAAGTCTACCTCCCGGCAGCTCTCTATGCTAAGGTTCGTGAACTCTATCCGGAATCTGTGAAGCCGTTCCGCATGTTGCCTTTTGACGTGCAGATGATCGGTGGCTTGGTGCTTCACGAAGGTGCAATTGCAGAAATGGCAACCGGTGAAGGTAAGACGCTTGCTGCAGCTCTCCCGGTTTACTTGAACGGTCTTTCGGGCCATGGCGTGCATGTGGTGACGGTGAACGATTACCTCGCTGGCCGTGACGCAAAGCAGATGGGCTTGGTCTATAAGTTCCTCGGTCTTACGGTCGGTCTTATTATCAACGGCCTCAATCCGGAACAGCGTCGCGAAAGCTACAACTCCGACGTGACTTATGGTACCAACAACGAATTCGGTTTCGACTACCTCCGCGACAACATGGCTGTTGAACCGAACCAGCTCGTGCAGCGCGAACTCAACTTCTGTATCGTTGACGAAGTCGACTCTATCTTGATTGACGAAGCCCGTACGCCGCTTATCATCAGTGGTCCGGCCGAAGACGCTACCGAAAAGTACGCAAAGGCAAACGAAATTTCGAAGCAGCTCGTCCGCAACAAGGACTTCTCTGTCGATGAAAAGGACAAGAACATCCAGTTTACCGAAAAGGGCGTGCTCCACATCCAGGACTTGATGCACATTACGAACCTCTATGGCGAACATGCCGATTGGGTTCACTTCCTCGATAACGCTCTCCGCGCCTGGTACCTGTTCGAAAAGGATGTTGACTACATCGTCCGTGATGGCGAAATCATCATCGTCGACGAAAACACGGGCCGTTTGATGGAAGGCCGCCGCTATTCCAATGGTATCCACCAGGCAATCGAAGCGAAGGAAAACGTGCCTATCCGTCGTGAAAACCAGACGCTTGCAACGATTACGTTCCAGAACTACTTCCGTATGTACAAGAAGCTCTCGGGTATGACCGGTACGGCAGAAACCGAAGCAACGGAATTTATCAAGATTTACAACATGAACACGTGGGTCATTCCGACGAACAAGCCGTGCATCCGTAAGGACTTGCAGGACCTCGTTTATAAGTCCGAAGATGCCAAGTGGCGCGCCATTGTTGCTGAAATCAAGGAACGCCATGCGAAGGGCCAGCCGCTCCTCGTGGGTACGGCTTCCATCGAAAAGTCTGAAATCCTCCACGGCATGCTCGAAAAGGAAGGCATCCCGCACGAAGTCTTGAATGCCAAGAACCATGGCCGCGAAGCTGAAATCATCCAGTACGCAGGTCATAAGGACAAGGTGACGATTGCAACGAACATGGCTGGTCGTGGTACTGACATTGCTCTCGGACCGGGAGTGACTGAACTCGGCGGTTTGCATGTGCTCGGTACTGAACGTCATGAATCTCGCCGTATCGACAACCAGTTGCGCGGTCGTTCTGGCCGTCAGGGTGACCCGGGTTCTAGCCAGTACTTCCTCTCCCTCGACGATAACTTGATGCGTATCTTCGGTGGCGACAACGTCAAGAACCTCATGAACCGTTTTGGCGTGGGCGAAGACGAAGTGATTACCCACCCGATCGTTTCCCGTTCTATCCGTGGTGCACAGCGCCGCGTCGAAAGCCAGAGCTTCGATATCCGTAAGCACTTGCTCGACTACGATAACGTGATGAACGAACAGCGCAAGGTGATTTATGGGCTCCGCCGTCGCATCCTGAACGGCGAAGACATCCGTGACGAAATCATGAACCGCATCGAAGATGCTTGCGATATCAAGGTTTCCGCATACATTCCGGCCAAGAGCTATCCGGAACAGTGGAAACTCGAAGACTTGCATGCTGACTTGCAGCGCACGCTCGGCATGGAATATAATTTGACGCTTGAAGATGCAGTGACGAAGACACCGGAACAGGTGCTCGATGAAATCATCGACCTTTGCAAGGTGCGTTACGACAAGCTCACGAAGATTATTCCGGATGCTGACTTCCGCAATATCGAACGCCGCTTCCTCCTCATGACGATTGACCAAGTTTGGAAGGAACACTTGTATGCTATGGACCAGTTGAAGGATGCTATCCGCTTCCACGGATACGCCCAGAAGGATCCGCTGATGGTGTACAAGAACGACGGCTTCAAAATGTTCGAAAGCTGCCTCGAAAAGATTGCAACGCTTACTGCTCTCCGCATTTTGAACATCCGCATCACGCTCCCGAACGGTGTGACGGTCTCTCCGGACCAGCTCCAGCTCAAGAGCCAGGAACAGATTGATGCCGAACGCAAGGCCGCTGAAGAAGCTGCTGCTAACGCAGGTGAAAATGGCGCCTCCGACGTCATTGCGAGCGAAGCGAAGCAATCTCAAGAAGCTTCTGAACAGTTGAGTGCCGATGGCGCCAAGGCCGCAGGCCTCGCCGGTCAGGCTGCATCTTCCGAGACGAATGCTCTTTCTGAAGATCAGCAGGCTCAGCCGATGCCGCAGAGCGCGCTTCCGGGCACTCGCCCGAACCGTGTGAACCCGGCTCTCGCTGCCGCGGTGAAGCGCGCCCAACAGCAGGCTGGTGCAAAGCTCGGTCGCAATGACCTCTGCTGGTGCGGTTCTGGCCTCAAGTACAAGAAGTGCCACGGCAAGGACGTGGAATAGGAGAGGTTGTAGGTTATAGGGGACAGGTATTAGGAAAAGTATCATGCACTTCGTGCATCTGTGTAAGGCGGCGTAGCCGCGATTATCTGAACCTAATACCTAATACCTAAAACCTAATTCCTAAAATCACATGCAAACAGCGAAGAAATTTTTCAGCCTCGAAGGCATTGATGGTTCCGGCAAGTCAACGCAAATTGACTTGCTGGTTTCTGCACTTGAATCCGAAGGTTACAAGGTTGTGCGTTTGCGTGAACCTGGTGGCGCGAAAATTTCTGAGCGCATTCGTGAGCTGCTCTTGGATCCTGCATTCAAGGGCATCATGGCTGACGATACCGAACTCTTGTTGTACAATGCTGCACGCGCCCAGGTGATTCACGAAATCATCCAGCCCGCGCTTGATGCAGGTAACATCGTTATCGCCGATCGTTTTGCGTGGAGCACATTTGCTTATCAGGGCTACGCCCGTGGGATTGGTGCAGACAAAGTACAGCGCCTCACAGAACTCACGTGCGGCGGTTGCTTCCCGGAACTTACCGTGGTGCTCGACTTGACTGTCGAGGCAAGCCGCAAGCGCATGGCGACTCGTGGCGGAGCACCTGACCGTCTTGAAAGCGAAAAGGCGGAATTCTTTGAACGCGTCCGTGAAGGCTACTTGGCCGCCGGCCGCGATTACAGCGATGTCGTGAGTGTTGTCGATGCCGACCGTACTCCCGATGATGTCCATCGTGATGTCCTTTCACTCATCCAGGCGAAACTGAAATGATATTCTTTTTTATTCTCATTTTCGGCGTGTTTTTCCTGTTCATGAATGTCAGGAATGTAGCGCCAGGAATCAAGGGGAGCATTATTGCCGGTATTTCGGTAATCCTCCTCCCTGTATGTTTTCTGTTTAGGACAAGTTATTTTGCTTCGCTTGGCATGTCGTTTTTTGCGGTATGGCTTTGTGAAGCCTTGATGCTTTATATCCTCTGGTGGGTTGTCCGCGGCATCCGCCGTGCCATCGTAAAGAAGCCGATTAACCCACGCCTTGTCATTTCAGTATCGAGACTTTTGCTTTTTGTCTCTGTGCTCCTTGCAGTCATATTCCGCATTGTGGGTGTGAGCGCAAATGATAATTTCCATGTTCGTAGCTTCAAGGTGGCTATTCCGACAGAACGTGAATTTACGGCGGTCTTCTTTAGTGACCTCCACATCGACCCGTTATCCAACCGCGAAAAGATGGAACGCATTGTGCACGTGTCCGACAGTCTTCACCCGGACTTGGTTCTTTTTGGCGGTGATTTTGCAGATGTTCTGGATTCGACGCTATCTGCTTGGGAATATGACTTTTTAGTGCAAAAGTTGGCGGCAACTGCCAAGGTGGCTGCAATTGCTATCGACGGAAATCATGAAGGGTTCATTGAACGCGAAGGTGGCGACTACAAAAAATGGATGCAGAATAACGGCTTTGTCGTGCTTGAAGATTCTACGGTCTGTACGTCGTTTGCCTGCATTACTGGTCGTGTAGACTACAGCGTTGCCAAAATGCGCGATGTCGAACGCAAGCCGCTTTTTGATTTGCGCCCTCCGATGGAGGCTACAAAGCTCCCCTGGTTGCTCTTGGATCACCAGCCGCGTGGCATCGAAGAAGACCACCCCGGTCGTCGCCCCGACTTTGCCATGTCCGGCCACACTCACAATGGGCAATTCTTCCCGGGAACAGTAATTATTAATTGGGTCTGGCGCCTTGCATACGGTCTTGGCGAGCTGGATCAGGTCAAATGGCTAGTCTCTAGCGGTGTTGATTCATGGGGACCGCCTGTCCGTGTCGGTAGCGATACCGAAATTTGGTTCCTCCGTTTTGTGCCTGACAGACTTTAATGTCATTCAGTGTCAAAATACATTAACTATATTTGAAACAACTATGACTCTTTGTTTAGAATCGGATCAGTTAGAAACCGTACAGAGAATACTTGGGCTCCATTTTGAGGGCTTTGAAGTTTGGGCGTACGGCACGCGTGTCACGGGTGTGGATTTGACCCCGGATACGGATTTGGAATTGGCAGTCATTTCGGATTCTCCTATTGCCCTCGATGATATGACTTCGGTGGAGAAGGCGTTTGTCGAAAGCGGACTCCCGTTCCGCGTAGATGTAATCGACTGGTCTAAGCTCCCTGAATCTCTTCAAAAGCAAATCAAGAAAGAACATTTTGTAATACAGGAGGCCGCCGATAGCTTCCAGTAAGACGGCGAGGTTAAATATGAATCGCTTGTTTCCTCTATTTCTAGCTGCAATTCTTTCGACTTCGGTTTTTGCACAGGACGATGTCGAAAAGGTAAAGCAGGTGGTCAAGAGTGGCCGCTGCTCGGATGCGATTGCTCCGCTGCAAAAAATTTATGGTTCTTCGTTCCGTAAGCTCGAAGGCGAAAAGGCTTCTGTCATGCTGGCGGAATGTTACCTCCGCACTGGCAAGAAAGACGCCGCTCACGATGTGGCATCTCGCTTCTTGGAATACCATGTGAAGTCCGCTTACCGCGAACGTATGGAACTTGCCCGTGCTGTTGTCGATGTCGAAAAGGGCTCCGTGTTCGATGGCGTCGAAGCTATGCTCCGCGTGCTTTCTTACTCGACCAATCCGGCTGCCCGTTCCCATGCAAAGGATGTAGTTATCCAGACATTGGCTGCTTCGCTCCTTACGGCCGACCAGCTCCAGTCCTTGCTCGAAAAATATCCCGTCGACCGCGAAGTGATGGGATGGATGCAACTCCAGATTGGCCGCGAATGTCAGAATGCCAAGCGCTACCGCGCTGCAAGATATTGGTACAAGAAAGTCCTCAAGACTACCTCTTCCGAAAACTTGCAGAAGACCGCCAAGAAGGGTATCAGCGCTCTTGAAGGTCTCGGTGCAGGCCTTCCGACTGTTCTCGTTCTTGCTCCGCTTTCTGGTGATTACGCAGAATTCGGTGCCGCCGCCGTTCAGGGTTCTCTCCTTGCTTACGAACAGGCTGGACTCAAGGGCAAAGTGAATATCATTTTCCAGGATACGCATGCCGATGCTGCTATCGCTCTCATGCGCACGCAGCGTGCTGTCAATCAGGATAGCATTATCGCTATTGTCGGTCCTATCATGAGTGCTCCGGCAACGGCTGTGGCTGCATGGCTTGGTGCAAACTTCCAGCATGTGCCGATGCTTACCCCGACTGCAACCGATGCAGGCATCGCAAAGCTTGGTCCGAATATTTTCCAGGTGAATATCACTATGGATATCCTCGCTCAGACCATTGCAGACTTTGCTATCAAGTGCCTTGATATCCGCGAGTTTGGCGTGATGAGCCCGCTTGGCGAATTCGGTACTGCTATGTCTGAAAGCTTTACCAAGGCTGTTGAACGCCGTGGCGGTGCAGTTGTTGGTTTCCGTAATTACGAAGAAGGTCGTCCGGACTACAAGACGGAATTCAATCTTCTCCGTGATGTTCGCTTTACTCAGGAAAACCGCCGTCGCAATATTGCCAAGGGCTTGAGCGACCTCAATACCGTGAATCCGAGAGATCGCAAGATTTACCTCGCTGATTCTACTAGTGATTTCCCGGGCCTCTTTATTCCGGCTACAAACCCGGCTGATGCAGGCGCTATGGTAAGTCAGGCTGCATTCAACAAGGTTTCTGGTACATATCTTGGAACGTCTGGCTGGTATGGCCGTGAACTTTTGATTCAGGGCAAGCGCCTTGTTGAAGGTTCTTTCTTCAGCGTTCCGGATATCGATATGAACAAAGGAAATGTCGCCTATACGAACTTTGTAAAGGACTTTACAGCTCGTTGGGGTGTTGAACCGGGTGAAGATAAAGTAAGTGGCCTTAGCTACGATGCTGCAAATATCATCTTCACGGCCTTGAATGCTATTACGGGCAAGCAAGACGACATGACGCATTATATCAATGCAACGAAGGACTTCAAGGGTATTTACGGTGACATCAAGTTCCGTCGTGGTGCAAATGCCAATACGCGAATCGTGACCGTGAACAAGGGCAAGTTCGAAGTCGTCACCACTTGCGAAAAGCAGGATGCGGCTGAAAAGGGTGCAAAGTCCAAGAAAAAGAAATAATTGACTTGTCATCCTGAGGGTAAAGCCCGAAGGATCCATAATTTCTCGTTTAAAAAAAAGAGCCCTGTGGTTAAAACCACAGGGTCTTTTGCTAGGAGGAGAATTATGCCCTATCCCTGTCAGCAGCATGCTGCAATGCATGCTGCCACAAAATCTGCCGATTCACCTTGCTGGTAGTAGGCGTAAAGGTTCGAGTCATCCATGACATCTTCGAGGTTTACGCCGCTTGTGGAGGTCAGTTCATCTTTAATCCGTTCCTTGAAGGTTTGGAACCCCGTATGGAACAGGTAGTAAAGAGCCGTGGTCTGCGTTTTTTGGAGCATCTTCATGGAAACCTCCGTTTTTTTATAAATCTCTCATTCCAACTCGTTCTAACTTCCCTTGCATCAACAACTTAGAATTCAAAAATGTCTAAAATTGTTGATAAAATGTTTATTTCTTATTAGTATCTATTGTATTTATACATTTTTTTACATTCAGAAACAAGCCCTAGCCATATTCCAAAGTGGAATGTGGTGATGCAGGTCGAAAGTTTCTAAATTGTCCATAATGCTAAAGAGATTCATCGTTCCGCTTTTAATGGTCGCCGGCATTTCGTTTGCCGACGAAAATACTTTTGCGCTTTCTCCGGCCCAAAATGAACTTGCCGAAAAGATTACGCAAAAGACGATGGAACTTAACTATGTCGAGGCATTCAACTTGGCCCGCAAGCTCCGCCTAGAAAACGATGGCGTTGGCTGCGTGTTCCAGAACATCATCCGCGTAAGCATGTACGACGACAAGGGCGATACCACGTCGCTCAAGGTTGCTGCCAAGAATCTTGAGACCTGCAAGACCGAAGGCTTGTGGGATGCGCTCCGCAATTTCGAGATTGGCTATGTGCTCACGGAAACGGGACATTCTGTTAAGGGTGCTATGCAGACCCGCTCGGCGGCGAATCAATTTGAAGAAGCCAAGGATTTTGAGTCGAAGGCGTTTTACTCTATCTATGCCTATTACGTCGACAACAGCTTTGGCTGGCTCCCGTTCAAGTCGGATAACCGGGAATCGTACCTCAAGATTCTTGATTCCGGTTCATTGCGCTCGGCCCGGTTTTGGCCGTTGTTCCTGACACCGCTTATATGGATGCACTACGACCGCAAGGATTTCAAGACGGGTCTGTCCCTTGCCGAACGCGGACTTAAAAAAGCACCGAATCATCCGGTGATGCTCCAAATCAAGGCCGATATGCTTTACAGGTTGAACCGTTACGATGAGGCTGCAGCCATTTACGAAAAGAGTGCCGCCGACTATCTCGAACGTACCGGAAAGACAATTCGCTATTGGTGTTCTATCTTGAATCTCATCCGCATTTATCATGACGCGGGTGACGAAGCCAAGGCTAATGAACAGCGCAAAAAACTTAATGACCCGGACTACCAAAAGCAAAAGAAATGGATGCCGGGCTCGCTTCTTGACGATCTCAACGACCGCAAGTTGATTTAAGTAGCAAGTAGACAATGGTTAGGGAATTGCAGTCCTCACAGCTAGAGTGGGGACTTTTTTGAATGTTAACAAAAATTATCGCATAGATTTTAGTACAAGCCCGGTAAAAAAGCGTGTTAATAAGTAGAAGCTCATTAACATATCAGGAGGCTTTATGTCGAGCAAATTATCTGTATTGCGTGTCGGTTTTTTCTTGGATGGTTACACGCTAAAAAAAGTGAACGAGTATTATCTCAAGTATCATCGTTACCATGCCCGCCTTGACTTCAGGGCGTTAAAGGGGTGGGTGAGGGATTATGCCGTAAGGCTTTTGGGCAGGGAGGCTTGTCCGGTCGAGGTGGAGGCGCATTACTATCATCCGTATGTCCGGAGTACTGATGTCGCGGAATTGTCCACTGGCGACGGGATGGATCGCTTTGAAAAGCAGCTTACGCTTGCAGGTTTCGAGGTCCATTATAACACGTCTGATCATGCCAATAAAATGGGACCGAACATGCAACTGGTCGAGGATGCGTACCTTTATGCATATTACCACAAGATTGATGTTCTTGTATTGCTCAGCACGCAGGGGCAGTATTCGACATTGCCGGAGCGGCTCAAGCGGGAAGGTGTCCCGATGCTTCTCCTAGGTTGGAACTTCATGTACGAAAAGGATAACACGACCGTTTGTTGGAAAACGGATTCGTGCTTGCGTGAACTAAGTGGTTATTATGTCGCTATGGAGGACGTTGCCGAAAAGTATCCGCCCAGGCATGGAGTTGCTAGGAATTTGTTCATGCTGCCGTACAGTGCACGCCCTTCACATTCAAGTCCATGGCGTACTTACCTAAAAAAATTAGTGGATTCAATCGATGATTCACACAGCGGGTTCGAAAAGGCTAGTTATGAAAAAAGCCCCGCGTTAGCGAGGCTCGGCTGAGAATTAAGTTGTTGTTAAATCTTGTCCAATTGTTTCTTGGCCCAGGGGCTTAGGAACGTCCAAGTGAAGCGAAGACCTACAAACCAGGTATCGCCATCGTTGTCGGTATTGAATATTGTCGTATCGAGGTTTGCGCCTTCGACGTTGAGTTCGTTGTATCGAACTGCGCGGTAACCGCCATAGAGACCGATCGAGAACTGTTCGAACTGGAGTCGAGCTTCAAGTTCGGCATTGAACGTGGCGGCCATGGTGCTGTAGTAACGGTCGCGCATGATAGTCTCTTCATTGGAGGACTTGTCCGTGACGACGTAGTTGGACGTGAAGTGGATGTTCATCATGTTGAATCCGATACCTACTGCCGGAATCAAGTTGAAGAATGCATCTTCGCCGAGCGTCTTCCACCCGAACATCCAGTCGACGCCGTAGTTGAACCAGCGTGCGTCGTAGAGGGGGAATGCTGCCATATTTCCGCTTGTGTCAATGGCGGTCATGGATTTTCTCGGACGTTCAGAAACCTGCGTGATTGCAAAGTTGATGTTGAACCAGGTCATGAACTGCTTGTACTGTGCACCGATATTGAAGTGCAAGTTCGGGTAGAACTTGTTGAACTTGCTGTACTTTGCAGAACCGTAGTATAGGGAAGTGTCGCTGCCGTTCTTGTTTTTGAGTGCTGCGTTAGCAAGGGCGACTGTATTTATGTAGTCGTTGAATGCGGGGAACATGCCGCGGAAATCACCACCGAAGGAAACGAAGCCACGGATGTGGTCTTTGTCGTAAAATCCTTCTTCGGCAGCAGATGAATTAGTGGCAAATGCAAGAATGCTAAATACCACAGCCAAGCATAAAGAGGCTATTTTTGTCTTCATAAAGGCTCTCTCCTAATAGGTATCTTCAAAAGAGATATTAAGTCAAACAATAAAATACATTATCTTCCGGTTTTGTGCATGAAAATTTACGATAGAATGATGAAAAACGGTAAAATAGGCCCATTTTCGCATTTAGTTTTGCCAATTTTGTGTTTTTTGGGCGCCTTGACGGGGATTTTCCTTGTAACAGGGTGCAATAGCGATAAGCAAGATACGAAGGTGGTCACATGCAACGAGGCGGTACATTTTGAGCAGATTGGGAGTGATTATTTCTCGATTGGCCGGTTGTGCGGAGCGGATGTCGCTGTTGTGCGTTCTGTGCTCGGTAAGGATACTATAGTCCATAAGTACGTGATGATGGATTCTGCGACCGCAAGTTTAGGGACGGATTTGCGCCGCCGTGGTTTCCCGGAAGAATGGCAGTCTGCATTTGTGTTGCGCGTTCCGCTCAAGCGGGTGGTTACTCTTTCGACTGCGCAGGTCGGATACATGCTCAGGCTCGGGCTTCGCGACAACATTATCGGCGTCTCGGATGGCCAGTACATTGTAGATAGTATTTTGTATGAACGGGCAAAGCAGAACGCTGTTGCAAGTATCGGTTATGATGCTAGCGCCTTGGAAAAGCTCATGGCGTTAAGTCCGGACTTGGTTCTTGACTTTACGACAGGCGGTGATTATGATAATTACGAACAAATTGCAAGAACAAGTTTGCCATTGATGCTCACTTCGGAGTGGCAAGAAAATACACCGCTTGCAAAACTGGAATGGATTAAGTTGTACGGAATCCTTTTCGGGATTCGCGCACAAGCCGATTCGATTTTTGAACAAGAGAAGAATAAATACGAAACGCTAAAGGCCTTGATTGCTGCTCCTGCGGCCCGCAATGATGAAATAGCTTTGAATTCCCATTGTCCTCGCGTTCTTGCCGGTATGTCCTATGGCGGTGTCTGGCATGCTTCTGGCGGCAATAGCTTTACCGCGAATCTTGTTCGCGATGCGGGTGGCTGTTACCTGTGGGCATCCGATACGTCCCGCGAACTTACTTTCTCGTTCGAACAGGTCTATGCGCTTGCCGATAGCGTGGACATGTGGGTGAATCCGTCTGCATTTGGTACTGTCGATGAAATCCTCTCGCTGGAACCTCGCGTAAAGAATATCAAGGCATTCAGGGAGAAGAAAATTTTCCAGAATGACGGGCGCAAGGGGCCTGGGGGTGGTAACGATTTTTACGAAGGGGCCATCACTCGACCGGCGGAACTCCTTTGGAATCTTACAAAATGCATAAAAGGCTCCGTTCCGGGTGTAAATTCGGTAGATACCAGTTACAAATGGTACAGAAATATCTATAATTTTTAGCGTATGATGTCACACACAGGTATTGGAGATTGGATCGCCGCTCAGTATGATCTTGGTGTACCGTTTTTGCAACAGGTCCCGAGGGATTATGCGGATTATCTTCTTTTGAATTCGCAGATCCGCGAATATGATACTGGCGAGATTATTCTCCAGGGCGGAGTTGAAGGCGATTCCTTCTGCGTTTTGCAGAGCGGACGCGCTACTATTTGTGGTCAGATTTTACCAGATGGCCATTATAGCGCGCTTGCGACTTTGGAAAGCGGCTCCTGTTTTGGCGAAATGTCTATCCTGTGTAATGAGCCTACTGGCAATACGGTTATTGCCGCTGAAGATGGTTGCACGGTTCTTCACATTCCGAAGGCGGAATTCGTGAAGTTCCTCGACAAGAATCCGAACGTCGTGGTTTACCTTTACAAGGTGATGGCGGATCGCCTCCGCGCAAAGAACCAGGCGTTTGACGAGTTTGAACGTTTGTCGCTTTTGGCTTCGGCAAAGGTGCTTCCGTTTATTGATTTTGCTCAGACAATGGAAAAGAGCCACATTACAGGAACGGTTATTTTCGAATGTGCTGGAGAGTCGGGTTTTATCGCTTTCCAGGAAGGTCGAATTTGCTGCGCTAAGTGCGGAAAACTTGCTGGTCCGGATGCTCTCGAAAAGATGCTTTCGTGGGGCGACGAGACGCTGTTCAAGCTGGATACGCACGTGATGCCGGATGTGGTCAACATCAACCAGATGACGGATACGACAAGCCTCATCCTTGATGCACTCAGAAATATTGATGAAAAACAAAGTGCCCGTAAATAGGGCCAAATCGCTGCCCGCTCGTAGGGCAAAGGAAAAAAGATGAATTACGCAGACGCAGGAGTTTCCTTGGCACGTGCCGATGAGGCAATGGTCGGTGTCAAGAAGTCCGTACGTACCACATTCAACCAGGGCGTTCTCGGCGACGTGGGCAACTTCGGTGGCCTGTTCACTCTGAACCACCTCGGCATGAAGGACCCTGTCCTCGTGAGTTCCGTCGACGGTGTCGGCACCAAGCTCAAGGTCGATATCGAAATGGGTACGCATGAACTGCCGGGTCAGGACATCGTGAACCACTGCTGCGATGACATCTTGGTGCAGGGTGCACGTCCTTTGTTCTTCCTCGACTACGTGGCAACGGGCCGTCTTGAACCGGGTGTCATGGACAAGTTGGTTGCCGGTATGGCAAAGGCTTGCCGCGAAAACGATCTCGTGCTCATCGGTGGTGAAACTGCTGAAATGCCGGGCTTCTATGGTCCGGGTGACTACGATATCTCCGGTACTATCGTGGGTGTCGTGGAACGCGAAAACATCATCGACGGTAAGAAAATCAAGCCGGGTACGATTATCCTCGGTCTCCCGTCTACGGGTCTCCATACAAACGGCTATTCTCTTGCTCGTAAGGTCCTCTTTGACGTGGCCGGCTACAAGGTCGACACTGTCGTGGACGGTATGGACAAGTCCATCGGCGAAGCTCTTGCAACTCCGCACCGCAGCTACTATCCGAGCCTCATCGATCTTTGCAACAAGAAGAAGATTCAGGGTCTCGCTCACATCACCGGTTCTGGCTACCAGGGCAACATTCCGCGTATCCTTCCGGACAACGTTGATGTGATTATCGACCGCACCACGTGGGATCCTCCGATGATCTTCAAGCTCATCCAGCAGGCTGGCTCTGTTGAAAAGGACGAAATGTACTCCACGTTCAACATGGGCATGGGCATGCTCATCTTCATCGACCCGGCTGACAAGGCTGAAGTCGTTGCTCACCTCGAAGCTAAGGGTGAAAAGTGGACACAGATCGGTGAAGTCGTCGCTGGCTCCAAGCAGGTGAAGTTCCGCGACTAGTCATTAGTAGTTGGTCATTGGTTATTGGTTTAAATAATCGCGCCTTTGGCGCCTAACTAAGGCTGATGACTATTGGCTAATAGCTAATAACCAAAAGGCTTGCGTGTAAAGCGCGGCCTTTTTTGTTTCTTCTCACATATCTGCTTTTAAAAAACTTTTTTTTGTGCCTTTTCTTACAAGAAAATCTAGTTTTAGAAGAGGTGTGTAAAAAGGAAAATTATGAAAAAAGCTTTATTGAGTTCTTTATGTGTCGCAGGTGCTGTGGCCATGTTTGTTGGTTGTGGTGATGATGCCGCTACGCCGTTTGCTCCTACGCCGGCTTCGTCGTCGAGTTTAGTTTGGGATAACCAAAGCAGTTCTAGCAATGGCGCGAATAACAATTTAGGTTCTAGTTCTTCTGTGGTGCCGGAATCTAGTGTCTCTAATCCAGGTTCTAGCTCTTCCGTTATTGTTCCGCCGGGCTCTAGCTCCAGCGTGATTCCTTCTTTGTCGAGTTCTTCTGCTAATCCGACATCTAGTGCAAATCCAACTTCTTCTGCAACGGAGAGCTCTAGCAGCAACGCTCCGAATCTCGACGAGAATGGTTTCCCGACTCTTGAATCTTACGGTCCGCCTCCTGAGTCTTATACCAAGGACATTCTGAGCAATGGCAAGACCGGTTGGAGCAGCCGTTATTGGGATGCTTGCAAGCCGCACTGTTCTTGGCTTAGCAGTGTTGATACCTCGAGCGAGGAGACTTATCAGGCCGGTCGCACCGTGGCGCGCAACTGCAATATTCACGACGTAGAAGTTCCTGCATTTACGCTTGGACATGCAGTACAGCAATACTGGATGGGTTACGAAGGCACGAATAGCGCTTGCGTCAACTCGAATGCCGGTGGTACTTATACTTGTACGGACATGGCACCTATCCAGGTGAACGAGAATCTTTCTTACGGCTACGTGGCGGGTTCTGGTGGTCTTCACAAGTACGGCTGTGGCAAGTGCTACCATTTGCAATATAATGGCGGCAACCATGCTAATGATGTCAAGGCGACCCACAAGGCACTTAAGGGTAAGCATATTGTGGTGATGGTTTCCAATATCGGTTACGATGTGGAAGATGGCCAGTTTGACTTGATGGTGCCAGGTGGTGGCGTGGGTGCCTTCAATGCTCTCTCTACTCAAATTGGTGTGCCTGCTAGCGGTCTTGGTGCCAATGGCGGTGGATTCTTGTCAGAATGTCAGATCTCTCTTGGTTGGGATAACACCGTGGAAGCTTATCAGCAATGCGTCCTCAATAAGTGCGACGAGGTCTTCAAGGACTGGCCGAACCTGTTGCGCGGTTGCCGCTGGTATGCGGAATGGTTTATGGCTGCCGACAACCCGACATTCAACTGGGAAGAGGTGGAATGCCCGCAGTACCTCATTGACCACTATATGACCAAGTTCAATACGACCAAGGAAAATCGCTGGCGTTGGCATGACGATTGGTCTGATTACAAGAAAGGCGACGTGCTTGACACGGTTTACTGCTGGAAAGATGGTGAAAACCCGAATGACCCGAATGGCAAGGGTGCTGGTTGTCAACCGTAATTTTAAAAAGATAATTTGTTGTAAAAGTCGCAAATCGCGAACAAAATTCAACAATTGCAATCGAAAACGTCCCGGAAGCTCCGCTCTCGGGCGTTTTTTTTACCCCGTCACACTGAACGAAGTGAAGACAACCTCAAAAGGCGAGCATCGCGGCCATACTTGTATGGACATGACCGAGCCTAAGAGGTTGGGGCTTGCCCCCATCCAGTCGTTTCTTGCTTTTGTCACCCCGGATTTATTCCGGGGTCGCCTTTTTTACTCCGTCACGGTCTTGTCATGCCCGCCACCGAGCGGGCACCTCCCTTTAAAAAATGCGCGACATGTCATGTTTTTTGAAAAAAAACATTAGGTGCTTTGACGCAAAACGTCATGGCGGGCCCCGTCCGCCATCCCCTGGCCGTGGCGCCCCGAAGATTTCTGTTTACAGAATGTGAATAATCTGTCGTGCCGCGGCGCACATCCCGTTTTTTCCGAAAAAAGTGAAAAAAAGTGAAATTTTTTCACTTTTACCCCTTGCAAAGTCATCGTAAAATTCTATAATTGGCGCCGTTCCTGAGAGACGAGGCCGAAACGAAGAAACGAAAGCCGAGAACGAAGGGAAACACGAAAGCCCGCGAGACTTTCGGGAAGATTGAAGGAATCGGAGATGTGCTTAGTGACGGCCCAAGAAAATTTCTTGGAAGTCAAATTAATCAAGAGGCGAGAGTCGCG
>NZ_FRAZ01000013.1:0-66239 GCF_900142485.1 Fibrobacter sp. UWB12 | reverse complement strand
CACCCGTTCCCATCCCGAACACGGAAGTTAAGCCTCAGATCGCCGATGGTACCTGGCCCCCGGGCCCGGGAGAGTAGGTCGCCGCTGGATTCACGCCCCGCCTGACGCAACACGTCGGGCGGGGCTTTTTCTTTTTATACAGCTCGCGCAGTCCCGCCGTGCGCCGGCATTCCCGTTGCGGCAGTACTGTCCTTTGGCAATTATTTTGTTCTTGATTTTACGACTAAAATGCTCCTAATACGTTGTTTTTAATCCGTTTTTGGGAGTGCTTTTTTGAATTATTCGCGAAAGAAGAATTTCTATACACAATTTTTTGCCAAAAGATTTCTTTTTTTTTAAATATTTTTGTTTTTTTACATTAAAAAGATATATTTTTACAAACAGGGTGTGGAATAACCGAGAGAAAGTGAGTGTTTTTATGAGACACCTGTATTTAGCTTTTTGTGTTTTCGGCGCCTTCGCGTCCTCTGCTTTTGCTGATTTGACTGTTTACATACAGTCGAATTTTAAAAATGCAGACGTAGCATATACTCCACATCTTCTTCTTAATTCAGGAAAACCTGATGTATCTCTTACATCTTCTACCATGATGCAGCAGGTAACCGATGCGCGGTATTCCTTTACTTTGAAAGGATCGCTTTCTGATTTTAAGGCATCTGATACTTTTAGCATTGTGAAATGTAATAATGCTGATTGTCTCGATGTTGGCGATGGCGTTAATTTTAATGTCCGTGACTTTTTTGAGGGGAGTAATGAAGCCTGGATTTATGTAGATGAAACTACGGGAAAGGTTTCGAAGTCTTTTGCTGCTCTGGAATCAAAGATTGTTTGGTTCAAAAGTCCGTGGGGCAATAAAGCTCTCCCGCAGATGATCTTTGAGCAAGATACTCTCTTGATGCATCCTTCGGAAGATACTGATAAATGTGGATGGTTCTACGCTCCCATTTCTGCTGAAGTGTTGAAAAAATATGTGCTGCATACGGCGCACTTTAATCGCTACAATGCTCCGTGGATGTCTGTTCCCGAAGACAAAAAGCAGATTATCGATTTGGAAAATGCGCTAAAGAAAGATACTGTCTACGTTGATGGTACTTTGGCAACGCCTTCCGTTAGCAATAAGGCCGGTACGGCCGGTGAGTGTTTCGATAGGAATCGTGTTTTGCACGTCTATAATCCTTGGCGTAATAATAGCGTCTATCGCGATAGTACCGTTTACTTGACTATCGATGGCGTTTGGCAAGATTCTGTTGCTGGTACCGATGGAAAGGTTGCTGGTCCTGCTTTGGATGGTCTTGCTTTTGACAAAGACTATAAATACTGGCTTTCCATGACGTTCCCGGAAGATGTCGCTACGTCTGCAGCATGGCATTCTGCGGATGCTAAGGTTCAGATTACCCGTAGCTTTAAAGAGAATATAAAGATTCATTATTTCAGTGATAACAAACGTCCTGTAGTGACCGACTTTTTCCCGTCAGGCGTTTATGAAGCTTGGTTCTTTACCAGTTCTAAGATGGAAGATGTGGATATTTCCTATGCTCCGCTTGAACGTAAGATTGTGCGTTTGTTGAGCCCCTGGAAGAATACGCCGACTTCATTTGTTGTTGATGCAAATAATGATATCGTGAAAATGTCTACGTTCTCGAACGATACATGCGGTTGGTTCGAAGGTGTTTACTATAAGCATGCTGCAGATTGGAAGGTTTACTTCAAGCAGAGTTTTGGACTTGAAAAGTATGATATGACAGGTGTTATCCGTGAGGGTAATGATGTTGAAGTCCTTGTAAATCTTGATTCGTTGATGAGCAAGCATGATACGGCTTGGGTCTATCCGTCTGATAAAAATAAGAGCTATAGCCGTCCGAACGCATCTTCGATATACCCGGTGGGTCGTCTTGGTGAATGTCCACGTATGAAAATTTCTGCAAGGCTTATTGACTGGGCCAGCGAAAGCTATCACGACAGCATCGATATTGACTTTGGTAGAGCTTGGTTTGGTAACAAGTACACGAGGGTAGGGAATGATAGCACTTGTAATACTGGTGAAAAAATTACGGGAATGGTCCAGCAAACACTTGTAGATGGCTACCCGGCTCGTGTGGATTCGACGAAGTTTCCGTGGAATAAGTGCGCTGCTGGTCATGAAATTGATAAATGGTTTAAGCCAGAAGTTGTTGCTATAGTTGGTGGTAAAGAATATACGAATGCTGTGTGTAAGGATATTCCTCTAGAACTTGATGATGAAGGCTTCTGGTATGCTGATTACACGAATGAATCCGGTAATTGCAATGATCCTGAAAGCCCGGGATTCTTCTTCTTGGATGACTTTGAATATCTTGATTCGGCAAAGACTGTAAAGAACCCAAAATTTGACTGGATTGTCATAAATCCATTTACTGGACATCAAACTCCTCAACCGGGAGATACTTGCTTCCACAATTATGGCTTTGCGATGTCCGTTTCTGCAAGTTTCAAATATGTGAAGGGCCAGTACTTTGAATTCCGTGGCGACGATGACGTCTGGGTGTTTATCAACAACAGGCTCGTCGTGGATATCGGTGGTATCCACGATAAGGTGGAAGGCGCTGTTGACCTCGATACGCTTAATTTGAAGGAAGGCCGTGAATATCCGTTCCATATTTTCTATGCCGAACGACAGGCGACGGGTTCTAACTTTAAGATGCGCACGTCCATCAACTTGCAGAAGCAGAACACTTACTTGACTACGGTTGATGATACTAAGAAAAATGATATTACGGGTATTCTCAAGCTGAAAATGGATGCCAAGGCAATTAGCTGCGACCCGAATGCTAAAATTGAAGCTGAAATTACGGAAGCACCATCTGTATTCTATCTTGATGGCGGTAATTTGTCCGAAGCTGCAGAACTTGCTGTTGGCCTCAATTTTGGCGGTATCTTGATTAACGAAGACAGATCCAGCTTTAACATCAATATTGACGAAATTGTAAAGCAGCGTTCGCTCGCTCCGGGTAACTATGTCTTGTTCTTCTATCTCGAAACGGATATGAGCTTGAATGATTCCTATGAATTCGTCATTCCGGAATATCCGAAGCCGCAAATCGCATTTGTCGATGTGTTCAATCCGTCTGCAGATGGTACCTTGAAAGTGTTTGATCCGACCAACAAGACGCTGCGAGGCGAAACGGTTATAACGGGCAAGAACGATACATTGATGACTCATGTACCTTATCCGGAAATGAAATACCTTGAAATTATGGTGACGTATATGGGCAACATTTGCACGGACTGCTTGGTTATGCTGGATTTGAAGCCGACCGATGCTCGTGTGGCTTTCTACAACGAAATGGACCAGCAGATTAATACTATTGAAACTGATGAAACGGGTGTTGCACGTTTCTATGTTGTTGGCGAAGGAGCCGTCAGCGGGGCATCGTTCAGTGTTGTTGGTATTAGCGGTGTCGAGAATGCACTTAAGTGGGATAATATCAACTTCAAGGATCCTGAAGTGCCGCTTGCAAAGACGGGAAGCATTTATGACCGCAATGGCGATGGCATCGCAGATAGTATCTTTGTTCCGTTCGAGTTCGATGCTCTTCGTGAACATGACTTGGATGCAATTGCATGGAACTTTGGCAGCAAGGATTGGCATGAATACAATTCCTTTGAAGATATTGCGAAGATGGTCAAGAATGACTCTACGGTTGTCATTACCGCCGAGAAATTGATTGACTCTGTCTATACGGGTGAATCCAAGACGATCGTCGATGGCAATTTCCGTTACCATTACATTTATATGGACGAAGCTTCTGGATCGACTCAGGAATCGGAAACGCTGTTTACAAAGATTCAGGACAAGATCGGTGCTATCATGCTTGAAAAGCCGATGCTCAAGATTGTGTCGGATAAGATGGTCAAGGTGACTATCCAGCTTTCGGAAGGTTGCGATAATTCATCCATTGGTACTCCGCACTTTATTGAATTGAGAGACAAGAACGATAATTTTGTCGATCCGTCGAAGTACAAGGTTGTATCTGCATCTCCGGTGGGTGTAAGCGACTTCTATGATTTGATGTTCCAAAAGACAATGGACTTGATTGTACCGGAAGTGGGCTTCAAGATTCGCCTTATCCCGGGACTCTTGCCGGATTTGAATGGCAATACACCGCACGAAAATAATCCGTGGCGCCGTATCGAAGGTGAACAGCCGCTCGAAACGGAACGTCCGAAAGTCGTAACGGTGAACCCGGGCATGTTTACGGAAGAAAATCCGTGGCCGGGTGATACAAACGATGTGATTCCAATCCGTGTCGATGAAAACCTCACGATTAAGGAAATCATTGAACAGGAAGGCTTGCCGGGCGTGTTGGTGAAGTTCCAGCTTAACGATTATGCAACGACTCAAGTGTTCGGTGCAGGTAACGTAAAGCCGGGCACTCCTGAATACAATGAAGTCTTGAGCAAGGTCAAGGTGAAATGGGATATTGAATTCTTCTCGAGCCTGGGTCAATATGTGAACTGGGTGAAGAATGAATTCGCTTGCAACGACAAGTCCATCTTTGGAACAGACTGTATCCAGAATGCAGGCAACATGTTCTTCAAGTGGGATGCCATGAGCGATAAGGGCCGTATGGTCGGAACAGGTGTCTATATTGCCAAGTTCAAGTTCAAGATATTCTCGGATAAGGATGTCGTGGGCAAGGGCGAAGAAACGTTCACGTTCGGTATCCGCCGTAACGACAAATACGCGACCAAGACCAAGAAAATCAAATAACCTTTTTTAGGATATAAAAGTGCCGGACATTGTTCCGGCCTTTTTTGTATGCGGCGGCTGATTCATTAAAAAAGGCTTTTTTTTCATTATGAAGTGTGTAATTCCTTGAATTGAATATATCTTTAAACAGAAGTGTGGGAAGAATAAAGAGGGTGTTGAATGAAACACTGTTGTTTGGGTATTGTAGCCTCTTTGACACTTGTTGTCTCTGTATGGGCTGATTTGACAATTCATTTGCAGTCGCCGTTCCGCAATGATGCAACGGCTTCAAGCTATACTCCGCATATTGTCGGTGGCGTGACGGATTACAATCCGGGTTTTGGCGCTAACTCCCGTACAATGATGAAGAGCGAAGGTGATAACTGGTACGTTTACACTTGGGAAGGCAAGTCGATTGCTGATTTCCAGGACTGGCAGGACTTTGAGTTTAAGGCTTGCCCCAACACTGACGACAATAACTACAATAACAATAACTGTGTTTCGTGGACTGGTGGCGGCAAGAACAGGATTACGGCGTTCTTTGGTACCGAAACGGAAATTTGGCTTTATACGGATGACGCCGGCAGATCTTATGAAAAGTCTTTCATGGCGCCAGGTTCAAAGATTGTATGGTTCAAGAGCCCGTGGGGCAACAAGGTATTGCCGCAGTTGGTTTTTGGCGCTGATACCGTGCTGATGCGTTTTAACGAGGGTGACGAGGAAAAGTGCGGCTGGTTCTATGGCGCGCTCACACCTTCCATGATTGCATCTAACCCGATTTCGGCAGGGTACTTTACGCGTTACAAGGCGCCGTGGTACGTTGTTCCGGCAGATAGGGATTCTTTTGTTGTTTTTGGCTCGCTTCTCCAGACGCAAGACACGTTATTTGTGGATGGTACAGTTGAAAATCCTGTAGTTACTGCTGAAATTGGAACTCCGGGTGAATGTTTTGACCCGACTCGCCGTTTGCACATTTATCATCCGTGGCGCACAAATTCGACATATCGCGATAGCACGTTCTTTATCAAGATTGATAATAACATTTTGAATGAACCGACGGGACTCAGCACCGAAGGCGAATACAAGTATTGGCGCCATATCGATTTTGCTGATTCTGTTGTTGGTTCGTCGCAATGGAATTCGGCGATGACGTTTGTCCAGATTCTGCGTGGCAAGAATGACTGGCCGCAGCATCCGTATTTTCCGGAAGCATCCCGCCCGCGTGCAAGCGAACTTTTCCCGACCGGAATTTATGAAACCTGGCTTTATACGACGACTGCGTTGGAAACGCTTGATTTGGTTTTCTATCCGCCGGAACCTAAAGTGGTTCGCTTGAAGAGTCCGTGGGAAAACCAGTCGCCTTCTATGGTGATTGAATCGACTGGCGATGTTATTAAGATGGGGCCGCTTACGGATACGTGCGGTTGGTATACGGGAACGGTCTATAAGCATGCAACGGACTGGAGAGTTTATTTTAAGCAGTCCTTTGGCATGGAACGTTATGGCGGCACGGGTGTTGTCGCGGAACTGGATAATTTGGATTCCTTGATTTCGCTGGATTCCCTGATGGCAACGCATGATACTGTCTGGGTGTACCCGAACCCGAAACAGCGTTACGAACCGACTGATACGACTCGCTATCCGGGCATTCTTGGCATTTGTCCATCGCTCAAGATTTCGGCGCTTGTTGTGGACTGGGCTGGTGAAAGTTATCACGATAGCATTGACGTGGACTTTGGTAACATTTATGGTGGTAGCGAATATACCACCGTTATGGGACTTGACCAAAATGGAGCTCTCGCTGAATTTAAGACATGTTCAGGTCATGTGCTTGGCATGGTGCAGGATACACTTGTAAATGGAGCCCCTGCGCGTGTGGATTCGCTCGTTTATCCGTGGGGTCAGTGTTCTGCAGCGCGTGAAATCGAGAAGTGGTTTATTCCGCAGGTGGTGGCAAAAGATGCTGCTGGCAACGAATACAAGAATGGTGTTTGCCGCGATATCAATTTGACGCTTGATGACGAAGGTTTTTGGCAGGCTGACTTTACGAATGAGGAAGGTGATTGCAACGATACGATTAATCCGGGATTTTATCCGATTGATGATTTGCAGTACCTTGATTCGGCAAAGAAGGTTTTGAATCCGAAGTTTGACTGGAACATCAGTGGTTGCCGTCACAATTACAGTTTTGCGATGAAGGTCTCGGCGCAGTTCAAGTATGTGAAGGGCCAGTACTTTGAATTCCGTGGTGACGATGACGTGTGGGTGTTTATCAACAACCGCTTGGTCGTGGATATTGGTGGCTGCCATAGCCCTGTGGAAGGCGGCGTGAACTTGGATACGATTGGACAGAACGATCCTTCGTTAAAGCTTGTTGAAGGTCGTGAATACCCGTTCCACATTTTCTTCTCGGAACGCAATGCGACTGGTTCGAACTTCAAGATGCGTACGTCTATCAACTTGCAGACGCAAAAGACGTATTACCCTGTCGAAGAAAAGACAACGGACGGAACGATTAAGTATACCATTTTGCAATTGCTGATGGATGAATCGATCAGTTGTGACGTGTCGAGCACTTCGAAAATCGATACGATGCCTGCGCAATCTTCGTTTGTGCTGTTCGGTGATGACGAAAGGATTCCGCCGGATGGCATGGAACTTTTGCCGGGAACTATTGCAGGTATCAATATCGATGCCAACATGGCTGGCTTTGTGATTGATACGATGGAAATTGTACGTAACCGTTCTTTGGCACCGGGCTCTTACATGTTGCAGTTCTTCTTGGCTAGCGATATGACCCAGTCTAGTGAAGTGTTCTTTACGGTGCCGGCTTATCCGCTTCCGGATATTGCGTTCATTGATGTGTTTAACAGCCCAGATTCTATCAAGGCTTTTGATCCGACGGGCATTAGCTTGCGCGGCCTTCCGTTTGATGGTACTGCAAACGATACTCTCCTTACGCATGTGGCGTACCCGGATACAATCCCCTTGCAGGTGGGTGTGTTCTATATAGCCAACCTTTGCACGGACTGCTTTGCGGTTTTGGATTTGAATACTTCGTTCCCGATCAGTTTCTTGGACGAAAAGAAGCAAAGGGTGAACAAGTTGATTACTGATTCAACGGGTGTTGCCAAGTTCTATGTTGTCGGCGATTCTTCGGTAACGAATGCAAGCTTTGAAATTTCTGGAAGCGGTGTCGCAAATGTTATTACGTGGAAGAATATCCACTTTAAGGAGCCTCCGGTACCGTTTGCAAGTTTGGGCGAAGCTCATGACCGCAATGGCGATGGTGTGCTCGATAGCATTGCAGTTGTGTTCAACAAGCCGTTTGGCGAGACTATTCCAGATACAATCGCATGGTCTTTTGGTAGCGACGATTGGCATACGGTGGCCTCTGTACAAAATGTGGTCATGCTGATGCAGGATGAAAAGAGTTTGGCTATTCAAGCGGATAGTTTGTTGGATAAAGTCTTTACGGGCGATGAAAAGAATCCGTATCAGGGATCATTCAGGTACCATTACACGTACATGGATAAAGAAACGGGACAGATGACGCAGCTCAGCTTGGATGGGCTCGCTATTGAAGACCGTATGGGCGCTATTCTTGTGGATAAGCCGATTGTGAAACCGATGGGTGAATCTGTGAACAAGCTGACGGTGTATATCAGCGAGGCAACGCAAGCGGATATACTCAATGGGTTGCAGTTCCTGGAGTTTAAGGACAAGACGGGAGAATTGGTAAATCCGATGCTTCTCTCGGTTGTGTCCGTTTCGCCGAACAGGAAAAGCAATTATTATGACGTGATCTTCCAGAAGAGAGATGAAAGCATGGTCCTTCCGGAAGTGGGCTTTATGGTGCGCTTGATTCCGGGCGTGCTGCCGGATTTGCAGGGGAATGTGCCGCATGTGGATAATCCGTGGCGTCGTATTGAAGGCGAACAGCGCGTGGGTATCGAAACGCCTCGCGTTGTCGGAATTGACCCTGCGACTTGGACACCGGAAAAGTGGCCGTATCAGGATAATGTTGCTCCTATCCGTGTTGACGTTTCGAAGAAGATTGAAGATATCGTGGCCGAAACAGGTTACCCTGGTGAACTGATTTCGTTTGACTTGAGCGAAGTTGGCAAGTCATTGCTGTTGAATTCTGATGAGCCGAGGAGCGTTGTGCTTTCGAAGGTCAAGATCAAGTGGGAAGTGGAATACTTCTCGAGCCTTGGGCATTTTGTCAATTCGAAGAAGGGCGAGGTGGCTTGCAGCGATAAGGCTATCTTCGGGACAGACTGCGTGGATAATCCGGGCAATATGTTCTTGATGTGGGATGCCCGCAGCAACAAGGGACGTTTTGTCGGAACGGGCGTGTATATTGCAAAACTCCGGTTCAAGATTTTCTCCGATACAAATATTGTCGGGAAGTTTGACGAAACGTTCAATTTGGGCATTCGCCGCCACGGCAAGAAATAACCACAACTTATCAACAGTTTAAGAATAAGTCTCGCGGAAAGTAACTCTTTGAAACTTAACGGGTTACATGCGGGACTTTCTTTATACCCAATTTCTATTTACAATGGGTGTTGATAGATGTTGAAAACTGTTGAAGGTTTTAAAGTTTTTTGTAGTAATTCCGTCATCATTTGTTGCCAAACGTTTCTTTTTTATTTACATTGTCCAAAAAAATGCGCATTCTTGGCTAATGTGGGTTCGCCGGGAATGTCGTTTGTCATTTGGAACCCGTAAGGTTGAATGGAATGAAACTGATTCTCAAGACTCTTGCTGCAGGGCTTTTCGCCTTCTCTATGGCGAATGCTCAGGATGATGTCCCTGCTGATGCTGCTTTTGCACCTGCTTCTGACAAGCCGACGATGGCTAGAAGCGAACTCCCGGTGGGCGCCGATATTTCTAACCGTTACCTCGAACGCGTTTTCTACCACTGGAAGGACAACAAGGAAAAGGGCATCATCAAGGTGTTTATCCACACGGATGAACTTGCCGAAGAACGCGAACCGGATGTCTTGAACTACGACGTTCTTTACAGGGATGCTGACAGCAATGTCATTTTCTGGAAAGACCATGTTGCAAAGTGTGTCAAGTGCTTTGGCAAGCCGGTTGTCGATGGCCCGACCCCGAATACCCCGAAGGCTCTCGTGTATGACTGGGATCCGAAGAAAATCGACGATACCACCAAGACGATGGTTGAAGGCGAATTGCCGGCTGAAGTCTACATGATCACGAAGGACAACGACATCAGAAACCTCAAGTCCCGCTGGATTGGCCCGTCCGACAAGGAACAGGGCGAAAGCGAATTCGTGCGCGCTTACCGCTTTGGCTCCATCATGAAGTACAACGACAAGAACGCTTTTGCGATGGCTTTCGTTTACAAGAAGGGTGGCAAGTTCTTCTATGTGCCGGAAGGATACGGCTATATCGACCAGGGTGTTTACAAGGGCGTTGCTTTCCCGGAAAAGTTCTACGAAGTTGAAGTGACTGACTTCAAGGAAATCGTGGGCAAGTCTCCGATCGAAGAAGTTCAGGAAGCTATCAAGCGTGGCCCGACTCCGGTCAAGATGGCAGACCTTCCGAAGCAGACTTGGAAGGGTCCGAAGATTGAAAAGGAACTCAAGGCTCTCGTGAAGGGTTACAAGATCAAGAAGCTCATCATCACGAGCGACTCTTGGGAATACCGCAGAAACTTCTTCGGCTTTGTCCTTTACAGATGGGTCGGATTTGATATTGTCTATGATGGCAAGAACAAGGACGGCAAGAAGGCTACCATGTACAAGTCTGGCTTTGTTGCAAAGCAGATGAGCAATGGTCGCGGCTATGATAAGAACTTGATCATGACGGGTTCTCCGGTTTCCTGGAACCGCGAAGTTCTTGACTGGAAGTAATCTATCGGTCGCCTCTAAAGGTTTGAAAGGACGCCCTCTGGGCGCCCTTTTTCTATCTTTGGTTTCGTGATTCAAATTCAGAACGTCTCTAAGTCTTTTGGCATGCAGGTCCTTTTGGATGGCGCTAGCATGCTTGTTGCCGACCATGAACGCGTCGGTCTTGTTGGTCGCAATGGTTGTGGCAAATCGACCCTTTTCAAGATGATTCTCGGGCAGGAATGCCTCGATGGCGGTAACATCGACATCCCGAAGGGCTATACGATTGGCTATTTGCAGCAGCACATCAAGTTTACGCACCCGACGGTTCACGAAGAGGCGTGCAGCGTGCTCAAGGTGAATGAGGATGGCTGGCTCGAAGAACACAAGGTCGAGGCGATTCTCTTTGGTCTTGGCTTTGACGAAGAGAGCATGCAGAAAGACCCGATGCTTTTGTCGGGTGGTTTCCAGATCCGTTTGAATTTGGCGAAGGTCTTGGCGTCGGAACCGGACATGCTTTTGCTTGACGAACCGACGAACTATTTGGACATTGTTTCCATGCGCTGGCTCAGCCGCTTTTTGCGCATGTGGAAGGGCGAAGTGCTCTTGATTACGCATGACCACCACTTTATGGATGAGGTCTGCACACATACGGTGGGGATTCACCGCCACAAGATGCGCAAGGTCAAGGGAACGGTCGAAAAGTTGCGTGAGACGATTGCCGAAGAAGAAGAAGTGGCAATGCGCACGCAAGAAAACGAGCAGCGCAAAAAGGAACAGCTCGAAAAGGTTATCGAGCGTTTCCGTTACAAGGCGGCGAAAGCTGCGATGGTGCAGTCAAAAATCAAGGCGGCTGCAAAGCTTGCGACGGGCGAGCGCCTCACGCACGAACGCAACTTGGATTTCAATTTCAAGAACGCGGAATTTCCGGGCAAGCGCATGCTCCAAATTCACGGGCTCTCTTTTGCGTACAAGAACGAAGACGGCTACGGTCCAGAGCTGATTTCGGACCTCGAGTTGGAAGTGTTCAAGGGCGACCGCATTGCAATTATCGGTCCGAACGGTCGCGGTAAAACGACGCTCTTGAACTTGATTGCCAAAGAATTTGAACCGACCCAGGGTACAATCAATTACAACCCGAACCTCAAGATAAATTACTTTGGACAGACGAATATCAATCGCCTGAATCTTGAAAATACGGTCGAAGAAGAAATTGCAAGTGCGATTGCGGATGTGTCGCAGAAGAGTCGTGCGCGTAGCCTCGCGGGCGTGATGATGTTCAGCGGTGACACTGCCATGAAGAAGGTGAAGGTGCTTTCGGGTGGTGAACGCAGCCGTGTGCTTTTGGGCAAGATTTTGGCGAACGAAAGCAATATGCTTTTGCTGGACGAACCGACGAACCATTTGGACATGGAAAGCATCGAGAGCTTGATCGATGCGCTCGAAGATTACGATGGTACCGCACTTGTCGTGACGCATGATGAAGAACTGCTGCACGCTTTTGCGACGCGCCTCATCGTCTTCGATGGTGGTAAGTGCCGTATCTTCGAAGGCACTTACGCGGACTTCCTTGAAAAGGTTGGCTGGGCTTCTGAAAAGAAGCCGGGCGGCGCGAACTCCGCAAACATCAAGGTCTCGAATATCGACGTCACGGACGACAAGCCCGTGAGTTCGACGCCGCGCACCAAGGAAGACCGTAGGGCGCGTGCAGACTACATTGCCGAACGTAGCAAGGTCATTAAGCCGCTCGAAAAAGAGACCGCTCGCCTCGAAGCAGAAATTGCGAAGGCTGAAGCTCTCGGAGGCGAACTTGAAGCAAAACTTGTGGCTGCCTCGGAATCTGGCGATGGCAATGCGATTACGTCCATTGCAAAAGATATGGACGAAAACAAGAAGCTGACGGAAGAACTTTACGCTGCTTGGGAAAAGGCTAGCGCCGAACTCGAAGCCGCGAAAGACAAGTATAAGTTAGACTAGCTTTTTTACGAGATGGCGGGCATAACGCTGGCATGATGGTTGTGCCATTCACCTTTCACGTCATTGCGAGGCCCCTGTAAGGGGACGCGGCAATCTAGCTTCTAGTAATTTCTATTTTATTCTAGACGTTTGTGCAGAAGCGATTGTGCAAAAGGAAAATTTATGAAATACTTTTTATGGATAGTATCTTTGATGCTGTTTGCCTGCTCTTTGGCGGATGTGGATGACGATAGTGATTTTACGCCGGCCTATGGTAGACTTGTTGGATGCTGGGTCTCGACAGAATCGGGTTGCCAGGAAATATGCTTTAATGCAGATACTTCTTTTACTGTTGTTACCAACACTTCCGACGGGAATGCTTCGGTGGAAATGTATGGGTATATTTCGGAGACGAGTGTCGTTTCGAAATGGGGTGAAGTCAATGACAGTTGGGATGTCTATGTGTGGGCTGCAAACTCGCAGACTTTACCGTTGGTTGGGTCTGGATTGATAACCCCGATTTTGAATGGCAATGTGATGACGATGGAGCTGAATCCCTATTTGGAACCCTGGAGCCGAGGAACGTTCTTTTATTTTAATCGTCATGATGAACCGGCCAAGTCGTTTGTCCGTGCGCAGGGCGCCTCGAATTGCGGGACGTTTGGCAGTTATCTCGATACGACGAGTTTTACTTTGGAATCGTTAAGAAGCAGGAATAATAGATGGTGAAACGTTTGCTTTTGATTGCTCTTTTTGCGGTGACTTCGCTATTTGCCCAAAATGGTGTGCCGAGTACCGAGTTGCCTAAATCCCGCTTTGTCGCACAGACGGAATTTTACTATTCGAAGTTGTCCATTTTTAGGGAATCGCTTACTTTCAATGGCAATGGCGATTTTTGGTTACAGTTTGGCCGTGAGTTCCGTTTTGCTAGGTATTTTTCGTGGACGCCTTCGATTGGCTTTAATCGCAATGGCTGGTCGTTTGAACGCGCGGGGCATAGCGGCAAAATGAGCTTTGTTGTTCCGTATGTATCGTTCTCGATAAATGCTCATCCGTTCGATATTGGTTATGTCGACCTTGGTCTCCATTATGGACGTTTGACCTATTGCTTTGGCGAATTGGATGGTAAAAATACAACAAAAGACGATACCTATTTTTCGTCTTATAGCCATGGATTTTACACCCACATCGGTGCCGATTTCCTAGAACATTTTAGGGCTGGGCTTGTGTACCGACAGACATTTATAGATTCGGATGATTATCCTAGAGTCATTGTAGCTGCGCTAGGCGGGTTTGTTTTGTACAAGTTCTAGTATATTTAACTTGGTATGAAAAAGCTCGCAGTCCTTTGTTCTTTTGTTGTGCTCTTTTCGAGTTGTGCCATGCATGCTCCGGATGCGAGTGCATTTATGGAAGTCTTTGATAAGGAACATCCCAAAGACGGGCGTGGATTTGGTGTAGGGTATGTCTCTGCTCGGGGTGGCGATTACACTGATAAAATGTGGGCTATACCGTCGTATTGGGATATTGGCGGAAATCTTGTTTTCTTGGATTATTGTGTAGCAGGTTTTTCTTTTCAGTGGTTGCCTATTATTGATTTGGGCTTTGGCAATCGTTTTGTCGCCTTACGAGGTTGGGTTGATTTCTTTTCGCTTTTAGGGGATTTGGATCAATTCAATTATGGGGCTGGCCTTGTTCAACAAGTGCTTCCGACTGAAAGTTTGCGATTTGGACTAGAAGAAAATATTACTCATAATTCGTATGCACCTTTTAGTGGCACGAAAGAGGGTGGGCAAGACTATTGGGCTTTGGACTTTGGATTTTTTTCAAGATATCGCCGGAGTGCAACTGACGTTATTAATAGTTTGTCTTTGGCAGTTCGCGTTCAGAGACGTTTTTTTAATGCGTCTGATATATCAAAATATGGAAGATATCTTTTTACAGCGTCTTTGACTGTGACGTGGGCTAATAAAAGATAAAATATTCGGATGATGTAGCCCGTTATTCTGCGCGTTCGCGTTTGCGTGGCTTGAGCGTCATCCCGTTGCTACGGTAGTATTGAATATCCGTGAGCACTTGACCGACCCAGTAATGCTTTTGCGGGTCCTTGCGCCAGTTCTCGAACCTGTTGCGGTGTTCTGCATCGGGGTAGAATTGCGCGATGGCGTCGGCAAGTGTGGGTGATGTCGCAAGTGCAGTTTTAAGGCGGTGGGCGCCTATGCCAATTTGTTCTAAACCTTTGCCTGTGTCGAGTGCGAGTAACCCGGACGTGTTGTTTTTGCCCTGATAGTTCATCTGGAATCCGGAAGTGTGATGGATGATGGACATGAGGACTGCCGGATCAGTGCGCTCGCGGAGACATGCTTCAAGAACGGGCAAGTTGCAAAGGTGTTCGCTGTCCCAGGGCTTACTGTTATAGGTTATTATAAGTGTGTGGTCCGTGCTATCGGACATGATGGACAGCTCATAACGAATGCCTAAATCACGCTGAAGCGCTTTGATCAAGCGGATTCCCCTGTTCTTGAATTTTTTGTAACCGATCATCTTTATCTGTAACGTGTCCTTGATTTTTTCGAGAATCGGTGTCGTGGGGCGCGTGACAACGAGATTGTAATTGTTGATGACGGTGGGGAGGATGTAGGCGAGTTCTGCTGCGGCACTGTCGAGGTTACAGTTCATGTCGATGATGAGCTCGCCTTGGTCGCAAAGCTTTTGAATCGCGGACGTGGTGTACTTCTGGTATTCGAGTTGCTCATCGATTGTCGGGCGAGGTTCTTCTTCGGGGTGTGTCGCATAAGCAGTGGCTATCGCTGCAATTCCAAGAACCCATGCAATGATGATGAGCTTGACTTTGATACTTCTACAAAAAATGCGAATAACTGCACGACCTTTTTTGGTCATGCAGATGCATATCAGCCAAAGTAATGCGATACCCGCCCAGAGGAAAACCAAGTTCACGAGACCAATATAGGCAAATATTGGAAGCGTGACGGAGTATTGCTAAAAATTAATGTTGTTTTGCAGTGCTTGCGGGCTATTTCTCGGTGTTTTGTTGACCTTGAGCCGCTTGCGGCTTGGCTTGTTGCTTGCCAACCAAGTTAGGGGTTTTAAGCATGTTGTTCGAGAACGAGGCGATTGTTTCGCTTGCTTTCTTGATAGTCTTGATGATGTTTGCTGTGTTGTCGAACTGAGCCTTGATATCTTCCTGGACTGAATTGAACATCTGCGTAAAGCAGAACAAGTCGTCTTTCGATTCGTTAAAGAGTTTGTATGTATTTCGGAGCGCGACGAGGTTTGCGGTTTCGCGCTCCATGGATTCCTTGATTTCGCTGTTCAACGAATCGCGGAGAGTTTTCTTTTGTTCGATAATTTCGGGAGCGTTTTCTCTTAAGATGTACGTTGGGAGTGTGCCAAATTCCTCGAACTTGGTAGAGGTGTTGCTTGATTGATTGACGGAGCTGCGGAGGCCGCTTGTACGGACCTGCGGGTCAATGGAAATGGTGCAGTTCGATGTCCCGTGGTAATTGCAGAGTACGCGCTTCTCAATTTGACGGAGTTCGTTGTAAGGGTTGAAACTTACATCGGTTTCAATGTATTTGAGTGGTGCGTAAAGCGGCACGGATTCGCCTGCAATGGTAATGCGGTATGCAAGGCACTTTTCGCCGTTGAACGGTTTAGTCTCGTAAAGGTTGTTCGAACTGTGGACGAGGTGGTTCACGCGCATGAGCAAGTCGTCGGCGTTGTAGGGCTTTTCGAGAAGGCTCGGCGTGTTCTTGTATAGTTGCGTTTTGAGAATTTCGCGGTAGCTTTCGGAAATGGCGGTATTCGAAGCGCTGCGTCCCCAAATGGATGTTCCCAAGAAGAAGGTGTCTATAAGTTTAGTTTCGTTGCGGCCATTGAGGAACGCGATTGCCTTAATCATGTTCGAAAGGGCGATCCATCTGCGGATGGAGACGTAGACGCCGTTCTGGGTGCAGGTTTCTGATACCTTGCCGATGACAGCAAGAGTATTCGGGGAGAGCGTAACCTTGTGGATTTCTTTTATCCATTGGGCCTGTTCTTCGGCGCTAATGGCGAGGTTGTCCGGGACTGGTTCTTCGCTTTCGGTTCCGTGGATTTGGAGCAATGCGCAAAGAGCGTCAGACGATATATTTTCGGGGAGCATGATGGTGAGCGTGACCTGGTCACTCACTTCGGATCTGCACAGCGCGGATTCCGGTTTTTGGTCGCCCGAAATAATAATGGAATTTTTTTCGTGGTCGTGGACAACTATTTGGAGATTACTTTTGTTCTGTTCATCGCCCGGTGTAAAGTTGTCGAAGATAATCAGGTTGTAATCGTTAATATTGTCAGGGAGTTCTTTTTGCTTTTTTCCGAGCCTTAAAATTTTTGCGTTCTTGAATGTGTTTGAAATTCTGCGGATGATAAGGGAACTACCGCAGCCGGGATGGCCGTACAAATAAAAAGGTTCCTGAATGAGCGTGGTGAGAAAACCCAACTGCACGTGGTATTCTCGTTCGGGAATATTTTTTGTGATTATTTGAAGAAGTTCGGCAAAACGTTGACGCAAATTCATTTTTTTCTCCCTAGTTCTTGTTTTTAAAAATACAATAAAAAAAGGAGAAAAGGGCAAAAAAACACTAATCTGCGGTTTGTTTGGCCGTTATTTCTTCTGGAATCATCTTGATGCAGCGAATTGGGTTTGTTGCTGTTTTAGTTGAATAACAGATGTCGGAATTCATTGTTGTAAGTGTGAAACAGAGAGTTCTGGCACTGTACTTTTGGTCATCTTCTGATGAACCCCAATAATATACAGCATCTTTTTCGCTAATTGGTGTTGCGTTGAATCCATATAAATCATAGCCATTGCCGTTTCTTGGCCAGCCTTCAAGTCCTTTCAGGTTCTGTCCTGAGAGAACGTTGCCTCCTGTTGCTTCCTGAAGCTTTAGGAAATCGTCTTTGTTTGGGAGGCGGTACCCGTCTGGGCAAATCCCTTTGGCGAATGTTTTGGGATTACATGTAAGGTGATAACCACATCCGGCGCCGTCATTAGAATAAATTTCAGCTGAATCCATAGCTGCCGACCATGTGTATAATCTGCCAAAGGTATTGCAATATTCCGGATCGTCCGTTGGGCAAGAGCTTTCGGCAGATCCCTCGTGATACTCGAGTCTCAGATTTTCAACCATCCATGTCTGGTCCCCAATTTCTACGGTCTTGTAAACATTGCCGTCTCTGGAATCTTCAAGTGTGCCATAGACTATTTCATGATCGGGCTTGGGAATGTTGTTTTTATCTTCGTAGTTCATTAAGCAACGGATGGAATATGCGTAATCCTCCGTAACCATTCTGATGTAGTATTGTTGTGTATGGTCAAAAAGAATGGCGTTGGCATCTTCTTTGTCAGAAGTCCAGAAATAGGCAATCTCTTTTTCGGTTGTGAATTCAGCTTTTGTTGTTCGCGTTCCTGCGGCCAACATAGAGAACTCAAAATCGTCGGTTCCTTCGGATCCGTCCCAACCTTGTTTTGCCTTTAGCTTTTGGGTGTTGTAACCACCAATATAATAGAACAATTCATTCCATTCTGCTCGATTGGGCAAGTGCCACCCTTCTGGGCACATTCCTTGGACGACTTCAGCAGGCTTGCAATTTGATTTTGATCTTAGGCCGCATAGCTTAGAGTCGTTTGAAAAAGCTCCTACCGAGTCCATGGCGGCGCTCCAAGTGTAAAGTCGTCCGTACTTTGTGCAGTAGGCAGTATCATTTTGGTAGCAGAAACTTCTTGCCGACTTAAAGTAGTATGCGTAATTCAGGTTTTCTGCCATCCATACGCGATTGTTGATGGTTGTAGTTCTATAAATATGTCCGTCACGACCGTCCGTCAACGTCTTTTTGATGGGGTCATAGACTGTTGGACGAGGGGGTTCGCTAGAACTGGAAACTATGCTTGAAGAGCTGCTACTGGATGACGACGAGCTCATAGAACTGCTTGATTCCGAGCTTGAAGACTTTGCCGAGCTAGATGAATGAATGCTGGAACTGGATTGTTTTGTTATGGAAGAGCTTGATTGATTTTTGGAAGAGGAGCTGGATTGTTTTGTTATCGAAGAACTTGATCGATCATTAGAAGATGAACTGGATTGAACTTTGTTCGAAGAACTCGATATTTCATCCGATGAACTGGATGATTCCTCGATGAAGTTATTTTCTATGCAACGGACAGAGAGTCTAAAATTTTTTGGATAGTCTTCATAGAATACGTAATCGCTTACGCCGTCGAATCTCCAGTTGAAGGCGTTTTTACTGTCTAGCTCTGTAGCGGACCAGAACAATGCCCTATAGCCTTTCTTTTGTCGCTCGTCGAGAGCGTCGCGGTAACCCATTGGGGATGCTTCAAAGCCATATTTGTCTTTTCCGTTTTTGCCTGTTTCCCAGCCCGAAGTGGATTTCAACTGGAGGCCAGCTTTTTCTACGCCGCCGACTTCTTCAAATAGAGTTTTCCATTCGTCGTCATTGGGGAGATGCCAGCCTTCAGGACATGCTTTTTTTGCTTCTTCCCAGGTGTAGAAATATTTTTCAAAATAAAGGTTTTCGGCCATCCAAGTTTGATCGCCGATGGTCACCTTCTTGTATTCCCGGTTGTCGCGGGAATCGGTAAACGATTCAAGTGGTTCATGCTCGTTGTTGTTCTCTACAGATGTTGCAGATTCTGAACATGCGATAAAGGAGGTGGCTAGGCCAAGGGAAAGAGTCCATAAAATCTGTTTCATCTTTTTACCTCTTTAGGCAACGAACGCTTTTGAATGCCGAATGTTCAGTGTATGAATCTGTTTTTAAGTTGTCGTTTATGAATGAAAATACAGCTATTCCGTGGAAAAATTCATTTAGGGCTGTTGATGTCCAAAATTCGGCTGATCCACCAAAAATGATCTTTTTTGTAATGGAATTACATGTTCCAGACGGTGTGATGTTGAGACCGTACACGTCATTCCCTTGAATCGAGTTGTACGTCAAGGAATTGGTGTTGCATATAGTTTCGAGGATGCCCCATGGAGCAGTCCAAGAAATTTGATTGATCAATGTTTTCCAATTGCTTTGACTTGGTAATACCCAACCGTTAGGACAGGCTTTTATTGCGGCTCTCCAAGTGTAATAACAGCCTACGAGTGCGAGAGTGTCAGGATCTTGAGGACAAAAGACATCGACAGTATCTGCGGCATCCCTAGGAATCTCGTATCTTAAGTTTTCAGCCATCCAAGTTTGATTGCCGATGGTGACGGTCTTGTATTCTTGTCCGTCACGGGAATCTGTTATGGTCCCGTGGATGACTTTGGCGGGGTCGTACTTGTAATTGGAGCTGTTTGAAGTAGCGCTTGAACTGCTTTGGACACTAGAGCTGCTGATGGCGCTTGAACTGCTTTGGGCACTAGAGCTGCTGATGGCGCTTGAACTGCTTCTGATGCTAGAGCTGCTGATGGCGCTTGAACTGCTTTGGACACTAGAGCTGCTTTGAGCACTGGAGCTACTCTTGGCGCTAGAACTACTAGAGCGCATGGAACTGTAGTAGAAAGTCTTGCTGCCTTTGATGCATCGAATAGAAAATGCGTTGTTGCGATTGCCTGCATCGCGGATGACGAGCTTGTTGTCAGCATTAAGGCTCCAGTAAAGAACATCGGAGTAATCGTACCGAGTTGCGGACCAGAACGAGGCATAGGAACCTTGTTCCTCATAATTTTTGGAAGTATTGCGGAAGCCTGCAGCGAGTGCTGTAAAGCTGTAAGCGTCGGAACCGTTGCCGTCGCTATTCCACGTGGATTTTGCTTTGAGTTTGCGACCTGCGTAATCAACTCCGCCTGTGGAGTTGATTAAGGTTTTCCAATCTTCGTTGTCGGGGAGGTGCCAGCCCGAAGGGCAGATGTTGCGAGCCATGTCTTCGGACCAAGTGTACAATCTGCCGTACTTGTCGCAGTTGCTGTCTTTGTCTTTATAGCAATAGCTACTTGCGTCTGTGTCGCTGTAATTGTACTTGAGGTTTTCGGCCATCCAAGTTTGTTCACCGATGGTGACGATTCTATATGTCTCCCCATCACGGTTGTCGGTGATTGAACCCGTTTCGACTTCCAAGGGGTTTATGGTAATGCCATCTCCTGGATCTGAAACGCTTGAACTAGATGAATCGCATGCAAAAAATGTGCTTGCCGAAATAACGGCAAACATCCCATTAAACCAAAATCTGCCGATAGTACTTTTGTTCATAAAGAATAAAATACAAAAAAAGAAATGGATAAATTACTCTTTACAAAAAAAATGAAGAACAAAGTTTTGCTCAAAAATTTACGGCTAGAGCAATTTTTTTAGGATGTTGTCGGAGACTGTTATTTTTTGTATAGCGGTGTGGAGCTTTGGATGGGCGAGGAGCGACTGCTGCAAACGGCACGCATCTTTTTGCGAAATGACGATGTCTTTGTCTTGCGCAAGTTCCGCTTGGACGGTTTGCTGGAAGTGCTTGTCGTGATCGCGGCGGACGATTGCTTTTTCGACATTTATTCCGAATGTACGGATGTCTTCGACGAATCGCTTGGGATTGCCGAGCCCGCAAATGGCTGTAGCGGTAAGCGGTTTGCCCGCTGCAAAGTTTGTGATGGACTCGATGGAAAAATTGATGGCGGGCGAATTGACGCAATGTCCGTTGTTGCCTACGCAATCAAGATGGATGATTTCGGTTTCGTCGTGGTCCTGCTTTAAACTGCGGAACGGGCCGCTCGGCAAAAGGCTTGCTATGGATTGCGGCGGTTCCTGCCAGTCAAGGCAAATGCGGTGGGCGCCTGTAAAGCGCGAATCTTCGAATCCGTCGTCGCAGAGGATAATGTCGAATTTGTCTTGAATTTCTTTGGCTGTCTTGTAGCGATTTTTGGTCGCGAATACTTTTATTTGTGTAGATTTGGCGGATTGAAATTCCCGCTCAATCATGATAAATTCATCCCATGCGGCGCTGTGACATAGGATAGCAATTTTCTTACCTTGTTCTTGAAAATGTTTTGCAAGCCAGATGGTAAAAGGCGTCTTGCCGGCACCCCCTGCTAAATAGCTCCCGACAATGAAAACGGGAACGCGTAGTTGCGGTTGAGGGCGCAAAAAGAGCTTGTGGTGCAGTTTGTACGCAATTCGGTAAAATGCGGATGCGACAAGGCGGAAAGACTTCGTTATGTGTTTCATTGGCAATGCCTCGATGCATGTCATGCCGGTCTACGTGCCGGCATCGCCTTTTCATAAGCGAGATGGCGACCCCGGAAAGGCGAACGAGGCGAACGCTGCGTCAAAGATTTTAATCTTTGACATAGCTGAGCCGAAGGGCCTTGCGCTTGCACAATAAATCCGGGGTGACAGCTTGACGAAGAGAGCTGTCGCTTAATTAAAGGCAATTGCGTTTCTGCTGCAAGTATAGATCTGCGAGCACGAGAGCTGCCATGCTTTCCACAATCACCGGAGCGCGGACGGCAACACAAGGATCGTGCCTTCCCTTGGCGGCAAGTTCTCCGTTTTCGAGACCTCGGCCGGCGGTCTTTTGCAATTGCGAAATGGTGGCTGTCGGCTTGAACGCCATGCGGCAATAGATGGGTTCGCCATTCGAAATGCCGCCAAGGCTACCGCCCGCGTTGTTTGTACGCGTGCGGTAGGTGTTGCCGTCAACATAAATCTCGTCGTTGTGTTCACTGCCGTGCATGCGGGCTGCTGCAAAACCGCTACCGATTTCGAATCCCTTGCATGCCGGGATAGAAAGCATCGCCTGGGCAAGAAGTGCGTCGAGCCTGTCGAATACCGGTTCACCGAGGGCTACCGGGACGTTTTTTACGAAAAGCGAGACGGTTCCGCCGATGCTGTCGCCGTTGGACTTCGCCTCAAGGATGGCTTCTTCCATCTTTTTGCTGGCTGTTTCGTCCGGGCAGCGGACGGGGGATGCTTCAATTTGGTCAAGCGTGAGGGTTTCCAGATTCGGCATGGCGCAATCAACATTGCCGACAGAAGCGACCCACGAGAGAAATTCTGTACCTGCGACCGTCTTCAAAAATGCTTTCGCGACGGCGCCTGCGGCTACGCGACCGATGGTCTCGCGGGCAGAACTTCTGCCGCCGCCGCGGTAATCGCGGAATCCGTATTTAAGGTCATAGCAGAGGTCGGCATGTCCCGGTCTGTACCACTTGGCAATGTCGGCATAGTCGTTACTGTGCTGGTCTTCGTTGAAAACGACGAAAGAAATGGGGGTTCCTGTCGTTTTTCCTTCAAAAACACCGGAAAGAATCTTTACCTGGTCCTTTTCGTTACGGGCGGTCGTGACCTTGCCCTGACCCGGGCGCCTGCGGTTCAGTTCGGCCTGAATCATTTCTTCGGTAATCGGGAGACCGGCGGGGCATCCATCGAGGACGGCTCCAACGGCAGGACCATGGGATTCACCCCATGTTGTGACAGAAAATATCTTTCCAAATGTGCTTGACATGTGACCAAATATAGATACTGGACCAAAAAATCTTTTTTTTATGAAAAATTTTTGCTTACTTGGAAAAAGTTTACTATCTTTTACAATATCTAGAGGAGTCTATTGTGTCCAAATTTGGCATTGTCGTTACTTTTTTGATTCTTGTGCTTTCGCTACACGTGCAGGCACAGTCTCAGAATAATTTTGCCGGCATTCCTTTTGGCTCCACTCGTGAGACCGTCATTGAAGAAATGATGAAAAAAGGTTACGAACCTTACGGTCAGACCGGTATTGGCGAACGAGTGGTCATTCCTGTTTATATGTTCGGTGAACTGCCAGTTCAGGTCGATTTCATTTTCAATAAGAACGACAAGTTCTATGCCTTTGAAATCCGTACAGGCCGCGTTGAACGTGCTCGTTTGAGCAAGACCTTCGAAGCGGTTGCCTACATGTCCGATCAGTTCACGCTCAAGTATGGCAAGCCATCGGGTTCTCCGGCTATCAGCGAAGTTTCTACCCTTAAAGAAAACGTGCATAATCTTTATCAGGAATGGTTCTCGGTGAAGATTTTGGATGCCTACACGGCTGTAATTCAGAAGGGTAACCGCTATTATGCAGTGGGTTCTGTAACACACCGCCAGCTTGCAACTGAAGCCGAGACCAAGCGCCGCGAAAAGCCTGCTGAAGCTCCGGTGTTCTAATCCATAAAACAAATTGATTTTTAAACAGCCTTCAACGGGCTGTTTTTTTATGCCTTTGCCGTACTTTTTTGCGAAAAAAAAGTTTTTGCGGTAATTTTCAAAAAAATTAATGAATATTTATAAAAAGTGGTTGTTTTGACTTGACAATATTTGAAATAATTATATATTTATAATGATTACAAATATAATCACAAAATAATCATGAATTTCTACATCAAATCCGCGTAGCGGAAAGGAGAAGATATGAAAGTCTGGGTTTGCAAAGTTTGCGGTTATGTCCACATGGGTCCGGAAGCACCGGAAGAATGCCCGCAGTGCCACGCTCCGAAGAGCAAGTTCTTCGAAAAGGTTGAACAGCCGGCAGCCGGCAAGATTGTCTGGGCTGACGAACACAAGGTCGGTGTCGCTCAGGGCCTTGATGCCGAAGTGGTGCAGGGGCTCCGTGAGAACTTTGCGGGTGAATGTACCGAAGTGGGTATGTACCTTGCCATGAGCCGCCAGGCGGACCGCGAAGGATTCCCGGAAGTTGCCGAAGCTTATAAGCGTATCGCTTTCGAAGAAGCCGAACATGCTGCCAAGTTTGCTGAACTCTTGGGCGAAGTCGTTTACGCCGATACCAAGAAGAACTTGGAACTTCGTGTTGCTGCCGAAGCTGGCGCTACCGAAGGCAAGCTCGCTCTTGCTAAGCGTGCCAAGGAACTCGGTTACGATGCAATCCACGACACTGTTCATGAAATGTGCAAGGACGAAGCACGCCATGGTTCTGCATTCCAGGGCTTGCTGGGTCGTTACTTCAAGTAGTTTTGAGGTGTAAGGGCGGTTCTCGAAAGAGAGCCGCTTTTTTAAAGGTGTTTAATGGGAGTTTTTAAGAGGGTGTGATTATGCAAGAAACGGCAAACATACTCAAAGATCATGGCATCAGACCTTCGTTGCAGAGAGCCTGTGTCTATCGCTATTTGCGGGGTGTCAAGACTCACCCGACTGTCGATGAAATTTATTCGGCACTGTTGCCGGAATACCCGTCGCTTTCTCGTACGACGGTCTACAATACGCTTGAGCTGTTGATAACAAACGATTTGGCGATTTCGCTGGACTTTGGCGATGGCTTTTTGCGTTACGATGCGGATTGCACTCCGCATAGCCATTTCAAATGCAAAGGGTGCGGCAAAGTATTTGACGTGATGCTTCCGCCGCCGGATTGCTCACAAATGATTCCCGCGGGATTTACCTTGATGGGAACTTCACTTTATATGTTCGGGCTTTGCGACAAGTGCGCGTGTAAAGTCGCGGACTAATCTTTAAGTTTATCGAGCGCTTCGTTCGGTCCGATGAGGAACAATACGTCGTCTTCTTGCAAGATGACGTCTGCAATGTTACCGATTTTAGGCGTGGGCTCTTGCGGGTCACGGATAGCAATGACTTGTACTCCGTATTTGTGCGTAAGAGACAGCGTCTTCAATGTCTTTCCGATAAATTGCTTGGGACAGACAAGTTCCACGATGGAGTAGCCTTCCATGAACGGGAGGAAGTCGACCATGTTCGGACGGTTCAATCGTTCGGCAAGGCTGATGGCAGCATCGCGTTCCGGATGGAAAATGTCCGTGACGCCGAGCTTTTCCAAGATGCTTGTGTGGGCGGCACTGCTTGACTTTGCGATGATGTGCTTGACTCCGAGTTCCTTCAAGTTGAGGATAGTGAGGAGCGAAGCTTCCAGATTGTCGCCGATGCAGACAATGACGCTATCGGCCTTTGTCAAGGACGGGATGGAGGCGAGCTGCTTTTTGCGGGTGCCGTCAGCAACTACGGCTTGCGAGACCATGCTTGATATGTCCTGGATTTTTTCAGGATGCGAGTCAATGACCATGATGTCATGACCGAGCGAGGTCAAATGACGTGCAAGGTAGTTTGCTGAATTTCCAAGACCGATAATAACGAATTGTCTAGAAGCCATGGTTTAAATATAGTATAGTGGTTTGTGGTTGGTACTATAAACTAGCCGACCATTATATCTTCTTCGGCGTAATAGGCGGTGTCCTGGAGCTTGCCTGCAACTGCGGAAATGAGGAACAAGGGACCCATACGGCCAATGAACATGACAATGCAAATGACGATTTTTCCGACCGTGGAGAGTTCTTCGGTAAGTCCCATCGAAAGTCCGCATGTGGCATAGGCGCTCACGACTTCAAAAAGAATCTTGAGGAATGGCCCGCTGTCGGCGGCGTATCTTGAACCTGATGGAATTTCGGTGTTGAGGAGAATGAGCGTGGCTGTTCCGATCACGACGATTGCGACGACGAAAATTCGAATGGCCTTGTCGATGGTGCTGTTCGGAATGGTACGACCCATTACTTGGGTCTTTTCCCTGCCAAGGAGCCTATTGAATCCGAGGAGCCCGATGACCGCGGCCGTAGTAATCTTGATGCCGCCACCGCAGCTACCGGGGTTTGCACCGATGAACATGATAATGATAAAGAAGAACAGCGATGCTTGCGTGAGGTCGGGAATGTTGACGGAATTGAGCCCTGCCGTGCGGCTTGTAAATGCCATGAACAGAACGGATTGAGCGTTTTCGCTAAAGGTGTGACCGCTAAAGAGGTTGCTGTGTTCGGTGAACGCAAAGACGAGGATACTTACGCCAATGACGATAAAGGTTCCGTAAGTCGCGATGCGTGTGTGTAACGAGAGGCGGCGGACTTCCTTGTGCTTGAAGTCGAAAAGGTAGCGCAGTTCTGCGATGGCCAAAAATCCGAATCCGCCTGCCAGTACGAGGATGCAGGTGGTGATGTTCATGATGGGATTGTATTGGAAGCTCACGAGCGAGTCGGGGAATAGCGTGAAGCCCACACCGCAGAATGAACTGACGGCTTGGAAAATCGAGCAGAAGACGCGGTCGTACATTTCCATGGATTCGAACTGCGTGAAGTAGACTGTGCCGCCAATCAGTTCTAGCCCAAACGTAAAGGGGATAATTGCTCTGAGGATGCGGCCTGCATCGATGTTACCTTCTTGCGTAAATTCGGAGAGGAATACGGACTGGTGGCTAAATCCCGGATGCATGCCGGCAAGCAGGATAAGCGTTGTAGATGCGGTCATGATGCCGAGACCGCCGAACTGCATCAATACGACTATGATCCAAAGTCCGGTGTGCGTAAACGTGGAAGGAATATCGACAACAGAAAGTCCTGTGACGCAGACGGCAGACATGGCCGTAAAAAAGGCTTCGATTAAACTGATCGGGCGGCTTGCCGCTTGAGGGAGGCTGAGTAGCGCCGTGCCAATGACAATGAGCAGAAGGTAGGCGAGGACCACCAACATGATGGGGTTGGCCTGGGTCTTCGTCTTGAAAACGTTCTCGGACAGGGAGTCTGCGAACATTTGGTACTTTGAACGTAGCATAAGACAGAATTTAGTAAAGTTGAAAGTCAGGTTCCCGTTTAAAATGGAAAAGGACCTCGCCTGCATAAGCAAGCAAGGTCCTTTGTGTAAGGAGGAAACTTTTAAAGATTACTCTTGGACGCAGCGGACGCTAAAGCGCTTTGTCTTCGAGTCTACCTGGAAGAACAGGCGTTCTTTTTCGCCTGCGTAATCGGGGTCTTTTTCTACAATGATAACAGTGTAGGAATCACCCTTGTTATCTTCGAAATTCTTGTCGCCGTCCTGCGGTGTTGCAGATGTCCAGTGGAAGCCCATCTGGCCCATGAAATTGCAGTCGCCATCCTTGCAGCGGCCGCTGTAGCTCCATGGGACGGTTGCATCGTCAAGCGCAGCTTGAGCTTCTTCGCGGTTCGGGAGTCTCCAACCTGTCGGGCATGCCTTTTGTGCCGAGTTGAAGGTGTAGAGTCGGCCGTTAGAAGTGCAATTAGATTCTTGTTCGTTGAAACATTCGCTCGTGACACCGGCATAGTTGATGTCTTGTGCCATCCAGAGCTTTCCGCCAATCTGCATAAGCTGGTACGTCTTGTTGTCGCGGGCGTCGGTCATTGTCATGCCGTTAACGATAGGCGGCTTGTTTTCGGGCGTATCGATGGTGATCGCGTTTTGCGAAGACGACTTCGGAGCGGCCTTAGACGAAGATGACGGCGGCACCACGGTTGCTTCGCAACCAGGTGTCCAGCAGAACATCTTTTCTTCGACGATGTTCGGATAATCGACGTTTTCCGCCGGAACGTCTATAATCTTGTGCTCATAGATGGTTTTTCCACCATTGTTTACAGCAGAAGACGTTGGCGTCTGCTGTTGGAAGGAGCTGGAGGATGCTCCCGTAACAACGGATGACGAAGATTCATTATAAGCTATAGGTGGCGCAGCCGGGCTCGGTGCGTCATCAGAACAACCAAACAATAAAGAAACAACCCCTACAAAACCAATGGCAGCAATTTTTTTCTTCATGATTACCAAATATAGTTTACAAAAATGAATTGAAATGGCAAAAACTTTTTTACTATCTTTGGAATCACTATGAGCAATGTTGAAATATTCGACACAACCTTCGCCATGACGATTCTCGTGATCATGGCTCTCTGCATCCCGACCGTTCTTCTTGTTGCCAACTGGGTGCTTCACCCGGGCAAGGTTAAGCATACCATTATCAAGGGTTCTGCTTATGAATGCGGTTTGGCTCATGTTTCCGGTACCGCAAATGAACGTTATCCGGTGAAATATTACATGGTCGCCATGCTTTTCTTGGTATTTGACCTCGAAGTGGCCTTTATTTATCCCTGGACCATCCAGTTCCTCGCTGGTGGCTGGGAATTGCTGTTCATCCTCCTCGGATTCCTCCTGATTCTCGAAGCAGGTTACATTTACCTCTTGAAGAAGGGCGTCCTGGACTGGAATAGCGTTAAGGATTAGTCCTTAAAACGTTGTTTATTCTATCTCAAAATGGCGGATGCAGGCTTTCGGGTTTGCATCCGCTTTTTGTTTGTCCCCTATTCCTAAACTCTAGAACGCGTCGCGGACGTACATTGTCATGCCGACGTTCTTGAAGTCAACCCATGAAAGTTCGCAGCGGGCGTACAGGTTTTCCTTCTTGTTGAGGGCGAACCGCCCCCCGAAGCCTAGGCTCCTGTGCCACTTGTTGCGCATAAGGTCGCTAAAGTAATCGCCTGTTTTTCCGCCTTCAAAGAAGATATCTCCGGCGAGTCTCCAGAAAAGCTTCTTGCGGAATTCGACCTGCAAGAACATAGCCTGCTCCCCGTAGAAGTAGTTCTTTTCGACTCCTCGGAATCGCTTGAGACCGTCTGAGCCTGCTAGTTTGTCGAACGGGGCGTTCCCGTCGACGCGCTGCCAGAGGAAGCCAACGGCCATGGATGTGTTCCAGATAAATTCGGAGTAGCCGCGGATGTCGAGTTCCTGATGGGTGTAGCTGTAGTCGCCTAAACCTTTGTTATAAAAGTAGTGCCCCCACTGGACTAGGTAGCCATGTCGGGCCCAGTTGGTGTTGTCGCGCGTGTCGATGGACAGGTGGTAACCGATGCCGTTGCGCCATCCGTCTGTGTTTTCGGGTTCTTCGATGCTACCGTGATAGTGGTAATTGTTGAAGTCTATGTTGGTGCTGTTGAATTCGAAGAACAGTCCGTACTTAAAGTCGGGGTGCCATTGCTTTGTACCGAAGTTTGTATTGATGTGCGTCTTGAGGTAAAAAGTTTGGCGATCGAACTTGCGGTAGTCGTCTATATCGGGATTGTTCTTGCGTGCGAAGTAGTTGCCGACCCAGTCTTCGTAGTGAAGTTCTACATTGCCCGAAATACGGTCGTTCAAGAGGTAGAATTTAGGTGATATGGAGCCGGTAACCTGTTTGCGCGATGTTCCGTAAAAGGACAGGTCTAGTTCGGAGGCTTTTCCCCCTTCAAATTCGGGTTTGAAGAAGATGATAGCCATGGCGCCGAATTGGTACTGCGTTTCTTCGGTGTAGCCAAGTACCGGAACGGCAGAAAAACGTTGGAAGTTGTCTGTCGAGTCAGTGGAGGGTTTTGCTATCTCCCCCGCGAATGCCGGTGCCGCGAAGGCGGCAAGTGCCAGTAGCTTTTGTGTCAAGAAACGCATTTCGCCCAAATTTAGATAAATAAACGATTTTTCTATTTTTCAATGGGAAAAAGTAATTATAGAAGGGTTTGTTTATGCCCATTTTGTCTGCTCAGAATATTTTGCTCCGTTTTGGCGGTCCGCCGCTTTTGGATAATGTCTCGTTCGATATCGAGGCGGGCGACCGCATTTGCCTTGTGGGCCGTAATGGAGAGGGCAAGAGCACACTTTTGAAGGTGCTGACGGGCGAAATGGAGACGAATTCCGGTGAAATCGTCAAGAAGACGGGACTCAAGGTTTCCCGCATGATTCAGGAAATCCCGGCACATCTCGACGGGACCGTTCGTGACATTGTGATGGGCCGTGTGTCCGTGGTGAGTGGCGGTTCCGTGATTTCGAAAAAGATTCTGGACGATGGTGCCCATAATGCAACTGCCGAGGCGATTCTCGGCAAGACGGGTATCGATGCGGATGCTCCTTATGACAGCTTGAGCGGTGGCCAGAAGCGCCGTGTGCTTTTCGCTCGTGCCGTGGCCGAAGATCCGGATTTGTTGCTGCTTGATGAACCGACAAACCATTTGGACATTCCCGCCATCCAGTGGCTGGAAGGGATTGTGACGCGTCTTTCTTGCGCGGTGATGTTCGTGAGCCATGACCGTGCATTTGTCCGCCGTACGGCAACCCGCATTTTTGAACTTGACCGTGGGCGCGTGCGCAGCTGGGATTTCCCGTACGACAAATTTGTGCAGTTCAGGGACCAGGCGCTTGCCGAAGAAGAAAAGGCGAATGCACTTTTCGATAAGAAATTGGCCGAAGAAGAAGTTTGGATCCGCAAGGGTATTCAGGCACGTCGCACGCGCAACGAGGGGCGAGTCCGCGCCCTCATCAAGATGCGCGAAGAACGCGCGGCCCGCCGCTCCCGTACGGGCAATGTGAACATGCAGATTACGGAAGCCGACCGTTCCGGGCGCCTCGTTGCGCGCCTCAAGAACGTGAGCTATTCGTATGACGGGAGCCCGCTCATTAGCGACCTCTCGACCGAAATCAGCCGTGGCGACCGCATTGGCATTGTGGGGCCGAATGGCTCCGGCAAGACAACGCTCTTGCGTTTGATTCTTGGCGAACTCCAACCGGAATCGGGTGAAGTCCGCCTGGGCAGTAACCTTCATATTGCCTATTTCGACCAGATGCGTACCCGCCTTCGCGAAGACAAGTCGCTCATCGAAAATATCGGTGACGGTCAGGCTTACATTACGCTCAACGGTGTCAAACGACATGTGTTAAGTTATTTGCAAGACTTTTTGTTCTCGGCAGATCGCGCTCGCGGCCCGATTAGTGCGCTAAGCGGCGGTGAACGCAACCGCCTTTTGCTCGCATGCCTCTTTAGCCACCCGAGCAACGTCTTGGTGCTTGACGAACCGACGAATGACTTGGACATGGAAACGCTTGACCTCTTGGCAGAACTTTTGGCCGACTATAACGGCACCGTCCTGACGGTCAGTCATGACCGAGCCTTCCTCGATTCCGTGGCTACCGGCATCCTCGCCATCGAAGATGGCGGCCGTGTTTTCGAAGCGGTCGGCGGCTACTCCGATTACGAGGCAAACAAGAAGATTCGCGACAAGGAAGCTGCCAATGCCGCCCGCATTGCCGCCGAGAAAGAAGCCGAAAAGCAGGCCCGCGCTAATGCTGGCGCCGGCGCCGCCTCTGTGGCCCCCGCACCCGCCAAAAAGAAAAAGCGTAGCTACAACGAAGAGCGCGAATACGCTGCCCTCCCCGAAAAAATCGAAAAACTCGAAAAAGAAATCGCCGATTTCCAGCTGGAACTTTCCAAACCAGAGGTCTATACGAATGCGACCCTCATTGTGGAACTCCAGAAAAAGATTGCCGATGACGAGGCTTTGCTCGAACAGGCTTACGAGCGGTTCGAGATACTTGACAATTTGGGGTGATTTTTTTTCGCTCCCCTAGTGACATTTCTCATTGGATAATATAGATTTACATTGAATGGGTATTGGTGTTTATTTAGAGGAGTTTTAGAAATGAAATCGCTATCTTTGTCTTTGGTGATGGCGTTGGCTGGCGTCACGATGGGTCACGCCGCAACGGTTTGGAGTTTTGATAAGCCGACGGGCAATGACGTGCAGCCCGAAAAAAACTGGTTCAGCTTTGCTCAGGGTGGTTCAACTACGGGCAAGCTGGTTGATACCCAGGAGGGTTATAAGCAGTTTACTGTGGCATTGGACCTGAACTCTAGTGAATATAGCACTGGTGGCTTCGGATTCGTGTGGAAATCTGCGAATAACCAGGATGCTCCGATAGATCTCTCTGCTTATTCCGGTCTTTGCATCACGTATAAGGCCGATCGTCCGTTCCGTGTAGACCTGAAGCAGACCTCCGTGACGGACTATAACTTCTATGGCATTATTCTTCCGGCACAAGAAAATTTTGTGTCGAAGTACGTTGATTTCCAGAGTTTTGCCCAGGAAGGTGGCTGGGGTACTGAAGTTGCCCTGGATTTGACCCAGCAGACTGCTATCCAGGTGAACTACAAGGAAGGCATTGCAAAGAATCTTGAAGAAAGCGATGCCGAAAGAAACAAGAATACTATTACTTTTTCTGCCGTTTCCCTTGGTGAATGCGAGACCGTTGTTGAAGAGTCGGACCTCAAACTCCTCGAGCCGTATGACAAGGTCCAGACCGTGACCATGAAGGAATCCGATTCCTTGAAAATTCCTCTTTCGAAGATTTTTGCTGCGAAGGAAGGGGCTGAAGTAACGATTGCGACCTCTTTGACCGTTGCCAATATTTTGACGAAGGTCAAGCCCGAGGGTGCTCCGACTTTGAGTGACGATCTCGTCTATGTCTCGAGGAACCTTGATAAGGATACCTCTTTGACGCTTACCGTTTTGGCTTTGAGCGGAACGGAATCTGTAAAGACCCAGTTTAATATTACGATTACCGATGAAGGTGAAGGTCCTGTCGGCCCGACCTGTCCTGGTGACCCGGAATGCCCGGATGATCCTCCTCCAGAGAACCACCCGACGGTTGTGCTTGATCCGTACAATGTCGAAGCTACTATCGTTGGCATGAAAGAAGCCGATACGATGAAAATTGCGCTTGGCGATCTTTTCGCTGACGAAGATAATGACAAGCTCACCTTTGTTGTGGAATTTTCCGCTGACTTGATGAAAGTCTTGACGCCGTACGACAAGGCCACCTTGAAGGATACTGTTAAGATTATTCCTTTTGGTGTTAAGAAGGACACGACTTTTGTTGTTTCTGTCTTTGCGACGGATGGAAAATCGGACTTGGTCCAGGTCAACTATGTTGTGACTGTCGAAGATTCTAACACCCCGCCTGTTGCCGCAGATACTTCGTACACGGTTACGGAAGGTGAATCCTTAATTGTTCCGATTGTCCGCGGCCTTGCTGTGATTGGCTTTGATGCGGATGGCGATGACTTCCTCGTAGTACCTATAGATTCGACCAAGCATGGTAAGTTGACTGAATTCTCTCAGCTTGGCTCGTTCGTCTATACGCCGGATAGCTCTTTCCGTGGCGATGACACGTTGACCTACGTTCTTGTGGAAACTGCAAACCACGATATGATTAGTAACAAGGCTACTGTGGTTATCCATGTGGAAGCAATTAATGCAAAACCGACGGTCACGGTTGCTGATAGCACGTTCCTCAAGGATACTTTGGCACTTGACATGGAATTCGATGAAGATACCGTGTCTCAAATCAAGATTTCGACCAAGGCTTTGGTCTTTAGCGATCGCGAAGTGACTGAAGGTACGCAGAAGTTCACTTACAAGGCTGTCGGAACGAAAATTGTTGCAACCGTTGATAGCGTGAATGCAAGCAATTACTTCATTTCTTTGAAGCCGGTGGCCAAGGCTAGTGGTATGGCTTCTATCTTCTTGTACGCATCTGATGGAAAGGATTCCGTGGGCGTAACTCTTTATGTAAAGCTCGTCTCCCCGAAGGATGTCGCTCAGGCAGAGAAGGACGAATACACCACGTTTAACGACAGCACTCTTACCGTAGATGCTAAGAAGGGCGTTCTTGCTAACGATACGTATCCGGAAGGTGTAACGAAGGGCATGGAAGCTGAACTTGCTCAGAAGCCTGCTCATGGTACGCTTACCCTCAACAAGGACGGTAGCTTTACTTACAAGCCGGCTGAGGGCTTCGAAGGCGTTGATTACTTTGGTTATTACGCCGTTATCAATGGCACTAAGTCCAAGGCTGGGGTTGCAACGATTGTGGTCGAAAAGCGCAACCAGCTCCCGACGGTTGTCGTGAAGCCAGAAACGCTCGATACGACTGTCACGGAAGATTTCCCGTCTTCGAGAGCTTTGAAGTACACGAAGTCTGTGGTTGCTTCTTGGTTCAAGGATCCGGAAGGCGATTCGTTGACATATTCCGCAAAGAGCAAGGATGGAAAGCTCAAGGTCGAAATTACGGACAAGGGTATTCTTGAAGTCAACTCTGCTCCGGATTCTACAGGCAAGGCTTATGTGGTCGTGACTGCAACCGATAAGAAGTCTGGATCCAAGAGCTTTGAATTCTGCGTGAATATTACTCCGGTGAACGACAAGCCTGTACTTTTGCATGGTGATACAGCATTTGTGCATGGCACAAACTGGAGCGTCAAGTGGAATCTTGATTCGCTTGTCAAGGATGTTGATGGTGACAAGCTTACCTTCTCGCCGAACGAAACGAGCGCCTTGGCAAAGTACATGACCATTTCTATGAAGGGTTCTGAGCTGACAGTGACTGCAGTCAAGGATCTCGCATTCAAGGAAGGTAACAAGTACGCTATCGGCGTTAAGGTTTCTGACCCGAGCGGCATGAACGTTACGATTCCTTTGTATGTTATCGTTGATGAAAAGCGCGCAGGCATGAAGCCGCAGCTTGCTCAGCCGAAGAACACTTGGCAGAACGCCGTGATGGCAAAGCGTGGAAGCGTGGCTATCATGGATATGAAGGGCCGTGTGGTCTGGAAGGCCAAGCTCCCGGTGAACCCGGCTGATGTGAAGAGTGCATCTGCTCAGGTTCAGGGTCGCAAGATCCTCCGCGTGAACAATCAGACCTGGACGATTAAGTAAGGCGCTGCATGCGTCATCCTGAGCGGTCATGGACCGCGAAGGATCTAGTAGATGTTTAAAATGTCACCCCGGACTTGTTTCGGGGTCGACTTTTTTATAAAGAAAGGCTCCGCAATGCGGAGCCTTTCTTTTATATAAAAAAGTGACTGGGTGGGGCAAGCCCCAACCTCTAAGGCTCGGTTATATCCATGCAAGCATGGCTGCAACGCTCGCCTTTTAAGGTTGTCTTCCGCCTATAAGGCATCAGGATGACGCGAAGTGTTACTTCACCAATGCTTCGGTGTCGAGAGCGATGAGCAATTCTTCGTTTGTTGCAACGACGATTGCCTTCGGCGTGCCATCCTTCGTGATGAGGTGGTTGGATTCCTTGCCGCTCTTGAGGTTGCGTTCTTCATCGACTTGGTAGCCGAGGAGCTTCAAGTTGTCCAAAGCTTGCTTGCGGACGTAGAAGCTGTTTTCGCCAATGCCGCCCGTGAACACGATGGCGTCGATGCGCGGGAGAGCCATGGCGATGCCGCCGATTTCGCGAGTGAGGCGGTAGCAGAACACATCGAGAGCGATTTGAGCCTGCTTGTTGCCTTCGCTTGCAGCCTGCGTGAGTGTACGCATGTCGTTCGAAAGGCCGGAGAGACCGAGCAAACCGGATTCCTTGTTCACGAGGTGGTCGAGCTTGTCGATGGTGCCGTATTCTTCACCATACTTCTTTGCGATGTAGAAGAGAATTGCCGGGTCGAGGCTGCCGGAGCGGGTGCCCATGATAAGGCCTTCGAGCGGTGTAAAGCCCATCGTAGTGTCGACGCACTGGCCATTCAAAATAGCGGAGCAGCTGGAACCGTTGCCGAGGTGAGCCGTGATAAGGCAGGTTTCTTCGGGCTTGGTGCCGAGAACCTTGCAAGCTTCGGCAGTTACAAAGCGGTGGCTTGTGCCGTGAGCGCCGTAACGGCGGATGCCGTCCTTTTCGTAGAACTTGTACGGAATACCGTAGAGGTAAGCCTTTTGCGGCATGGTTTGGTGGAATGCCGTGTCGAACACGGCGACCTGCGGAAGACCCGGGAAGAACTTGGTGGCGCATTCCATGCCCGTTGCGTGTGCCGGTTCGTGGAGCGGGGCAAAGAGCGTGATGCTGCGGATGTAGTCGATGACTTCCTGAGAGACCTTTTCGCTCTTGATGTACTTGCCGCCATGCACGACGCGGTGGCCGATGGCTTCAATTGTAGAAGTGAGTTTTTGGGCGTCGAGGAACTTCTTGACCTGATCAACGGCTTCGGCATGCGTGGGGCAGTCGAAGTTGAAGTCAATCTTGCCTTCGGGGCCCTTGGCCTTGGTGTGACCGTTGACGCCGATATTTTCGACGAGGCCGCTTGCGATGGATTCCTTGGTCTGGGTGTCGATGACAGCGAATTTCACAGAAGAGCTGCCGCAGTTAAGAACGAGTACGCGCATTTTAGTAGTCAGTGGTTAGTGGTTAATGTTTAGTAGGCTGTAAAACCTAATACCTGTTTTGTTTAAATAATAGGAATTTCCAAGGGAGGGTGCATTGGGAAAATTCTAAATTCACGTTGATGCTTAATAAAATTAAAGATTTTGATAACCGCGTTTCGGTTTACTGGACCAATCGCCATTTTTCGCGCAAAGTGAACGGCTGGCTCCGTTTTTATGTGCGTTTGGGCGATGGCTACATTTGGGCCTTGTTCATCGCATTTTTGATTTGGATGATTGGGGTCGATGGATTTTTGCCGATTCTTTGGCAGGCTCTTGTGTCGCTGGCGATGAGCCTTTTGATTTACGAAGGCGTCAAGCTTAGCACCAAGCGTCCGCGCCCGTTTGCTGCAAATTCGCAAATCAAGGCCGAAGTCCCGCCGCTTGACAAGTACAGTTTCCCGTCGGGCCATACGATGAACAACTTGGCGGTTGCAAGTACTGTGTTCTTTTGCGTGCCGCAGTACGGGTGGATCATGATGCTTTTGCCGCTCACGTGGGGTCTTTTGCGCGTGTACTTTGGCGTTCATTGGTTCTCGGACATTGTCTGTGGATTCTTGCTTGGCATTTTGAGTTTTGTGCTTGGACATGCATTGTGGATTCCGATTTCTGCAGCTATTGGCGCTTGATTTGTCATTCCCGCCTCCGAGCGGGACATCCTTCAAGGTGAGTGTCGCGACAGGCTGCTTGCAGACTGTCATGACCGAGCCGCTGAGGATGGGGCGAAAGCCCAATCACCTTTATAAACTATTGACCATTGACTAATGGCTACTGACTAATACCTAATGACTAACGACTTTGTACAAATTTCCGATTTCTTTGCCCAGGTTGACTGGGATTCTAAAATTTATTTGCTCTTGCGCCATGCCGAACGCAACCACATCACGCCTGACGATAAGGACTTTGGTGCGCATGTAGGGCTTACGGATTGTGGGCGTCGCCAGGCGGTAGCGCTTGGGAAAGTGATTCCTGCGATTGGCGATGCGGTGTACTTTTCGAGCCCGGTCGGGCGTTGCGTGGAAACGGCGAAGTGCATTGGCGAGGGCCGCAAGCTTGCGGGTTTTGGAGTTTGCTCGGGCGCCTCAGTTAATGTCACTCCGCTTAATGAACTTGGAGATTTCTTTGTCCGTGATGTGCCTGCATATGAGCAAACTTTGAGAGAAGGGTTTTACGAAGGTATTTGTGAATGGCTAGACTCGGGCGAACATGATGCGTTCTATCCGCTCCATGAACGTGCGGAACAGATGCGCGAAATGATGTTTGCAAAAGCCGATACACGCTTCAACATCTTCGTGACACACGATGCCTGGATTGTGCCGTGCCTCTCGCATTTCTGCAATTTCAAGTTCCAACCGAAATGTTGGATGAACTTCTTGACGGGCCTTGCTTTTGAGGTCCCTGAAAAGGGTAACGTTAAAGTAACTCCTGTAACCGCAATGGAAACGGGCTGGTTGAAGTTCTAAAATATTTTAGATAAAGTTTGTAAAATTAATACAACATTTGCAATATGTGCAGGTGTTTAATTACTTTATGCAAAAAAATGACCGAATCATCTTTATGAGAGGTAGGTTCGTTCCGATAACGGTTCTACTCCGGAGGTTGGTGTTATTTTTTTTGATTTGCTTTGTTTTGTTATATTATGCTTATATTTTAAATAATTATCCTACCATTGCTCCTAGTCTCTTGCAATTATTGATGTCGGCAGATGAAGTGGTATGATTAATTAATATAAAGGAATTGTAGCATGAATAAAGTAACTAAGAAAAAAGCCATTGCGGTTGTTGGAGTGATGGCTCTTTTGTGTTCCTGCGGTGATGAAATTACTGAAATTACGAATACGGGCATGTCTTCTGTGGTGGCTTACGAAGACCTCGCAAAATGCGAAGACAAGAACGAAGGTGAACTTGTGTTTGTAAAAGATTCCAGTGCGGTTTATCTGTGTTCCGACAAGAAGTGGAACGATATAAACGGCAATGATGGTAAGAATGGAAAAGAAGGTGCCAATGGTTCCGATGGCAAAGATGGAAAAAATGGTACCAATGGTTCTAATGGCAAGGATGGAACATCGTGCACTGTCGAACCTCTGAAAGATGGTTCGGGATACAATGTGTTATGTGGTGACAAGGTTGTTGGCAAATTGCTGAACGGTGAAAAAGGCGACAATGGCAAAAATGGTAATGATGGCAAAAGTTGCACCGTGAAAGAGAACGATAAAAAGAACGGCTACGACCTTGTTTGCGGTGATGATACTGTTACGATTACGAACGGGAAAGATGGCGAAAGCATCACTGGACCGAAGGGTGAAAACTGCACGGGCGCGGTGCTTGAAAACGGCAATATTCAGATAAATTGCGGCAACAAGACAATTGGTGAACTTAAGAACGGAACAGACGGAAAGTCTGCTTTTGAACTTGCACAGGAAAAGGATGAGACTATTACCGATATTGACGAGTGGCTTGCCTCGCTGAAGGGCGAACCTGGCGAGGGATGTACTGCCAAGGAAATCGAGGGTGGTGTTGAAATTACGTGCGATGGAAAAACTGTCACAGTTAAAAATGGTAAGGATGGGCAATCTTCCATGGCTGTTTGCGGTAAAGAGTCTTATGACCCAGAAACTCATTTTTGTTACAATAACGAACTCTATTTATTGTGTAATGGCAAAGTTTATAACCCGGAAAAAGAATTATGCCATAATAAATTAATTTATGGCTCTTGCGGTGAACTGTACTTTGATCCTTCCAAGCAGTATTGTTATAGTCAAGAAATCTATGATCTTGAAGAATGCGGTAAAAATACGTATAAACCCAAGATGCAACTTTGCGATGAGCGAGAGGGTGGCGTCGTTTATAATATCGTTACTATTGAGCCAAAGGGAACTACTTATTCCAAGACATGGATGGCAGAAAATTTGAACTACAAGGTGGAAAATAGTTATTGTTATAAAAGTAAAACTGAAAATGAAGCTCCCGAAGATTGCAAGGATAAGGGACGTCTTTACAGTTGGGCTGCCGCTGTGAATAAAGCGGAAGACGAATGTGGTTTGGGTCATTCATGTGAATTGGAGAAAGATTTAAATGGCAATATCAAGGGGATTTGTCCTGATGGTTGGCATTTGCCAAGTAAGGGGGAATGGGACGATTTGGTTAAAGCTTTGAGTGACGTTAGTAGTTCTGTAGGAAACTTGTTGAAATCACGGACCGGCTGGGATGATTATGGTGATGATAGTGATGGTAATGGTTTTGACAGCTATGGATTTGCGGGTTATCCTGTTGGATACGGTGTCCTATATAAGACGGATACAGGTGAAGAAATTCGTTTTGATTATGAAGGACTCTATGTAGATTTTGTTTCATCTACTCAAGGGAGTAAAGACGCTTTGTATGGTCTGTATTTAGGGAATACGTATACAGACGCAAAAACTACATGGATTTCAAAAGAAAATTATTGCTCAATCCGCTGCGTTAAGGACTAGGTAATATTCTATAAATGCAAAGAACGGACTGGAAAAATCCAGCCCGTTTTTCTTTTTCTTGCAATAGAGTGCTTTTTCGTCTAAAAATTATACATTAACGGTATGATGCAGTCGAATTGTTATCGCCGTATTTTTGTACTTGGTTCTGGATTCAGCAAGTCTTTCTCGCCGCAGATGCCCACGCTCCGCGACTTGAATGAACTTATCCCTTTCGGTATTCCTGATGATTTTCCGCATTTTCGCGATTACTGCAAGCGCTTTGTGGAGCTCTGCAACGGCGATAGCGATTACTTGGGCATTGAACCTTTAGCGACATCAATTCTTTCGGCGCAGATTTTCCCGGGCGAGCGTGAACGACTTTATCATGCGTCGCTGCGTTTTGAACTGTTGCGTTTTATTGCAAGCGTTATCCGTAGCGACAATGCGCTTGATGAATCGGCTGCTGCGATTCTCAAAAATTTTTTAGTGTCGTGCGAAAATGATTCGACTTCGGGCTCTCGCGAAACGCTTTTGCTTTCGTTCAATTACGACACGCTGATTGAAACCGCAATTGCAAACGACAAAGAACTTTGCGAACAAGTTTCCGTCGATTATGGCGTAAAAATTGACCCTGCCGACCGCTCGGCAAAGCGCGGCAAGAAAACCCGGACGATTGACCTTATCAAATTGCATGGTTCGCTCAACTGGTTCCCCGTCAAGGGCGCAAGCGACGAACTCGACTTGAAAAATGTCTGCGAAGTCGAACCGCAAGACCGCAGTTTTCCCATCTATTGCGAAGACACTCCCATCTTCATTCCGATGGCGCACGCCAAGGAATCGTTCTTGCGCGGGAGTCTTTTCAACTTGCTATGGTCCAAGGCTGATTACTACCTGAAAAATGCCGAAGAAATTTATTTTATCGGTTACGGTTTCCCGAAGACGGACATCAACAATCTGGAATTCCTGTTGCGCCACCGCGACCGTTTTAAAAAAGCGGTTGTGCTTGATAGCGTCGATCGCCATGACTTGCAACGCTTGCAGAAATTGCTAGGCGAAGACCTTGTCGAATCGTGTGATGCGAAGAAATTCTTGGAAGAATTTATATGTAAGTAGAAATGTTTTGGCTTCTATAGTTTTCGGCTTTAGAGCCTGTTTAAATTAAAATTCCGGCGCTTTGAAATGCCCGTAGAGTTCGCGGCCGTCGAATACCCAGACGACGGCTTTTTTGCCTTCTAGAAAGCTAGACTTGCCTTTGAACATTTGCGGTCCGATATTGCCTCCACCGACTTTGCTGATGGTGAACGTTTCGACGCTTGTCGCTGCTGCGATGTATGCACCGATGTGGGCTCCGTAAGATTTTCCTTGCCCGACATTGCTATCGCCGATGATGACGATGGGTGCTTTTTTGGAACCGCGATACTTGTAGCCATCGGTGCCTAGAACTTTTTGTTCTTTTATTTTGTATTCAATTTCTTCGCCGTGGAGCAAGTCGTAGAGATTCCCGGTGCCATCGACGATGGTATCGCGTAGTGGGTAGCGCTTACGGTTCATACCGTAGAGGAGAGGCGCGATGGAATCGGCGGCCATTTTTGCGAGTACGAACCTTGCATGACCTGTGCAGTGGCTTTCGTACGGCTCAAACATGGGCGTTTCATTGCTTTGTTCTTTGTGGAGTTCTTTAATCTTGTCGAGCGCGTCGATGACGGTGACGTTATGCTTGCGGAGTTTCTCGACCCATTTTTCATATTGCGGGAGCTTGATTCCTTTTTTCGCCTTGTCGGAATATTGCTCGGGGACGGCTAAGAGCTTGTCTGGAACGGGGACGATAATCAGCTTGATGCCACGCGCTTCGAGAGAGTCCTTGAAGGCGATGATTTGCGGCGTGTTGTCGTTCCAGCGCTTGGTGGCGTTCAGCAGGCTTTCTTGCAAAAAAAGCCAGCCGTCCTTGCCCTCGATTGCGCATGCGACTTCTTCGGTGGTGCTGCCGCATTTCTTCATGTCGCGCACCATTTGCTTTTGCAGCTCGGAGGCGGCGATCGCTTGTGCTGGCCACAAAGTGCATAAAGCGAAAAGCGCCACGAGGGCGCCTTTCATTAAATCGCTGATCATCCAGAAATAACTAGATCCTGCTCCTTCGAACCTAACTCTACTAAGGCAACAAGTTGCCAAGTATCGTATATCGGCTTCGTGCCTTGCGGCACTTCGCTCAGGATGACACGGTATGAACATTTGATTCTTTGGCACTTCGATCAGAATAACTTTGCCGTTACTTAATGAGAGATTCTCCGGATTCCACGCTCTGGTAGATGAGGGTGTTGATGGTCATGGGGCCGACACCGCCCGGCACCGGAGTGTATGCGGATGCGACTTCTTCGAGACCCTTCTCGATATCGCCGACGCCACCCGGATGGTAACCAGCGTCCACGACGACTGCACCCGGCTTGATCCAGGACTTCTTGATGAATTCCGGCTTGCCGACAGCGCCGACTAGGATGTCTGCCTGCTTCACGAATTCCGGAAGGTTTTCGGTCTTGCTGTGGCAAATGGTCACGGTGCAGTTCGCGTTGAGGAGCATCATGGCCATCGGCTTTCCGAGGATGGCGCTACGGCCAACGACTACAGCGTGCTTGCCAGAAAGCGGAATGTTGTAAGCCTTGAGGAGTCTCATGATGCCGGCCGGCGTTGCGCAACCGTAAGCTTTTTCACCCATGGACATGCGGCCAAAGCCGAGGCAGGTCACGCCGTCCACGTCCTTGCGAGCATCGATAGCTTCGAACGCGGCGCGTTCATCGATGTGGCGCGGAACCGGGTGCTGCAAGAGGATGCCGTGCACGTTCGGGTTTTCGTTGAGTTCCTGAATCTTGTTGAGGAGTTCCTGCGTTGTGGTGTTCTTGTCCATCACTACGCGGATGCTTTCCATGCCCACGCGAGCGCAGGCGTTGCCTTTCATCTTGACGTAAGTGGCACTAGCCGGATCGTCGCCCACGAGAATCGTTGCAAGAATCGGGGTCTTGCCGGTTTTTTCCTTGAGGGCTGCCACGCGGGCGCTGAGTTCTTCTTCAGTAGTCTTGGCAAGAGCCTTGCCATCGAGAATGAGTGCTGCCATAAAATCTCCGTTTTTCCCAAATTTAAAAAAAATAGGCTAACCGCCAAAGGTGTTTTTTCTTTAAAAAAGGAGATGCCTGCTCGGTGGCAGGCATGACAAATAAAAAGAGGCGTTATTCTTAAAAAAGCAAAGCCCGCTTGGTAGCGGGCGTGACATGAAAAATTAATCTTAGCTGATTTTAATTAAAACTTGTTTCCGAAGAAAGATGGAATGATAATTCCGACGATAATTGCCCAAGGGTAGGAGAGCGAACCTTTAAGCCAACCGGTCGAGTAGACGGGCTCGGACTCTTTGAAGATTTGCGGATTCTTTTCGCTGAGAGCGGTAGATTCCGCTACAACTTCCACCAATGAATCTTTGACACTGTCAATAGATTCATCGAACAGCTTTTTTTGAGCTGCTGCAGAATCAATATAACACTGAAAGCTGTTTTTCATTGTAAAATTTCCTTTGAACAGGAATATAGCAAAAATGTAAGTAATTTTAAAGGGGTAGTGTGTGTTTTTCTTTACAATTATGTTGAAATATCTGTTTTAATCACATTTCCTGGTGTTTTTTTCGCATAAAAAAGTATTTTTAAAGGGCAAAATTTAGGATTGGATCCGTTTTTATGAAAATTTTTCGTTATGTGCCCGTAATTTTTGTGGGGGGATGCCTTATTGCTTGTGGTGGTAGCAAACCTGCTACTGCTGTTAATCCGAGCACTGTTCCTGCCCTAGAAGTCAATGCAGCTCCCGTTGTACCCGATTTGACCCCTGTACCGGAACCTGTACAGACCCAGGAACAGAAAGTTTTCTTGGATAATGCTGTCGATCGTTATAGCTACGCGCTTGGTGTGGATTTCGGTAGGGCACTTTCGAATATCAACGTGCCTATAAAGTTTGAAGTTCTTGTAGATGCCATGCGGGATGTCCTTGATTCCAGCCGTGAAGTTCTCATGACGGATTCGCAGTCCGAAGCTGCACTTCAGGATTTGCTTTCGCAGATGCAAATGCAGAAGGATATTGACGAAGCTGCTGCTTCACGGAAGGCGCTTAGCGATCAGGCGGCGTTCCTTGCGAAAAATATCCAGGATCCGCGAGTCTGGGTCACAAAAAAAGGCGTGCAATATGTAATCCTTAAGGAAGGAACAGGCAATAAGCCTAGAGCAACCGACAAGGTGAAGGTTCATTACGTTGGTACTTTGCTTAACGGAACGGAGTTTGACAATAGCGTCAAGCGTGGCGCTCCGCTGGAATTTGCTGTTTCTGCCGTCATCGAAGGTTGGCAGGATTTGCTTTTGGAAATGAAGGTCGGCGAAAAGGTAAAGGCCTGGATTCCGAGCTCGCTTGCCTATGGCGAGGCCGGTGCTCCGCCTTCAATTCCGCCTAACTCGCTTTTGGTGTTCGAGGTTGAACTCCTGCAGATTGTAACATCTCGATAAAAATTGCCAAATTTTTGCTCAAATAGCGAAGGACTTGAAGTCCTTCGTTTTTTTGTTGCTACTTTTTAGGCTATGAGTACAGCGTCTGATTTTTATTCTCAACACTTCGAAGTTGCCGGATTCATCCGGGAAGTGTTTGGCTACATGGATAGGTTCAAGGGTCAGCTTTTCGTCTTGAAAATTGACGATAGCCTGATGGACCATCCGATGTTCCCCGTGCTGATGCGCGATATTGCCCTTTTGCATAAGGCGGGCATTCGCATTATCATTGTGCCGGGTACGCGAAATAGCATCGACGCACAGCTTAAGGCCTGGGACCTTGAAACGAAGTTTCACAATGGTGTCCGCCTGACGAACGAAGAAGCGCTGCCGCTTGTGGAACAGGCGTCTTTGGGCGTTGCGCAAAGAATCATGAGCCACCTTACGGCGAGCGGTCTCAGCGGTATTCAGGGCAACTGGATTCTGGCACGCAGCATGGGCGTGATTAACGGTGTCGATTACATGCGCACCGGTCGTATTGAACGTATCCAGCGCGACCTCTTGGAACAGCTCATGAACGAGAAGTTCGTGCCTATCATTCCGCCGATTGGCTGGAACAAGATTGGGCATGCCTACAATATTTCGAGTACTGAACTTGCAACCGAACTCTGCAAGTATCTTAAAGTTGGGAAACTGTTCTTTATCGGAAGCGAAAGCGGCATTAAGCTCGAAGGCCTTGTGACTGGCAAGAACACGAAGTATCTGGAACCGACCGATAACGGGCTTATATCGGCTATGGATATCGATCAGGCGAAGGAACTTTTGGAACTCAATTCGGATGTGCTTGACTTTGCGCAGATGGATTACTTGATGAATGCCATCCATGCATGCGAAGCGGGTGCGAACCGTGTGCATTTGTTGAGCGGTGAGTTCCAGGGCAGCGTGCTGCAAGAAGTATTCTCTGCTCGCGGTGATGGAACGATGGTGTACGCGAACCAGTATTCTTGCATTCGTCCGGCAACAATTGAAGATATCCCAGATATCTTGCGCATTATGCAGGATTACATTGCAAAGGGTTACCTTGTGCCGCGTACGCAGGATTCTATTTCCGAAAAGCTTGCTGATTACGTTGTGTATAGCATCGATAATAGTATTCATGGTTGCGGAGCTCTCCATGCGTTCGAAAACAACATGGCCGAAGTGGCTGGCATTGCAGTCGGTGCGAACTATCGCAAGTCGGGCATTGGTGAAGCGATTGTGCGTCACCTGATTTCACTTGGCCGCATGAAGGGCTACAAGACTTTGTTCTTGCTCACGACGCAGGCTCTCGATTGGTTCTATCAACTTGGATTTGTTGATGGGACCGTTGAAGAATTGCCACCTTCAAAACGTGACCATTACAATCAAAAACGTAAATCCAGAATATTGATGTTCCCGCTGGACAAGTAAAATATTGTGTATTGCTTTTAAAGGCGTTGCAGTTTTTGCGGCGCCTTTTTTGTTTGTCTATAAGGCATTTGTTATTGATGAAATGATAATTTTATTATAAATTTGCTACAAATTTTTCATAGGAGCTTATTTGTATGAATTTAGCCAGAATGTTTGGCAAGGTGCGTATTCTGTTGACGTTCCTTGTTGCTCTCGTTTGCACTTCGGCGGCATGGGCTGACTACGTGTTTCCGTTCTCTTATATCGACGAGAACGGCGAAACGCAGACTGTCACAGAATACACTATTTTAACCGGTAACGAAACGGAAATTTCCAGCGGATGGTATGTTGTTTATAGTAATATTTCTTATTCGGAAACTTTAAAGGGGTCTGGTGATATCCACATCGTTTTGGACGATGGTAGCGAAATGTGCATTGGCTCAAGTAAGGAGCCTGTGCATGGTTTAGGTATCGTAGGTGGTAACTGGACTATTTATGGGCAAAAATCCCAAAGGGGTAAGATAATTGCCTATACCGATAACTTTGCATCTGCCGTTGCTGTTTCTTCTATGACTATAAATGGTGGGCAATTCTTCTTGAATGCTGTGGGTACTAATGGTGATGGTTTGTATGTTTCTCACGATTTGATCATCAATCGAGGTTATGTCATAACAAATAGTAATGCGGCAGAAGGCATTAAAGCTGGGGGTGATGTCGTTATCAATGGCGGTGATATTTATGCTACTGGTGGAGATTACGGGTTAAGCGCTGAAGGAAATATCGTTATTAATGGAGGCTATGTCCGCGCGACTACAACTAAAAGTGATGGTTTGTTTTCAAAGAAAAGCATAGCTATAAATGGTGGAAAAGTATATGCAACAAATGTTGTTGGTGATGGTGTCTCCGCATCCGAAAACATCTCCCTTGGCTATACCTATGATACGAATCGTATACAGGCTAAAAGTTTCAAGGCAGGGGGTTCTATTGCCATCAAGGATGACCTGTCTTTGAAGGATGAAGACGACAATGTCTATTCCGGTACGCTTACTGATGAACAAATTGAAGCGATTGCCGGCAAGAGTCTTAGACCAGCACTACCTCCTATTCAATATGTTGATGAAAATGGTAACGAACAGTCTATTGTGGATTACGGTATTTTGACTGGTGAAGAAACGAGTCTTGAAAATGGATGGTTTGTTGCGAGAGGTAATCTTACTTATAATAGCACTTTATATATTAGGGATAGTGTACGTCTTATCCTTGCTGATGACGTTACGATAAATGTTGGTACAAGTGAAAATCCGGTAACCGGATACCATGGTATCCATGGCCTTGTTGGTAGACTGACTATTTATGGGCAACGTGAACAGACAGGAGCGCTCAATGTCTATGCTTCGGAATATAGTGCTATTTCGATGACTCGCTGTGATCTTGTTGTAAATGGAGGTTCGGTCAGTGCGACTGCAAATGCTGATAATTATGTGGGCATTTATGCGGACTCCATCAAAATTTCAGGTGGCTCAATTACAGCTCATAGCAATAATGGTGCAGGAATTGAGACTAGTAAGTTTATTATCGATGGAGGCTCTGTCTCAGCTTCGTCGGATAAATTAAATGGCGTTGATGTAGGGGGAATGATTGTTAATGACGGCTCAATTATAGCTTATAGCGATAAAAAAACAGGACTTTCTGCTAGTAAATTAATTCTTAATAGTGGCTCTGTCTCTGCATCATCTAGTAAGTCGTCAAAGTGTGTTGATATATATGAAATGACCATTAATGGCGGTGATGTTACTGCAAATGAAATTTTGGGAACTCGTATGACAGTCAATGACGGTGAGATTACCGCAAGTCGAATTTCAGTAAATAATGTGACAGTCAATGGCGGTGTTGTTTCTGCAACGTATTTGTCTAGTGGTCAGGGGCGGGGTACTCTCATTGTTAATAATGGCTTTGTTACAACGGCTGCTCCTGGTGGAATTGCTTTTAATGATAGTGTCATTATCAATGGCGGTGTTGTTTCTGCAACATGTAATGCCTCTGGTAGCTGTTACGGAATAAGTGCAGCATTGGGAGGTAATATTACTCTTGGCTATACTAAAGATACTGATCGTATTATGGCGGGCAAATATGAGGTATTAACCATAGCAGAGTTAAATGTTGTAGGAAGTGTCAAAATCAAGGATGGTCAGATTCTTACGGATGGTGATGGAAATCTGTACTTTGGAACGCTCACTGACGAACAGATTGATGCTATTGCAGGCAAAACGCTTGCTCCCACGACGCATCCTCTTATCGTGTCCGTCGATGGAGAAGATCACAAGCATGCATATTTTGAAGGTGATTTCATAGGCTCAGAACCAGTCAATATCACCGAGGATACCTATGTTGATGCCATTGATTTCGTGCGCACGTTCACGGCTGGGGCTTATGCGACGATTGTGTTCCCGTTCGATGTGAATACGGATCAACTTGGAGGCGTGCAAAAAGTTAGCCGTTGTGATGGATTTGTTCTGCAAGACAATGGACGCTGGGCTCTTCGTATAAAACGCCTTTGGACGGATGAGTCTACAACTCCTATAGAACTCAGCGCAAATACGCCGTACATGGTCATGATGAAGGATGAAACTCTCGTTGTTAAGGGTGGCGTAACGCTCAGAAAGTCTAAAGAGCCCGTCTCTGCGGTGGGGAATACAAGTTGGGAGTTCCGTGGAACCCTTGCTTACCAAAAATGGGAAGAAGGTAACGGTGACCTCGGACATGTCTATGGCTTTGCGGGTCAGGCTATGTCGGGTATCAAGGTTGGCGAATTTGTCAAGGTTGGTGCAGATGCCTATATTAGCCCGCTTCGTGCCTATCTCTACAAGGCTCCTGAAGCAAGTACGGTCAAGTCCAATTATGCTGGCGCAAAGGCAACGTCATCGATAGGGCTCCCTGACGAAATCGATATTATTGAAGATGAAGGTGACGGCGATGAAAAAACGACTGTTATCGGGCGTATCAATACGCGTACGGGCGAGTTGAAGACCTTGCAGACTTATGACCTGAAGGGCCGCAGGGTAAACGGCGTGCGCAAGGCTCGTGGCGCCTACTATGGTAAAAGGAAATAATTACAACTTTTGGAATGAATATTATGAATAACAAAACTGAACAGAAAAAAGAATATGTCAAGCCGGTGATGGAAATAATTGGGTTTGCTCGCGAATGTGCCTTGCTTCAGGGTTCGGATAATCCGCCAGTGGAACCTGATACGGACCAAGCTTCTTTTGATGCTCTAGAATACTAGAATTAAAATAATCCCCGTCTTTCGACATTTCATCCGGCCATTAGGCCGGATTATCTTTTTTATATACTCTGTTCTAAATAGAGTTTGTATATTTACAGAAAATAGGGAGAAATGAAAATGAAAAAAGCGGCTTTTGCGCTGCTGTTGGCTCTTTTGGGCTTGATGGCCTGTTCTAGCATCGATGGCACTGATGATGTCCTCGCTCGCTACGATAAGGACGGGTATCGATATTCACCTACGTATATGCGCGGGACGGTCCATTATCTGAAGAACATGAAACCGGAATATGTCAAGGTCATGCGTCTTGACGAAAAGCTTTATCCTGTAGATTCTATTGAAGCGCCTGTTGAAAAGAATTATGACGGGGAGTATACCTTTAAGGTGGACGATCGTGATTATGAATTTCCGTTTGTAAAGATTGTGCCGGTGTTCCCGCTAGATAAAAATGAAAAGATGGAATTTGCTCAGTATGTGCGCTTGAGAGAATCTAATATTGAAATCAGGCTGAATCTCCCTGAAGCGGTGATGTCTGGGCGTATTGAAACGTTGGTGCGGGAAAAGGGACTTGAATTTGACTCGGCAATGACTCAGGCGATAAAAGAAATGCAGTTCGCCTATAATCTCGTATCGAATGTTGGCACCAATTATAGCACTGTATGGAATGACGTTTTTGATAAACGCTTAGATGTCTACGAATATATGAGAAGCGAGGCTAACTTGAATGGCCTGCTGATGTACATCTATTGCCGTCACGAAGTTTCGGATAGCGTTTTTTATAGCACGTTCAAGGAGTATCGTGAAGGTTTTGCTAAGAATGGTGTTGCGGATTCCGCTTTGATGGCGAAATCGGCCGATGCTTGGCTTTCTACATTTGTTGTTTATGATGATGATAATGGAAAAACTCAGTATAGGAGTTTTTCGAGAGATTCTGTCGTGAACGTGGGCGCTTTCGATGAGAACTTTTTTAAGCATACGTATGGAGTTTCTTTTAAGTTAACTAGAACTAGATCGTACGAGAACGAATTTTTTGAACTGGATAATAAATACAGCTCATTGAAAGGACGTACATTTATTTATGATGAGGGGCTTAACTATTGGCGTTTGCAGACATTGCTAGATGATTCGATTGGAGTGTGCCTGTATTCGAAGGATTCTATTGCTGTGAGCAATGGTATTTATTACCGCTGCAGGTATGGCTCCGCGGTATGGAATGTAGAGTCTAATCGCGATACGATTTTGAACAAGATGTATGGATATTGTAAAGGGCACTCTATATCTAGTGGCGAATCGGGCTATTTGAGTGATTCCCTGTTTGTCTGTGAATGTGATAGTTCAAATATTTGTGACTGGACAGATAAGTACATCGATAGTATGTTCAAGAAAGGCGATAAGCTGTATGCATCTGCATTGAATGCGAAGGCAGTCAAGCTTTTTGGTCGGTGCTCGAAAGAATTGAATGGTGAGGTGAGACAGATCGATAGCGTATCTGTGAGTTGCTCATTTTATTACGACGCTTACCGAAGCTCGTGGAAACTGGTGGAAAGTGACGAGGAGTAATTGGCGATGAGAATGAGTGCAATCTGGCTTTTGTTTGCTTTGTTGAGTCTGGTGGCATGTTCCGAAAGTGAGGAACATGTCGTGGCAAGGTATGACGATGTCGGATTCCGGTATTCTCCTACGGAGTTGCAAGGCTTTATCGAATACGCTCCTCCCTTGGTTCCAGAATCTGTGAAGATTATCCGTGTCGATAGCATGTTGAATTCGCTGGATTCCATCAATGTAGTTCTGGATTCGACCATTAAGAATGCGTTTGTCTTTAAAGTTTACGAACGCGATTATGAAAATCCTTACGTGAAGCTTGTGGCGGTCTTTTCGGACGGAAAAAAGAAGGTGGAGTTTCCGCAGTACGTTTCTTTGCGGGAATCCAATAACGATTTGAAATTGAATTTGAATGCATCGCTTGCTGCGGGCCGCATTGAAACGCTAGTCCGGGAAGAAGGCTATAGTTTTTTGAAAGCCGAAGAAAAGGCGTATTCCGAGATGACGGATATTTTCAGGGCTGATTTTAATGCATGGAATACATACCGGTTTAATGGTGTAAATTACACTAACCGCTGGGAATTGTATGAACCGTACCTCTACTGCCGTCATGAAATTTCGGATCGATTTTTTTATGACGATTACAAGGAAATGAGTGAATATTTTGCCAAAACGGGGAAAATCGATTCTTCGTTGATTGTCCGTGCGGCGGATGCGTGGCTCACTACATTTGCACCAGGAAAGGATAAAAACGGAAGGCCTACTTACAAGAATTTTTCGAGAGATACGTTGTTTGTCAACTACGTTAATTATAGCCGCGTTTTTGAGCGTATGTATGGAATAACCATGCCATCATGTGATAGCTATAATCGCCAAACAGTGATAGAAAAAGAAGAAAGTGAGTTTTATGGTCGCAAGTTTGTTTGCCCTTGCGAAAATGATGGCTGGATGTCCACATGTTATTATCGTCTGTTGGATCCTATTGAAGATTCGCTTGGCTTGTGCTTGATGCAGACTTCTACCGTTGCTGAATATGATGACTCGTATTACGTGTGCAAGGAAAAGGACAATGTATGGAGGGCGGAAAGCGAAATCGATACGTTGTTGAAATATAAGTTCGGGGAGTGTGGTAATTCGGCGACGAAAAATCAGTTTTTTTACTTGAATGATTCGCTGTTCTTTTGTGAATGTAATGGTGATAAGTGCTCTTGGACAGATAAGTATGTGAATAAGGATATTAACGAAAAGGACTCTCTGTACGCTACTGTTCTGAATGCGAGGGCTTTGCAAAAGTTTGGAAAGTGCCAAATTAATAATACTTATTCGGGCGATAAATATCCGCTTGACAGTGTCTTTGTCCAATGCCAATTTGATAAATGGGGGAGGATTGATTCTCTGACGTATTATCTGGGTGGCTGTGAGAGGAGTAAAGCGCAACATCTAGATGCTTATTATTCGTGTGAAGGGAGCCGGTATGATGAACATTACTTGGCGTGGCAGAATATATGGAAGGAAATTTCGGCTCCGGAATATTATGGCGATGAATGTTTCGTTTCGCATTTTGGCGAAGTCGTAGAACATGATGGTAATTCTTTTATTTGTGAATCGACAGATGAATGTAAAAATGAAGAGGGAATTGCTGTACCTGAAAGGCAACGCGCTCTTGGTTGCAATTTCTTTTGGCAAAAGCAAGATAAATAATTTTGGAGGAAATGATGAGTTTTAAAAGTGCAGTTTTGACAATGTTTGCGGCGTTATATTTTGCCGCATGTTCCGATAACGATGAGGGTGTTGTCATTGCCCGAATTGATGAAAGCGGGTATCAGTATTCACCTATGTCATTGAGTGTGGTAGTAGAGTATTTGCCGACGATGAAACCTTCGGCCGTCCGTATTGAGGTTGTCGATGACCAGCTGAATGCAGTAGATACAATTGAGCTGTCCAAAGATACATCGGCTTGGATGGGAAAATATTTTTCCATGAAATCTCAGGATATTAAATATCCGTATTTGAAAATCATAACGGAGTTCCCGTATGAAAAAAATTCCAAGGTGGAATTTACGCAGTACAATCGCCTGAGTTCTGAAACTCGCTCTACCATTAGCCAGAATATTTACATGGCACTTGCATCTTCGCGTATCGAGCATTTTGTAAAGAAGGAAAATTACAGCTTTGCAGATGCCGAGGATACGGTAATGGAAGAAATGTCGAAAAGATTTGGCCTCAATGCAAATCGATTCATGACGTATGAATTCCCTTCTTCCGACATTAGACTTAATGATCTGCTTTTGTACGTGATGTGCAGACATGAAATTTCGGATAGCTTGTTCGTTAGTGATTTTAAGAAGTTGCGTGAATACTATGCCGAGAAAAGCTTTGTCGATACAGCGATGGCCATTGCTGCAGCCGATGCCTGGCTTTCTACGTTTGAAAATATCCCTAACGAACGTACGCACATATCTGAGTTTGAAAGCGTTTCGAGGGATACTAGCGTGAAGTTGAGATATATGGAGAAGGATTTTTTCAGTCAGATTTACGAAATAAAATTCACGACGAAAGATTCTGTGATGATTGATAAAAAGTCTAGTGCTTATTATGGAAAATACTTTTATTATGACAATGAAGAAAATGATCGTTATAGTTCTAAATGGCGATTTAAAAATCCCATTGAAGATACCCTTGGATTGTGCCTGCTTAAGACAAAGTCTCTTGTCACGTATAAGGGCAATGAATATCTATGCGACAAAGGCTCAAATATCTGGAGAAAGAATGTATCTCATGATGAACTGCTAGATAGCTATTATGAAGTTTGCGAAAAATCAAATAATGGCGATGCTGTTTATACCAGGGATTCTTTGTTTATTTGCGAGTGCGATAAATCGGGCAATTGCGCTTGGAGCGATAAGTATGCCGGCAAGGAAGTTCCACGAAAGGATTCTACGGCTTTTGCAAAATATATCGAAGCGAAAGCGGTCGAGCAATTCGGAAGATGCTATACGAATGGTTATGGCGCTACGAAAAAGCTAGATGATTTGTATATACAGTGCATTTCGTCCAAATGGCTTGAGGTGGATTCGTTGACATACCATATTGGCCATTGCGCAAAGGATCGTGTGAAAGGTGAATACAATGGAACTTATTATGGGTGCCGTGTTTTCACTGATTACGATGCTAGCGATACCGTATGGGCCGAAATTCCGTGGCCAGTCTATGCGGGCGAACAGTGCTCTGTTGCTGGAGATTTAAAAAAGGTAACAACAGATAGTACAAATTATTTTATTTGCGAAAAGAGTAGCGAGGGAAATGACGTTTCCGATGTTGTCTACAAATGGCGTAAGCTTGATAGTGCAGAAGCGATTCCTCCCGTAATAAATATGGATACATGCGGCGTGAATCAGTACAATATGAAAAAAGCCTATGACGGTGAATTTTATATGTGCTTTATAGGTGGTTGGTCTCATGTAAAAAAAGAATCTTTATTGCCCATTGAACAAGCAGGATTCCTTTGTTCGATAAAGGATTATGGGCTTGTAAAGGGCTATCAAGGGGCGTATTATATTTGCAATACATCTAATCAATGGATTGAATTGAACGCTAGCTCTGCGGCGCCTTATAAATATAAAGATAGCCTCGGTACTTGCGATACGATTTCTCACAAGACTATTGTTTGGAATGAAGAGGCTGGAGCATTTTATAGCTGCCAAACGGTAGATAAAAAGTACACTTGGAGTACGGCCCCAATGTCTGCATCGCCCAACGATTCTATTCCAAGTTATTTGGACAAAAGAAAGTTTGCAGGAGGCGTTGTTGATGGCGATAGCGTTTACACGGTGACTGTTGACGGTAATAAATATACGTTCCGTAGGTACAATTCCAATATTTATAAATGGGTGTTGGATAATGTCGAAATTTCTGGAACTGTGTATGATGCAAGTTTTTATAAAGATAATTTGTTTATACGTGGTAAGCGCGGCGCCGAAAATGTCCAATTGAATTTGATAGAAAATAAGAGTGCTAGTTTTGATGCTTTTTACGAAGACTGGAAAACTCGCGCAACGGGTTATAGCGAATGCAGCACGCAAAAGGCCGAGGTCAAAGATGCGTCTGTCTTGGCTTATCACTTTAATGATAATTCCTACATGGACTTTGCGCACGCAAGCCAGTTCTGCCCCAAGGGATTCCGTCTTTTGAAGGCCGAGGAATTTACGAACTCCATAATTGATATTACGTATTCTGCATTGGGCTCGCAGTCTGTGTGGACTTATGAAATGGATAGTGGAGAAAATTGTTCAGGTGGTAATTTGGTTTCTAATTTCTTCTGGACGAGTGATGAAACTGATTCTGAAACGCAAAAATGCTATGAAGATGATCGGATCAATACCCCAGCCGGATCTAAATCGAAAAAGAGTATTGTAGATTGCCCTAAGGATTTGTACCCCATGGTGCAAGCGCTTTGCATCAAGGAAAGGTAAAATGTATTTCCGAAAGATGCTTGCGTTATTGCTTGTTTTGTTGAGCTTGTTTGCAATTTCATGCTCCGATGGCGATGAAGGTGTTGTTCTTTCCCGATACGATGACAATGGATTCCAATATTCTCCCACGGGATTGCAGGGCTTGGTTGAATATGCGCTCCCGTTGGTGCCTGAATTTGTAAGGGTTGAACGCCTAGATGACTCTTTCCGTTCGATGGATTCGATTGAGGTCGAAATAAATCCTAATATCAAGACAGCTTTTGCTTTTAGGGCTTTCGAACGCGATTACAAAAATCCGTATGTTAAAATTGTGGCTGTTTTTTTGAACGGAAATGAAAAAGTTGAATTTCCGCAATATGTTCGATTAACAGAAAATAACGGCAATTTGAAATTGAATCTTAACGAGGCGTTGGCTGCAGGGCGTATTGATTACTTGATGCAAAAAGAAAATCTTGATTTTGCCGTTGCCGAAGAAAAGGCGTATTCGGAAATGACACAATTGTTTGGCCTGGATTTTAACGCGCTCCATGCGAACCGGTATAACGGTGTGCATTATGCAAATAAATGGGAAATGTATAAACCGTATCTTTATTGCCGACACGAGATTTCAGATAGCCTTTTTTATAGCGATTACAAGGAACTGTACGATAGCTTTAGCAAGACGGGCCGTATCGATTCTTCGATGATTGTTCGTGCAGCCGATGCGTGGCTTGCTACTTTTGAAAATACAATCGGTGAGAATGGTAAGCCTACGTTTAAGAGTTCTTCGAGGAATACCTTTTGGAACGAGTATAAATATTGGCATAATTTTATTCAAAATAGTTACGGAATAAAATTCTCGATGTGCGATACTTGCCAAGCGATAATTGAAAAAAAGAGTAGCGACTTTTATGGTCGTAGATTTGTATGTGAATTTGAAAAATGGGGCGGGTCTAATTCCTATATCCGTTTGGCGACTCTTTTCGAAGATTCTATCGGAGCATGTTTGCTGTCGAAGACGGCTCTTGTCGAACATAACGGTTTAAATTATTTATGCAAGAAAGATGAAAATGTATGGAAAATCGAAAATAACCGCGATACTTTGCTGACGTACAAGTTTGGAACATGCGGTAGTTACGCTACCAAGAATCATGCCTTTTATATGCACGATTCGCTTTTCTATTGTGAATGTCTCGATGAGAAAAATTGCGCTTGGACCGATAAATATGTGAAAACTGATTTTAACGAAAAAGATTCTTTGTATGCAGAAGTATTGCATGCGAAAGCACTTGATCAATTTGGGGAATGTAAGGACGATGGGAATAAAAAACAGCTAGATAGTGTTTTTGTGCATTGCTCTTTTGGAAGATGGGTGCAACTAGATTCCTTGATATATTATTTGGGCGGATGCACGAAAACTAATCAGGTGGGCAAACATCTTGGGGTCTACTATTCATGTAAAGATTATTGGGCGGGTTCTGATTCGCCTGTATGGCGAGAAGTTTATCCGCCTGTGTATTTTAACGATACTTGCGATTCTAGGTTCCAAAATCATGTTGTAAAATATGATAGTACATATTTTATTTGCGAAGCGGAATATTGCATTGAAGAAGATGGCTTTGTGAAATTCGGTTGCTGGGGTATCGGTCATTGGCGTAAAATAAAAGATGACGAAATGATTCCGCCGATGATTGATAATATCCCTTGTGAAAGGGACCGGATTAATTTGAGAATTGGCTATGGAGATGATTTCTTTATATGTAGGGATGGACGTTGGTATCCTGTAGTTGCTGATTCTGTAATGCCTCCTGAAAAAGATGGCCTGTTCTGTACAGATAGTTTGTGTGGACTTGTGAAGCGTTATGGCGGAACTTATTATATGTGCGATTCTGTAAGGTCGTGGCGTGAAATGCCTGCGTTAGAAGCAGAACCTTATGCATTCCGTGATAGCTTGGGCAAATGCAATTCGAATTTGCAAAAGACGATTTATTGGAGTGAAAAAGCGGATGCATTTTTTGGCTGTACAAAAATCGATAGCGTTTTGGATTGGCGAGAAATTCGCTTGGGAAAAGAACCTTACACAATGCCGGAGTCCTTTAAAAAAGAAAAATTCAAGGGCGGAATGTTTACGGATGATTCGGTGTATTCTGTAACGGTCGATAACAATCTTTACCGTTTTATCCTTTCAAAAAATACGATGTTCCTTTCCCATGTAGATTTGGCAAGCGGTGGGTATGATGCGTATTTCTACAATAAGAATTTATTCTTGCATCGGGAACGTTCAAAAGAAAGATTGTCGTTAGATTCTTTGGATAATAAAAGTGAAAGTTTTGAGACTTTTTATGAAACGTGGAAAGTCGATGTCAAGAAATATAGCGAGTGTAATCGACATTCCGCAAATGTTGAAACGGTGTCCTTGTTGGACTTTGATGAAACTGCCTATATGGATTGGGCAAGTGCAATGTCGTTTTGTCCCGAGGGTTTCCATATTCCTTCGATAGAAGAATTTAAGCAAGAAGATTATATTTCGTATTTGACGACTGATTTGATGCTTCGGAACGATTCTCCTGTTTTGTGGTATTTTAAATTGTATATGAGCGGATGTTACGAAAACAATAACGTATATTTTGACATCTTTTGGTCTGCAACTGAGAAGAATTCTAAAACGCAGGAATGTTTTGAAATTGCATGGCGTGACCGCGGTGAATTAGGTCGTCGCGTTGTAGATTGCCCGAAGGATTTGTACCCGATGGTGCAAACACTTTGTGTCAAGGATAAATAAATTTGGAGATTATATGAATACACTCGAAGCTATCAAGACTCGTCGTAGCACGCGCAAGTTCAAGGCGCAGCCTGTTGAACTCGAAAAATTGCAAGCCATTGCCGAAGCGGGCCGTTTTGGACCTACCGGCGGAAACTGCCAGACCAATCACTTCTTTGTGATTTCGGATGCGACGGTGATTGCAAAACTCAAGGAACTGGTGCAGTCTGCTTTTGCTGCGATGGAACTCCGCGAAGACCTTTACAAGAGCCTCAAGAATTCCATCACGCTTTCGCGCAAGGGCAATTATTCGTTCTGCTACAATGCGCCGGTGCTGATTGTTGTTGCATGCCAGAAAGAATATGGCAACAACATGGCCGATGTCGCCTGCGCTGTCGAAAACATGATGCTTGCCGCCAATGAGCTCGACCTTGGCAGTTGCTACATCAATCAGCTCAAGTGGCTGAATGAAGACCCGACGCTTTTGGAATACCTGCGCGGTCTTGGTCTTAAGGAAGATGAACGCGTTTACGCTTCTGTGGCGATTGGCTATGCCGATACGGAATCGGGACTTCCGAACCGCGCGGAAACGCCCCGCACAGGCAACGAAGTCGTGTTTGTTTAATACAGGTAATCCCGCGGTTAAAAAATCGCGGGATTTATTTTTTTATTCCTTGACGCAGCGGACGGGAGCCTTGATGTTGTTTATGTCACTGGAGAATTTGCGAGACTTTATTTCGTAGGTTGTTATTTCCGCTACCGTTATGTCTTTCCATCCGGTATCCTGGATCCAGAAGTACTGATAGTCGCTATTCACATAGACTTCTCTATTAAATAGGCCGGTCTTGGTGAAACTCAGTCCATATTTATCCAATCCATCATAGCCAAGGCCCAAGCTATTCATCTGCGAGAACAATGCATTGAACAACTTTCGCGTCGAGGACACACTAACTTCTTCTGAGTCGTCAGGAGTACTTAGAAGTGCAACTTCGTTATCTGTCGGGAATCTCCATCCCTCCGGGCAGGCTTGTTCCGCAGCATTTATGGTATAGTAGTAACCTGAATTTTTGCAATTGTCACTTTTGCAGTATTTTTTGTCAACTTCAAAGGTTTCTGGAGTTCCTTGATACTTGAGATTTTCGGCCATCCATGTTGTTCCTCGGTAGCCAATGGTACGATAGGTGCGACCATCTCTCGGATCTGAAAACGAGCCGTATTCAATGTTGGGATTGAAATAAAGTTCGTATGGAATTTCCCAGGATTCGTCTTTGCTTGAATACCACTTTCCGTCTTTGCAGGCATAATTCGTCTTGTATTTTTTGTCCTTTTCATTGGCCGTAGAGTACCTTGCGCCATTTTCGCAAGTGATTTCGTCAAATTGATGCCATTTGCCTTCATGGCACACATAATACATAGATTGGAGTTCTTGGCTTTCGAAATGTTTGCCCTCTTCGTCGCATGGGATCTTGTAGGTTTCCCTTTCCAAGCGGGTGGCTAATCCCCAAATGCCGTCCCTACAAATATGGAATGAATCCGGAGCCACGACGCTTTTTATCATTTCCCCATTTTTTTCACAGGGAACGTCCGCGACTTCGGCTTCAAAAGGAGTCGCCTTGTCCCATGTATTTAGGGTATATTCTCGATTCCAGAGATATTCCCCGGTCCAGACGGTATCCCTACAAATATAAACCCCTCCAGGATTCAGTTTGCTCTTGAACAATGCTCCTACTGTATCGCACGGGATTTGCTTCATTTCGATCTTGACGGTCGTTGTTGAATCCCATCCACTATCGGCTGTGCAAATATAGGAGCGATCGGGGTTCTTGCGGCTCACGATGAACTTGCCGTCGGCGTCGCAAGGGTTTCCCGACGTTTCGACATCCAGTGGAGAGGCTATTTCCCAATTGGTATAGGTATCGTCATTTATGGTATAGGCGTAATACCTGCTACTTTTGCATACTAATGAACTGTCTTTGTTGAACATCCCGACCATCGCATCGCTGCAGTACGGCATTCCGGAGCACTTGCGCCAGATGTTCTTGATGATGGCTTCCGGGTCCAAAATCTCGTGTTCATCGTATACGCATCCTATGGGCATGAAATTAAAGGCAACTTGGTCAAATTTATCGTAAGGCTTATTACTGAAGCAGTAATTTTTCGGTTCAAGCTTGCCGTCGGCAAAATCGTCAACCAAATACGCTTTCAATTGATTGCTGCCACTTCCGTAAAGGTAGAACAAGGTATATTCCATATAATATACCGGCATTTGACGATCGGCAAGCAGGGAGTCTAGACCGAGTTCTTGCAACAGTTCTTCTGCCGCCTGTATCCAAGCGGAATCGTGTGCTGCTCCTTGTTTTTCAAGAACCTCGAGACGTTTTTCGACAAAGGCGCTCAGGACTCCATGTTCCTCATCTTTCATCATAATGGCTGCGTACGAGGGCTCCTTGGCGGATCCCGCTTTTATCTTTGCTGCTTTCGCAGTGGGCATTGTTTCCAGTGGGTCTGTGTAGATTTTGGGTGCTATTCCGCATCCGTTATGTTCCGGAAAGTGTATTCCGACTTTGTATGAACTCGATGACTCTACTTTCACCGAGGAACTGCTTTCCTCCACGACAGAACTTGAGGATTTGATTTCCAAAAGTGAACTAGACGAATTTTCTGAACTGGACGAACTTTCATTAATCGCAATGGCGGGTTCGTCTACCCAGACGCCGGCATCCTGCGGGTTCTCGGTTTCGGAGCAGGCGCCGAAAAATGCGACGGCAAGGAATGATGCGGCAATTGGTAGGCTACTCAAAGTTTTCAGCATATTCATACATTCCTCTAGGTTTCATCGACTTTTTTCGTCAGGGGGAAAAGTTGCAGATTCAGGCGGTAGACCTGGTTAATTTTTTTGCATTCGCCGGCGATGGCGGCCACCTTGCGGCGGCACTCGTCCACCTCGCGCACGATACGGCGGTAGGTAATTTCGTCGACGCCCATGGTGAGGCCCGAGACGCTTCGTTCGTCAACTTCTGTGTTGTCCAGCGACAGAAAGCCGAGACGGCCCATTTCGCGGTTCATGGAGCGTACCGTCAGGGGCAAGGCGTCCTTCGAAATCTTCACCATTTTCGAAGTCTGCTCGTAGGAATTCTCGCCCGTCTTTTTTAGAAGTCCTGTCTTTACCAAGAACTGGAGTGTATCGCGGACATCGAGCGCCGTGACCTCGGAATTGATTTTTGCGGCCATTTCGCTTGGAAGTGCGCCGGGCATCAGCGGGGCAAGTTCCCGCACGATCGGGCACACCGGATGTTCACAGAAGCGGAAACCGTCCGCATTCAGGACGTGCATCTTGTTCTCCTTGGCCGACTGCAGGATTTTTGCAAGCACGGTCTTCTTCTCGGCATCGCTTTTCACATGGCCCAATTGCACTAGGTTTTCAAAGAAGGTTCGTTCGAATCCCTCGAGACCCATAGCCTTCGCGACTTTTTGAATGCCGGGCTTGCTCAAGTTTGTCTTTCCGTCGCACACCAGTTTCAAGTACGTGGGCGAGACGAATCCGGCTAGCTTGGCGAATTCCCTCCACGAAAACGCGGATGACTTCTTCCGCTCCTCGTAGAAATCGCGCATGTAGCAACGATAATCCAAATAATTAAGAATGGGCTTCATGTTCACTTTCCTTTCGTTTTCAGTTGGCACCAATGCGCCCCGACATCTATAAATTTAATTTCGCGACATTTCTGAAGACAATAAAAAAATATTACAAAGTCTCGAATTTTTGAGCAAAAACATCAATTTTTTTAATTTTTTAAAGCGAAATTTTAATAATGATACGTTCGTGTATCATTAAATAGCGTATCATATAGTCTAACAATCAAAACGCGAAAGACTTTGCAAACGTTCTTATTACTTTGTAAAAAAGTGATATTTACTCGCTGGCGCAATTGCTGGATTTAAAAGCCGTGATGCAATTTCAACCCGGTTGCGGTTGCCCGACACTGGATATTTTTTTATAATTGCTCGCATGATGGATTTCAAGAAAATGGAAGACGGCTTCCGGATGATTCTGGAAGGCATGGGCGAAGACCCGAACCGTGAAGGCCTTATCGATACGCCAAAGCGTGTTGCGAAGATGTACGCCGAACTCATGACGAGCCTTACGGGCGAAATGAAGGCCGAGGACATCCTCAAGACGCGTTTCCACGAAAAGTACGATGAAATGATTATCGTGCCGGATATCGAGTTTGCGAGCATGTGCGAACACCATTTTCTGCCGTTTACGGGTAAGGCTCACGTGGCCTATATCCCGGGTGATTGTGTGGTCGGTCTTTCGAAAATCCCGCGTGTGGTGGAATTTTACGCACGTTTCCCGCAGATCCAGGAACGCATGACGCGCCAGATTGCAGAACTCATCCAGAAGGTTTTGCAGCCGAAGGGTGTTGCCGTGGTTCTCGAAGCTAGCCACATGTGCATGACGATGCGCGGTGTGAAAAAGCCGGGTGCAACCATGGTGACCACTCAGCTTTTGGGCCGTTTCAAGACTGACGAAAAGACCCGCGCGGAATTCATGTCGCGCATTTACGCTCCTAGATAGTCTAGATTGCCTTTTGAGCCCTGTCCCGGTTAAAAACCATGTGCATTTTGGGGCTGAAATTCTGTTTTATGCAATTTTGCCGGAAATTTTTGTTCCGGCTTTTCTTTGTTTTAGGGGTGTTATGGATTTTTTGTCAATAAAAGGAATTTTACATAAGTATTTACTCCTTCCGTTTTGATTTAGTTTAAAAATAGCCTCCTCAAAGGCTAATGGATGGGTTGTAGGTTTTGCCAAAAACACGAGGAGTACAAAGAATGAAATCAAAAATCTTAAAAACAGTGGTGTTGGCCAGCTCATTGGTCTTCTTCAATTGCGGAGACGAGGCTGTCACTTCTGCAATTAACAATTATGCAGCTGGATTCTCTTCCAGTTCCGCAGGCGAAGTCCAGCCGGGCGTTGAGGGCTCTTCTAGCTCTGTGGAACAGGCTGGTCAGCAGCAGGGGCAGAATGGAGCTGCCGAAGTTTCGTCCAGTTCGACGGCTGAGAATGCTGTATTCAGTTCTAGCAGCGATGAAAGCTGCTTGGCTTCTAGCTTGCCTGACGCTTGTGGCCCGGGCACGAATCCGCTTCCGACATCTAGCAGCGATGCTGTGCCTGCTTCTAGCGCCGGCGCCCAAAGTGCAACTTCTAGCGCTGATGTGCAAAAACCGGCCTCTAGCTCCAGCGTAGCTGAAAAACCGGCAAGCTCTTCGAGCGAAAAGAAAGTGGAGTCTTCTTCCAGCGAAAAGAAGGTGGAGTCTAGCTCCAGTGCCGAAGCCCCGAAGGGCATTTTCCTTGCTAGTGGCAAGGAAGAAGAAAAGGACCAGATGCAGGTGGAATACAAGACCCGCACCGGCTGGGATGGCGGTGGAATCCTCTCGTATCCGAAGCAACTTTCTTCGACTCAAAAGCACGGCGTCGTGGTTTGGGGACCGGGTGGCGGTACCGAACCGGGTGCTTATGAAGGCATGATCCGTCGCTTGGCTTCGCATGGCTTTGTTGTGATTGCACTCAAGGAATCTCCGGGTGATGCTTCCCAGGCCATAAAGGCTTTGGATTGGCTCGACAAGCAGAACAAGGATCAGAATAGCCCGCTGTTTGGCAAGCTCGACATGAATACGGTCGGTTGCTCCGGTCACTCCATGGGTGGTCTTGAATCTGAACAGGCTGTTATCAAGGATAAGCGCGTCTTGACAGCGTTCCTCAACAACAGTGGTGACTGGAATGGTGCAGGTGCCAACAAGGTCGCAACGGACAGAACGATTGCAATCCTCTTCGGTGAAGTCGGTATGGAAAAGGACAACGCCAAGAACGATTACAACAACGCTGGCGTGAAGGCTCCGGCTTGCCTCATCGAAATGACGGGTGGTCCGCGTAACTCCGAAGGCGGTTACGGTCATGGTTCCGGTTCTTGGGACGGCATGGCTGCAACAGTTGCATGGATGCGTTGGCATCTCGGTGGCGAAACGGAACGCAAGGCTGATTTCGTCGGCAGCAGTGGCAAGTACATTGACGGTTCCATCATTGGTAAGCAGGGTAAATGGAAAACCCAGTGCAAGAACTTCTAATTAAGCAATAGATATTTCCACACTCCAACAACCAAAGGTCCCGACCCATGCGGTCGGGATTTTTTTGTGTTTATAACAAATTAATTTTTGTGATTTGCGAATTTGAAAAATTGTGGTTTCGAAAATCATGTTTTCGTAAATTGTGAATTTTGAATAAATTAATCATTTGGATTTTTTATCCATGAGACTTTCTCCAACCCTTGTAATATCAAGGATTTTTTAGGTAATTTCTAATCAGGTTATGGTAAATAGGAGAACAAAATGAAATCTAAACTCTTAAAGACAATGGTGTTGGCCAGCTCATTGGCCTTCATGAATTGCGGTGAAGACGCAGTCACCTCTGCGATGAATAACTATGGCAATTTTTCGTCTAGCTCTGTTCAAGAAGTTCAGCCGGGCGATGAATCGTCTAGTTCTACATCCGATGTTCAGGGCAGTGAATTAAACCAGCAAAGTGGTACTGAAATTTCCTCTGCAGCAGAATCTAGCAGCGCGACAGCCCAAAATCCGGCATCTTCCGCTGATGTTGTTGCAAGTTCCAGCTCTGTAGCGGATCCCGCATCTAGCGCAGATGTTGCACCGGCAAGTTCCTCTAGCGAAGCTAAGGTTGCAAGTTCCAGTTCCGAAAAGGCTCCTGCTGTTAGCTCTTCTAGCTCCGAAAAGAAGGTCGAATCTAGCTCGAGCGAAGAGGCGAAGCCGAAGGGCGTTTTCCTTGCCGAAGGTAAGGACGAAACGAAGGACCAGATGCGAGTCAAGTACATTGAACGCACCGGTCACGATGGTGGTGGAATCCTTGCTTATCCGGAACAGCTTTCTAACGACCAGAAGCACGCTATTGTCGTGTGGGGTCCGGGTGGCGGCACGGAACCGGGTGCATACGGTGGAATGATCCGTCGCCTTGCTTCTCATGGCTTCGTGGTGATTGCGCTCCGCGAATCTCCGGGTAACGCTTCGCAGGGTAAGCCCGCTCTCGATTGGCTTGCAAAGAAGAATAACGATCCGAATGATCCTTTGTACCAGAAACTTGACATGAATGTTGTTGGTTGTTCCGGACACTCTATGGGCGGACTCGAATCCGAACAAATGGTCATTCAAGACAAGCGCGTTATTACCGCTATGCTCAACAATAGCGGTGACCTTGGACATACTGCAATGTCTCAAGTTCCGCAGGGCAAAACAATCGGTATCGTGTATGGCGAAGGCGGTATGGAACGCCCGAACGCCGAAGCCGACTACAACAACCCCGGCGTCAAGGTTCCGGCATGCCTCATCAAGATGACGGGCGGCCAGGGCAATGAATGCCAGCAGGGTGAATGCGGCTGGGGTCATGGTTCCGGTCCGTGGGGCGGCATGGCTGCAACGGTTGCCTGGATGCGTTGGCACCTCGGTGGCGAAGACTTCCGCAAGGCTGATTTCGTAGGCACGAGCGGTCGCTACATCAATGGTGAAATCATTGGTGAACGTGGCCACTGGAAAGGCACCTGCAAGAACTTCTAACTATTCATTCTAAACACTCCAAACACCAAGCGCCTCGATCCTTGTGGTCGGGGCGTTTGTTGTATAAACGAAAACCACCAGCTAGGCTGGTGGTTCCATAGAGCCTTCTGGCGTTGCGTCCTTGAGAAAGCAAAAAACTCTTGGTTAGATTTGAAATGCGGACTGGCATCCTGCAAAACAAAAACAACCAAGAGGTTAAAATGCAAAATAGTAATAATCATAACATGTTGGCTCATACAACGTGGAATTGCAAGTATCATGTAGTTTTCGCTCCCAAATTTCGAAGAAAGGTCTTTTTTGGAGAGAAAAAGGTTGAGATCGGGAAAATCCTACGTACGCTATGCAACTGGAAAGGCATAAATATCGTGGAGGCGGAAATGTGTCCCGACCACGTCCATATGCTTCTTGAGATACCGCCCAAAGTTAGCGTATCGGGTTTTATCGGATACTTGAAAGGGAAAAGTAGTCTGATGCTGTACGAAAAGTTTCCCGCTCTACAGATCAAGTACAGAGGTCGGGAATTTTGGTGTCGAGGCTATTATGTCGACACGACTGGTAAAAATACTGCGAAAATAGCAGCGTATATTCAAAATCAGCTGAAGGAAGACAAGTACGGAGACCAACTGACAATGTTCGGGAAGGTCTAGCCCGTTTACGGGCTCGCCGGTAAGGACATCATGCAGGTGCCAATTCGTGCAACGCGACGTGACGCGTGGCTAGTATTCTAGGGCAGGGCCCGCATATGAAGAACCACCGGCTATGATGTGAACCCCGAAAGTTGGACATAACTTTCGGGGTTTTCATGTATAAAAAACACACTGAAGAAGAATGGGCTACAGCCTACAAGCTTCACA
>NZ_FRAZ01000021.1:0-1125 GCF_900142485.1 Fibrobacter sp. UWB12 | reverse complement strand
TTTAAAGTTAGGATAAAATTGAGTTATGAGTCCGGTATTGTACCGGGCTCATTCCTTTTAGGCGCAGTTTTATCCGGTCGTTGTTGTAGTATTCGATATACTTCCTCAGCTCCTGTTTGAAGTGGTCCATGTTCCTGAACGTGTTCGGGTAGAGAAGTTCCGACTTCATTATCCCGAAGAAGTTCTCCATCATGGCGTTGTCCAGGCAGTTTCCCTTGCGGCTCATGCTCTGGACGATGTTGTGGTCCTTCAGCGATTTCTGGTAGCCGTAATGCTGGTAATGCCAGCCCTGGTCGGAGTGCAGCATTAGTCCCGCCTTGACTTCCCTCGCCGCGTAAGCCCGATCCAGCATCTCCATGACCATCCTGAGATCTGGATGGTCCGATATCGTGTAGCTCACGATTTCACCGTTGTACATGTCCAGTATTGGCGACAGGTAGCACTTGTCCATGCCGATGTTTATCTGCGTCACGTCGGTAGTCCACTTCTGATTGGGTCCGGTCGTGGAGAAGTCGCGGTTCACTATGTTCGGGGCCGTCTTGCCGACCTCGCCCTTGTACGAACGGTACTTGTTCCGTTTGCGGACGTTCTTCAGAAGTTCCTCCCGCATGATCCTGCAGATGGTCTTGTGGTTGATTCGGAAGCCTTCGTTCCTGAGCTGCGAATCGATTCTGCGGTAGCCGTAACAGCCCCTGTTCTGTGCGTGTATCGACCTTATCCGTTCACGTTCTTTCGCATAGCGGTCGGCCCTTTGGCGCAGGTGGTAGTAGTATGTGGAGCGGGATAGTCCGCTTGCCTTCAGGAGATGTTTAAGCGCGTACTTGCAGCTCAGTTCTCGGACGACCTGGGCCCTATACCGAACATCTCGGCATTTACTTCCTGGTCTAGGGCCTTCAATTTTTTTAGGTAGGCGTTCTCCGCTTTCAGGTACTCGTTCTCTTCCCTGAGTCGTTCAAGTTCGCTCATTCCATTGCTGCTTTTCTTCGGCTTCGGCATCTTCGGGGGCCTCCCTCTTGGCTTTATGGCTAGCAGTTCCTCGTATCCGCCGTGACGGTATTTCCGCAACCATTTTTTCAGACAGCAGAAACTCAAGTCGTACTTGGCGACGGTTTCCGCATAAGATAG
>NZ_FRAZ01000014.1:0-59831 GCF_900142485.1 Fibrobacter sp. UWB12 | reverse complement strand
CCGATTGAAAATATGTTCGCCCAGACGGAACAGTACCTCCGTGAATTGATGGGCATCCCGGAAGATTACGACATCGTGTTCCTCGGTGGTGGTTGTTCACTTTTGTTCTGCATGCTCCCGATGAACTTCTTGGACCAGAACGCTACGGCCGACTATGCTTTGACCGGCGTCTGGGCAAACAAGGCTTACAAGGAAGCTAAGCAGTTCGGTAACGCTCTCGCCGCTTGCGACACCAAGTCTGAAACTTACAGCCGCATCGACAAGAACCTCAAGCTCAGCGACAACGCGACCTACCTCCACGTGACCGCAAACAACACGATTTACGGTACGGAATGGCACAACTTCCCGAAGCCGAAGTCCGGCTTCCTCATGGCTGACGTGAGCTCCGACTTCCTCGCCCGTAAGATTAACGTGTCTGACTTCGGTGTCGTCTATGGCGGCGCTCAGAAGAACATCAGCTGCGCTGGCGTGACTGTCACGATCATCAAGAAGGGCCTTCTCGGCAAGGTGAACCGCACCATCCCGACCATGCTCAACTTCCAGACTCACATCGACGCTGCCAACATGTTCAACACTCCTCCGGTCTTTGCCGTGTACGTGATGAACCGCACCCTCAAGTGGCTCAAGGATTTCGGTGGCGTGGACGCTATCGAAAAGGTGAACCGCAGCAAGGCCGCTCTCCTCTACAGCGCACTCGACAACTCCAAGGTGTTCGTCGGTACGGCCGCTAAGGAAGACCGTTCTATCATGAACGTTCCGTTCGTGTTCAACAAGGACGTCGTTGCAGCTGACAAGGCTGACGATCTCGCCAAGGAATTCCTTGAATTCGCTAAGGCTCGTGGCCTCCAGCAGCTCAAGGGTCACCGTTCTGTCGGCGGCTTCCGCGCTTCTATCTACAACGCAATGCCGGTCGAAGGCGTGCAGGCTCTCGTTGACTGCCTCGGCGACTTCGAAAAGAAAGTTCTCGGCTAATTGAGACGAGATGCCGCGCCCCGCGCGGTATAACGCATTTGAGAAAGCCTCGGCCTAGTGCCGGGGCTTTTTCGTTTATTCTGTTTAAGGGAGATGCCCGATCAAGTCGGGCATGACAAAAAAAAACAAAGGCGGGCATGACAGAGCGTGCCGGCAGAAGGCACGGGCGCATAAACGAAGAACCTCCTCATTGTTCATGAGGAGGTCCTATTTTTTTGTGTTAGGAGTACGCCATTACGGCGCCTTGGAGGAGGATTCCGTGGCACGTATAACCCCGTGCCGGGCGCTTCGCAAAATGCACCAATTCACCTTGCGAAACTTAGAGAATGGACAGAGACCCCCAGACGTTCTCAAAATTCCTAGTCCATACACACCCAAAGGCGTTACCATTCTCAATTTTACGTATTCAAAGATACTCTTTTATATAGCGAATGTCAATAGAAAACGCAAATTTTTACATTTTTTACAAGAACATGTGTGAGAACAATCACTACTAAATGTTCTCAAAAATTTAATAGATTTTTACAAAACAAAGTTCAAGAAAAATTTGACCAATAAAATTCAAATTTCGACCAATTTCCACCACATCAAAAAAAAAGCCCGCACAACGGCGGGCAACACAAGCAATCAAAAGGCTAAGTCTTAAGACGATTAAACGTCGTTCAGCGACTTCTTGCCAGTAAATTTGTTCATAACGTCAGGAACAATATCCATCACCTTCGAGACGAGGGAACTGTCCTTGGTAATCGGCATGATGCGCACATCGTCGCCCTTGATGACGAGGAACGCCACCGGTTCGACAGAAGCGCCACCGCCAGATGCAGACGTGTCACCTTTCCCTTGATGGCCGCCAAAGCCAAAGCCAAGAGAAACGCGGCTCACGGGCACCACAGTCGAATCGCCCGCCTGGATAGGTTCGCCAATTACAGTTTCCGCCTTGGTGATATAGCGGAGCTTTTCCAAAAGAGTTTCTGCAAGTTTTTCAATAGCCATAATTTTAATATAACAAAAGTAAAATGTAATCGCTAATACCTAGCGCCGTAGACGCGGTCACTTGCGGTAAAGAACTTACGTTCCAAATCAGTCCAATCGAGGTAACCCCACACCGCCACCACACGACCGCCCGGCAGTCTCGTTGCCATACCGTTCACCCCCTCGCCCGCATCAAAGTAAAGAGTTGATGCTTCGCGATAAATTCCCTTCGGATGCACAATATTCAGTTGACGCCCCCAGGCGATAAAATCATTTTCGTCTACAAGGTCCCAACTGCGAGCCACATTCCACTGCAAGTCCGCATCGCGGTAGCTCTGCGCCAGCACAGGGAAATACGCCTTGACACCAATGAAATACTTGGTCTGGATAGACGTGTGCCCCGGTTCACGATGTTCAAACGGGAGGCTCAGGAATTCTTGCGGGAAACCGCCATGACGCGGATTCGGGTAACGGCGGACGTAACTTTCGAGGTCGCTACGTTCGTAACGGCGGAAGCTGTCGTGCTTGAAAACGAAAATACGCGCACCAGAACGAATACTTTGTTCCAAGAACGCTCCGCGCAAAATAGGCACAATTCCCTGGAAGCGCCCGCTATTGATGTAATAGTCCAGCGCATAGACGTCACTCTTAAATTCAAGAATCGTCACGTCGAGCGTGTCGCCAAGCATCATCGGGTAACGCAAATCGATTTTTTTCTCAAGCGCCTTGATGTCGTAGTTTGAGCCGTCGTTTATATGGATTTCATCCATCGGCCAAATATCGTTGTAGCACATCAGCGTGTAATCGACCGTTTCATCAACTTTCTGTTCGCATGCAAGCAAGGAAACACAAAGTGCAGCACCAAGCAGGCTCCTAAATAGCGCCGTAGTCTTATGCTTTTTGAACGGGAATCGATTCATACGAATAAAATTTAGCATACATCAATAACGTTTGCGGACTTCGGCGTAATTGCAATACTCATAAAGAGGACACTCGGAACAATTCGCAGTCAGTTCACGACAAATAAAACCGTTCGTTCCGTTTTCAAGAAAGAACTGCAACGAATGGGCTGCAAAGTAGGGATTTTCGGGAGCTAGCGCGACAAAAAACTCATTTGCCAGTTTTTGTTTTTCTTTGGGATCCAACTCGGAAAAGTTATCTTCCTTAGCAGGGCCTAGCATGGCAAGAAAGCGGCGGGCACCCATCGTAAGCGGCAGCGGAGGCATCTTTGCACATTCACGGTAAGCAAGCCCGAGCCCGAGCGGAGCAGGCGCAATCAGACGGTAAATCGCAGCGCAAGCCTTCGGACGCGGGTTAGAACGCCCCATGAAATAGATTTCGCCCAAGTCGCGCCACATTTCTTCGGGAGTGCGTTCGCGCATCCAAGCAACCAGATCGGGATGATGACGGACAAAAAGCCCTACACTCCAGAAAATTCCGGCAACATTTTCGAACACAGACCAATTGCGGCTATTGAACGTCTGTTCCACGACCTCTTCGATTTCGCCGCCCTTTGGTACGGGGAGCGACCAAAGTTTATCGCCCGGAAACCGTTCGTGCAAGGCCAACATCAACCGCAAAATTTCGGGATAGGAGCGTTCCTGAAAAAGAGCGCTCCCAAGCAAAGTCCATGCAATTTGTTCATTTTTATCCGATAGTTTGCACGCAACGTAAACTATCGGGTCGGCACAGCGAAAAAGCTGCGCGACAAAAGCCTTTGAAGCCTTGAATAGCGCAGGCTCGTCGTGAATGAACCGCTTTACCGAGACCAACTATAGCGCCTCGCCCACCTTTACAGCCTGACCAAGACGAGACTTGAACAAGTCCGGATGGCGTTCGCGGATTTTTTTATCGACCACGAGAATCACAGTACTGCCCATTTCAAAGCGTCCAAGTTCATCGCCACGTTCAAACGGAAATTCTTTATTTGGAACCCAATCCAAACGTTTTTTATCGCGAGGGAGCTTGCCTGCATTCGTCAAGATAGAATCGTTATACACAACGCCAATGCGGCCAACGTTCGTTGCACCGACCTTGACCACGAGCACTTCGGAACCGTCCGCCAAACGCAGTTGGCTAGTCAAGCGTTCGTTGATGCTGAAAAGACCTTCGACACGTTCGACGCTCCCGACATTCACCGGCCAAAGCGTACCCGGGCAGTAGCTTGAAAGCACGAGGTTTCCCCTAACAGGGCTGTGGATGCGGTGGTAATTAAACGGGGCCAAATAAATTGTTGCAAAGGCGCCGCCCTTGAAGCGTTCTGCGAGTTCAGCACTGCGCAACAAGCTCTTGAGCGTGTATGTTTTGCCCTTTGCCTGAATCAAATTTTGTTCGTCACCATCGAATGTTCCCGTCTGCGAAAGCACACCATCGACCGGACTTACGATTTCGGCATCGGCAACAGGACGCATGCCCGGTTTGAGCCTACGGATGAAAAGTTCGCCAATGTTCTTGTAATGGCTCAGCGGATATTCAGCCTCAGCCATGTCCAGCTTATAGTAGCTAGCGAAAGCGTTACGAGCGAACTTGCTCAAGAACGGGATACGCAAACGCGTAAACGCACCAAAGACGCGACTTGCAGCGTTCTTCGGCAAAAGCTTCATAAAAACGTAGAAAGGAGTGTTCATAACTTAAAAAGTAGTAATTAGTCTTTAGTCAATGGTCTGTAGTTATTTATAATCGCGCCGAAGGCGCCAAAAATTAATCTAATAACTAATGACTAAGAACTAGTAACTAAATTAGTGGTTTTCGAAATGCGCAACGTCGGTGTTGAATAATTTCCAGAGTCTAGAGGCGAACGGGGTCGCCCATTCTTTTTCAGGCGCCACACGGGTTGTCGTTGCTGCGGTAAACGAGGAATACGTAAGGCAAACGAGTTCGCCGTAGCGGGCATCCCACATGCTCCAAACAATCTCCCATTTGAATCCGCCTTTCTTGCCCAAGTCAGGATCCATTGTGACGTCCATAAGGAGTGGAATTGTCAAATAGCGAAGTTCATAGCGGCTTGCGATTTTATTGAGCAAATCCGAAAGCTCAAACGGTAATTGACGTGTCAACGTTTGTTCAACGCCATCACGTTCTTTCCATGGAGTCACATCATCAAGTCGTTTGCCTTCGACAAATTTCATCTTGAGAAGCTTTGCAGACAACGTATCCATGTAAGCGGAATCGGCATCAGGAACGCGCATGCCCGGGAGCATGAGTTCACGAGTCATTTTCGGGAAAGCTTTTACAAACAAAGAATCTTCGACACGCGCCAAGTCAAAGTCAAGAGCATCTGCGCTATAGCTATGGCACATTTTGCAACTTTCAGGACGGTTTGCAGTGACCTTGAGCGCAGGGAAAACACCGACAACCGCATTCGAATCGATGCGGCTAAACGCAGCGGAATTCCATTCGCGATAAAATTTTTCGTCTGTAATTTTCAGTTCAATTTCACCTCGCGTACCACATTCTGTGCACGGAGCATCGGCCATGTCATCGGCAGAGCCTTCTGACGTGGAATCTCGCGAACCCGCGCAGGCAATGAATAGTGTCGAGGCACACAATAACATAAATTGCAAAAACTTCATAAAATACTCCTAATATTCTGCTTGTCATGCCTGCCACCGAGCAGGCATCTCCCTTTCATTTTTACAAGAAGGAGATGGGGCTATAGCCCACTCCATTCGGCTCAGCTATGAAAATGCAAGCATTTTCGCAGCATTCGCCTTTATGGAGATTCCCGATTAAACCGGGAATGACAAGAATAATCGGTTACGTGCTATTCCAACATTATAGTAAATGGGCCGTCGTTGACTAGGCTTACTTGCATGTCTGCGCCGAACTTTCCTGTTTCGACAACCGCAATTTCCTTTTTGCACTGTTCAATAATATACTCGTAAAGTTCATTTGCAAGCGTTGGATTACCGGCCCCATTGAATGTCGGACGATTGCCTTTGTTGCAATTGGCATAAAGCGTAAATTGCGAAACGAGCAACAGCGAACCGCCCACATCTTTAATGGAGAGATTCGTTTTGCCATTTTCGTCGGCAAAGATGCGGAGTGCAAGCATTTTCTTGATAAAACGGTCGGCTATTTCGCGGGTATCGCCTTCACCGACTCCAATTAGAACAAGGAATCCCTTGCCGTCAATTTTTCCGACGATTTGACCTTCAATATCGACTTGAGCCTTAGTGACTCGCTGTATTAAAAATTTCATTTTTAATTACTCTAGAATTAATTGTTTTTGAAACGCAAAAAGTACGTCATGCGGGCGGGGCCCCAGCTCGGAGTTGACGCCTACGGCGTCCGTTGCTGCGGTTCGGTCATGCCGGTCTGCAAGCAGCCCGTCGCGACACTCACCTTGCAGACTTTTGCGAAGGTATTCCTTGGCCGACGCCACCATTCTCTCGACGTTCCTTCATTATCCTTAAATTATTCAACCACTCATCTCGCTTACTATGTATACCTCTGATAGAACTTTTGAATGGCCGCAGGGTCATTCGTGATGGTTAATGCTAGGCGCAAGAGGACGGCGGCTTTGGCGGGAGGCAAGCTGTATGCAGCAATGGTTCCGGGCACAAGCAATTGTTCCGGGACAATGGAACCGCGATTGATTCGCGTTGAAATGACCACCGGGACATTCGATTTTGCAACAACATCGCCAATCGCGTTCATCCATGATTGCGAAAATTCTCCGGCGCCCGCACCTGCAATGACAAGGCCCGCAGAACGTTCTGCGGCATAACGCACAAGGTCGGCATCGGCATCGGCGTTAAAGTAAAGAACGGTGACTTTCGGGAGGGAACGCAGGGAGGAAATGTCGAACGTGGGCCGGGAGGACTGCGCGGTCCCTATTTCGGCGAAGGCGTCAAGGTCGTTCGCGTGGATTTTTTGCACAGTGCGGGAGTCCATAAGCTTGCCTGCGAATGCGATGCGGACGGGACTATCACTAGATCCTTCGGCGTTGCTCAGGATGGTTCCTTCGGCACGCTCAGGGCGCTGCAACGACTGTTCAACGGCACATTTTACGGCAAACAACAGGTTCGCGGGGCCGTCGGGTTCGGCAGCAGTTGCAGGGCGCATCGAGCCGGTCAAAATCACAGGTTTCGCAACATTTAAAACTAAGCTCAAGAAGAAAGCCGTTTCTTCCATCGTATCGGTTCCGTGCATAATCACGATACCATCGACAAGTTCATGCGAATCGCCAAACCCATTTTCAAACAGTTCTTTTATCCGCAACGCAAGCGAAATCCAAATTTCAGAAGTGATATCGTCCGAATTGATATTGCAAACCTGTTCCACAAAAATGTTCGCCACATTTTTCAATTCCGGAATCGCATCAATCAGCGTTTGCGCCTTGATTGAGCCCGACTTGTACCCAATATCCTTACCTTGCTCGCCCGCGCCAGCAATAGTACCGCCCGTCGCGAGAATCACGATATTTTTCATTGCTGTATCCATCGTACAATCCACCACAACGCTCATCGAATCGTTTCTAACAAATCTTGAGCAGTTACTCCGTAATACTTTTGCAGAGCTTTATCCGTTCCGAGTCCACGCAAGTCCTGCAAGCACTTGGCAAACTTGCGGAAAGCTTCCGGACCGCCACCATCACGCCACAAAAGTTCTTCGACCATTCTCCGCGAGTACCAATAAAGTTTTTGCACTTTTTTCGAATCTGTCTCTTTCACAAAAGATTTTCTTAGCGATTCTATGCTCGGATAGGCTCCCGCCGGGCGTTCTTCATTGTTATGTGAGCCGTCAATCACCTGTGCAATTCCTTCATTCATCCAACACGGCACATTCGCATGCGTCATCGCACGAACAAATGAATGCGTCAGTTCATGAAACAGCACCGGACGATAAACTTCACGATACGCCATCATGTTCACAGGCACGCGCAATTTTCCATCAAACACGGCACCCACCCAATCCGGGCGCGGCCCCACCCCTTGAAATTCCTTATCTTGGTACAACACCAAGCACATTTTATTTTCGGGCAAAAAGTCGAACAAATTACTAATCGAATCGTATGCAACTTCCAAAACGGCAAGCGCTTCCATCACGTCTTTCTTGGAAGGGCCGCCATCAAATTCCAGGCGGAAATGCATGGACTTTTCAACGCCGAGATTTTTTAATTCCTGTTCCAAAGCATTCGACTTTTCAACAAGATAATCTAAATCCTTGTGTTTAAAATTCAGCGATTCAATATAGCTGATACATTCCTGATAACGTTCCTGTTCAAAGAGAATCCCCGCCATGTGCATCTGTAAATTCGTATCGTTCGGTTCCGACTTTAAAAGTTCCTGAACATTTTTCTCGGCACATTTCCAGTCACCTACTCGGATGCACTCATTCGTTGCATGAATCATGTCTTCATATAGAAAACGTTCTTCGACTTTTTTTTGCCAATACTCGTACCCCACGAATAAAAGAACATACATCAGCAAAAGGCCAACAACGCGCCTAATCCAATTTTTTTTCTTCTGAGCCATATTCATTCCAAAAAAGATTCCCATGTAATTCTAGTAATTATACATTCAAAAAGCACCAATTTAGCCCCTCAACCGGCCAAATACCTACTTACTAATTACTCACAAGCCCCCCTCCCACAATTTTTAAAGTATATTTAGTATAGGTTTGGTTATGGCAGAAATCTTTGATTACGATGACTACCGGGATATGATCAAGGATTATTACTTGGAGCATAAGAAACACAACTCCTTGTATTCCTTCAGCACTCTCGGCAAAACGCTTGGCTTGGATTCAAGTCACGCTTATTATATAGTTCAGAAAAAGCGCAACCTCCCCGTACATGCAGTTCCCGCCGCAAAAAAAATGCTCGGGCTCGACGGGCGCGGAGCAGCTTATTTTGACTTACTGATTGTGGCTTCACGCACCAAGTCCGAAAAGACCAAAGCAGAAATTCTGCAAAAGGCCTTCCAATTGCGTGATGTCAAGCGCCATCTGCTCAAAGACAACGAACTCAAGTATCTCAGCGCCTGGTGGACGATCGTCGTAAGAGCGCTCATCGAAGTGAAACACGGCAATGTGGACATCCCGGAAATCGCAAACAGCGTCATTCCGCCCATTACCGAAGAACAGGCGCAAGAAAGCATCGAGATTTTGAAGTCGCTCGGCTTTATCCAGCCGATCAACAATAACAGCAAAGTCCGCCTCGCCGACCCGCATATCACGGTTCAAGGCGCCGAAAAAGCTCAAGCCATCCGCAGTTTCCATTCGAAGGTCATGCAGTTTGGCATTCGTTCTTTGAATGAAATTCCGCCAGAAAACCGTGACATTTCGACAATCACCATGGCCGTCGACGCCAAGGGATTCGAAGACCTCAAAAAGATGCTCAAGGAATTCCGCAAGGAAATCCAGATTCGAGTCGATAAATGCATTGTGCCCGATCGCGTTATGCAGTTGAACCTCGCCTTATTCCCCGTCGCACTCAATAAAAAGAAGGAAAAATAAAATGAAAAATTTTAACAAGCTTCTTTATTTGGTACCCTTTGGAATTCTCGCTGCTTGCGGTGCAGGCAACGACTCTGCCGGGAATACGACGGAAATCGAAAACGCCATCGCCATTCGTGTTTTTAACGACGGTACACCGGCAGCCAAAGTACGCTATCAGGTGCTCCCCTCTTGGTATGTAGCCGACACTGCCGAAACAAGCGCGGTACAATACACCTACGAAGGCGAAACCGATACAAATGGTTGGGTCCACATCGACAGGCACCAAAACGGCTCTTACATCATCAACTTTACCAAGGGCGATTCTTCAATTGTCTTGCAATATACGCTCAACAACCTCAATCACGAGTACACGCTCGACAGCGCATCGCTCGAAGCCGTAGGTTCAGTGAAGGGGCTCGTTGACTTGCCGGACTCCGCCAATTACGCCTGGGTTGCCATCCAAGGCACCAATGAAATTATCAAGACTGATTCCCTCGGTCAGTTCGTCATCCGTAAGGCTCCATGCGGAAACCTCACCGTGAGCGCTTGGGATGCACAGGACTTGAGCGCCATCGGCCAAACATCTACAACCGTTACGACGAACGACACCATTGACCTCGGTCTCATCGAGAACCCGAACAAAGTCGTTCCTGAAAACGCAATCCGCTTTATGCCTTCCGAACTGATTTCGGATTGGATGCGTCCGCTCACGTTCCCGACAGTTCTTGTTTTGCGCTTGACCGAAGAAAACTTCGACTTCTCGAATGCCGAGAAGGACGGTAGCGACATACGCCTTTACGACGGAAGCGGCAACCTCATCCCGTTTGAAATCGACGGCTGGGATACGACTCTAAATAGCGCAACACTCAACATCCGCGTTGAAAGCGCTGCCGATACGGTCAGACCGTGGATGATCATGTGGGGCGACAAGAAAGCCGAAAAACTCAAGGACGTGAACGTCTGGGAAGGCATCAGCGATTCGCTCGTGAGCGCACTCAATAGCGTTACCGTATTGAACTTCGAAAGCGGCACCAAATACAACGCACTTCCGGCACCGCTGAACAACAAGTTCGACTGGTACGTGCAGCCTCACGACAGCGCAACGGTCAAGAACGACTTGAACAAGGACCCGACAAAGGGCATCGAAAAAGCCGACAGTTCAATTTTCGGTAAAAACGTGCTCCACGTGCAATACCAGGCAAATAAATTGGGTCGCTACGTCGTTATCGGTACCCGCATAGCAGATCACCAGCACGACTTGAGCAGACTAGACTCCGTAGAAGTATGGATGAAAGGTAGCGGAGATTTCGAAATTTTCCTCGAGACAATTGTAGAATCCGACACGAACTACAAGACCTCGTACAAAGGAAGTGTCAACGAAGAATGGACTCGCGTGGTTGTCACCCCCAAGGACTTCACCAACGCCGATGGCAAGAGCTATCACGGTTGGGATATTACGCGCAACAAGATTACGCGCTTCACGATATTCGTCTACAACGGCTCTGACGTGTGGATTGACAACGTGAAAATGTACGGGATAAACCTCGACGACTTGCTATAGCAAGTTAATTACCCTTCGGGATACTTACTATCATAAAAAAAGCCCCCTCAAAGGGGGCAAAAAAGGCCGTTTGGGATTGGAAACTCTGTTCGGCCTTGGTCACCTAAATTGCTGCAATCATAAAAAAAGAGTGACCCAAGTCTCCACCCGATACAGAAGCATCAATTCTCCAACACTAATTGACACCTTACGAATCCAATCCCAAATCGGCAGTTTATTGGATACCTGAAAAATATTTTCATTTGGGAAATATCTCTCAAAAGTGCCAAATCAGTCCATTGACAAAATGTCAAGTAATTGGCAATGCCGTCAAAACGGGCAAATCAGAAAACAAACATTTACAATTAAAAATCCCCGAAATTGCAACAATCAAGCCGCTTTTGCAAGCTAAAAACGAATTTTAGGGAACCTTAAATTTCGTATGCGTTACGTAGTAGAAGTACAGCCCCGCAAGAACAGAGATGGTCACCACCCAGCTTATCGGGTAAATAACCATGAGAGATGCAAACGACTTGTAATTGGGGAATACAAAGAACACCCAGAGGATGCGGATTCCGCACACGCCAGCAACGCAAGTAAGCGCCGGCGCAAGAGACCTCCCCATTCCCGAAAGCGCGCTCGAAAACACATCCAGAAAGACATTGATAAACAGGAGCCCCACCACCACATACATGCGGATAGAACCGATTTCAATAATTTCGGAATCAGACGTAAACACGGATAGCAACGGATGGGCAAAAATACAGCAGAGTGCGCTCAACACAATCGTAGAAACGCAACCCAGCAAAAGCGTCCAGCGAACTGCGCTACGGCAACGAGGCATATTCTTTGCACCGTAATTTTGACCCACAAAAGTCACGCAGGCTTGTGAGAATGAATTGAGCCAATAGTAAACGATGAACTCGTAATTGAGGGCCGCCGCAGAAGCAGCCACCGTCGAAGAGCCCAAGCTGTTGATGGCGGACTGCAAGCACACATTGCTAAACGAAAAAACAACACCGCGCAGCCCCGAGGGTAGCCCCACGCGCATGATACGGCTCAAGAAAAGCGGCGTCACGCGTAACTTCCAGAATTCAAGTTTGAACGGCCCCACTTCATGGAGCAAGAAATAGAACAAAGTAAGTCCGCTAATGACATTTGCAAGGACAGTCGCAATTGCAACACCCGACACGCCAAGGCCAAAGCCCGCCACGAGAATCAAGTTCAAGACGACATTCACGGCTCCCGCTACAATAAGCACGTAGAGCGGGCGTTTTGTATCGCCCTTGCCACGCAGAATTGCCGCGATAAAGTTGAACAGCATCACGAACGGCATCCCTGCAAAATAGATTTGCAGGTAGCGCACCGCCATATCCAAGATGTCCGCAGGCGTCGAAACCGCCGAAAGGATCGGCCTTGCAAAAACGATTCCGACAAAAGAAAGAAAAATTCCGCTAAAGAACGAAACCATCACCGACGTGTGAACACTGCGAGTTACAGAACGGTAGCTGCGTTCCCCGATGGAATTCGCAACCACCACGTTCACCCCGACAGAAATGCCCACGAACAGATTGATGAGCAAGTTGATGACGAACGTATTAGCCCCGACTGCGGCTAGCGCCTTGTCACCAGCGAACTGCCCCACCACGGCAACATCGGCCGCATTGAACAGCTGTTGCAAAATGCTCGTTGCTGCAAGCGGAATGGCAAACCTCAGGATTTTTCTTCCGAGAGGGCCGTTCAACATATCCATATTCGTCTTTAACGTATCCGTTGCCATACAACACCTAAAAACGGGCGTAAATTTAGATTTTCGTAAGCTTCACTCCAAGGGCATTTTTCTACCTTTACGCCGAAAAAACAAGCGGAAAGTACAGCCGCTAAAAATCGGAGATTATCATGGGTTTTAAATGTGGCATCGTAGGCCTCCCCAATGTGGGCAAGAGCACCATCTTTAACGCAATTACCAACGCAGGCGCAGAATCCGCAAACTATCCGTTCTGCACTATCGACCCAAACGTCGGCATGGTGAGCGTCCCGGATGCTCGTCTCGATGAACTTGTGAAGGTCTATAACCCGAAATCCATCGTCCCGGCCGTTACAGAATTTGTCGATATTGCAGGTCTTGTAAAGGGCGCTTCTAAGGGCGAAGGTCTCGGAAACCAGTTCCTTACCCACATTCGCGAATGCGAAGCCATCATGGAAGTGGTGCGCTGCTTTGACGACGAAAACATCATCCACGTGAACGGCTCTGTAGATCCGATTCGCGATGTGGAAGTCATCGAAACTGAACTTATCCTTAAGGACTTGGACACGGTCGAAAAGCGCCTTGCTACCGAAGCAAAGTCTGCACGTACCGGCAACGCCGAAGCAAAAGCACGCCTTGCCGCTTGTGAACTCTTGAAGAAGAGCATGGAAGAAGGCCACGCCGCTCGCACCGTGATGCACGACAGCGAAGAAATGGAACTCATCGTCAAGGACCTCGGACTCCTCACGGCAAAGCCGCTTTTCTACTGCGCAAACGTCAAAGAAGACGACATTCTCACGGGTAACGCATACGTAGACCAGCTCAAGGAATACGCTTCCAAGCATGGTCACGACGTGATTGTTATCAGCGGCAAGATCGAAGAAGAACTTTCTGCAATGGAACCGGCCGACAAGGCAGACTTTCTCAAGGAACTCGGCATGACCGAATCCGGACTTGATTCAGTTGTTCGTAAAGGTTATGAAATCCTTGGCCTCCGCACGTTCTTTACCGCAGGCGAAAAGGAATGCCGCGCTTGGACATTCCACGCTGGTTTCAAGGCTCCGCAATGCGCAGGCGTCATCCACACGGATTTTGAACGTGGCTTCATCCGCGCTGAGACCTTGAGCTACAGCGATTTCTTGAAGCATGGCAGCTGGAACGCCGCCAAGGAAGCAGGCCTTGTCCGCACCGAAGGCAAGGAATACCTCGTACAGGATGGCGATATCATGTACTTCTTGTTCAACGTGTAATTAGACGAAAGAACGCCGCTTCTCCACAAAGTGGATAACAGCAACTAAGGCAACAAGTTGCCAAGTTTTGTATAGCGGCTACAGACGACAAATGCGTAAGGCGAGCAAAGCAGGGTTGCTTGCAAACCTATTTTCGAGCCTAGCATTTGGTACTTGTACAAAGACGAAAGTAAAAGGTCGCGAGTGCTGAACTCGCGACCTTTTTCAACTTTCTTCAATGGAAAAATTTGTTAGTTAAATCCACCATCAAAGGTTTCGATTTCCGGTACATCTTCGCCATTATCATCTTCTTGTGAAGCACTAAGCAGACAAGCTTCTTGCGTGAAATTCACAACTTCCATACAGGGGGCTATATACTTTTTCTTTTCTACCTTGATATTCATTTTTCAACCAATCCTACTTGATAATAACCTGTTTCTTATTGTGGTAATAGACACCCTTTGCAGTCGGCTTATGCTGAAGCAAGCGACCTTTCATATCGCTCCAACGGTTGTCTTCCTTAACAAATTCACCCGTACGAGTATTAAGGGTTCCTATATAAGTAGTACCACTATTAGTGCTATCCGAAATAACATTAACAGCAACCTTTTCCGGCAAGTCATCCAAGCTAGCAGTTTCAGCCACCTTAGCCAAACCCTTCACTTGCGAAGCAGACTCTTCCTTGGTCAAAGTGCACTTTAAATACGCTCTAAAAGGTTTGATGAAGGGACAACGTGTTTCACTGCAAGCAGCTCTCCTGAAATCACCTATTTTCGTATTTTCGCGTTCTTCAGCAGCAAAACCATAGACACCCTTAGGCTTTTTGAATTCTATACGTTCATAGGTCCCTATAACATTCCAATCATAACCGCCTGCAGAAAAAACTCCATGCCCATTTTCCGTTGTCGTATTGAGAGTCACATAATCTGGAGTTTGATAATCCATATGGAACGAAATGACTGTATCCTTATCCTGTTCAGGCATGATGACATAAGGAGTATTTGCCTTGATAGTGTTAGCATATTTGGCATCACGAACATTGATAACAAAATGATCCGTATACTTCACAACACTTACAAATTCAAAAGCGTTAAGGCCAGATAACTTCCACGTTGGCACATCGAAAGGCAACATGATTGTAGACGGAATCTTGGACTTAAAGACACGATTGTAATAAACAGAATCCGCCTGGATATCTTCAGTAATCACCGGAGTTTCATCAGATTCATCATCGATAACAGCAACAATTCTGTACGATTTACTTTCCCAATCTTGTACGACCTCTTTTTGAACCTTCTTAACCGTAATGGCGCCATACGTACCGATAATTTCTTCTCCATCGGCAGCAAATGATGTTCCCGTCAAGGCGAGGGCAAAAGCAAAAGCAGAAAATGCTTTCAGATTTCTCATTGTCTATCTCCCAACTATAGAGTTCGTTAAATGGGGCAAGGATGTTAGCGAAAAGCTTGCAGAAAAAGCAATAGGGATTATATTCTTCCCTTGGGGAATCGAAGATAAACCGGATGCAGAAACTTTTCGTTGTTCTGTCATAATATTAAAAGTCTGATACTATCACCAAGTATCATTGGTTTTTAATGTTACGTACCAAACATCCAGCTATCATAAACAGGTGTCTACGATAACCCCACAACGCGCGAAAATTTAAAATTTTCGAAACAAAAGGAAAACCCCAACAAATCATAACTTTTTTGTAAAATTTCACTACAATTTACTTACATTTGATAAAAGTCACGTATTCAAATCAAGTAAATCCCGGCAAAAGCCAGGTCCGCGCGTTACAACTTCGATTCTATTTACTTTTGTTTTTTGCGAGCGCGCCGCGCCATAACAGCCGGGCGGACCATCGTCGCGATATTCATCGCCGTTCCAATCAAAATCAGGAAACTCGCGCAATAAAGCCCAATGCCCGCCTCTACTTTCAAGAGCGGGATTCCAAGAGTTTCGCTAATATGCGATAGCTTCATCAAAAGCGACCACAGCGAAATCATCGACAATAGCCCCATCACCGTCGATGCAAGCGGAACAAGCCAAGCAAATACAGCAGCCAAGAATACAGCCGCTAGGATTCCGTACAAATGATGAACGGACTCCATCTTGGGGAAGTTCGGCATCTGCGTTTTGAAACGGTCGAGAACTTTCGGATTCTCCTTGACCATGCGGTGCATCTGCCCCAGCGCCGGTTCCACAAGCGATTGATCGAGGTCAACACCAGAAGCCACCTGATAAAACGTCATTTCGGCAATCGGCTTGCTATCCTCTTTTGCCGAGCAAGAAACGTTGGCCAATGGCATCAACAATGCCAAGAACACCAGCAAATACGGGAGTGCCGTAAGCTTCTTGAATAAACTTTTTTCCTTATTGGAATCGTTGTTCATTTTACTTTCCCTGAATAATTCTATCGAGTGGGAACACGCAACGGAAGCCGATGAAATCAGACCAGTAACGTGGATCTTCATCATCTCGTTCAGTCATGTTCAGTTTCTTTGCCTTGTCCTTCCAGGAACCGCCCTTTATTACTTTACCCGTACCCCAGAAAGAACCCGTCGGATTTGAGCTTTCAATAGAGAACGTGATTGCAAAGTAATTATCGCGAGTCCATTCGGTTACGTTACCCGACATATCATAAAGGCCCCATGCATTCGGAGACTTGGTCGCTACATCGTGCGGACCATAAGCGTCGCTCTTTTTGCCTCTCTTAAAAGAGTTTTCCGCGAAGATTGCATACTTGCCGACACTCATCACGTCATCGGAATTCCAAAGAATTCCATCGTTGCTACCGGCACGACCAGCATATTCCCACTGAGCTTCGGTCGGCAAATCACCGCCAAGCACCTTACATGCATATTGAGCTTTTTCCCAAGTAATGTTCTGGACCGGTTTTTGCGGGCCCTTGAATGCAGACCTATCCGGAATGCGCTTTGCAGAATCCAGAAGCCCCATAATCTTGTGGAAAAATTCCTGCGTGACTTCGGTTGTATGGATTGCGTACGGTGACATCGAAACAACCTTGCCACGATAGCGGAACGAGCCGGAATCAATAATGGCAACGGTACCGCGAGTTGCATGTTCAACAATATTAAAGGAGTCCGCCTTGACTGTATCTACCACAGCTTCGGAAGACGAACTTGCAATTACAGACGAAGACGATTCAGGCACTTTATTCCTAAGCCATTCCTCAACTTCTTTTTCCATTGCAATGTGTTTAGGCAAACTAAATTCACCCTTGCCGGTATAGAGAGAATCGCCCACACGGAAAAGAATCTTGGTATATCGATACTGGTAACGGCCAACAAGAGTTCCTTCCTTGAACACCCACACCGGCTTATTGTTCACAAGGTGCAACGTTGTTACGAGAGTAGAATCGTTATTGGCAAGCATGGACGAAAGCGAATCCATAGAGAAACCTTCCACAACGCCTTTCCAAGAAACTTCTACACGGCTGTGAGCCGCACCAAAATGAAGGTTCAGAGAATCCACCTTTGCAGGCCCCGTTACATTCTTAATCGTGTCTGCCGAGTCCGTAACGGTTTCGGGAGCTTTCAAAATGTTTTCGATTGCAACAGGTTTCACGTTGATATCAATCGGAAGAGCCTGAAGACTATCAAGCTTTGCATGGAACGCCTTGTACATAGCACTCACAACACCTAACTTCTTTTGGCGCCACAACGTTTGCGCTTCGGCACGTTTGTAATTATAGTGAGAAACGTAATTGCGATAGACCTTTCCAGAATCATTCAGTCCAAGAGAATCGGCGGGCTTGATGGGCGGATAGAATTTCGAAAATTCAGTCGTGTCCACACGCGTGAAATTCTTGTCGACATCAGCAGAGAAAGCATCGTAAAGTGTTTCAGTTTCTTCGAGCGTTTGAAGAGCCTGCACTTGTTCAAGCGTCACGGAAAGCTCTGGCGCAGGCGATTTCGATTCCGAAGAAGCAACACTGGAACTCGAAACAGGAGCGTCAAAATCAGGAATTACCAAAGAATCAGCAGGAGCGGCACCCGAGCTAGAAGAAACTGATACAGAATCTGCAACGGGAACAGCCCCCGAACTAGTTACGGCAACTTCGGGAACGGCGCTAGAGCTCGAAAGTTCGACAACGGAATCCGGTTCCGGGAACTTCACATTGAACGTGAGCACCTCGCCCGGCTTGAGCACAGCGGCATCCACATACGGATATTTGTCAGGCGCATTGAAGGAGAAAATGTAGACCCCATTTTCTGCCGGATAAATCGTCCTCGTCCCCGCTTTCATCTTTGAATTCAAGGCCACGACTTCCAATTTTTTTTCATCGGACTGGATTTGCACCATGCCCGGATGAACGCTTTCTTCCAAGACCTGCCACTTGCCATTCTTCATAAACAGGAGTTTGGATACGCGCGGGGAATAAACGTACTCGGCATCAAAGTAGATATCAGCTTCGTCCTGGAAGGCTTTATACTGGCGGGAGGCGTAAAAACGGAGGCCAGCGACTTCGCGCACGCCTAGATGATTATCTTTAAGGTTAAAGGCATGGAGCTTTTTATATTCTTCCGGCTTTGCTTCCCCAGAAAACCAATAATATTCCTTTGCGGATTTTTTATAGCGAAGGTAAAGCGTGTTAGGGTGCAGCGGGAACACCGGAGCTTGCGAGATTGCTAAAGATTTGTCCAATGCAATAGCTTTCTTGGAAGCATTTTCTACAATACTTCCGTCCAGGAGGCTACCGACCTTAAAATTTTCCGAAGTCAATTTGAAGTTGCGGTCTTCATCGGCCATGGTAAGCGCCGGGACTAGCAACAAAAGCGGAAGCAATCGGGAAAATGTCATAAGCTCTCCTGTCTTTTAGAACCTTCTCGTTTAGAAAAATAATTTCTTCTTAGAAAAGATGTTCTAAAATTTTGACGAATTAACGCCCATTTCAAGCAAGTAACCGCCCTTTGCACCGCCAACAGGCCCCAATTCGACCTTCCAGTCCGCCAAACGGATAATATCCGGATGGTGCTCAATGACAATGACCGTATCGCCACGCGCCGAAAGCCTACGCAAGAGGTTCCACAGAATCTGGATATCCTTCAAATGAAGCCCCGTTGTCGGTTCGTCGAGCAGGTAGACCATTTCATTTGCCGGACGGCGGCAAAGTTCAGCAGCAAGCTTTAAGCGCTGGGATTCACCGCCCGAAAGCGTCGTCACGGGTTGACCGAGTTTCACGTACGGGAGGCCCACATCGCGGAGACATTCGAGTTTCGGCAAAATTTTCGGCTGGTCCTTGAAGAATTCGCAGGCTTCGACAATGCGCATGTCAAGCACGTCGGCAATGTTCTTGCCCTTGAACGTGACCGTAAGAGTTTCTTGATTGTAACGCTTGCCACCGCAAACTTCACAAGTTTCCCAGATATCCGAAAGGAAGTGCATTTCAACAGCGACGGCGCCACGGCCCTCGCAAGCGGGGCAACGGCCTCGCGCAAGGTTATAGCTAAAGCGACCGTAATCGAAGCCCTTCATCTTGGACTGTTCGAGCTTGGCAAACAGCTTGCGGATATCGTCAAAGACACCTGTAAAGCTTGCCGGCGTACTGCGTGGCGTTCCCGAAATCGGACTCTGGTCGACAAGCAAAACCTCGCCGCTCTGCTTTTTGCGACCACGCGCTTGGAACTGCTTTTTGAGCGCCGGGAAAATTTCATCAACAACAAGAGAACTCTTGCCCGATCCCGAAACGCCGCAAACAACGCTGACCGCATGCTTCGGGAATTTCACAGACAAATTTTTCAAGTTATTTGCCTTGAGGTTCTTGAATTCGTAAAATTCCGTATCGTCCGTGATTTGCACGGGATCCAGCTGGTTTGCGACCGGCGTGGAATACGTAAGGAACTTGACCGTTTCGCTGCGCGGGAACTGCTGCAACGCATACGGTTTTGCAAGTTCCGCTGGACTTCCTTCGGCAACAACTTCACCGCCAAAGTCACCCGCACCAGGGCCCATATCGATAATGTGGTCTGCAGCTTGCATCATCTTGATGTCGTGTTCCACAACCACAAGCGTATTGCCCAAATCGCGCAAGCGGTAAAGCGTATCGAGGAGCTTTGCAGTATCGCTTTCGTGGAGACCAACGGTCGGTTCGTCAAGCACATACAAGACGCCTTCGAGGCCGCTGCCGATTTGGCTTGCCAAGCGGATACGCTGGGATTCACCTCCCGAGAGCGTATCGCCCGCACGGTCAAGACCAATATAGCCAAGGCCCACGCTAATCAAGAAGTCCAAACGGCCAATGATTTCGCGGAGGAGCGGAGAGGCAATTGTCGTTTTACTTTGGATGGATGCAGAAGTTGCATTTTCTTCGTTTGCGAAATCGACTTTTGCAAACCAATCGCGAGCTTCGGCAATGCTCATGTGATGCACATCCATAATGTTCTTGCCCAAGATGCGCACAGCAAGATATTCTGGCTTCAAGCGTTCGCCGTGGCAATCCGGACATTCTTCGCCATCCTTGAAATGACCAAGGCCTAGGCAAGTTTCGCAAGCGCCCCAATGCGTGTTAAAGCTGAAATGCTTCGGGTTAAGTGCGGAATCCATGTACCAGCCACATTCTGGGCAGCCCGGCTTTTCGCTTGCAGCAAGACGTTCTTCGCCATCGCAATCCACGTAGAGAATTCCGTTACCATCGCGGTAGCCGCGTTCAAACGCTTCGACGAGACGGGCGCGATTTTCTTCCTTGACGACCACAGAATCGACTACAGCCAGCAACTGCTTTTCGCGTGTCGGGACTTTGGGCAGCGGGAGTTCCACAAGCTTTTTGCCGAGATACGCCTTGCGGTAACCCTTTTCCGTGAGAATCTTGGACAACTTAATTTCGTCCTTGATTTCGAACGGAGCAAGAACCGTCACCATTTTGTTGATGTCTCGGTCAAAAGCAAACTGCATCAAGTCGCCAGCGGCATAGGAGCTCACCGGCTTTCCGCATTTCAAACAATGCGCCGTGCCTACGCGGGCCCACAAAATACGGAAGTAATCGTAAATCTCGGTGAGTGTTGCGACCGTACTACGCGGGCTCTTGCTTGCGCTCTTTTGGTCAATTGCAATCGCAGGCGCCAAACCCGAAATGGAATCGATGCTACCGCGATCGGGGCGACCCAAGAAGCGGCGAGCATAAGTGCTGAGCGTTTCAACAAAGCGGCGCTGGCCTTCGCTAAAGAGCGTATGGAACGCAAGGCTCGACTTGCCCGAGCCCGAAACACCCGTAATCACGGTAAGCTTATGGCGCGGAATCGTCACATCGATGTTCTTGAGGTTGTGCTTGCGAGCACCGTGAACTTCGATATCGAGCGAGTAATCTTCGCCCTTTTCATCCGTGCGTTCAAAATGCTTGTTTTCGCCATGCTTTTTCGCCAAGACAGGAGCCAAGTAACGTCCCGTCTCCGACTTTTTGCACTTGGCAATTTGTTCGGGAGTTCCCGTCGCGATAATGCGGCCGCCATTCACGCCCGCATCCGGGCCAAGGTCGATAATCCAGTCTGCGCACTTGATCACATCGAGATTGTGTTCAATCACCACAACGCTGTTGCCGAGACTACGCAAGCGATTCAAGCATTCCAGCAATCGGCGAATATCTTCAAAGTGCAAACCGGTTGTCGGTTCATCGAGCAAGTATAGCGTCTTGCCCGTACCTGGGCGACGCAGTTCCGAAGCAATTTTCACGCGTTGCGCTTCGCCACCGCTCAAAGTCGTCGAAGGCTGACCAAGCGTAAGGTAGCCAAGGCCTACTTCGCAAAGGAGCTTGAGCGGTTCTGCAATTTTTGGAATGTCCTTGAAAAATTCAGCGGCTTCGCTGATGCTCATGTCGAGCACTTCCGAAATATTCTTGCCCTTAAAATAAACTTCACGGGTCGCTTCATTAAAGCGCTTGCCATCGCAAACATCGCAAGTGACTTGTACACTCGGCAAAATATGCATGTCGATGACCTTCACGCCCGCGCCTTCGCAAGCGTCACAACGGCCACCCTTCACGTTAAAGCTAAAGCGGCTCTTCGTGTACCCGCGCACTTTACTTTCTTCCATACCCGCAAACAAATCGCGGATATCGTCCCAGATTTTCGTATAAGTCGCTGGGTTACTGCGCGGGGTGCGCCCAATCGGAGTCTGGTCAATTTCAATGACCTTGTCGATGTTTTCGAGACCTTCCAAATGGTCAAACTTACCGACCGGTTCTTCAGAATTGTAGAATACGCGAGCAAGTTCGCGGCGCAAAATTTGGTTGATAAGCGTACTCTTGCCCGAACCCGAAACACCCGTGACTACGGTAAACGCACCGCCGAGCGGAATTTCGACATCGACATTCTTGAGATTGTTTTCGCAAGCACCGCAAATTTTGAGCTTTGGCGTTTTTGCATCAATTTTCAAACGCTGCGACGGGATTTCAATCGACTTGCGACCGCTCAAATACGCGCCCGTGAGCGAAGACTTGTTCTTTTCGAGTTCGTCGACCGTGCCTGCCGCCAAAATGCGACCGCCCTCGACACCCGCGCCAGGGCCCACGTCAATCACGCAGTCCGCATGACGCATCGTATCCTCATCGTGTTCCACGATGAGAAGGCTGTTGCCTTGGGCTCGCAAGCGCTCGAGCATCTCGAGCAACTTATCGTTGTCACGTGGGTGCAGCCCAATGCTCGGTTCATCAAGCACATAAAGCACGCCCTGCAAGCCCGCACCCACGGCGCTTGCAAGCCTGATACGCTGCGCCTCACCGCCCGAAAGCGTCGAAGCCTTGCGGCTAATGTCCAAATAGCCAAGGCCCACCGCCTTCAAGAATCCAAGGCGCCCGCGGATTTCCTTGAGCACTTCGCGGCCGATGCGCTGTTCCTTGGGGCTCAACTTGAGCTTGTCAAAAAATTCGACAGACTTTTCAACGGACCATTCCGTCATCTCGCAAATATTATGACCGTGGAAATCGACAGCAGCGGCAATGCGGTTGATTCGCGTGCCGTGACATTCCGGACAAACACCAATCTGCATGTACTTTCGGAAGTGGTAAATATGCCACATATCCCAAAGTTCCTGCATAATCGAGACCACGCCGCGTTCGCTCCCGCTCGGAGTTCCATAAAGCACGGCATCCTGTTGCGCCTTCTTGAGCTTATTCCACGGCGTATCGAGCGAAAAGTGCATTTCATTTGCAATCGTGCGCAAATTGCGCCAGCCAAAATCGCTAAAGATGATGCAGCCGTCGTCTTTCTTTTGCGGAGCAAGACAGCCCTCTTTCAAAGACAAATTCGGATTCGGCACAATCAAGTTAATATCAAATTTGCAGCTTTCGCCAAGGCCCTTGCAGGCGGGGCATTGCCCCTTCGGGTCGTTAAAGCTAAAGAATCGCGGTTCGAGTTCCGGGATAGAAATTCCGCACTTCGGGCAAGCGAGCTGCGTACCCTGCAAGCGGTATTCTTCCTTTGCGGCACCATCCGCGCCCACCTCCGGAGAAGTCAGCAAGAACGATACGAGCTTTCCGTCCGTGAGCTTGAGCGCACCTTCAATCGCCTCGCGCAAACGGCTCATGTTCTTGCGTTCAAGCGTCAAGCGGTCAATCACCACTTCAATCGTATGCTTCTCGTAACGCACCAATAGCGGCACTTCTTCGAGCCTGTAAATCGTCCCGTCCACACGCACGCGGACAAATCCATTTTCCTTGAGCTCCGCGAGTTCCTTGCGGTATTCGCCCTTGCGCTCCTGCACAATCGGCGCCATCACCAAAATCTTTTTATTCTCGTCGCTCGCGTACAAGTTATCGACAATCTGGTCCACCGACTGCGCCTGGATCACCTTGCCGCACTTGGGGCAATGCGGAACGCCGAGGCGCGCAAACATCAAACGGTAATGGTCCAAAATCTCGACCACCGTACCCACCGTACTGCGCGGGTTACGGTTCACCGTCTTCTGGTCAATCGAAATCGTCGGCGAAATTCCGCGAACGCTTTCCACATCCGGATGCTTCATGCGGCCGATGAACTGGCGCGCATACGCCGAAAGCGACTCCACAAAGCGGCGTTGCCCTTCCTGGAACACCGTATCAAAGGCAAGGCTCGACTTGCCCGAGCCCGAAACGCCTGTGACCACGACAATCGAGTCGCGGGGAATCGTCAAATCGACATGGCGGAGGTTGTGTTCATGAGCATCGCGGATAACTATGGATTTCGTCATGCGCCAGAATATAGAAAAAGACCGTCTAATTGTCTAAAAGTTAGTGAACATTTGGATAGAAAAGCCTTTGACAAGCATTTTCTTTGCCATCTCGCGCGCTTTTTCTTCCGCTCCTTGTTTAACACCTTTCATCTTGATCCAGGCGAGGTAATCCTGTTCTTCTTCCGTCAAAACCATACTCTTTATCTGAACCTTTTTAAATGAATCTACTGGGCTTTTTCTAAAACATTCAAGTATGAACAACCACTTGTTATCCCGCTCGTCACGACAATGCAAATCAAGAATTGAAGATTTTGACGCCTTACTACCGGAATCATTGAGTTCCGGCTGTTGCGAGGCCACATCCTTAATCTTTTGCGGAATCTGCCCTTCGAGCATATCATTCAGCAGATTCAACAAATTGCGTTTTCCGCGCCTAGTATCAGGAGAAAACCTTCACTTAAAACTATCCGACTAAAAATCCCCACAATCGCTTTGCATAGTGGAAGATGAAGCACACGAAATAGATTAACCAAAAAGAGGCATAAGGCAAAATCGGAACAACACCAATCGCCGCAAAAAACATCCAAACTTTATTTTGTACAATTTTGATTTTCAGCGAGAACAAATCAAGCAACAACAAAACAGCCGACACAAGCATCAATAAAGTAAACAGCAAAGCAATTATGCGAAACGGCACGTTGTCTACAGAATCCATGTTTCCTGTAATCAAGAACGTTGGCGTATAATGAATGGCCAAGCAGACCGCAGCAATAAAGGCTGTCAAAGTAAAGAGTTTATTTATCAATTTCTTGATCAATTGGACCACTCCTTAGCGCAATGAGCTGAAATGACATCCTTGCCCGGAGCTCTTTTTTTAACGTCGAACGGAGCACTTTTCTGAAGTACGATTTTATCGCTAAACGGGCTAGGCTCAATTGTAAAGCCATCAAATGGTTCAGCATCATAAAAAATTACGATAGAATCTTGCCGTTCATCAATCCCAATACCCGTCCCCTGAACAACAGCCCCAATACCTCCACGCGGTTCAAACCTGTATGTCAAAATATTTTTTTTGACATTATCCACATCCTGATATTGGAGATGCCAAACATAAAGAGCCCTAGAATCAACAAAGAAGTCATACCAAAATGATTCGTTCTGAGTTTCCCGTTCTAGAAAAAGTTTCTTGCCATCCAACTTGCATTGCTTTGCGCCTTTATTTTTCGCCCGAAAGCCAAACAAATCCCCCGGATAATTATTCTCATAAACGGGATAAGTATCCCCCGCTATTGGATTAAAACAGGTGTGACAAAAAGACAAATACGAAAGAAAGATTATGGTAAAGGCTATTTTGGCCCACAAATCTTTCTTTTTAAAACATTCAATCGCTTGAGATACTTTTTCAATCATTTGCATACAGCAAGCAGAATATACAAAAATAAATTTCTGAATCGTTTTAGGAATATATTTTTATTTTTCTACCGCTATTCCAAGACTTGAAGTCCTGGAATCCTTTATAGAATTTTAATCCTTTTAATATGGAGAATCACATGAACAAATTGTTATGGCATTCGTCCCTTGCTTTGGCGACTGCCGCCTCCCTTACGGCTTGTGGCGATGACATTACCGAAATCACGAAAACTGGAATTGAATCGGTGAATGCTTATGAGAATCTCGCGAAATGCGAAGACAAGAATGATGGTGAAATGGTCTTTGTAAAGGATTCCGGTGCAGTTTATCTGTGTTCCGACAAGAAATGGAATGATATAAACGGCAACGACGGCAAAGACGGTAAGGATGGGAAAAACGGAGCCGATGGAAAGGATGGCGCAGACGGCAAAGATGGCACCAATGGAAAAAATGGTGACAACGGCAAGGACGGCAAAAACGGCAACGACGGCAAGTCCGCTTACGAAATTGCAAAAGAGAACGGTTTCAAGGGAACAGAAACCGAATGGCTTAAATCGCTAAAGGGTGAATTCGGTGAAGGTTGCACAGCCAAGTCGGTGGAAAACGGCGTTGAAATTACTTGTGGTAATTCGGAACCGGTCGTAGTTCATAACGGAACTAATGGCACAAACGCAAGTGATGACTGCAAAATTACAGACGACAAGGACGGAGTCATTACGCTTAATTGCACCGAAGGCGAGTACATTCTGATTAAAAAACTCTATAAGGCTTTTTGTGGCGAAACACCTTACGATCCAGAGACACATTTCTGTTTTGACAACAAACAGGTTGTTAGCCTTTGTAAAGGTAAAGAATACAATCCTGAAAATGAATTCTGCGCGAAGAAAAGCATTGTTGTTGATGGAATCTATAAGATGGTTAAGATAGGACAACAAACCTGGATGGCAAATAACTTGAGCACCCCAACTCTAGAAAGCAAGTGCGGTGGTGGAAACGGAACAGAAGAAGGAGATTGCTCCAAGTATGGTCGTCTTTATCACTGGGCAGACGCAGTGGGCATGAGCAATAGTCTGTGCGGTAATGGTAAGAAATGTAATCTAGCCTCTAGAGTTCAGGGAATATGCCCTGATGGCTGGCATCTGCCATCGCAGGCGGAATTGGAAATCCTGATCAACGTAGTAAATACGTCAACAGACCCAGAAAAAAATGATGCCGGTTTACACCTTAAGGCTAATTCTGATTTGTGGATTGATTATAAGGATCAAAACAAGGTAACTCAAAGTGGAGCGGGCGATAACACCTCCGGCTTTACCGCATTGCCTAGTGGCCAGTACAGCGCCGATGAATCCAAGTTCAAATTCAATGGCGAAGCCGCCTATTTCTGGAGTTCCACGGAGATCAGCGACGGCAGTGCTTATTCCATTCTTGTGGTGAATGACGATAACATAGCACATTACGGCGGCAGCTTTGGAAAAGATATTATGTATTCTGTTCGCTGCATCCAAGACACGCCTTAAGGCTGAATTAATATTTATTTGTAAAAAATAAGAACCTCCCATAGCGGTCTAGACGACTGAGTCACTTGCCAAATATATATGGTTTAGCTATATTCTCCCCGCTAACAAATAGCTATGGGGATATAGCTCAGTTGGTAGAGCGACAGGTTCGCAATCTGTAGGTCATGGGTTCGACTCCCACTATCTCCACGCAAAAGAGGCAAGCACCGCTTGCCTCTTTTGTTTTTAAAAGTCCCACTTGACGCCGAGTTTCAGCTGTGTAAGCGTAGAACTTTCGGTATAAATTTTCTTGTAAAAGCGCGGTAAATAAAGGCGAGTGTACCTGCGGTCAACGCCCAAGTAATAGTTCAACTTCCAATGTTTCCAAGAAACAGTTGCACCCCATGTGCCGCTAAACTTCCTGATTTTTTCAAACTCACTATCCGGACCGCCAACCGCAAAGCGGTAGTACAAATTCAATTTTCCTTCAACCGTAATGCGATTCTTAAACTTGTACGAAATTCTAGAACGGAAAATCGGGCCAAGCCATTTTCCTAGAGCATATCGGAACATCAAATCATCTGCAGTCAACGTTCCCGTTGTATCGTTTATGACATTATCGTATGAATGGAAGTAGGCTTTATAATCAAAGACGGAATCCGCTTCGTACTTTGCGCCCACATAGACTGTCCCATTCAAGCCTTCCGCCGCTGTCCTATGCCACGATCCATACAACGCAAGTGACATCGGGCCCGAAGTCTGGTAGTATGCCCAAGCCACGGCTCCCACGCGCTGTTTTTCAAAGCGGAACAATTCCTTTTCAAACCAAACGTAAAAATCCGACGAAAGGCTTTTACCTTCGATATTGAAATCATAGCCCAAATCCAAAAGCATCGATTTTCCGAGCAACGTATATTCAAGGCCAAGGACAATATTCCAATCATTGGTATCGAGCACCGGCATATTGTTGTTATTCAAGAAGTAATCGCCCTGCACCGAAGCCGCAAACGTATGAGCCCAATCTCCAGAAATATAATCCAGATACGGATTTACATTCAGGAAAAGGTCTCCACCCATTTCGCCTTTATCCATACCGGTTTCTTTGTAGTGCAATCCATAGAGTCCAAGTTCTCCAGCAACATGGAGAGCATCCCAAAAGCTAACGCTTATGGTATCGCATACTTCGGACTTTCCAAGCGCAGCCTTATAATCGCGAATGATTCCCTGAATTTCTTCGGTGTATTCACCCGGCAATGCGGCAGCCTCTTCAAACGCTTGGAGTGCCGCAGAAATATCGCCCGCTTCTTCGAACTTCAACGCGCGATAATACGCTTCCTCCTGCGTCTCGGCAAAGAGCGCAGTGGCAAGCACTAGCAAAATTAAACCAAACAAAGCCCTCATTTACTTTCTCTGATTCGGTCCTTTCCAATCACGCGGATTTTGTTGTTGCCATGGATTACGTTCTATCGGATGCGGCGTAAACGGGCGCTTCGGTACCATGTGACCAGGATCAAACGGGAAACCTTCAAACGGTCCCTTTGGCGGTTCCATTTCATCCTTTTTATTTTCACGAATAAGTTCGTCCTTCGGTTTATCCTTAGGCTCGAAGTTCTTTTCGACAGGCTTTTCGAGAACAGGAGCACTTACAGCGGCCCCGCGCAATTCGTTCTTCTCGACAGCCGTTTTATTCCTCAGACTTTCAAGAATCTGTTGACGGGCGGCACGACGTTCTTCGCGCAATTTCTGCCAATCCACATTCTCTTTTTCCGACATGTTCGGAATTTTGTCTACAGCCTCTCGAGCTTCAACAGGCGTCGGGACGCTTGCTTCCGGGCGAGAACCCAAATCGCTAGCCATGGCTGTCGCTGCCACCACTGCAGACGCCACTACGATTTTTTTCATAACCACACTCCTTAATTTTAACATGTTACCAAGCATCCCTATACCTTAAAGTCTTCTTTTTTCAAGTTCAAACGCTCCATGATTTCACGCAGCACCTTACGGTCAATGCCAAGAATCGTCGATGCAAGCGTCAAGTTCGCATTCGTGTCCTTGAGGGCGCGCGAAATAACTTCGCGTTCGACCGCTTCGCGGGCTTCCTTGAGCGTACGCGGAGATTCCTTTGCCTGTACTTGCATATCGTCAAGGCCCAAATCCTTGGGCTGAATCACGCCATGAACGGCCTGCACCAAGCCTTTTTGCACGCGGTTTTCAAGTTCACGCACATTGCCCGGCCAGTGGTAGCCCAGCAGAGCCTTTTCTGCATTGCGGCTCAAGTGGAATTTTCCACGGCCATATTCGGCACCGTAACGTTGTATAAAACTTTCAGCCAGCAAAACCACATCCTGACCGCGATCGCGGAGCGGCGGGAGTTCAAGCGGCAACACCTGAATGCGGAAATACAAATCTTCACGGAATCGCTTTTCGCGCACGGCCTCTTCCAAGTCCACATGCGTTGCACTAATCACGCGCACGTTCACCGGAATTTCGCGATTGTCGCCCACACGCGTAATATGCTTTTCTTGCAACACGCGCAAGAGTTTTACCTGCATATTGAGCGGAAGTTCGCCAATTTCATCGAGGAAAATCGTACCGCCATCAGCTTCTTCGAAAAAGCCTTTCTTGTTTTCGATAGCGCCCGTAAAAGAACCCTTCGCATGTCCAAACATGAGCGATTCCATCAAGTGTTCCGGAATAGCGCCACAGTTCACCGCAATGAACGGTTTTTCGGCACGAGGGCTATGCTTGTGGATATAACGCGCCATCACTTCCTTGCCCGTTCCCGTCTCGCCGCGAATAATCACCGGGAGCGGGAGCGGAGAAAGCTTATCGGCCATGGCTATCACATCGACCATCGGCTTGGAAGAATAAACAATCCCATCCTTGCGGACAACATTCTTGAGCGTATCAAGCGATTCCTTGTCACGCAAGCGGTCGTATGCGGCAAAAGCAAACTTTTCACAGACCGCCACAAAAGAATCAAAGAGCGCGCTATCTTCTTCGGTAAACGGTTCCTTGCGGGCTGCACGTTGCAAATAGAGGTACCCCGCCTCGGAATCGGGCGTGCGAAACGGAGATACCATAATGCTCGTGAGCTGGTTCTGCACAATCGACTTGGACAAGTCCGCCGATTCGTCATCGAGCTGGTTCCACACTACAGCACGCTTTTCATTTTTCGCGAGCTTGATTGCCGAAATAGAAATTGAAACTTTTTCAGGGTTCGAAAAATGGAGCGGTTCCTCGCCACCGATGTCCAAGACAGCGGCATCGGCGTGCAAAACATCCTTGGCAACTTCCAGAATTTTCGGGAAAAGAGCCTCAGGCTGCTCTTCATCTAAAAGAGTCTTGACCACATCAAGCATCTTTTCTGTGGCGAGCATAGATTCCGATTTCATAACAAAGCCCTATAGTTTGCGCTATTATTCAGCGGCAGGTACAGGGAGTTCCAAAAGCAAACTATCCACCTTCAAATCGGGCGTTTTTTCGCTTTCCGTAGACGTCTCCATGCTCCTCGACCGCTTCAACAGCTGGTCCCCCGTTGCATCGATACCGAAACGCATTGTTCCACCCGAAAGCAACAGAACTATCAAAGCTAATATAAGTACCAAGATGCCCAAAACGCTCCATTTTAGCCAATTATTTTTCTTACGAACAGCAAATGGGAGGCCGTTTTCGAGGTCGTTTGGAACTTTTAGTACCACATTCTCGGATTTCAAATTCGATTCCACAAACTGCGACACAAGCGTCGCAAGCGCAACTTCTCCATTAGAAACTTTATCGAGAGCAATCTCCAAAAGTTCGTCAAGTTCATCAAAATCCTCGACGCGTTCCGACGGGTCGGAACAGAGAAGCCCTGCCCACAGGGCTTCTAGCGCCTTTAACTGGACCGCCCCTTCCGGCGTTTCAAAGGCGAGCGTCGAGTAAAGCTTTTCGACAATGTTCAAGGACTCTACATTTGCCATCTGCTCGGCAAACTGCTCATAGCCATCGGCGACTACTAAATCCTCGCCCGCAATCCAACGGTACAGCAAAAGACCAAGGCTAAAGAGGTCGCTCTTTTCGTCGGCAGGCTTGCCCTGAAAACGTTCCGGAGCGGCATACGCAAGCGCACCCGGCCCAACAATGCCGCAATCAATCAACACCGCGCGCAGTCCCAGGCCCGCAGATTTCGAGCGATCTGACGCATCGGATTCCCCAGCAGCAAAAATCACATTCGCGGGGCTCAAGTCCCCATGCGACACGCCCTGTTTCCGCAAAGCCGCAAGCGTAGAAACGACCTGACGCAAAGCCACAAGCGAGGCGGTCACCGGGAGCCGTCCGAGTCCATCCGAAGAAACACCTGCAATATAATCGTAAATCAGATACGGAGTTCCATTGCGTTTACCCCATTCTTCAATGCGGTACAAACCAGGAACATGTACTTTGCTCGCACGGTCTACAATATTTTCGTCAACAGAAAAACCTTCGTTGTACCACTTGAGCACATGCGGTGCGCCACCGATATTCAAAAGATAAATAGAAGCCTCGCCGCCTCGATGCAGCAAATAGCCTCCCGTCACGGAGTCCAAAAGCGATTTTTCGGATTTTCTCATAGTTTACCCGAATAAACCATAGCCTTGAGCGAATCTTCCGCCACGCGAGTCCACTTGGCGAGTACAGCATCCTCTGGTAACGCCTCGTGCCCCATCGACCAAATATCCCATGCAGATTCGTAATCGTGCACGTTCCAGTAGAGGTTGCCGAGGTTCACGTAAGCCGATGCAAATTTCGGCTGCTTCGTCACGATGTAGGCATAAATTTTCTTGGCACCTTCGGTATCGCCCTGGCCGGCAAGAATCAAAGCCTTGAGATTGTAACTAAAGTAATTTTCCGGATCAAGCTGGATAGACTTGTCCAAAAGCGACATCACCTTTGCCTGGGCATTTTCGGCAAGCTTTGCACGAGCAAGATAAAATAACGACGTCGAATACATGGGTTTAGACTTTTCACCCGTATCGACCACAGATAAAATCTTGAATTCGCGAACCGTACGTTCCCAATACGAAAGCGTACTTTCCTTTAGGCGTTCCCTGTCTTCGGCAATCGCATAGTAGGCAATAGCAAGCCCATATCGAGCATCCCTGTTCGCAGGCTCCAAATCCAGGACCTTCGAAAAATTCATGACCGCACGTTCATAATCACCAATGCGGAGCGCCTCATCGCCACGCGACAAATCGTTTCCGTTGCACGCACAAAGGACTGCCGCGAAAAGAATCGCGAACAAAGCCCCGAAAGGGTTAAACAAACGATTTTGAACAACCCGACATTGCATGCTAGAAGTATATATAAAAAAACGCCCTCCGGATATCCAGAGAGCGTTCTAATGACGAAATTTGTTTGTCGATTACTTTTCGATTTCGTACTGGGCAACGAGGTCGCCCTGAGCGTCGAATGCGCGGACAACGTTTTCATCACGCTGGAGAGTGAGGTTGGAAACTTCGCCCTTAGCAGTGGTGAGCTGCACAGAGAGAGAACCATCTTCGTTCTTCACAGCAGCAACGGAGTTGCCCTGAGCGTCCTTTTCATAGTAGGAATCGCCAGCTGCAAACGGATTGGAGCCCGTCCAGAATTCAATGGTGTTGACGAAGAGGAAGTCAACAAAGCCAAAGCAGAGGACGTAGGCCGGAGTAGCAAGGAAGTGAACCAAGGACTTAGCCCACTTGTTGGAAATCTTGCCAATGGCACCATGGAGCCACTTGGTAGAGCCATAGCTACCATAGCAGCCAGAGAGAACGATCATACCTGCGCAAGCAAGAGCGAGGAAAGCCTTCTTCATAATTACAAACTCCTTATATTTAAGTGTTTTTGTTTTTGCAAAAATATAAGAAAGAACCATAATATTTGCTAGAGGAACGCCTTACGTGTATCATAAATTTACAATCCATGATTCATCTAGTGAGCAAAGTCACATGAGGTTCAAGTACACGAAGTGTCCTTAAATGACACGGTTTCACCCACCGGAAATCATCATACCCATATATATGGATAAAATTCTTCTCGAGTTCCACCCCGTACGCCAAAATCCGGTAACCTTCGCCATACGAAAAATCAACCGCCCCTACACGCTGCAAAAATCGTGTTTTTGCGGTCAAGCGCTCAAAAAAGACCCTTTCCAGAGCATTTTCGGCAGGTTCATCCTCCTCCAAAATTTCGGTCGGCAGTTCCCAATACCCTTGGAAAGGCACCCCGGCAGCCCTTTTGCACATCAAAATTCGACCATTTTTCTTGACTATACCGCAAACAGCCAACATTTTACCCCTCATTGAGCATGCTTCAAAATTTTTTTCTTGCATTTCTTTTATTTTTTTAATAAATCTACAAATATCATACATACTTGATACATTTGACGTTTTGGAAAAGGAGGTGTACCATGAAAGCTATTACGAAAATTGTAGGCATCGTAACAACGATTGCCGTATCGTCCATTTTTGCAGCAAAGGCACCTGTAGCAAAGCCCAAACCTAAACAAGAAGCCCTAACGGTCTGGATTATGCCAAACGGTGCTTCGCCTCAGGAAAAACTAGAACAAAGGCTTAACCTTTTCACAAAGAAAACAGGAATCAAGACAAAAGTCACCGTTCTGGACTGGGGTGTAGCCTGGAACCGCATCACGACGGCACTTGCCACCGGCATAGACGCACCAGACGTATTACAGCTCGGCACAACATGGGTCCCGTACTTTGCTTCCCGCGGCGAAATCAAGCCTTTGAACGAATGGCTCACACAAATTGATTCCACGAGGTTCGTTCCCGTCAGCTGGAACACGACTCATATCGACTCCGACACGACCGTCTATTCCGTTCCGTGGTTCATCGATATCCGCCCAATTTTGGCCAACAAACGCATTCTCAAGAAGAACGACATCAATCCTGACGATGTCTCTACATTTGATGGATTCGTTAAAGCCATCCGCAAGGTGAACAACAGCCACGAAGTGCTCGACGACGGCACCAAGGTCCGCGCATTTGCATTCCCGGGAAAGAACGACTGGAATATCCCGCACAACTTCGCCCCGTGGATCTGGAGCAATGGCGGCAATTTCATCGAAAAAGACGCTAATGGCAAATGGAAAGCGAGTATCCTCACCCCAAAGACCATTTATGGTATCGCCAAGTATTTGAGTTTTGTACTCGACACCCTCGTCAGCACCGACGCCTTGCAGATGAACACGGCTCAAATTGTACAACACTTTAATGCGGGTGAACTCGCCTTTATCGTAAACACATCCGAAGTCATCATGCAGACGCGAATCGAAGGCGAAAAAGGCGGCCTTTTGAACACGAGAATCGGTAACGACAGCGTCATGGCTCTTCCCATACCGAAGGGCACGGAAGGCTCCGTCAGCTTCATCGGCGGCAGTAACCTCGCCATCCCGACAGGCAACAAAAAGCAAGAATCTTTGGATCTTTTACTTTATCTCACCAACGATGAAAACTTGGATGCATATACAAAGCAAATAGGCATGCTCCCCGCATCGAAGAAGGTTCTTGCCAACTGGTCCAAGGACGACGACTACAAGACGCTTGTTCCTATGCTCGGCACAGGGCGTGCCTACACAGCCATTCCAGAATGGGGTGATATTGAACAGATTCTCGGATCCATGTTCAGCGCCATTTGGGACCATCTCGAAATCCCGGCGCTTTACTCCGAAGAAAAGATTTATGAAATCCTCGCGAATTATTCAAACAACATAAACAAGCTCCTGAACCACCCGATTTCCGGAGACCTCACATTTGCAGAATTCCGCGAAACCTGGCACAAGGCCCTGGGCATCAAGGACGGAAACCAGAACAAGGGTATCGAAGAAAAAACAAAGCCGACCGAAGAAAACGATTCCGGTTTCAGCCGTACCCCGTGGATTTTCGCCATCGCCGTGCTCTTCGGGTTCATTTTTGCGTTCACCCGTAGGAAAAAACACTAACCAGTTGCAAATTCGTTAGTTATATTTCAAGAAAAGACGCAAAGAACTATGGGTTTAAAAGTTTCCAATCTCACAAACAGCATCATCATCAAGAGTTTACTGCTCTTGATTGTCTCAATGCTTGTCATCGTGATGATTGGAACTTACGTTTTCACCCAGAGGCAAATGAAGACCACGCTTAAACTGAGTTACGATACCAACGAAACCCAGTTACAGCAACTCGCAAACACGGTCAACAACGAAATGGAGCAGTTTGCAAGTCGTCTGACTTTGTTGGCAAAGACTTCCGAAATTCAAAGCATGGACAAGCTCATAGCGGCCGGTTACCTCAAAAGCTTCAACATATCGTCGCTATTCATTTCGGGCGAATCCATATCGCTCTTTGACCGTAGCTACAATCTTGTCTGCAACAACTCCATGCTAGGCTCAACCAAGATAACCTACCCTATCGAGTTCAATAGAATTTCACCTCACAGGCCCACCATATCTCCATGGTACCGCGATGCAGACGGCACTCCCAAGCGAGCCTTTGGCGTTGTCGTTTCGGACAGAGCCATGGGTGATGGAAGACTGATATCAAACTTTTCGATTCGCCGACTCTGGAAATACTTTTCGGAATACAAAGTCGGGCAAAACGGCATTCTCATCGCATGCAATGGCCAAGGCGAAATCCTTTACCACCCGGATATGAGAACTTGGCTTGACGGAGTCCACAAGATTTCCGAACTCGGACTTGGCGACATGAACATCAAGCAGGACAACGATAATTCCATTCGTTTCGTAAAGCTGGACAAAGGAAAATCCTACCTCATCAACAGGACTTTCAACCCGACTTACGATCTCGGTCTTATCGCTCTCCAGCCCAAGACTGAAATTGACGCCCAAGTTTCATCGGTCCAGCATGTTAGCCGAATTATTTTGTACAGTTCCATTATCGCCATTTTGCTCGTTTCTCTCTGGCAAATATTGATTGTGTGTAAGCCATTGAACAACTTGATTGACCATATTTCGCAAATTACCGAAGGAAACCTCAACATCGAGGAATTCAAGGCAAAGAGCAGCCAAGACGAAATCGGCAGACTTGCAAAAGTCTTTAACCAGATGCACGCCACTATAAAACGGCAAATTCAGGAACTGAACGCGCATAGAGAGATTCTTGAAAAAGAAGTCAAGGAACGTACGTACGAGCTAGAACAAGCTAACAAAAAACTCGACTTGATTTCAAGAACGGACGAACTCACGCAACTGCCGAACCGTCGCGACATGCACAGGACTATCGAAAAGGAAGTCGAACGCGCAAACCGATTCAGAAAGGCTTTCAGCATTATCTTTATCGATATCGACCATTTCAAGAACGTAAACGACACATACGGCCATGCCGCAGGCGATGCCGTGCTCAAGTCCGTCGCAAGTACCATCCGCGGGCTTCTCCGCAAATACGACGTTCTCGCTCGATATGGCGGTGAAGAATTCTTGACGCTCCTCCCCGAAACAGAGCTGAAAGACGCCGCACACGTTGCCGAACGATTCCGCAAGCAGATTGAAAACCAAACTATCTTCTTTGGCGGTAAAGAAATCAAGGTCACGATCACATTGGGTGTCGCTCAATTCGATAGCACTCAAGGCGCCGAAAAGTGCATCCAGCTTGCAGACAAGGCTCTTTACGAAGGCAAGGAACACGGCCGTAACAAAGTCATTCTTTGGAACAACGACCAGCCCATGGAAAATACGCAAACGTAAAATTCTATTTTTACGTGCATGAATATCGACTTTAATCGTAGACTTTCTATCGCTCCGATGCTCGACTGCACGGACCGCCACGAACGCTATTTTTTGCGTTTGCTTTCCAAGCACATTTTGCTCTATAGCGAAATGGTCGTGTCCACGGGGCTTTTGCACTGCGAAAACAAAGACTTATTCCTCGGTCATGAACCTTTTGAACATCCCGCCGTATTGCAACTCGGCGGTAGCAACCCCGCAGACCTTGCCGCAGCTTCAAAGCTTGTCGAAGCCGCAGGCTTTAGCGAAGTCAACTTGAATTGCGGTTGCCCTTCGGACCGTGTGCAAAACGGGAACTTCGGTGCATGCCTCATGAAAGAAAAGCAAGTTGTCGCCGACTGTTTCAAGGCCATGCAAGACGCCGTTTCGATTCCGGTTTCTATCAAGTGCCGCATTGGCGTTGATGACATGGACAGCTGGGAATTTTTCACAGACTTTATCCAAACTATTAAGGATGCCGGTTGCAAAATCTTTATCGTACACGCACGCAAGGCATGGCTCAAAGGCCTTTCGCCTAAAGAAAATCGCGAAGTGCCACCGCTCCATTACGAGTTCGTCCACCGCCTCAAGGCCGAAATGCCCGAGCTCAACTTGAGCATCAACGGCGGAATCAAGACGCTCGACCAGATCGAAGAGCAACTCCAGGATTTGGATGGCGTGATGGTCGGTCGCGAAGCCTACGAGAATCCGTGGTTTTTGCACGATGCCGATGCGAGAATTTTCGGGGATGTCCGCCCCGAAAGTAACGACCCGGCAGAAATTATCGCCGGGAATGCAATCCCCGCCACACGAAAGGCGCTCCTCGAAGCTTACCTCCCCTACGTCGAAAAACAGACTGCCGAAGGCTGCCCTGCAACGATTCTCGTGAAGCACCTCTACGGACTTTTTGCAGGCCTCCCGGGAGCCCGTAAATTCCGTGCCATGCTGAGCAACGAAAGCCCCCGCGCGCACCTTTACGGAGGCGCCGCCGCCCTCATCCGAAAAGCAATGGAGATGGTTGCGGAATAGTGTTAAAACTTAAGCCCACCCCTTGACAAACGAGAATTTTTTTTCTCTATTTGGTGGCGTATTTTTATGTTTAACCTTTAACGGAGATACAATATGCCTTGCGGAAAGAAAAGAAAGCGCAGGAAGATTGCGACTCACAAGCGTAAGAAACGCCGTCGTCGTGACCGTCACAAAAAGAAACTTCGCTAATATCCGTTAGCATTTTCTTGTGATTTCCTGTAAGACGGAGTGTAAAAGCTCCGTTTTTTTCGTTTTTCATTTAGTAAAGCCTAGGAAAACGCTCGGAAATCACGAAATACAATAAGAACCGGATGATTTTTTAATCAATGGTATAATAGGGTTTCGCCCAAAGGAATAGAAATGATCGATCGCAACAAACACTTCCTCCGCCTCATGGACTGGAGTGAAGAACGTATTCTCGAAACCGTCGCCATCGCCTCGCAGCTCAAGAAAGAAGTCCACGCGGGCAAAGTCTCTGACCGTCTCCACGGCCAGAACATCGGCATGTTCTTCGAAAAACCGTCTCTGCGAACTATTACAACTTTCCAGGTGGGCATGAACCAGCTCGGCGGCCACGCCGTGCTCCTCTCCCCGGATTCTATCGGGCTTGGCAAGCGCGAAAGCGTCAAGGACGTTGCCCGCTGCCTCAGCCGCTGGGTAAACGCCATTGTAGTCCGTTGCTTCAAGCAGCAGCTCGTCGAAGAACTTGCTGAATACGGTTCCATTCCGGTCGTGAACGCATTGACCGACGACTATCATCCGTGCCAGGCCATCGCTTTTGCCCAGATGATTAACGAAAACCTCGGTGGTTTCATGAACGCCGATGGCAAGCCGAAGACAGTCGCCTTCATCGGTGACGGCAACAACGTTGCAAACTCCTTCCTCGCCCTTGCCGCCAAGATCGGTATGAACTTCACGCTCGCCTGCCCGAAGGGTTTTGAACAGCCTTCCAAGGTTGTCGAAGAAGCATTGCCGCTCCTCAAGAAGCATGGCTGCCAGTACCGCGTATTCAACGACCCGAAGGATGCCGTCAAGGACGCCGACATTCTCTATAGCGATGTTTGGGTCTCCATGGGTCAGGAAGGCGAAAAGGCTACAAAGCAGTCTCACTTCTTGCCGTTCCAGATCAACGATGAACTCTTGAAGCTCGCTCCGGCTCACTGCAAGGTTTCTCACTGCCTCCCGGCTCACCGCGGCGAAGAAATCACGGACTCCGTGATGGACAATCTCGACGTGAACATGAGCTTCGAAGAAGCAGAAAACCGCCTGCACGCTCACAAGGCCGTGCTCTGGCAGGTTATGACTCCGTTTGCTTAATTTTGTCAAATAAACAGCAAAACGCTTTACGCCATCCACTCCCGTGGATGGCTTTTTTGCATAAAAAGGCTATTTTTTGCGATTATCGGCAAAAATTTAGACTTTTCCCTAGCCATATTCCATTTAGATATGATATATTTTTAAAGTCTAATTACGGCCTAGCTGTAATAAGAAGGGGAACTCTAAATGAAAAACAGATTTTTTGCTTTTAACGATGCGGGGGCATTCGAAAAAGAACTTGTCCAGTTTAGCAACTGGTGCAAGGAAAACGGTTCGCCTACCGTATGTTTCCAGATTCATTCTGCAATATTGGATCCGGAAAAACTGAAGCCTGTTTGGGACATCTTGGAAAAAGTTTTTCCCGATGTTCCATGGTTCGGCAACTCGACTAGCGGAAACATTGTTAACTGCGAAAAAACTGGCGATATTTCGGTGTCCGCCATCATATTTGAAAAGCCGACAACAAAATTTAAGATTCATCAGTACGATTTCTCCCAAAAATCAATCAAGGACATTGCAAACGAAATTGTAAAAGAGGCCAACCATAACCCCTGGGTGAAGGCCGTTGAAATTTATCATTGCATTGCACCTTTTTCTACAACGCATCTTTGCGAGGGCCTCGACTCCTTAGCACCGCACATCCAGATTTTTGGCGGTATCGTTTGTTCCCCCGATATCACAAGTCCGGAATCCTGTGTTTTTTCGTCAGTAGGCGGCTACACCAAGACCGGTCTTTTGGTCGTGTTCTATGGCGGCGAAGAGTTCTTTGTTGAATCACGCAAGATTAGCGGCTGGAAACCCATCGGTCGTAACTTCCACGTTACCCGTTCCAAAGGCAACGTCCTTTATGAATTGAGCAGCCTTCCAGCCTACGAAGTGTACAACAAGTACCTGAACATCAAGAACGACAATAATTTCTTTTATAACGCTCTTGAATTCCCGATGCTCTACGAGCATAACGGCATTTCAATTGTACGTGCAGCAGGCGCAAGTAATCCAGACGGTTCACTCACCATGTCTTCGGATATAGACGAAGGCTCGATAGTCCGCCTGTCGTATGGCGAACCTCAGTTGATTGTCGAAAAAATCAGGGCCGAAAGCGAAAGCGCCGAACTTTTCGCCCCAGAAGTCATGCATATTTTCTCATGCGCTGCACGAAAAGCGTTCTGGTCGCAGCATGAACCGACCTATGAAATTACACCATTCAAGAATCTAGCCACCAGCACTGGATTTTTCTCGCATGGCGAATTTTTGCGTGAAAAAGGACATTTGAACCAACATAACATCACGCTTGTTATCGCTTCGATGCGTGAAGGCCCAATAGTAAGAAACGAAGACAAAAAAATAGAACATATTTCGGAAAAGTCTACACGTCTGCCGCTTGCAGCCCGCATGGCAACATTCATTAGCGAAACATCTTTTGAACTAGAACAGATTAACAGCAAGTTACGCGTAATGAACGAACACTTGCAAGATGTTGCTACGACAGACAGCTTAACGGGCCTCGAAAACAGACTTGCATTCGATGCACTTCTAGACACAATCAATCAAGAACAATCCAAAACAAGCAATTGGACCATGCTCTTGATGGACGTGAACGGCCTAAAATATGCAAACGACACCTTTGGCCACCAGGCAGGCGATGCACTAATCGTCGCAGCTGCTAACGCAATCAAAGGAGCCTACGGCACCACCGGGAATTGCTTTAGAATCGGAGGCGATGAATTTGTTGTTGTTATGCGAGCCCCGCTTGATTCGCTGTTCAAGCTGCAAAGACAATTGAGGAGAGGAATCGAGGAATACAACAAGACGGCTTTGTACCATTTGTCGATTGCTGTAGGCGAAAGTCGCCTATGCAGCGAGACCGGAGTCCGCAAGTCTATTAGTGACTGGAAAATGGAAGCCGACTTGAACATGTATCGCGACAAGGTACGTTATCACAAATCGTCTGAAAGCAACGAGAACCAGAATCTCAAGGACCTGATTTCTTGCCTAATTTCAGTCGAAGAAGCAAAAGATTCTTACACGGCACACCATTCAGACCGCGTAAAAGCGTACTCAGAACTGATTGCCCGTTTCTTAGGTCTTTCGGAAAGTTCAATATCGTTGATTACAAATGCGGCACACTTGCATGATATCGGCAAGATAGGCATTCAGGACAACGTACTTACAAAACCGGGAAAACTCACCGACGAAGAATTCGATATTATTAAACAGCATCCGGTCATTGGCGCAAAGATTCTAATGCAGTCAAACTACACGCACGAAATGGTGCAGATTGTATTGCATCACCATGAACGCTATGATGGCCGCGGCTACCCGGAAGGTCTCAAAGGCGAAGACATCCCAATAGGCGCCCGCGTGATTGCCATTGCAGACTCCATCGACGCCATGACAAGCAAGCGCGTCTACCGCGATGCCATGTCGCTGGACTACTGCCGCAATGAAATCGAGAAGAATCTAGGCAAAATGTACGACCCCGCCATCGGCAAGGTTGTGCTGGAACATTGGAACGAAATGGTCGATTCCCTATTGTCAATGCGGTCCGGCCGCCCGAAAGTTATCTAAGACAGCCCATAAGAACTGCTCGATTCTATAGAAAAAGCGAACCCGAAAAGGTTCGCTTTTTTCGTAAAGCTAAAAGCCCCCGGCGCAGTTGCCAGGGACTTGAAAACTTATCGTTTATCGCGATCAATCCACGGGCGTTCCGTCTTGCCGGTGTAAATCTGGCGAGGACGGTTAATCTTGCTCTGCGGATCGTCGTGCATTTCCTTCCAGTGAGCAATCCAACCCGGCAAACGACCAATCGCAAACATCACCGTGAGCATGTTCGTCGGGATGCCCATGGCGCGGTAGAGAATGCCAGAGTAGAAGTCCACATTCGGATAGAGCTTACGTGCAATGAAGTAATCGTCCTTGAGGGCAGCTTCTTCGAGCTTGATTGCCACATCCAAAAGCGGATCGTGCACATGTTCGCGTTCGAACACCTGGTACATGAGCTTTTTCAGCACCTTGGCGCGCGGGTCATAGCTCTTGTAAACACGGTGACCAAAACCAGAAAGACGGAACGGATCGTTCTTGTCCTTGGCCTTATCCATCACCTGTTCAATCGTCATGCCGCTCTGCTGGATGCGGAGAAGCGTTTCGAGCACAGCCTGGTTTGCACCACCGTGGAGCGGGCCCCACAAGGCGCAAATGCCGGCGCAAATGCTAGCGTAAAGGTTAGCCTGAGAGCTGCCCACCATACGAACGGTCGAAGTGGAGCAGTTCTGTTCGTGGTCCGCATGGACAATGAGGAGCGTGTTGAGCGCCTTTTCCATAATCGGATCCGGGTGGTACGGGCGAGCCTTACTGCTGAACATCATGTTGAGGAAGTTGCTGCAGTAGCTGCGTTCTGCTTCCGGATACACGAACGGTTCACCGATACTTGCCTTGTAAGCAAATGCGGCAATCGTGCGAATCTTCGAAATGAGGCCTGCGGTCGTGAGTTCGAATGCGCTTGCGATGTTTTCATCGTCATAGAAACGCGGCGTGAAAAGACCCACGGCATTCACCACAGACGAGAGAATACCCATCGGGTGAGCTCCCGGCGGCATTTCGCGGAAGAAGTGCAGCAAGTTCTCGTGCAAGAGAGCGTTTTCGGTCAAGAGCGTGCGGAAATGGCTCAACTGTTCCTGATTCGGGAGTTCACCGTAAATCAGGAGCCAAGCGGTTTCCGGGAAAGTCGCCTTTTCTGCAAGATCTTCAATGGAGTATCCTCGGTAGCGCAGCACACCATGTTCGCCATCGACGAACGTGATAGAGCTTTTAGTGCTACCGGTGTTCAAGTAACCGTAATCCAGCGTGACAAGGCCAGAACTCTTGCGAAGCGCGCTGATATCGAGACCGTGCTCGCCTTCAGTGCCATCAACGACGGGGAGTTCGTAGCTTTTTCCGTTGTAGTTTAAGGTTGCGTTATTGGACATGGATTCTCCGGTTAGGTTTTAGGTTATAGGTTACAGGTTTTAGGATTAAGTATTGCGCACTTCGTGCGTCGTTTTATGGGTGGCTTCGCCACGATTATTTCAACTAAACCCTAATACCTAATCCCTAATACCTATTTCATTTCCTTGATGCAATTATAGATATTTTCAAAGAGCTTGCCGAGCTTTTCGGTCGGAACTGCGCTGAAAGCAATGCGGATAAGGCCCGAGAGCATAATCGTGCCCGTGCTGTAATCCTTGATGAGCTTCTGGCGGAGTTCTTCGGCGTCAACGCCCTTCGGCTTGATGCACATAAAGTAACCGCTGTTGCACGGCATCGGGTCAAAGGCTTCCTTGTATTCCGGATGTGCGGCCAAGACTTCCTTGATGATGTCGTAACGCTTCTTCAAGGTGGCGTACTTTTCGGCCTTCTGCTGAGCGTATTCGGCACTCTGGTAAGCGGCGAGCAAAATCTTCTGGCTAATGGACGGGCCGTTAGAGATGTTTCCACGAACCGTACCGGCAGCCTTGTCTTCGAGAGCCTTGAGCTGGGCTTCGGTAGCGCCCTTGAAACCAAAGCTCATAAAGCCAACGCGGAAGCCCCAAACGTAGTCTTCCTTGGTCGGGCCATCGAGCTTCACAGCGAGGAGGTTTTCGTGAGCATCGACAAGCTTCACGAAGAGGGATTCCTTCGTCACGCCATCTTCATAGACGAGTCCAAAGTAAGCATCGTCGAGGAGAGCCACGACCTTGTTGCCGGCAGCAGCGCATTCCGTAAGAATCTTTGCAATTTCGACAGCTTCCACTTCTGTTGCGGTGTAGCCAGTCGGGTTGTTCGGGAAGTTGAGGAGAACGACTTTCTTGTTGCTCTTGCTTTCGGCGAGGGCGGCCTTCAAGGCTTCCGTATCAAAGCCACCGTTCTTGAAGGTGTTGAACGTCTTGATCTTTGCGCCACGGGCGTTTTCGAACACGAGCTCGTAGTTGTCCCAGTAGAGGTCCGGGATGATGACTTCGTCGCCAGCGTCGAGGAAAAGGTAACCAGCGCAGCTAATGGCGTGCGTCAAAGCGCAGGTCACCACCGGATTGCTGAAATTCTTGGAAGCAAGCGTCGGGTTTTTCTTAATGACCTGAGCCTTCCATTCCTTGCGGAGGTCCGGATTACCGAAGCTCGGAGCATAGAGGAAGGACTGCTTCGGGAGATTCAGAGACTTGAGAACGCAGTCCAAAACGAGCGGAGAGCCGTCATCTTCGAGAGCTGTACCGATTGTCGCATTGATGTCGGAGCCCTTGGCTTCGGCACCCTGGCCAAGAATACCCTTGCGCGGGAAGAAAATGGCCTTGCCCTGTTCAGAGAGCATATCAAGAACGCAGCAACCGTTTGCGGAGAGTTCTGCGTTCAAAGATTGAGCGAGAGGATTGTAGTTCATTCTCAATGTCCTGTTTTGAAATTTCCGCGGGGCAATTTAGAAAAATTGTGGCCCTGTCGCAAGATTAAAAGGACATCAAAAAAGAATTAATAATGGCTCTTCGCCAATAATTCTTTTTGAAAAATAAAAATGCACGTCACGCGGCGGGCGGGGCCCCAGCTCGGAGTTTTTTACCCATCCTGGCGCAAGCGCCAACCTTACGACTCAGCAATGGGGCAGCAAGCAGCCCCGCTGCGTTCGCCTTTTAAGGTTGTGGCCGACGCTTTTGCACTCACAACGATAAATCGTTATACATTTTTTGAAACAACTACACGCTGTGAAAAAAGATGTAAGATTTTAATCTTCAAACTTGGTTTTCATGATTTTTTCGATGGTTTCGCGGTTTTTCACGAACGCATCGACAATTTCCGGGTCAAAGTGCGTGCCGCTTTCCTCAGTGATAATGCGGAAAGCCTCATCCACCGAGAAAGGCTTCTTGTAAGGGCGTTCCGACACCAAAGCGTCAAACACGTCCGCGACCGCCATAATACGCGCAGAAAGAGGAATTTCGGTCCCTTTCAAGCGTTCCGGATAGCCTCGCGAGCCATCCCACCATTCGTGGTGGCAATAAGCAATTTCCTTTGCCATCTTAAGGTAAGATGTCTCACCCAAGTTCTTAGATGCACGCACGAGCATATCGCGACCATAGACCGTGTGCAACTTCATCTGGGCAAACTCTTCATCCGTCAGCTTACCAGGCTTATTCAAAATCACGTCAGAAATGCTAATCTTGCCAATGTCATGGAGCGGAGCCGCCACAGCGATCGTCGAAACAAACGCATCATTAATTTCAGGTTCCTTGCCATCACGCTGCAACTGTCGAGCAATCAGTTCGGCATACGCAGCCGTACGGTGCACATGTCCACCCGTCGTCTCGTCGCGGTTTTCAACCATGTCGCCAAGCACCGTAATGATGTTCGTCTGGAGCGCAGCAATCGAAGCCGCCTGGTGTTCGGACTTGTTGATGTACAAATCAATTTCTTCGACAGCCTTGATAATCGCCGAATGTAGATTCTCGATTTCGTTATCCGTCACCACTTCAAGACCCTTAATCTGGTCAATCGATGTCCGGCGCCCTTCGCTACTGTCGTATGCAAAATGATCCATTTCAAGAGTCATTTCATGAATCGGATAAACCACCCTACGATTTGCAATCAAGATGGCCGTAAACACAATTGCGAGCAAAAGTCCAAACAACGTCGAGAAAATCTTCGTGCAGAACAGCACCACGCTGATTCGAATCGCAGCAAGACTAAACTTGGTACAGACCAAATTTGGAGCCTCGGTACAGACAATCGAGACATCCCACTTGCCCGTCTCATGCATGCCAGGCGTAATCGTCAAAATGCGCGGATGCCGCCCCTTAAGGTCATGAATATAATCATGAAGCGTAGCCGAATCCGCATTCTGGATAGCATCCGACACAAGCCTGTTCACCGATTCTGCCAAAAGCGTTGTCTCATGGATTTCAGCTTCGGAATAAGTCTTGTAAGCAACGGCCGTAGCAACCACAGCAAGCGCAAAACTCGACACGAACAAGAGCGCCGTCACCTGCGCCTTGAGCGTATGGATTTCATTCTTGGAACGGTAGCGATCTTCGTGCGAACGGCCCGAAACAGAATCAAACGCCTTGATAAACCAACGTGGCGTCAAGCGAATCACGACATACGCAATAATAATCGTTATGGACTTATCCGGAATTTCCGTGCAGAAGTCCGCCAAAATCTGAGAAAGCAAAACAGGCAGCCCACGATCATGAAGCGCCGTTGCAATCGGAGTTACCACATTTTCTGCAATATTGAAGTCAAAAAGAAAATACGAAAGCACCGAGCACGGAATGCTCAGAATCATCAACATCCCAAGCAATACCGGCAAACGGGTAATCTTATCAAACGCTCCACGCCTAGCTGCAATCCCCGCGCACACAGCAATCATCACGTTAATCGTGCCGTAGTAAAATGTCGAAGAATCGACAAAACCGCCAATGAAGTTTGTCAAGAATCCAACAATTGCACCAGGGCTAAACCCACCAATCACAGCAACGACAATCGTACCCACGCTATCCAAGTACAGCGGCAATTCTAATTGGATAACCAAATCGGCAAGCAATCGGTTGACGACAATACCGAGAATAATCAGGATAACAATCTGAATGAGCTTATGGGCAGAAATAAAACTTTTCACATTCTGTATATAGAATATTTTTCATCTTTTTGCAAAAAAATGCGTGATTTACCATACATTTCCAAAACAATTCTAGTGTAAAAAAATTTCAGCGACCCCGAAGAGTCGCTGAAACTTTTCCTCCTAACGTATTCCTTACAATCGACTATGGCTTTGTCACCACCAACGATGGGAACAAGCCTCCCGCAGAAATACCATTCTGGGTCTCACCTAAAGAAATCTCATAGGTTCCCTCAGGCATGCCATAAATAATTACATAACCTTTTTCATTATCTTCATCAGTAACTATTTGACAAGGAGAAAAAGTACGAGGACGTTTTTCGCCATCATAAAGCGAAGAAGTTCCATATTTCATTTCCAAGCAAATACCAAAGTTTCCCGACAACCTGTGAAGAGAATCCAAATACACCTTAGCCGTATACACAGGTTCTAGGACAATCTTTTCCAATTCAGCAACAGCCTCCCCATTAACTTCCACAACCGTTGCCTTCGAAAAACTAGAATAGATATTGGTACCCAAGCTAGAATCCGCCGAAAGCACGCGCAACTGAAGTGTTTTATAACTAGGATAATATCTATTCTCAACTTTTTTGGATTCCGTTTCCAAATAAGTCAGGAAGTTCACGCTATCCATGTAGATATAGCCATCCTTATCCGTAGTATACTGACAAGCTTTATTATTGTACGAACAAGCCCCTTCATAAACAGTAGCCCCCTGTACAGGATTACCCGCACTATCAACCACCTGAACGCGAGCATTCATATACAATTGAATATCATCATAGGCTTTACAAGTAAAACGGGCATAACCAATAGGCTTTTTTTCAACAACGCTATCAGCGTCAGCAATGACTTCCGGTTCTACGTCAGCAGCGCTCTTGGCAAGTGAACCGCAACCACCATGACCTTCATCAATAACCTTGCGGATATATGCAGTATCTAGTTCGGCAATAGGCGTTCCTGGCATAATCACAGGCTTTCCCGTCTGCGTTTCGCTGTACGACGACGCAACATCGCTACCACTGCAAGCGGCAAGCAATCCAAGACCAAGCATAGCCACGGCGGCACCCATTTTTGCAATCTTATATGTAAACATAATCATTCCTCCTCGTTTTTATTTTTTTAAATTCGTGAACAAGTGAATATTCAACTGGTGTACACCAGTCGCATCTTTCTTGTCTTGCGTAATAATTTTACGCACCTTGGCTTTCAAGTTCTGAATTTCCAAGGCAATTTCTTTATAGGCGTCATCCGAAACGCTGAACGTGAACGTTCCCATATCCGACGGATTGTCATCATCAGCAAGCAGCGCCTGCTTCGAAAGTTCAAAGCACTGCAATTGGTATTGACGCACCAAGTCGTTATTGTTGTAAGCCCCGCTACTTACCGAATCGCGCGAGCTTTTCCAAAAGCCGTCTTCGTTCTTGCGTACAAAGCCAATGCGTTCCAACAGTTCGAGCGAACGTTTTAATGTTCCCACGGAAACCTTGGGGAAAATGCGCTTTTGAATCGGTTCAAGGTCATCCGAAATATCCATCACATCTAACGCAGTAAACAACACGCTATTGTACCAGTGATTGTAATACTCGTACGCATCTTCATTCAAAATGTGGTGCGGATCCGGATGTTGCTTGATAAGTTCATCAAAAAATGCATTACGTTCCGTCGTCGTTTTCGCTTGGTCAAAATTCACCATCGTTTCAAAGTACTTGGCTTCTTTTTTGTTGAGTCCAAGGACCTCCACGAACTTGGGAATCATGCGCCCGGTGAGCTTTTTGCCTTTGACAATATCGTTATAATAACTGCGAGTCTTGGGGAGGCCAAGCAAAGCGCAGGCCCCCGCCCTGGTAAATTCAGGGTCGGTCTGCACACGAGCAGCCTGGTACTCATCCAGGTACTTGCGGAAATGAGTAAACTGAAATATGTCGATTGTTTTTTCCATGTTTTAAATGTACTCAAATTTCGACTCAAAATCAAGAGGTAAATGTAAATTTTTGAGATTTTTTTTGAGTACTTGTTTTTATGCTGAAAGAATCAGCACTTCATCATTTTTTTAATAATAAAAGTACGTCATGCGGGCGGGGCCCCAGCTCGGAGTTGCGAAGGCCGCACGGGCCCCTCCCTGCACCCTCCCCATCCTTGGCCGACGCTTTATTCTCTCGACGATTAACAATAATTTCTTATACAGTTATTTTTTCACGCATTTATTGATAATATCAACGGCCTTTAAACTGGTCGCCGAACTTGAGTTCGGTTTCTTTGGCGCCATTGAGGTTCACGAGGCGTTCCGGCTCAAAGACCATTTCACGGGCAATCCCGTCCTTGAGCTTTTCAACGCAATCGAGCATTTCTGCAGCCGATTGGCATGTCAAAAGTGCCTGCCGCACCGACATCGCGACGTTATCGCTCTCTTGGATCCTATCGCCTTCGGCTCCAGGATGACAACATTTCACGTCCAAACAAAATCCCTTACATAAACGCGCGGCGAGCTGTTTCATGCGGCCCATCGCATTCATTTCTGTCGCCCCATCTTCAATCTTGAACTTGTAATAGAGCGGGAACACATCAAGCGCTTCTTGCGCGGTAATCACATGCTTTTCACGGCCTTCCCACGCATCGGCAATCTGCCCGAAAATCCACGGGTTATGCATCGCCCCGCGCCCAATGCTCACGCCCGAAACACCATAAGTATTGATGCGTTCGCGTGCGCATTCGACGCTATTCACATCGCCATTGCCAATCACGGGAATCTTTGCCGCAGCGGCGACTTTGCCAATCCAGTCCCAGTTCGCGAGGCCGTTATAGCCCTGCAAACGCGTGCGACCGTGAACCGTGAGCATTTCAACGCCCTCGCTCTCGGCAATCTTGAGCGTTTCCATCACGTTGATGCTATCGTCGTCCCAGCCAATACGGCACTTAAGCGTGAGCGGAATCTCCGGCGTCTTTGCGTCCAAAACCGCCTTCACGTCGTGCAGAATCTCTTGCAAGCGCGGCAAGTCCCGCAAAAGACCAGAACCGCTCCCCTTGCCCGCCACCTTCGGCGCCGGACACCCCGCATTCACTTCGATGAATTCCGGGTGGTAACGCTCGGCAATCTTGCCGGCAGCCACCGCCATGCGATCCGGGAAACGACCAAAAATCTGAACGCCAAACGGGCGCTCTTCGGGGAAAAACTTCAGTTGCTTGTGACCATCCGGGTTGAATACGGCATCGCCATCCGTCGGAACAAACTCCGAAACCAAAAGTCCCATGCGATCACCCGAAAGCACTCGGCAAAGACGCCGGAACGGAGCATCGGTCACCCCGTCCATCGGACTCAAGATAGTATTGGGGAAAATCTCCTTATCACGGAGACTAAAACGGACCTTTTTAGGCAAATTATCAATCTTCAACATTTAAGTCACAACTATTCACAAATATTCCGCAATGTGAACCCGAAAAAGATATTTAATTTCACATCAACCATCACTCTAAGTCTATGTTAAACTTATATTTAGTGCGTGGCTAATATTACTAAACAATCTCTTATTCAAGAAATCGCCAAATCCACCGGATTTGTGCGCAATGATATTAAAATTGTAGTCGAACAGTTCCTTGACCTCCTCGGCGAGAAGCTTATCGAAGGCAATACTATTGAAATTCGCGGTTTCGGCACGTTCGCGTGCAAGCCTCGCAAGGCTCGACCGGCACGCAATCCCCGCACCGGCGAAACTGTCATCATCGACGAACGTTTGGTCCCGACATTCAAGTTCAGCAACGACATTAAGGATAAGATCAATTCGCTCGAAGGCATTCTCGGCGAAGCCTCTGTGCAGCCGGAACTTGAAACCGAAAACGAAATCGTTCACGTCAATAGCGAGTACGATTCCATCTAAACGAACGTTGAACCCCAAAAATCAGGCTTTCACACCTGATACGAAAAAGTCGGCTTGAACGCCGGCTTTTCTTTGTCATGCCCGCCTCCGAGCGGGCATCTCCTTCTACGATAACGAAGCGACTTCTTCTTCGGTGAGGAATCGCCAACCGCCCTCGCCTAGCGTACGATCCAGAACAACCGGTCCAATCGCAACGCGTTCCAAAGTTTCCACGTGATTGCCGACCGCAGCGAACATGCGGCGGACCTGATGGTACAGTCCCTCGCCAATCGAAATATCTACAGCATCACCGTTCACTTCAATTTCGCGAGCCAGCACTGGACGTCGTTCGTCCTTGAGCATCACGCCCGCCAAGAGTTCTGCCTTCTGCGCATCTGTAAACGGTCGCGCAAGTGTCACACGATACTTTTTCCAGAGTCCCTTCTTCGGGCTTTCGACCTTGTGGATAAAGTCACCCTGATTCGAGAGCAGCAGGAGTCCCGAAGAATCTGCATCCAAGCGCCCGACGGATTGAATGCCCATTGCCGTAAAGCGTTCCGGCAGCAAATCGTACACGGGCTTGTGGTCACGAGCGTTGTGGCTGCATTCCACATCCGTCGGCTTGTAAAGCATCACATACAACTTCTCGACCGTCGGCGCTTCTTCGCCGTTCACCGTAATAAACTCTGGACGTACCTTAAATTCCATAAACGGATCATCGAGAACCTTGCCATCCAGTTCCACAAGGCCCATGCGCACTAACGCGCGCGCATCCTTGCGGCTGCCAAAGCCCATCGAAGCCAGTAAACGTTCCAAAGTCAAAACGGCCATCAGTCCTCCAAAATAATATTCAGAATCTTTCTGCGAACAAATCCCAGTTCCGGAAGTTCATTTGTTTTAATCACGCGGGCGCGACGGCGCCAAAAGCTGAACGCCAAAATTCCAGCAAGCACAAGCGTTTCAAGCACAAAACAGAAAACGCGGAGCAAGGTAATACTCAATCGAACTGTTCCTGCCGCACGAAGTCCCTTTTCGCGACACCAGTCCATTCTCAAGTCCCAATCGCCAACGTACGGGTAAGCCTTCAAAAATCCGTTCACTGCCGCGATATAGCCCATGGTCTGGTAATCCGTCTGGATACCTTCGACAAAGCAATCCTTAAAGCGAATGCGGAACAAAGAAAACACTGCACCAAGAATCTTCAACACATACCTAAAGGCCCTAGCATCAAAATCCGGCGTCAAAATGATGGTCCAAAATTCACGGTCCGAAAGCTTGCGCTTTTCTTTTTTTGGTTTCTTTTTTTCGGGCTTTTCTGCTTTCGACAATTCCGAATCATCCGATTTCGAATCATTAGACTTTACTTTTTCTGACTTCGAAGCAGGTTCCGTAGAAATCGGTTCGCTTACAAGCGCTGGCTTCGCAGCATCCTTAACATCCGCTGTTTTCTTTTCTTCCGGCTCCGATTTTGCGGCAGGCTCACTATAGTCATCCTGGAGAGGCTTGGCCTCGATAGGATCCATTGCCTTTTTCTCTGCGGTCGTTACTTCAGGATGTTTCGCGACAGCCTCGACAGCCCCCGCCTCGACCGATTTAGTCTTCTCAGGCGATTCAACTGTTTGTTCTTTCTTTTCGGAAGATTTCGTTTCGCTCTTTACAGGTGTTGTTGCGCTACTCTGAGTATCTTCAGACTTTTTATCCTTCGTCGAAGCCTTTACGTTTTCTTCACTTTCTACTTCCGACTTCCTACTGCCTACTTGTTCCTTCCCCCACTTTTTTTCGTACTCGTAAACCTTTTTCTTGAAAAAAAAGAACAGCGCCCGCGCACCGCGCTCCCCGGCTTCAAATTCAATTCGAACAGAAAACGGGAAAAGCAGTAGCACAAGCGCTACAACGAGAATAGAACAAAGGAGCCAGGAAAAAAAGCCCATTTACTTTTCGGCTTCGTCGGCCTTTTTACTGATAATATCGATCAATTCGGCAAAGCTCTTGTCTTTCAAGATTTTGCTGAACTGTTCCTTGTAGTTGCGGGCCGTCGAAAGGTCGTCGATGACCAAGTCCCAAGCCTTCCACTTGCCGTTCACAATCGTCATCTTGTATTCGAGCACCGATTCCTTGCCCTTGTTCCACAAGTGAGCGATAACGCGAGCGTCGTCCGAGCCCTTCATCTTGGCCGGTTCATAAATCGTGGAATCGGCACGATAAAGTTCAAGGCGATTTGCACTAGAGTTGCGGACCATGCGCTGGAATTCCGCCACGAACTTCTGCTGAGAAGCTTCGTCCTGAGCCTTCCAATCGCTAGCAGCCAAGGACTTCTTGGCCAAGAGCGCAAAGTCAAAGGAATCATTCAAAAGGTTCTTGACGCGTTCCGTTTCCTTGGCGGTACGCTTGGACTTCTTGATGATGTTCTGCAGTTCAACGTCCTTGCTCTTCACAACAGAGACTGGATCTTCAGCAGCAAAAGACAAGAGCGAAGCACAGGCAATAGCGATCAAAATTTTCTTAAACATCTTTAAATCTCCTCTTTTTTACTTAAAATACGTTTTATAGTCGCTAAGAGACAACCCCATCTTTGCCACTAATCCGGCAAATTCGACATTATATCGGCAAACTGCGAAATAATAATCTTTTTGCATGGTTATATTCTGCGTATAAGCCGATACAAGAGCGCTAGTTTGGGATTTATCGAGGTCATATTTCATGGCGGCATCTTTCAAAAGCGATTCCGTTGCACGCAGACTTTCACGCAAAGCATCGAGCTTTCCCTTGGCTGCCACGACCTGATAATACTGTTCAACAGCCTTAGCCACAAGCCCTTTCGAAGCGTAATTTTCCTTCAGTTTAAGACCTCGGTATTCCGTTCTCGCCTGGCGGAAATCTTCCCAGCTCTTCCAGAAATTCAAACGATACCTTAAGCCAACACCGATAAGCCCCGAAATTTTGTTCACGGCATCTTGTGCAAATGCGTTTTTCTGGACTACATTGCGGTTTCCGGCCCAGCTCTTCACGTATTCGAACTGTCCCATGACAAAGAACTCGGGAGCAAGTTTTGCCTCTGCCAAATCCATCTGGAATCGACGAGCACGTAAACCAGCATCGAGCTGTTTGAGTTCCGGATTATGCATGAGGGTCCATTCGCGAACCTGTTCCTCTGTCGGCAGCGGTTCCGGTCGAATCGCAAGGATTGTATCTTCGGCAGCAAAAGTCTCGCCTTCCTGCAAGCCTAACGCAAAACGGATAGCAAGTTGCACGCGCTTCATGCCAAGGTCAGCCTCGATGACGCCTTCCTTGACCGTATGCATTTTAGCCTTCAAATTCAAAAGGTCCGTCTGCGAAACCGTCGGTTCATCTTCGTCCAAAGCCTCTTCGAGCTGGTCGTACGCCTTGTCCACTTGCTTCTGGGCATCAGCGGCTATGCGCTTCATTTCAAGGGCAAGGAGATAGTTGTAATAATAGCTCTGGAGTTCAACTTCTTTCTTGAGCGTCGAGTTTTCGATTTCAAAAGTCTTTTGCTGCAAATCGGCTTCCAAAGCAAGCTTACCCGTGCGGTACTGGCCCAAATTTAATGGTTGGATAAACTTGGCTTCAACACCCCAGAAAGGTCCCATTCTGGAAAAATCATACTTTTCAGCTTTTTCAATACCCAAGGTATCTCCGGAATCATTGAAATAGTAATCGTTGTATTCCTTGAGACCCGGCGCAGGCCCCACCATCATAGACACGTAGAAAGTCGGCAAAATGACTTCGGACTTGAGCGCGTTAATCTTATTTTTCTTGGCTTCGGTGCCATAACGCAGTTCTTCCATCTGCGGGTCACTCGCAAGCCCCTGCTCCACAAAGCGCAAACAGTCATAACGGACTTCGCCCGCCAAGGCGATCCCCGTCATTGCAAGAATAAAAAACAAATTCCTAATCACAGCTAGAATTTAGAAAAAAGAATAAATAACAAACGGGTTGCTATTTATAAAAGTGGCATTTAAAAGGAACAGTGGTTTACCAAGTCCTTGTATCGCCTCACAACACCTTCATAGTAAGAAGTCGGGAGCGGAGCATTCTTTTCAAGGAGCTTATCGACAGCAGTATGGCCCAAGTTGTAAGCCACTAGCGCCTCCCTCAAATTACCGTACTTTCCAATCAAGCGAATCAAGTAGGCCGAACCTACAACCACGTTCACTTCCGGGCGCATCAAGTCGTCTTCGCCTTCAATAATAAGACCGAACCTGCTACCAATTTTTTTTGCGGTTTCCAGCTTAATCTGCATCAGCCCCAGCGCCCCCGAGAATTTACCGGTCTGGAAACGTCCACGTGCAAGCGGGTTTCCACGACTTTCCTGTGCAACCACGGCAAGAACAATCAAAGGATCCAGCGAATACGATTGGGAAATCTGCCACAAGTGTTCCGCCAAAATGCGAGAACTGACCTCAGAAATGCGATCCCCCAACATATACGTGAGCGCCTTTTCGATTTTCAAGTAATCCAGCGTCCACTTGCCCACCACTTCCAAATGTTCAAGGTCATTGTGAAGAATTCGCTCGCGGTTGGCTAAATTTTCAAGTTTCAGCCTGTTAGAATACCATTCGCTCGCAAAAAAAAACAAGACGGCGAAACCAATGATAAACAAGACGCTAACGCTCATTGAAGAGAGCCGAACTCTACTTTTCACGCCGTGTTTTCTCCAGGTATTCGAGATAAGAGACCCAATCTTGAATGGCACCAAAGGAACTTAGCAAAGTCGTATCCTGAACAACACCAAGTTTGCGCATCGGGCCAATTGCAGATTCAAGGCGATCAATTTCGCGGATGTATCGCGCCTTTTGGCTTTCCAAAACCGTAATTTGAGCTTGCTTATCCGAAATTTCACGTCCTTGTCCAACAATAATAACAAACAACGTAATTGCCCAACCAATAAGGAAAAGCGCGACCGAAACAGCAAAGCCAGGAGAGAGACTGATAGACCTCTTTTCGTAATGAAGGCCGACCAAGTGAGCCTGCTTAGAAAGCCCCGACTTACGGTACTCCTCGCGACTCCTGTAAATTTCAAAAATGTTCTTGTAACGCTCAAAATAGGCGTGCAATTCGTCGCTGTTAAAAATCAAAATAAGCGAAGCTTTCTGTTGCTTCACCAAATTCAGAATTTCGAGGAACAAGCCGCGATATGCATCCGTCGTAAAGCGAGCATTTTGAAGATTCACAAAGAAAAAGATACCCGGACCGCGAACAAGCATTTCCAGCTTTTCGCGAACAGCCGACAGCTGGTATTCACCGAGAATACCATACAGTGAAATTTCAACTTCTTCGCCGCGGTCTTCAACCTGGATATCAATCAAGTCGGCTCGCATTCTTTACCTCTTGGTCACCGACACTGAAATTTTAAACGCCTTGCGGTCAAGCACATTGAACGGCGCATTCCAGAACGGGAACACGCGAATGCCCTGGAACGCCTGCGGAGCAGCCGACGATGTCGCTCCAAAAATGGAGCCGACAAAAATAGATGTCGGTCGATCAAAAGCCATTCGGAAAACACAGCCATCCTTTTCATCGCGGATTTCAAGCAACTTTCCATCCGGATACAAAAGCGGTTCCACCATGTTCCACTTGACATTCATTCCGTCAATCACGACCTTGTTGACATCACCTCGTGACAAAAGTCCAAGTTCAAGAATGGTCCCGAAAAAGCCCTTCGTATTCACGTAGGCAAGATTGTCGATTGTATACGAAACCGTAAACTTGGCCGCATCGCCCTGGAACGTAAATACCTTCTTTATCTTGAACAAAGCCTTGCGTTCTTCGCTTGCAAAACCTTGTTCTTCGTCAAGCATAATCTCAGTACCCGAGTCCGAACGAAGAATGCGGTAATCATAAGGATCCGCAAGCAGATGTTTACGGTCATAAAGCATCTGTTCCAACTTAACCGGCGTAAAGTCTACATTCGGCAAAAGGCAATCCAAGAAGGCAAAAGAAGGCTCGCCATCGTCGCGCCAGGTATTCACCAAATTGATTTTTCCGCCCTTATAATTCAAGGCACGGAGCGCACCGCCAAAGCGATAATCCAGCAAATAAGAGGACTCCGGATTTTCGCAGAACAGAATTTTTTTACCCCTGAGCAAAAAGTCGCACACATCCACGCGAAGCCCAGAAAAACCGGTAAGATCATCAAGAATCTGCGAAGCCGAAAGCAACAAACGATTCGAGCGCTTGCGAACCATCATGGAACGCATACCCGAACGATTGAACATGTCCCTAAAATAAAGCGGAGCCATCGCCGGCAAAAGCGCATGGCAAAATTCGAGCCATTTCTTGCCCGAAAGCACACTGCGAGCTCTCCTGTACAAATTCAGGAAAGACTTGTGGTGCATATTAATTTCTGGACGACGGATTAAAAGTTCACGACAAGTGCGCGCCGTCGAAGGAAGCCCAAGCCTGCGACCCGCCGAAACAAGGAAGCTAATCGTTCCACAAGTTTCAAGCTGATCCACCGCAAAACCGACAGTTCTAGTCTGAACTTCGTTCGTCTCGACAAAATCTACAAAACGTCCAAAAAAATCTACAATCTGGGCTGGTTCCGACGGAATATCCAAAAGAGCCACCGCAGACTTTCCATCGCGGCAATATGGTTCAGCAATGCTGCGCCAAGCAAGATTGTCTTCGGCAATCGCCTTCGAAAGCACCTCGGACACAGGCACAATGCGGATAAGCGCACCACGATCTTCAAGCGTAAACCAGCCAGATACAGGCGTCGAGCGACCAAGCGCATCTTGCACAGCCGCTTCCGTCACAAGTGCATAATCAAAACGAGAGCGTTCCAGAACATCGGCCATGCCCGGCTCCCACACCAGCGAGGAATTGAAATACCCCTGCGGTTCTGCGCCAAGCACCTTCTTCAAGTAGTCGCGATGCAACTCCAGCTGCATCGTCTGCAAATCTTCCGGAAAAAGCGGCAACATAGGATCATAATAGCCACCGCCCAAAAATTCGAGAACCCCATTGCGAATCGCATTCTGAATCTTGCCGAACATCAACGGCTTTGCCACATTGTAAAGCGACTCAATTACCGGGCCATCCAAAAAGATGGAGCACTTTACCTGTTCCGAATTCAGAAGAACATTCATCCCTTCGAGCAAGTTACGCGCGACCGCCTCAAGGTTTTCATACGAGGTCGATGGCGACATCTGCAATACAAAGGATATTCTAGGATTCATGAGACAAAGAATAGCTTTTTTTTCACCAAAGCGCTACCGAAAATGCAATCCTATCCCCATTATATCCGTATGCCTTTAATCCTTTGAGCAATGGAGCGATATCCTTCATCAGCTCGTCGTTCTCAAAAATTAAGGAAGCATGTTTTCCAAATAAGTCAGAGGTGCATTTTGCAACAAAGCTTTTTACATCATTACTATCATTTTGTAATTTTTCTTTAGAACGAATATCAGCAATGAATTTCCACAAATCCGCTAGATTATTAAAAGAATAGAATGAAAATCCATCAAACGAGGGATTTGCTTTCAAAGCCCCTTCATTCAAGCTAATAGCATAAACAATGTTGTCATTTTCACGATAAAAGCTTAGCATCAAGTCCAGAGAATTATAATCTTTAAAATAATCTACAAAACAAACTAACTTATAAGCATCCTTGATTTTTAATCGAGCTAATATTTCATCAAGTGACAACTTTTGACGATTACGCATATACTTATACCTTAAAGGAGGAGAAATATAAAAGGGATTAACGTGCAAACACGGGCGAGAACGCGTGGGTAATTTCAAATCATAAATTTCTTTAAAATTTGTTCCGATAGCATACTTTATATTTGAATAACCAGCAAAATGCATTGTCGCAAAAGTTTTATAAAAATCACCGAAAGAAAGATTTTCATCGACATGTAACTTGGCTTTAATACATTCATCAACCGGTTGGTTGTTTTTTAAAGCTTCCTCTTGTTCAAACACTCTTATCTTTTTTAGCCCATCATCAAGAGGCACAATCAAGAGCTCTTGATTAGCGGAAACATCGGTAGCGGTCTTACCGATAACATTTCCGTTCAGCGAATATTCATCGAGACCAACATCCAGAACAGGTTCGTTCGGATTCGGAGTCATAAAGTCCTTCTTCGCGCTGTCGCAGGCCGCAAGGAGGAAAAGGGAGAGGAACAGGATGTATGCGGAAAGTCTGGACATTTGTATGCATTATTCCTCATACTATTCCAAATCCAAATACAATCGAATCTTATAACCCAAAGTTTTTAATTTTTTTGCTACTGGTGCAAGATTTTTGACCATCATGTCTCTTTCAAGAACTACAAATATCTGATCGCAATCTTCTTTATCTTGCAATTCCCGTCTAAGACGAATGTCTTCTATAAATTTCCATACATCATCTATATTTTCATAGGTATAGAATTTTGCCCCATCAATCAAACCAGATTCATTCAAGCTTACTACATAGGAAACTCCATTTCCATTGGATTTTATAGCTAAGGATAAATCAATAAATTTTTGAGCACACTTTACAAGCAATTCTGTATCCTTAATACGCCTATTAGTACGCCTATACAGAAATTTTTCATCAGTTATAATCCTTTTAAATTCTTGGGGAGTCATTACTGATAACTTATCCATTTGCCTCCGTTTTTTTGCTCGTTGGCATGAATAAGGATTTATGTCCTCATCTGAAAAAGGGTACGAACTTCTTTCCGGCAAATTCATATCAAGCGGTTCCCTGAAATTAGAGCCGATCACATATTGAATTGATACATATCCACTGAACCCCATCGTAGCGATAACTTTATAAAAAACGTCATACGAAAGGTTTTCATCGATATGAAGCCTAGCATTTGATTCATCGGCAGGAATTCCCTTCCTTAAAGCCTCTTCTTGTTCAACCCTTCGAATCTCTTGCAATTCATTATCGAGAGGCTCAATTAGCAAATCCACATTCAACATAATATCGAAGGCAGTCTTACCGATAACGATCCCGTTCAACGAATACTCTTCGGTATTGACATCTATAACAACCTCCCCCTGTTTCGGGGTCATGAAATCCTTTTTGGCGCAGTCGCAAGATGCAAAGAGGAAAAGGGAGAAAAATAGGATGTACGCGGAAAGTCTAGTCATTTGTATGGAATATACAAAAATAGTCTTGCATAAGCCGCCGCGGAAACGTCCCCGCAAGATTCGCGCGGGCGGGCGCACAAAAAGAAAAAGCCCCGCTCGCCGTGTTTCGGCAAGCGGGGCGTGAATCCAGCGGCGACCTACTCTCCCGGGCCCGGGGGCCAGGTACCATCGGCGATCTGAGGCTTAACTTCCGTGTTCGGGATGGGAACGGGTG
>NZ_FRAZ01000015.1:0-16621 GCF_900142485.1 Fibrobacter sp. UWB12 | reverse complement strand
GCCTTGTACTTCTTGAGACGGAACTTCGTCTTGAGTTCGCGGCGTTCCTGACGGTGGATGTACTTGTCGTCCATGAGCACGTTCAAGATGGCGCTCTTTGCCTTTGCTGCAGTCGGATTGTCCTTGAGCGTTTCGACAAAGCGTACAAAGTCCTTTTCGCGGGCGTCGTAGGTGGCGTCTTCGGCCGGCACACCCTTTTCCATGAGGTGGCAGCTGTATTCGTCAATCCATGCCTGGTTCTTGTGGTAGGTCATCTTCTGGATGAGGTCCACCATGTCGGCAGGTACGCCCATCTTGATCATGTCGTCCGGAGTCTTTTTAGTGGCAGAAGTAATGGAATCCTGCAAAATAGCGAGAACCTGGACATCTTCGGATTCGCCTTTGTTCTTGAGATAGTCGGCGACGTTCTGGAGGAAATCGATGTATGGGCCACCGGCCTTGTCTTGCTGGCCTTGGTGAACTGATTCTGCAATTTTGTAGGCGTCTTGATAAGAAAGCATTATTAACCCGTTGTTGGCGGATATTAGTGGTGGCACTTGGGGCGTGGCAAGGAATTTCTGCATCTTTCTTACGAAAGACAGAGCCTTGCTGACGTAGGCGGCAATCTCTCTTTTTTCTTCTGACAGATTACGTACGGGATGGTGCTGCAACTCGATTTCGATGTAGGCAAGCGCGATGACGGTAAGGTTCATGTCCATGCCGCCGTTGCACAGTTCGATCACTTGGGTGGCGAAAGCCGTGTATGCCGTTTCCATATTGCAGTCGCCGGCTTCGTTTATCAGGCGGAAAAAGTCGGTTTCCGCCAGCAAGAAATAATTCATGGTTCTGTCAATTTTGAAAATTACACTTTGTTTTCTGCGTGCGCACATGAATATAATTGGCAAAAAACGCGGCAGAAAATAAAAAATCCAACACTCAATTTTACAAAGTGCTGGATTTCAGAGGTATAAAATTCAGTATTTTTTCACAAGGACAAATTATCTCCGACTTAAATTGTTTGTAATCGGAACATTTATTCTATTCCTGAAAATAGAAATGTATGCTTGCCGCACATTTTGGCTATCTTGCTTTTTTATCAAGGATATAGATAATGCGACATACACCGTTGGGATAGCTTTTCAAAGAGGAAAGCGTCCAGTGTTGCTCTGGCAGAGCCGACTTAAAAAAATGTCGTCCGCTTCCGGATATGAAAGGAACGGTGTATAGTATGATTTCATCCACAGCGTGCATCCGCAGCAGTCCGTTTATATAGTCTGCCGTGTCCGGTGTGGCTTCCGCGAGGTAACGGATGTTTGTGCAGTCTTTTCTCCATTCGTGCAGCATTGAAATGGAATAGTCCGGTGTCACACGGTAAAAGGCTTTCTTCCTGATTTCATCAAGACCGCAACGGTCAAGGCACAAATCCTGATGTGCTTTATCATATAACTCTGAAGAAAGACATCCGTCCATCGTCAGTACGGCGAGAATCTGAACTTTACCCATAATCGTTTCCTTTCGTTAGGCAAGGGTAAAAAAGTAGCGTGCAATTCACACTACCTTCAAGCGATGGCTCTGGTAAAGCCTTTACGGAGAGTACGTGAATGCACGCTATGCGTAAGCATAGCATAAGCATCACGCAATCGTCTCCGTAGTTCCAATTTACCAGATTTTCGCTTGAAACGCCTTGCGGTCTTATCCTATATGTTGGCGGCGAAAAGCTCCTGCCAATCGCCGTTTTTCTCAAATGTTATGCAAAGATAGCCAAATTCAGTGAATTACGGGCTATGATTGCTTGAATTTATATTTAAGTCCATACTCTTCAAGTTTGCTGTATAGTGTTGTCCTGCCTATGCCGAGCAGTTCTGCGGCGACACTCCGGTTGCCGTTTGCCTGTTTCAACGCACGCAATATCCGCTCCTTATCCTCCGCGTCATTGCGCAAGGCGAAGCTGACAGTAGAGGTCGGTTTCGTCACGGCAAGTTCCAGATGCTCTTTCATGACAACACCTTCCTGCGCCTGCAATACAGCACCCATAACTTTCTGCCGAAGTTCCCGCACGTTGCCCGGCCATGCGTGTGTCAGCAACGCTTTACGTGCTTCGGAACTGAACCCGCTCACGCTACACTCCAGCTCTCTGTTTGCCATATCACGGAAGAACTCTGCCAGCGGCATAATGTCTTCTTGACAGTCACGCAACGGAGGAACGGTTATCCCGAAGTCGTGCAGGCGGTACAGAAGATCCTGCCGAAAACGCTTTTCATTCACCGATACCTCCAAATCTTCATTGGTAGCAGCGATGATGCGGACATTGAAATTCCGGTCTGCCTTGTCTCCGACCGGGCGATACCGCCTCTCCTGTATGGCACGGAGCAACATCTGTTGGGTTTCCAACGCGAGGTTTCCTACCTCGTCCAGAAACAACGTGCCGCCTTCCGCCTCATGGAAATATCCTTTCTTGGCATTGTCCGCACCTGTAAATGCACCTTTGACGTGTCCGAAGAAAGCCGACGGTGCAAGCTCTTTGGAGAGTGAACCGCAGTCCACCGCCACAAATGGCTTGCCTGCACGTTTGCTCTTGTCATGCAACAGGTGGGCAATATGCTCCTTGCCCGTGCCGTTCTCACCAAATATCATCACGCTCATATCGGTGGCGGCTACCAGCCTTATGCGGTGCATGATTTTCTGAAAGGCGGAACCTTCACGGGCGAATATAGGCATACGGCGTTGTCCTGCCTGACGTTCTTTCAGTATGGAACGGATCAGGGGGACAAGTTTATCCTCCACAAGCTGTTTGGGAATATAGTCTATCGAGCCGAGTTTCATGCTTTCCACGGCGGTATTAACTTCGGCGTAGTCGGTCATAATGATGAAGGGCTGCATCTTTCCCTCCTTTCGCATCCAGCACAAAAGGTCTATGCCACTGCCGTCAGGCAGACGCAGGTCGGCAACCACGATATCATTATCTGTTGCCTGTTGCAGATGTTTCTTCGCGGTTGAGAGGTGGTAAGCCTTCATATTGCGGTAGCCCTCCCGTGACAGCATATTGCAGACATATTCGCAATACACGATGTTGTCTTCCACCACAATTATTTTTGTCTTATTCATCTTCGTATTTTCTCCTTTCCTCTTCTGCCAACCGTATTATTTCCACTCCCTTATCCAGCACGGCAGTCACGGCATGGCTTAACGCTTCACCATCCGGGAGAGCATCGCCACGAAGCAATCCGTAAAGTACATTCAGCGGTTGGTCGGCACGGAGCACCTCCCACGAACTGCGCAGGTGGTGGATCAGGGAATCCAGCTTTTGCAGGTCTTTTTCTTTTGCTGCATCCCGTACCGCCTGCATTTCCTTTTCTGTTTCAGTTATCAACTTTTCCAGCATGACGGCTTCATTGCCATAGGACAATAAGGCGGAAAAGTCCGGTTTCCCGTCCGGTGTCGCTTTTATGGCACACCTGTCGGAAACCTCCATCAGTTCCGATATGGAGAACGGTTTGAACAGGCATCCGGCAAAGCCTTTTGCCAATAGTTCCCCTTTGTTACAACTGCCCGAAGCGGTTGCCACAACCACCGGGATTGTTGGTGAATTGCCCACGTTGGACGAACGCAACAGTTCCAGCAATTCGAAACCGTTTATATCGGGCATATTCAAGTCTGTCAGCAACAGGCTGTATTCTTTCTGGCGTATCATTTCCATCAGTGCCGCAGCATCGGTGCAAGTGTCGCAGTGTATTCCTTCTTGGGAATACATCTCTTTCAGCATCAGAAGTAATACCTCATCATTGTCAATGGCGACAACATCATGGAATTTATTGTTATGATAAACAGGTGTATTGCTTGTATATCCAAGCTGTTCTTCAGCTTCCTGCATAGAAATTTCAACTGTGAAACGACTGCCTTTCCCTTTCTTGCTGTCTAAACGGATTGTTCCGCCAAGCATCGACACAATATTACGCATTATGGCAAGCCCAAGCCCGAAACCCTCCTTTGCGGCGGCATTTGATAGACGTTCAAACGCACCGAACGCTTGTTTCTGTTCCTCTTCTGTCATGCCTGTACCTGTATCTTCAACGACCAGTGTCAGAACTCCATTATCATATTCAGTAATCAAAGAAACACCGCCTTCTTCTGTGAACTTGACAGCGTTTGACAGCAGGTTATTCCCGATTTGTATTATTCGCTCTTTGTCGGTCAATACAATGGCATCGTGTCCAGTCTTCACGGACAAGGACAGCCCTTTGTTCACGGCAACAGGCATGAACTCCGTTTCAAGTGTGTGCGTGATTGCTGAAATCCGGCAGGGTGACAGACGGGGCTGTTCCTTGCCGTTGTCCAGGCGGAAGAAGTCAAGCAAAGTGTTAAGCATATCCCGCATACGGTCGGAGGATTGCAGTATGTTTTGGATATACTGCCCGGACTTATCCTCACACTGTTCTTTCCGTATCAGTCCGGCATAGCCTGTTATTGCTGTCAGCGGTGTGCGCAGTTCATGGGTGATAGTATGTACCGCCTTCTTCCTTGACGTTATCAGTGCCTCGTTCCGTTGTACGGATTGTTCCAGTTGCCTTATCAAATCAGTTGTCTTGTGCTTGTATTGTTTAATGCTTTTTGCATCACGATGTATGATGATGTAGGAAATTAACAACAACCTAAAATCCGCAACTATCATCCAATACACGATTAAGGGTAGATTTATGAGTCGTTAGTAGCAGCTTTCAGTAAAAAGCAACAGCACAACATCAATATGTAGCCACCATCCCCTTACCCCACGATGCGACTTGAGGTAATACGCAGATTCAAACCGGAAAGAAAGGATTCTTATCCGAATTCTGTTTTGAAGGGTTTTGCATAAGCTCGGTTCTCTGTGTAGATATTCAGCACGTATTGCCTTGCAGTCATGATCCACTTGGCAGGTACGGAGATGAATCTGAAGACAAAAGCCTTTATGCGACTCGTTTTCTTGAGCCCAAAAGCCTTGGTGTCAAGCCTGCTCATGATGGTCTTGTAGAAATTGTGTATCAATGCAGTAAGCAGAAGAAAGACAGTATTCTCCGCCATGAATGACTTGGGGAGCCTGCTCCAACCGAATCCGTTGTTCATGTCGTCAAAGATACGTTCCTTGCCGCCACGCAGATTGTAGAATTCAACAATGTCCCTTGTCGATGACTTGTAATCGTTGGTCAGAATACAACGGTAAGTGTATTCGCCTTCCCACAGGTCAAGGTCGCCACTGTTGCGTCTTTGTCTCTGGATGACAAGACGATAGCACTTGCCTTCCCATTTCTCAACGAGAATGGAATTGAGTTCGAACTGGATGCCGTTAATCTCCTCCGTCTTCCATCCTCTCAGAGCAAAGATGTCATTGTAGAGCGAACTGCATCGGTTGGCACGGATGTAGAAATGTTTGCAATGCTTCTCTATCTCACTGACGATTTCCTTCGAGCAGGAACCGCAGTCTGCCCTGAAGCGATTTACACGGATGTTCTGGGATTCCAGAAGAGCGAAGAATCTCTTATGGGTGTCTGCCTGATGAAAACGCACATTCGTGTTACCATCGCTGTTCTCGATATAGACTATCTTGTCACCGATAACATATACGCCAGGCCTGTAGCCGAGGAACTTTTTGTAGGTCGGTTTTGCATCATACTTCTCCGTTTCAAGGAACTGATGGTCAAAGTCAACATCGTATTCCTCAATTTCCTTCAACTCGCCTGTAGAAACCAAAGCGTTTATAAGCAATGTGTTGAGTTTGTCTGCAGTATTGAAATCATAGGTCTTGCCTTGGTCGGAAGTATAGGAGATGTTTTCCTGTGTCAGTTCCTTGATGGCTCTGAGGATGGTATCAGAGCTGCATGTACGAAGGGTAGGATGATACGAGAGATGGCGCATCAGTTGTGACGTTACATCTTCCACGCATGAGCCGCCACAGAAATAAACGCTCATCAGCGAACGGACTATCTCGCTGAACTGATATCCGAAGATACTGCTGCATCTCTGACCCAGTGTTGAGTCGATAACGGGTGAAAGCATGGAGTCAAATTTCTCCATGATTGAAAAAATTCCTCCAAAAGGTGTGAGTTTCTCAGATTTAATTTGTATTTTTGCCATGTCATATTAGAGTTTTGCTTGTTTTCTTTTTGCAACACTAAGATAAGTGAAAATTCTGACATGGCAAAATCCTGGGCAACTTTTTGTTGCTCAGGAACTTATAAATAAAGTTAAATTATAGTGTTGCGGAATTAAGGATAAGGAGGAGTATCTGAAATGAGCGAGCCAATCATTGTTTTGGAAAAGCTGACCAAGCACTATGGGAAACATCGGGGAATTGACGGACTTAGCTTCTCTGTTGACCAGGGCGAGTTTTTCGGCTTCATTGGCCCAAACGGTGCGGGAAAATCCACCACCATCCGCACCCTGATGGGCCTGATCCATCCCAGCGGCGGCAGCGCATCTATTTTCGGCCTGGACTGCCAGACCAAGGCCAGTGTCATTGCCAGAGATGTGGGCTACCTCCCCAGCGAGAACAGCTATTATGAAAACATGAAGGTGCGGGAACTACTGCAATACACCGCCGACCTGTACGCCATGAACTGTGAAACGAAAATGTATGAGCTTTCCGAACGGCTCAATTTGGATTTGTCCCGGAAGATTGCAGACCTGTCTCTGGGCAACAAGAAAAAGGTGGGCATCGTGTCTGCCATTATGACTTCCCCTAAGCTGCTGATCATGGATGAACCTACCAGCGGCTTAGACCCGCTGATCCAGCAGGCATTCTATGATATTCTGAAGGAGGAGAACAACCGGGGCACCACAATTTTCTTCTCCTCCCATGTACTCAGCGAGGTACAGAAGCTGTGTGACCGGGTGGCAATCTTAAAAGAGGGTAAGCTCATGAGCATCCAGTCTATCAGAGAACTACGGGAAAGCGGTTATAAAAAGGTCAGCCTTACCACCAAAACACCGATTTCCAGTGATTTCTGGGAGCTGCCTGGTATTGCGAATTTCTCTGAGACCCCGGACAAGACCTCTGTTTCCTTTATGTATAACGGCAATATCACAGCAATCATTGATAAACTTCACCTGCTGCATTTGGACGATGTGCTTTTGGAAGAGCCCTCTTTGGAGGAAATCTTCATGCACTACTATGAGTAAGGAGGTGTCAGGTATGGTCATTTTGAAATATGAACTGAAACGGCATCGAACCTATATCCTGGGCTGGACCATCGCCTTGGCTGTGTGTATCTTTTTGATGACACCGACTTATTACAGCTTCCTGGATGTTGCCTCCGTGGAACTCTTTGAAACCATGGGCACCACGGACTTTTACAGGAGTGTCGGCGTATCGATGGAATACTTGACTTCCCCGTTGGGCATTTATGGGTTTCTGACCAGCTTTTTCATGATTGCCTCCGGCGTTTTCGGAATGCACTTCGGCATTTCCGTTCACACCAGAGAATGTACGGAAGGAACTTCGGAATACCTGTTTACAAAGCCCTTTCCTCGGAAAACAATCTATTGGGCAAAGGCATTGACTGTATTGATCGGAGTGGTGGTCGTAGGTGCTGCGTATCTGCTGGCTTCTTTTTTGGCCATGGCAATGTTTCGTTCCGGAACTCCATGGGGAGAGTTTTTTCTGATTGCTCTGTCCCTCACCCTTGTTACGCTGTTCTTTGCTGCAATGGGTCTGATGGTGGGAATTTTGTTTCCCCGCAACCGTAGCCCACTGCTGACCGCCGGATTAGTCGTGTTTGTGGAGTATTGCATAACCAGCTTCTCCAACATCATCAGTAACCGGGCTATCAGTTTCCTGTCCCCATACTCCTTCTTTGGAGCTGCAAAAATTTCCGAAACTGGCTTCTATGATATGACCTATCTTGGCTGGGGCGTGCTGCTGGTTACCCTGTTTTTGGTGCTGTCTTACGGTGTCTTTCTGAAAAAAGACATTCAGTTTCGTTCATAAGGGGGTGCAAACATGAAAACATTGATTAAAAATGAGTTCCGCCAAACCAGAAGGCTCTTGTTGATCTGGTTAGGGATCATGCTGCTTCTGTGCGGTTTCTGCTATTTTGAGCTTCTGTCTCTACAGGACAGTCTGAATGAAATGGCAACGATGGTCAGCCAATTTCCGAGATTGATCATGATTATGTTTGGGGTCAAAGGCGATTTAACCACATCCCTTGGCTGGTATGTGTGCATCTATTTCTGGGAAGGATTGCTGGCGTTCCCTTATGCCATGTCTCTGGGGTTGTCCTGTGTGGCGAAGGAAAAGAAGTTCGGAACCTCGGAATACCTGTTCACAAAGCCTGTGGAACGGAAAACCATTGTACTGGCGAAGGTGATCGTTTCGGCGGTAAATCTGCTGGTGTTTGCCCTGTTCAGCGGTTTATGTAATTATTTTACAATCGTTCTTCCTTTGGGCGGTCTGGAACAGCCGGGAGCAGTGCTCACCACAACCATGGGAATGTTCTTTACCCAGTTCCTCTTTTTCGCTCTGGGGCTGCTGTTTGCCAGCCTGTTTATGTCCTATAAGGCTGCGGTGAGGACAGGTACGATTTCCATGCTGGCTGCCTATGGGTTGGCCTTTACTGCCGAGTACACAGGAAATCATTTCCTGGACTACCTGACCCCATTGCGTTATTTTGATGTGTACGAGGTAGCACTGCACGGTTTCCACCTTCCCTATCTCGTCTTAACGATCGTTGTGGCAGGTATTTGTGTCGCAGCTGCCCTGGATCAGTGGAAACGGCGGGAATTGTGATGTTACATGAATCGTGTATCTTGAAAACAGCAGCTAACGATATATGGAGGAAATATTTATGTTACGGCCAAAAGAAATAGTATGTAAATGGGTAGATGCCTTTAACAACCATGATGTAGAGGCAATTATGAGCTTGTACCATGATAACGCAACCAATCATCAGGTGACCAATGATCCCGTGATTGGGATAGATGCAATCCGTGAAATGTTTACAGCAGAATTTGCCACTGCCGATATGACTGCCATTGTAGAGAATATCTTTGAAGATGGACAGTGGGCGATTTTAGAATGGAAGGACCCTCTGGGACTGCGGGGATGCGGCTTCTTCCATGTTGTGAATGGTAAAATTCTGTTTCAGAGAGGATATTGGGATAAGCTGTCTTTTCTGAAGCAGCATAATTTGCCTATTGAATCGTTGTGAAAAGGTGAACAGAGCACGAAGTTGAAGGAAGGGCGAAAATGGAGCGAGGAAGAATTATTGTAATTACAGGCCCTCCGGGAACTGGAAAATCGACAGTATGGATGCCATGGAAGGAATATTCTTCTTCGTCGATGCGGGCGGCTTCCTGAAGCCAAACATACAGGTCGTTGCTCTCTGGGTTACAAGGAAGCTCTGAACCACGCCTCTGACGATACAATGCGTACAAGAGAAAAGAGGGAAAGACCGCTGACAGCATTAAAAAAGATGCAATTTTTTCACAGCATACTTTCCGAACCATGTGTGGTGTATGGCACCGCATTTCTCAGCAACACAATATACCAAGTTCGAGGCGGAGAGTCTATTGAAATAAAAAAATCCGAGGAAGAGAATATCTCTCTGCCTCGGATTTTTCGTTTCATCCCTCAATCGGCTGGTGTAGTACCTTCAATTTCAAGATGTCCCTGTGCGGACACGCCCTTGTCATGCTCTTTTTTGCCTTGGCTCTTGTTTTCATCGGCGTTCTCGCAATACTGTCTATCGGGAAAAATCTTGCACAGATATCTTCACTACTTCGCTCCGATTATGAGTATTCCGTGACGATGAGAGATCCAATCCTTCAAGACGATTATTACCAGTTTGAAGCAGGGATCAGCTATTCGCTGTCGCGAGAATCACAGACCAGTTTGAATGCAGAGATTTTAATGCAGACCGGCGATTCCTTATATACCACTTCTGTCGATTGGAATGCGGAACAGCTCAGCAAATACGGAGTGGCTATCTCGGATGGAATGGCTCGGCGCTATGGACTGAAGCTGGGTGATTTACTGTATTCAAAGCACATAGTAGATGGCACGATACATGAATATACCATCGAACAGATTCTGCCGGAGGTTTCGAATATAAAGTCTTTTGCCAGGAACAGCTTCAGTGAGGGTCTAATCATCATGGGATATGATGATCAGTATGCTGAAAACATCGTACATACCACCAGAGTGTATACAAAAACTCCCATTGATCAGCTGTCTTCATCGGCATCGGATATGCCTGTAAATATTGTATATAGAACAGATGAGATTGCTGTTGTTGTTCGAACGCTTACTCCTTATTTGCTGGCTTTCCTTCTTCTTTCAATCATGGCCTCATATGGAGCCGTCTATTTTACAAACAGAGAAGTCCGGCACAATATGAAAAGGCTGATTATGCTTGGCTTTGACAAGGAGAGTCTTGACAGCTCATATTTCACACGCATCTATAGTGTGTGTCTGCCGGCAATCGCAGTTGCATTCCTGCTATCTATCATAGCAGCATTCATTTCAGGGTTTAGTTTCATGGAAGGGATATATTTTTTGATTGCCGCAGTAATAGAAATAGTTACGGTATTTATTGCTGTAAACGGGTGCAGGAAACGTCTGTGGAGGTAACATTTATGGATAGCGTTTTGAGCATAAGGGATGTATCGATTCAAATAAGGAATCAACAATTATTACAGAATATCTCTTTTGATATCGGTGAAGGCGAGGTCGTTTTACTGTCCGGAGCTAATGGTATTGGTAAGAGTTCTCTTCTCAAAAGCATCCTGCGCCTGGATAACGAAGGGAAGACAATTAACGGCGAGATCATAGTCCGTGGTTTCGGTGACATTCTGAAACTAAATTCTGCGGAAATACAAAAATTCAGATCTCGAATTGCATATGTCCAGCAACGAGATGAATACGCAGAAATGGGCAATATTCAGGTTAAGGATATCATTAGTGAAAGCGGCCAGCCGAGTTCAGGAAAAATGTTAAGCACATCAGAGGTCAACGACTTGATTGATGAGTGGATTCCAAGGCATCATGATAACAGAAGGATATTCGATGCCAAGTCAAAACCGGCAAAATTCAGCGGAGGAGAACAAAGGCTGTTGTCAGTTCTTTCTGTGATCGCAACACGGCCAAACGCGGAGCTGTTGATAGTTGATGAGCCACTAAACAATCTTGACTTTATAAACGCAAGGAACATCAGCAATCTAATCAATAGAGTAATTCGTGACAATCCGCAAATGGCGGTTCTGATGATAAGTCATTGCAGAATCTTTCCGTTTATTACGAGGGAAATCAAACTAACCCCAGGAGGCATTGAAGAAGTACCCGGTCCCTATACTTGCCATAGTTGTTTTGGTGAACACGATGACGAAGGCTTCTACAAGTGAAGCATTGAAGGAAGGCTTGAAATACGGCCTTCCTTTTTAAGTGTCTTCAGACACTCGGCTCATCACCGGAGAAATCCGGGGATGTTCAAGGGGATTGGGGCGCTTCCCCAACGAGCGAAAAGCGGCTGGGTATATACCCAGACACTGCTCGCACAGAATGTGCCTGGTATAGAAATTGAAAATCTCAAGCTTGCAGAACTCAAATCGAGATTGAAAAAGTAAAGCCGTTGTGATATAATGATCCGCAGTGTTATAGCCACTCAAAGCTCATAGAAAAGATAAAGGTGAACGAAATGGCAATGAATTACAACAAACTCTGGAAGCTGTTAATTGATAGAAATCTGATGAACCTAAAATCCGCAACTATCATCCAATACACGATTAAGGGTAGATTTATGAGTCGTTAGTAGCAGCTTTCAGTAAAAAGCAACAGCACAACATCAATATGTAGCCACCATCCCCTTACCCCACGATGCGACTTGAGGTAATACGCAGATTCAAACCGGAAAGAAAGGATTCTTATCCGAATTCTGTTTTGAAGGGTTTTGCATAAGCTCGGTTCTCTGTGTAGATATTCAGCACGTATTGCCTTGCAGTCATGATCCACTTGGCAGGTACGGAGATGAATCTGAAGACAAAAGCCTTTATGCGACTCGTTTTCTTGAGCCCAAAAGCCTTGGTGTCAAGCCTGCTCATGATGGTCTTGTAGAAATTGTGTATCAATGCAGTAAGCAGAAGAAAGACAGTATTCTCCGCCATGAATGACTTGGGGAGCCTGCTCCAACCGAATCCGTTGTTCATGTCGTCAAAGATACGTTCCTTGCCGCCACGCAGATTGTAGAATTCAACAATGTCCCTTGTCGATGACTTGTAATCGTTGGTCAGAATACAACGGTAAGTGTATTCGCCTTCCCACAGGTCAAGGTCGCCACTGTTGCGTCTTTGTCTCTGGATGACAAGACGATAGCACTTGCCTTCCCATTTCTCAACGAGAATGGAATTGAGTTCGAACTGGATGCCGTTAATCTCCTCCGTCTTCCATCCTCTCAGAGCAAAGATGTCATTGTAGAGCGAACTGCATCGGTTGGCACGGATGTAGAAATGTTTGCAATGCTTCTCTATCTCACTGACGATTTCCTTCGAGCAGGAACCGCAGTCTGCCCTGAAGCGATTTACACGGATGTTCTGGGATTCCAGAAGAGCGAAGAATCTCTTATGGGTGTCTGCCTGATGAAAACGCACATTCGTGTTACCATCGCTGTTCTCGATATAGACTATCTTGTCACCGATAACATATACGCCAGGCCTGTAGCCGAGGAACTTTTTGTAGGTCGGTTTTGCATCATACTTCTCCGTTTCAAGGAACTGATGGTCAAAGTCAACATCGTATTCCTCAATTTCCTTCAACTCGCCTGTAGAAACCAAAGCGTTTATAAGCAATGTGTTGAGTTTGTCTGCAGTATTGAAATCATAGGTCTTGCCTTGGTCGGAAGTATAGGAGATGTTTTCCTGTGTCAGTTCCTTGATGGCTCTGAGGATGGTATCAGAGCTGCATGTACGAAGGGTAGGATGATACGAGAGATGGCGCATCAGTTGTGACGTTACATCTTCCACGCATGAGCCGCCACAGAAATAAACGCTCATCAGCGAACGGACTATCTCGCTGAACTGATATCCGAAGATACTGCTGCATCTCTGACCCAGTGTTGAGTCGATAACGGGTGAAAGCATGGAGTCAAATTTCTCCATGATTGAAAAAATTCCTCCAAAAGGTGTGAGTTTCTCAGATTTAATTTGTATTTTTGCCATGTCATATTAGAGTTTTGCTTGTTTTCTTTTTGCAACACTAAGATAAGTGAAAATTCTGACATGGCAAAATCCTGGGCAACTTTTTGTTGCTCAGGAACTTATAAATAAAGTTAAATTATAGTGTTGCGGAATTAAGGAACAATAGAAGAACGAATCCCATTAAACCGCCTACTTGCATAAATGACTTTTCACGCATGGCAACTATTTCGTTTTCCCGGCTTTGCAGTTCGGTTTGTACCTTTTCTTCTATTTGGCAAATCAATTCTTGCAGTTGTCTGTTAAGTTCTGCATTACGAGCTGCAAGGCTGTCGGCTTGTTCCGACAATTGGCGATCCTGCACTTTCTGTTCGCTGATTACGTTTCTATTGACCGAATGAAGGATAGTGGTTGATACTGCTGGAGTTACTTCCTTTTTTTTGCCGAATATGCCTAAGAAACCTTTTCGTTTTGGCTTTTTGGACTGTTCCTGCACACTTTTCTGTACAATAACCGGAATTTGATTGGCTATCTTCTTGTTAATAGATTGTTGTTCATCCATTAACCGGACTATCTGGAACATCTGTCGTTCCTTATCCTCTAAAAGACTGCGCACACTATCGATGCGCTCTGCTGGATAGGTGGCCTTGAAACGGCAGAGCATACTGTCCATTGCCATACGCCGTGCATGGTAATGCTCGATATCTTTATCGTTCCATTCCAGTATTGTTTCACCCAATAGAGAAAATTTTATCATTTGAATATTGATATTGTTTATTTCTTTTCGGAGCTCGTCTATTTTTTTATTGCCAAGTTCTAATGCTTCTATCTCCTGCCATTCATAGAGGCTATTATATGCCATACATCCGATAAGAATGGAGATAAGTATATATCCCAACCGTATTGCCTTATAGAAATTTCCTGACCGCTCCATTATTTTAATGACATTGATTTTTGGAACATGAATAAAAGTTTATCTTTTTCGTTCATGCGGATATTATCAGAATAACCGTCTTTTGTTATTTGATACCCACATGGCTTAACCATAAAAATGCCTAAGCCCTTAGTGTACGAACTTACTTCTGAGGCATAGTCTTTACTTGTATTTAATGGAACTTTCCCTTTAATATGACACCACTCATTATTACAACTGATGTCTTCAATCTCAGACATCATTTTTTGCAAATCTGTAATAGCTTTGGAACTCGCTACTTGGGGTATCTGCAACTCAAAACAGAGCATCGGTTCGAGAATGTCCACACCTGACTGTTGCAAAGCCAGCCTGAAGACATAAGGGGTCAGCTGTCTGAAATCAGCAGGTGTACTTACCGGGCTATAATACTCGGCTTGAGTAAAAGTTACTTTCAGATCTGTCACTTCCCATCCATGTAAACCAGATTGGCAAGACATACGAATCCCTTCAAAAACGGCATTTTGAAAAGAATGGTTCAGATAACCATAGGAGATGTCACTTTCGATTTGCAACCCTGCCCCTAACGGTAAGGGTTCAAGAGTCAGCCCTATTGTGGCCCAGTAAGGGTTGGGTGGTACTTCGATCTGAATAATCTTATTGACCTTTTTTATAGGTCGTTCTTTGTAGATAGTCTTGATCTCATCAAAATGGACCTTTACGGAAAATCGTTCTTCCAGCAATGTCTGTATGATTTCCTTTTGGGTCAAACCATATAACGAGATTTCCAATTCATCACTATATGAGTTTATGGAAAAGGACAAAGACGGGTCTTCAATCCACAATGTATTCAGAGCGGATATCACCTTGCTTCTCTCTTCGGGCTTATTTGGCCGGACGGAGGATTTGAGAGCGGGATGCTGATGAGATAATCCTTGAATCAAACAAGGTTTAGCACCTAAATAATCTCCGATTCGAAAATCTTCTATATCTTCTACAATCGCGATATCATTGGCACCCACTTCATCAACATTTATCTCTCTGCCCTGATAAATAGTCTTTAGATTTTTAATCTTGATGAATTTTTCCGAATCGTTGATTCTTACAACGTCTCGAAGTCTCAGACTTCCGTCAATTATTTTAAGAAAACTTCTTTTATGCCCTTTGGGGTCATGCTCTATCTTATAGAGATAAGCTGAAAGTCTGTTTGAGACTGATGCCGGAGGAAGTATAAAAGAAGAAATGGCGTCCAACAACTCATTGATACCGATATTGAACATTGCTGATCCATGTAGCACCGGATAGACTTTGGCTTTTGCCACAAGAGCGATTATCGTATTCCAATAATCAGCCGGTGAAATTTCGCTATCCGCCAAATATCGTTCTAATATATCGTCGTCATGGTTGCATACAAATTCTTTGTATTCTTCCTTTATATATGTTTGGGAGCAAACCGGATAAACCGATCCATCGACAACAGTTTGCATAAACAGGACATCTTGCGACAGATTTGTTTTTATATCCATATACAAACGCTCCAAATTCACACCGGCACGGTCAATCTTATTGATAAATATAATTGTCGGGATTTGCAGCTTTTGTAAAGTACTGAACAGCAACTTTGTCTGCGCTTGTATGCCTTCCTTTGCGGATAAGATGAGGACTGCTCCATCAAGCATTTTGAATGTCCGCTCCACTTCCGCAATAAAATCCATGTGTCCCGGAGTGTCAATGATATTGCATTTCACTCCATTCCAGATAATAGATGTCGTAGAAGCCCGGACAGTAATTCCTCTACGTTTCTCTATATCCATAGAGTCCGTTATGGTGTCACCATTATCCACACGGCCGCACTTTTCCGTTGCTCCACTGGCAAACAGCAGATTCTCGGTTACGGAAGTTTTTCCTGCATCAACGTGAGCAAGAATTCCTAAATTTATAATATTCATTTGGATTAAGCAACCTGTTGGCGGAATTAATTTAGTGCATACTTAATTCTGCCAATGGGCTTGTCGTTAATGAAGTTTACGTATTGCAGAATGGTAAGTGCACTAATTTTGCCAATGATCCTGGCAAACAAACCATTCGTTATTTTCGCATAGTTCCTGATGACCAAGAACTGGTCTGTAAGTTGTGAGAATATTGTCTCAATCCTCTTTCTTGCCTTTGCAAACGGAATGAATGTCGGTTTCCAATCCTTTTGGTTGAGCCGATACGGACACTCCAGTCTTATGTGTGCGGTTTCGAACAAGTCAAGCTGTACGTCAGCTCCAATATACCCTTTGTCACCATAGATGCTACAGTCGTGATAAGTATGTTTTACATCCTTCATATAATGGAGGTCCGCCACACTTGCCTTTGACAGATCATAGGAATGGATAACTCCACTTAACCCACAGAGAGCGTGTAACTTATAACCAAAATAATACGTGTTCTGCGAAGCACAGAAGCCGAAGTCGGGAGCATGCAGAACAAAAGTGAGCAACCACCACCGAGGAACACGATGTCGTAATCTTCCGGGATGCCCATCAATTCACGGAGGTACTGTTCCGTCTGGGCGAACATATTTTCAATCGG
>NZ_FRAZ01000017.1:0-9768 GCF_900142485.1 Fibrobacter sp. UWB12 | reverse complement strand
ATCTCCAAATTTTAATACATTACAACTCGTTTATGTAAGTCGTTTACAGTCAACAAAATACGTTATTTTAAAGCTACAAAATTCCTTCATTTTTGTGGAATTTCGCTCAAAATAAGCAACATTGCCAACTTTTTCACGCTTCACACAAACGATAGAATATAGTATAAATTATCAAAAATCAATCATAGACAAGACAAATAACTTATTACAATTAACATACATAAGCAATTTTCAAATCGTCACTCATTACTTTTTTCTTACCGAACAACATTTTCCTTGACAACAGAATAATCCTATTCTATTTTCGCCTCGTTTTAGGATAAAAGAAATCTTGGAGAACACAAATAAATTATCAACACATCTTCAACATTTTCCGTACAAAATATAAATTTCACAATAAACAGTATATTATGAAAGCACTTTTAACCATTTTATCAGTCATTTTCATTACAGCATGTTCTGACATCGACATGGGCGGTTATACAGAATCAATTTTAAAAAACACGAACGCGCCTGATATAAGTTCATTATCGAAAATAAATCAACAAGGTTCCTTAAAAAAAGAATCTTCACCATTAGACGAAGATCTTTCCGGCCTAGACGAAGATGAGCTAAGAGAAAAGTTGATGAGTTCTCATCCGAGATCATTGGCATTAGCAAAAAACGACGCTGATCCAGAATCAAGTTGCAGTACGAGTGACGAGAGTAGCAGTAGCGAAAATACATCACCCGATTTGCCATTACCACACAATCCAGCAACAGGAGGAATAAAACCTTTTTTTTGGAAAAATGTAGCACCATCCTTCGATGAAAGTTCAGATCATGAGTATGGATTTGACCAAGACCCAACAGGAAAAGATCCCATAGTTTACATTTCAACAAAAAAAGGTGTAGATGTTAAGTTCACTCCATACTTTTCAAAAGTTGCATATGATGAATATTACTTACTAAACAACAAAGACAACATCATTGATTTAAAGAATTCAGGAATAGAAATATCTGCAACATACATAAAAGAAGAATCGTCGTCATCATCAAATACATCATCATCTTCATCGAATGAATTATCTTCTTCAAATGAAATATCTTCATCTTCAGCAAACGATCATACTGTATACACGCTCTATGGTTGTAAAAAAAGGCCACGAAGCCCCAAATACGCATCTTGTTTCAATCTAAAAAAACAAATCCATGTCATTCCTTATCAGGAAATATCTAAAAATGTCGTTTATGTAGAAACCAATGGTGATATAGAAGACCCTTGGTTTGCATATGACGAAGAATGCAAAAAGGGATTTACAAAAGAGTGTTTTAAAAAGAATTTCAATTTAGTTTTCAAGCAAGCTGTAATAAAAATAGAAGACAAGAACATCATTCAAGACGAGCCAAAACATTACGGAATGAACGGATTATTAAAAATATGGATGACCGATGTTAACAAAGTTATATCTACATACACTACAATAATGGAATCAGTAAAAAAAAGACTAAATGAAAAATCAAATTTGTTTAAATCAGGCAATCCATTAAACAAAGATGATCCATATTGGCATGTCATTTTAGCAATAAATAAAGCAAGAAAAATATGGAAAATATCAGAATGTAAACAAGTTGTCAATTTAGATTTATCTTCATGTAACGGTTTTGCTCCAGAACGAGAACCCGAGGGAACGCAATATTTTTTGTATAAAATAAAGGATAACGATAACGAATTAAGCAACGACTATTTAGCCGATGCAATTCCCGTCACAATAAAAACAAAACAAACTAAGGAAAATTTTTCTTATAAAACACATTATTATCTATATAAGGAGAATGGCGAAAAAATAAAGAATTTCGATGAAAACGACGTTTTATTTACCGACGAAGGATATCCAATAGTACCATACCCAACGGCACTATCAGGAACAGCGGCAGTAAGCATAAAGCCAAATAAAATAGGACTAGAAAATAAACACGACGATTACTTATACTACGGGAGTATCGTTCTCGTAGCTAGAAGTGTTGGGAAATCATCTTATTTCACACTTATGCACGAATTAGGACATTCTTTCGGATTAACCGATGTCACACAATCTTATCTTTACAAAATAAAGCAAGAAGACCCAAATAGTTCCACAGATTTCTTTGATAATGACGATAACAAAGGACACAAAAAATACACGAATGATTACGCGAGCATTCAAACAAACTTAATGTCTTGGACAAAACCCATCGGAATTAAACTAAGATATAGACCCATTCAAATAGCTTGTTCTGGAGGAACAAAGTACTATAAAAATACGATAAAAAAAGGCGATGAGGAATATTTTACACTAGCAATCAGTGAAGAAGGAAGTGATAATAAGAAACTAGTAATGGCAGATTCATGGGGAACAATTGAACGCCCTATTAAAATAAAGGACTCCGATGGGAAATATAATCAATTTGGCTTCGAACCAAATCAATGGGAATGTATTCGAGGTGCATGTTACGACGCAAATTTTTCTTCAACATATTCAATCGAAGCACGAAAATCATTTTGGGATTTTACAAACTATTGTGAAAGCAACAGCAAATGGGAAAATAACGCTGAAGCAAAAAATGTATTTGAAAAAAACAGGACAACATGGCTAATAAAATTTCAAGAAGATCAAGACCGAGAAAATAAGTATATCGGACGTTATTAAAAAAATTCAAACTCACAGATAAAGGATTTCAGAATGAAACAACTCCTATTTCTCGTAATACTGTGTAGCACATTAGCAAATGCTCTCCAATACAACATATATGATATTAATGGAAAAAACCGAGGATCATTCAACAAGATGTTGGACAAAAATTCGCTGATTGAATTAGCGAGAAAGCATCATGGATCTATTCTAGTCAAAAGAGAATCAAATGAAGCCATAAAAGCAATAAAAAATATTAACTTTTCGCATTTTGACAATGCAGAAAGCAATTTCAATATAAGCCTTGATTCTTCAGACAAGGATATTTGGATTGAAGTGGAAAAAAACGAGACGATTAAGTTATGCATAGACAAAAAAGTCCTAGCATGGGAAACTGCAATAAGCTCAAAAATCATCAACGATTCTTGCTTGATGATATCGGCACCAACGATTATTGGCGTTGAAAAAATTCAAGCTCTATTTCCCGATTCTGGGATAAATAAAAAAATTAATTTGGCCATCGGCATGAAGTATTTTAATTTCGAAAATGAAGAGGCCCTACTTGGATACAATGTGTTTAGTGAAGAAGTATTAAAAATGATTGGATACGAGCAAAACGAAGATCCAGAAAGACTTGTTTCGTTTACCGGAACATTGTTAGTCGATAAATACCCCGTAACAAACTGTGAATTCATGCAATTAATGTGGGACGACATTCCAGACACATCAACATACGAATATGATGTGTTCATAAAACAAGCGCATAGAGAATGGCGCTCCAGAAAAAAGCATAGCATTCGCAATGGAGTCTGTGCGGCTCATGACACTGCAGCAAACAGCGTATCTTTATACTTGGCGATGAAATACGCCAACGCTAGAAGTTTGCGTGAAGGTCTAACGCCCTATTATAATTTTTCCACAACAAATAAAGAAGAAGAGTATTTCGGGACAAATAGTTACGTCATAGAATATTGGGATTTTACCGATCATAAAAAAAATCATATATGGGTTAGCCTGAGCGAAACATCAGATGGCTACAGGCTTCCATATTACGACGAATGGATGATGCTTGCCCGTGCTGGAGACAAAACGAACAAATTTTATTGGGGCGATACCGCAACTTTTGAAGAAGCTTCGAAATACGCTAAATTTAATACAACATCAGCACAAAATGAAAATTACACAGAACCCGTTGGTCAAGTCAAGCCAAATAAATTCGGTCTATACGACATGTTCGGTCTTGTCAGAGAACGAGTTCTTTTAAAGTCGCCTCTTTATTTTGGAAATACTCAACATGTATCCTGCCTAAAAGGAGGCGGATATCGAATTTCTTTGAACGATTCTTCTTTTCACAGTAGTACCAACTGGAAAAGTTTTAACTATGGATATTACAACAAGGGATCCATAGTTTGTTCAGGCTTCCGCCTCATCCGCAACATAGGTAATAACGCCAAATGGGGAAAAGCGGAATCGAGCTCAAAGTAAAAAAAAATCAGAACATTGCCAAGGTTTGTTCAATGAAACGATTTATTTTTCATTTCATAAAATCAAAAACATATAATTCAACATTACTTATTCTGTTATCTTTGACAGCTAGCGCATCTTTTGCCGTAGATATTCCACATTCGGAATGGACATATACTCCATTCAACGATTCAGTAGCAAGCTCAAACCATTCAGACAATTCAACTTTTCAAAATAAAACCTTTCAGAATAACAAAAAAAATTCAGACTATATAGTTATCGCAGACACTATCAACATCTCCGACAATTCAATGATTTTAGGTGATGTTTTCGGCACAAGATTCCAATTGGGCGCCGACTCCAAGATTTACGGCAATGTTGACGCGTCAAACGGATGCTCATTACGAGCAAAATCTCACATCACTGGGAATTTGCGCTACGGCGACCCCTGTAATTCAGAGACCGGCGCAACAGCAGCTTCGACGAAGCAGGTTTCCTTGACAAAACCATCAGTAATTGCCCCCGACATCGTGTTTGGCGATTCCGCAAAGGCAATCAACATCAGCAAATCCGAAACGCTCCCGCCGGGTGAATATGGCTCCCTTAACGCAAAAAAACGAGCCAAGATAAAATTTTCTTCCGGTTCATATAAATTCCAAAGCATCCACACGGATCCTAACGTCCTGTTATCCTTCGATCTAACCGCTGGGCCCATAACAATCGATGTTGCAAGCGATGTTGATTTCGGCAATAAAAGTCAATTCGCTATAAACGGAGGCAACCCCAGCGAAATCACATGGAATATCGCTGGTAAATCCATCAAAATAGGCACCGATGGGCTTTATTTCGGCACAGTCTTTGCCCCGAACGCATCAGTCAATATCGAATCACGCACACACTTGGTCGGTAGCATTTATGCAAACAAGCTCACAGTAGCCCCAAAATCAACCATTTCACGAGAACCCCGCGCAGAAGAAATTTCGCACAGCGAAGAACATTTCGGGCCGTTCTTCGAATCCAATACATTCCATTACCGATCCGTGCTACCGACAACAGCAAAATCTGTTGAGATGTACGTTTACGCCAAAGATTCCAAAGTAAAAGTAAACGGAAAACAATCTACAAAGGTTGATCTAGACGCATCATCGACAACAGTAAGAATCGAAATTTTCCGTGACAAAATAACAGGATTTCCCGCCGAAGCGTTCAGCAGTAATTACGTTTTCAACTTCGAAAAAAACGACGTCTACCGCATTTATTGGAATCCGCAATCGCCCTGCTCGCAAGGATGTGACGGAGTAACGCCAGCAACCGCCATCGGGGATTTCAATGCAGTCCTTGAAACAGCCCAAAAGACCGGCCGCGAAATCAACATCATTAGCGGAACATGGAACGTAGCCAACAACTTTAGCGAAGGAGCTGTTCCCTGGAAAGTCGGCTTTGAACTCGTCGGCTACACCGGAGACATTTGGCAACTCAAGTCAGAAAACGACATCCCCCTTATCGATCTAGGCAAGACACAGTACATCGAAATCGAAGGCCGATCACCACGCAGTTTAAGAGGTTTGCGAATTGCAAACGGATTCAACAAAGCAAACGGCGGTGCAATTTTCTCCCAAAGCCAAAAACTTACGATAAAGAACGTCATCTTTTCCGATTCAAAATCCAACGCCGAAGGCGGTGCAATTTTCGCAACCGACTCATTAAATCTTGAAAACATCCGATTCTCAGGGAACTCAGCCCTTGGCGACGGCGGTGCAGTAGCAGCCAACAGCGAAACCAAAATGCTCAACGTCGTCTATACAGGCAACAAATCTGCAAAGAACGGCGGCGCAGTAAAACTCGCCGGCAGTGGAGTCTATATCGGCAATGCAATTTTCCACGACAACAGAACAGTCGCGAAAGGCGGCGCAATAATCAACGAAGCCAACAAACTTGACATCTGGAACTCCACGTTCTATGCAAACATCGCAAAGGCCGCAAACCCAGCCATTAGCGGAAAATCAAACGGCTCAATAGGCAATAGTATATTCTGGAAAAACTTCACACCAAGCTGCGAACCAGGCAAATGCGCTAACGAAGTCATCGAAGGTTTTTCAGCAACACATTCATCATTTTCAAGACCATACGGCGGAAGCCATAATTTTGCAGGCGACCCCAAATTTATAGACGAGAAGAAACCTGAGGGTAGCAACAACTTCATGAGCTATGAAGCAGGTATAAACCTAGCCCCCGATTCTCCATTGCGTAAAGCAGGCAAAAAAGACAACAAAATGCCCAAAGCAGATGTCATGGGTAGTGAACGCGACAACACGGAACTAGCGTTAGGAGCGTATGGAATATTGAATTTAAGTGCAAGCGAATTATTCATTGGAGAACTTGACGACGATGGCAAAGTGGTTCCGGCCAAACCAATGATTCCTCTAATGGACACAATCCCTACAGCTTGGTTCAGATCCTATCTCGCCAACAGTTTATTGGCGAGAGCCATCAAAGTTAAAGTGATGAAACACTCAAAGACAAAGGTCGATTCGGCAAAAGTACGCTTTACGCTCATAAAAAAAGACCGAACACCATACAATTTCAAATCAGTAGATATCATGTTTTATAGAAATGGCGAAGAGAACGGCAAGTACGTATTCCAAACGATGACCGATTCCTTAGGAAAGCCAGTACTATTTTCAAAGACTGAAGAAAATATAGGGAATTACGAAGATGCAGTTATCTTATGCATAAAAGACGGTTCAGATCGGTTCCGTTACCAAATTTTGGAATATTAAAAATAAAAAAGGAAAAACATGAAAATAATATTTATCGCATTATCTATTATTTTTTTCTCAGCATGCTCTAATGTTGAAGTGAGTGGCTATACGGAATCTATTGTAAAGAATGCAAAAAATTCCGTTTCAAGTTCCTCTTCAGAAAAAGAAAGCAAGTCAGAAGAAACAAAAATTTCAGCATTGGAAGAAGACCTATCTTCATTAGATGAAGAGTCTTTGAGAGAGAAATTGCTGAATTATTATCCGTGGCCAAAACCCAAAGCGGAAGCTTTGTATAAAACAGCTTCAGGTTCAGATGAAGAAGATATATCAATACCATATGAAGATACCGACGAGTTAAAACACGAAGCATATGATAGCTCCAACGATAAAATAAGACCATACTCATGGGAAGAAACAAGAGTTTCTTTCAATGAAGTTGAAAATTACGAATATGGTTTCGATAGAGACAAGAAAGACCCCATCGTCTATATTTCCGTTTACCAAAAAGATCCAAAGCAAAAAATGCCCGATAGCAAGGCTGCATTTATACCGGTATTTAATACAGCATCATTCCACGCTTTCATTCTACGTCGTGAAAATTCAAATATGGAAGATATAAAAGATGAGCAAGGACTAAAAAGCAATGAAAAGAAAGAACTAGATTATACGGGAAGGTATATTCTGTATGGTCAAAATAAAAGAAAAAAATGGGAACGCCTAGAAAATCAAATTGTAGTCATACCCTATGATAGGGTAACAAAAAATATTATTCTTATGGAGATTAATGGTGAGAATAAAATTCAAGAAACCGATAAAGAAAAAAATTACTTTATAACATCAAAAAACGTTAAAACAGAATTTGATAAAATATTTAATCAAGCTCTCGTAAACGCAAACGTTAATGAAGCTAACATCAAAAATATTGATGAAATAAAAAATAAATATAAAAATATATTTGACAAACCAACTATTTCTAGAAATGGAGAAAACATCACAATAGAACAACTAGGTAAAGAACATATTGTAGATGTCAATATGAATAATCCAAACAACAAATTTATTATTCAACAAACATATCGCATAGCAGAAAAAATAAAACCCAATCAAAAAAACAAAGAATCTCCACTATGGCATGTCATTTACGCAATAAATAAAGAAAGAAAATATTGGGATCTTGAAAAATGTGAAAGCGGTTTAACTTATTGCAACAATTTTTATCCACAATTAGAACCCAAAGATGCAAAATACAAATTGGTTACATTATCCACAAAAAAATGTAAAGAATTCAAAGAAAAAAATGATATAGACTGGACAGATGTAAAGTCAGAAGATGTAGAAATTAGAGTTAGCAAAGAAGATAATAGATATTACTATATTTATAAAAATAAAAAAGAGGTGACTGATTTCGAATGTAAAATCTTATACACAGACGATGGTTATCCAATATTACCATCACCTCTTGGTGTTAAAGGTGGTACCTATGCAGGGGTAATGCCATTAGGAGATTTTAAATCTTTGTTAAAGGACCCAGAAGCTATAAAATATGGTTATGATTTTTCAAAGGTACAATTAGATATATTTGAGAATTATTTACCTTACGGCAGTATTATATTTGTACCAAGAGGAAAAACGAATGAAGATGGTGCCAAATTTCCTATCTACCATGAATTAGGACATTCATTTGGTCTTACAGATGTTGAACATTCACATTTTTTTAGAAAATACCGACTAAACGAGGTTATTGGAAAATATGCTAGTTCTGAAACCAATTTGATGTCATGGACAGCCCCCATAGGTAAAAAAATAAAATATAGAAATATTCCGATTGCATGCACTAGGGGAACCGAATATTACATATTTGGAACAGATGAGTTCATAGGTTCAGTAGAACGTCTTGTTAACAAAGGTCGTGAAAGGCAATGGGATTGTATTCGTGGAAATTGTTATAATTCTAGTTTCAATGATAAATATCCCGATCAATATTATTATCCTGAATATGACGACAAAAAAGAAAAATTCTTCAATAACGAAAAATACAACCTAGAATTATCATATAGTATAGACATGACTGGATTTGATTTAGAAGAATTCTACTTATATAAATTTAAGGGTTACTCCAACGAAGCAAGAAAGGATTACTGGAATCATGAAGGTGAATGCGATAATAATTCAAAAAAAATTATCATTCCCAAAAGCGAGGAAAATACAACATACAAACAAGCATATGAAAAAAGTATAGAAGGGAAATACATATCTATTTATTAACCATAGGAAATTCATATGAAAGCACTACTTTTTATTCTATTCACAAACTTCATCTTGGCAAATGCACTTGAATACACCGTATACGACATGAACGGTAAAATTCAAGGTTCTTTCAACGGAGAGCTAAACAAATACGTTCTTTCTGATTTCGCAAAAAAAAATCATGGATCTATATTGGTGAAAAAAAATTTCACCAATAAGACTTCAGCCATAAAGAATCTAGGTCAATATCAACTAAGCTCTGTTCTAGCAAACAACGTTGAAAAGAACATTTATATACGTCTAGATACCTTGAGCAAAGAAAACTGGCTCGAAGTTGAAAAGAACGAAATTATCAAAATTTGTGCTGACCAAAAAGTTCTTGCATGGGAAACTTCTTTAAGCTCAAATATCTCAAACGATTCCTGTTTAACATTCCTAACACCAACGCTTATTGGAGTTGATTCACTTAGGTTGCATTTCTATAAAGATTATACGCCATACAACATCAACGCCTATAGCGACAATAATTCGTACGAGATAAACTTAGCAATCGGTATGAAATATCTCGAATTCAAGAACGAAGAAGTGCTATTAGGTTTTAATGTGTATGGATTGAATCAATTTTGGGGCATGCCTATAGAAAA
>NZ_FRAZ01000018.1:0-5234 GCF_900142485.1 Fibrobacter sp. UWB12 | reverse complement strand
CGTGAATCCAGCGGCGACCTACTCTCCCGGGCCCGGGGGCCAGGTACCATCGGCGATCTGAGGCTTAACTTCCGTGTTCGGGATGGGAACGGGTGTGACCCTCACTCGATAACCGCTGAAACAAACTCTTGCATGGAACCAAACTTGTTATTGCAATCACCAGAGCTCTGAAGCTAGGCGGGTCCGGGCTGCCCACGCGGGACAGTAGAACCAAATCGTTGAAAGAAAGGAAAAGCGTCTCACGGGCTATTAGTACCGCTCGGCTCAACGTGTCGCCACGCTTACACCTGCGGCCTATCGACGTCGTAGTCTCCGACGGCCCTTCAGGGGGTTGCCCCCGCGAGACCTGATCTTGGGAATGGCTTCACGCTTAGATGCCTTCAGCGTTTCTCCAATCCGAACATGGCTACCCGGCAATGCCGCTGGCGCGACAGCCGGTACACCGGAGGTTCGTCCGTCCCGGTCCTCTCGTACTAAGGACAGCTTCCCTCAAGTCTCGAACGCCCACACCGGATAGGGACCAAACTGTCTCACGACGTTTTGAACCCAGCTCGCGTGCCGCTTTAATTGGCGAACAGCCAAACCCTTGGGACCTTCTCCAGCCCCAGGATGCGACGAGCCGACATCGAGGTGCCAAACCTCCCCGTCGCTATGAACGCTTGGGGGAGATCAGCCTGTTATCCCCAGAGTACCTTTTATCCATTGAGCAACGGCCTTTCCACGCTGTACCGCGGGATCACTAAGCCCTACTTTCGTACCTGCTCGACGTGTCCGTCTCGCAGTCAAGCTCCCTTATGCCTTTGTGCTCTGCGCGCGATTGCCGACCGCGCTGAGGGAACCTTTGGATGCCTCCGTTACCTTTTGGGAGGCGACCGCCCCAGTCAAACTGACCATCAGACACGGTCCCTGTCCCGGATGACGGGACGAGGTTAGATCTCAAAACGGGCAAGGGTGGTATTTCAAGGACGGCTCCCCGACGACTGGCGTCGCCGGCTCGTAGCCTCCCACCTATCCTACACATGCCAGCCCTAAAACCAATGTCAAAATACAGTGAAGGTTCATGGGGTCTTTCCGTCCAGGTGCGGGTTGCCGGCATCTTCACCGGCACTGCAATTTCGCCGAGTCCCGGGAGGAGACAGTGCAGAAGTCGTTACACGATTCGTGCAGGTCGGAACTTACCCGACAAGGAATTTCGCTACCTTAGGACCGTTATAGTTACGGCCGCCGTTTACCGGGGCTTCGATTCAGGGCTTCGCTTGCGCTGACCCCTCCTGTTAACCTTCCGGCACCGGGCACGTGTCAGACCATATACGTCCACTTGCGTGTTAGCATGGCCCTGTGTTTTTGGTAAACAGTCGCTTCTGCCGTTTCCCTGCGACCTCCAGATGCTTCCCGCTGTTCACGGTCACAACCGGAGGCTCCCCTTATCCCGAAGTTACGGGGTTAATTTGCCGAGTTCCTTCTCCCGAGTTGTCTCGAGCACCTTAGGCTATTCGCCTCGTCCACCTGTGTCGGTTTACGGTACGGGCCTCCGTTCGCTCCCTTAGCGGGTTTTCCTGGCACGGTCCATCGCGGCGCCCCTTCCGGCCGAAGCCTTCCGGGGGTCCGGAGCCTGGGACATGTGCCGGGGGGATTTGCCACCCCGGCGTCTTGCACTCCTTCAGCGGCATCCATCGGCCGCCCCGTGAATTCCCATGCGTCGCCGCGTCGGTCATGACGCTTATCGGAGGGTCCAGGAATGTTCACCTGGTTGTCATCGGCTACGCCTCTCGGCCTCGTCTTAGATCCCGACTGACCCCGGGAGGATTATCCTTGCCCGGGAACCCTTGGACTTACGGTGTGCGGGTTTTTCACCCGCATTTTCGCATACTCATGCCAGCATTCTCGTTTCCGGTGCCTCCAGCGGGCATCGCCACCCGCCTTCCCAGGCCTGCGGAACGCTCTCCTACCGCCCCATTGCTGGGGCCCACGACTTCGGTGACGTGCTTAGTCCCGATCATTTTTGGCGCGGAGCCGCTTGACCAGTGAGCTATTACGCTTTCTTTAAAGGATAGCTGCTTCTAAGCTAACCTCCTGGCTGTCTGTGCAGCTCCACATCCTTTCCCACTTGGCACGTACTTGGGGACGCTTAGTCGGTGGTCAGGGTTGTTTCCCTTTCGTCTACGGATCTTATCACTCGCAGGCTGTCTGCCACGCAACACGTTCACGGTATTCGGAGTTTGATAGGGTTTGGTAAGCGGGTGTGCCCCCTAGTCCTGCCAGTGCTCTACCCCCGTGAAGCTAACGTGACGCCATACCTAAATATGTTTCGGAGAGAACAAGCTATCGCCCAGTTTGATTGGCCTTTCACCCCTACCCACAGCTCGTCCGAACACGTTTCAATGTATATCGGTTCGGTCCTCCACGGAATGTTACTTCCGCTTCAACCTGGCCATGGGTAGATCACTAAGGCTTCGTGTCTGCCGTGTACGACTGGTCGCCCAGTTGAGACTCGCTTTCGCTTCGGCTCCGCGCCTGAGGCGCTTAACCTTGCCGTACACGAGCAACTCGCTGGCTCATTAAACAAAAGGCACGCCGTCAGAGAGATGAATCTCTCCTCCGACAGAATGTATGCACGCGGTTTCAGGCGCTATTTCACTCCCCTCTCGGGGTGCTTTTCACCTTTCCCTCATGGTACTGTGCACTATCGGTCATCCGCTCGTATTTAGCCTTGGAGGGTGGTCCCCCCGTCTTCAGGCAGGATTTCACGTGTCCCGCCCTACTCTTCGACGGACATCAGTTTAAAGATCGCTACAGGCCTGTCACCTGCTGTGGGGGGGCTTTCCATCCCGCTTCGCTTTCCGTCCACTGTATGCAACCCGTCTGGGCTCCTCCCCTTTCGCTCACCACTACTAAGGGAATCTCGGTTGATTTCTTTTCCTCCGGGTACTGAGATGTTTCAGTTCCCCGGGTTTGCCTCCGCAGGGCTATGTATTCACCCTGAGGATACGCTTGCGCGTGGGTTTCCCCATTCGGATCCCCCATGGTCAAAGGCCCTTTGCGCCTCGCATGGGACTTTCGGGGCTTGGCCCGTCCTTCGTCGCCGGCGGATGCCTAGGCATCCCCCGCGTGCATTCCTTCGCTTAAATCCTAATTCCAGCGATTCAGCTCTGTTCTGCCGCATGAGCAGCTCGAATCCACCTCTTTATTTCTTGGTGCTTCAAGTCACTCTGTATGCTTGATTGCTTTGTTAGTTTCCATGCCGAAATTTCAATCTTCGCATGTCCTCGGTGGGACGATGCTTTCTGCACCCGGTCGGTGCTTCCTGGAGCTAAGGAGACTCGAACTCCTAACATCCAGCTTGCAAAGCTGGCGCTCTACCAGTTGAGCTATAACCCCTGAAAGTGGGCCTGAATGGACTTGAACCATTGACCCCCGCCTTATCAGAGCGGTGCTCTAACCAGCTGAGCTACAGACCCGGGCTCTAAAAGAATCGGAGATGTACTTATGCGACGGCGTTTGTCTTTTGAAAAACAGGTATTGGAACTTCTGTTCCAGATTTACTCCTTAAAGGAGGTAATCCAGCCGCACCTTCCGGTACGGCTACCTTGTTACGACTTAGCCCCAGTCAAAGGTCTTGCTTTAGGCGCTTGCACGACTTAGAGCACTCCCTTCTCCCATGGCTTGACGGGCGGTGTGTACAAGGCCCGGGAACGTATTCACCGTGGTGTGCTGACCCACGATTACTAGCGATTCCAGCTTCACGGAGTCGAGTTGCAGACTCCGATCCGAACTGAGGACGGCTTTGAGGATTGGCTCCGCCTCGCGGCGTTGCGACCCATTGTACCGACCATTGTAGCACGTGTGTAGCCCAGGATGTAAGGGCCATGAGGACTTGACGTCATCCACACCTTCCTCCGGGTTGTCCCCGGCAGTCTCTCCAGAGGGCCCCCTTGCGGGTGGCAACTGGAAACGTGGGTTGCGCTCGTTGCGGGACTTAACCCAACATCTCACGACACGAGCTGACGACAGCCATGCAGCACCTGTGCGGAACGTTGCATTGCTGCAAAACGGCGATCTCTCGCCGCGGCGTTCCCATGTCAAACCCTGGTAAGGTTCTGCGCGTTGCTTCGAATTAAACCACATGCTCCACCGCTTGTGCGGGCCCCCGTCAATTCCTTTGAGTTTCATACTTGCGTACGTACTCCCCAGGCGGCATACTTAACGCGTTGGCTACGGTACCCGGGGGAACCCCCGGACACCCAGTATGCATTGTTTACGGTGCGGACTACCAGGGTATCTAATCCTGTTTGCTACCCGCACTTTCGAGCCTCAGCGTCGATAAGTCCCCAGCAGGCTGCCTTCGCCATCGGTGTTCTTCCTGATCTCTACGCATTCCACCGCTACACCAGGAATTCCGCCTGCCCCTGAACTATCCAAGATATCCAGTTCGGACTGCAGAGCCGGGGTTGGGCCCCGGGATTGTACAATCCGCTTGAATATCCGCCTACGCTCCCTTTACGCCCAGTAATTCCGAACAACGCTTGCACCCCTCGTATTACCGCGGCTGCTGGCACGAAGTTTGCCGGTGCTTCCTCTCAAGGTACATTCAATCCTGCCCGAAGACAGGCCTTATTCCCTCATGACAGTGGTTTACACACCGAAATGCTTCTTCCCACACGTGGCGTTGCTGCATCAGGGTTTCCCCCATTGTGCAATATTCCCTACTGCTGCCTCCCGTAGGAGTCTGGGCCGTATCTCAGTCCCAATGTGGCCGATCACCCTCTCAGGCCGGCTACCGATCGTCGCCTTGGTGGGCCGTTGCCCCGCCAACTAGCTAATCGGACGCAAGCTCATCCCATACCGATAAATCTCTAGTCAACCCTCCATGCAGAAGGCCACTCTCCTGGACATTAACCGCGCGTTGGCACGGGTATTTCCTGATATGGGGCAGATTGCTTACGCGTTACTCACCCGTTCGCCGCTCGACATTGCTGCCTCGCTCGACTTGCATGTATAAGACACGCCACCAGCGTTCGTTCTGAGCCAGGATCAAACTCTTCATTGATTTTCTTAAATAGTCTGTCCTGTTTTTCGTAAATGGCGATACCAAAGGTATCGCTTTAATCTTCGGCTCGGTCATGCCCAAGCAAGCTTGGTCGCGACTCTCGCCTCTTGATTAATTTGACTTCCAAGAAATTTTCTTGGGCCGTCACTAAGCACATCTCCGATTCCTTCAATCTTCCCGAAAGTCT